>NZ_CP115543.1:3630416-4267500 GCF_031834615.1 Stenotrophomonas aracearum
GTGGTGGCGCTGACCATGGATTTCTACAAGCGCAACTACATCGAAGGCTTGTTCCTTTCCAGCGGCATCATCCGCAATGCCGACTACACCATGGAGCAGATGGTGGAAGTGGCGCGCCAGCTGCGCGAGGAGCACCGCTTCGGCGGCTACATCCACCTGAAGACCATTCCCGAGGCCTCGCCGGAACTCCTGGCCGCGGCCGGCCGATATGCGGATCGACTGTCGATCAACATCGAACTGCCTACCGAAGACGGGTTGTCCAGCTTCGCGCCAGAGAAGTCGCTGCCGTCGATCCGCGGTGCGATGGGCGAGCTGCGTTGGCGCATCGAGGAGGCCAAGGAAGCCAGGGCCGCTGCGGCGACGACGGCCGTCACGCCGGTCACCCCGGCCCCAGCCAAGCCAGGCAAGCGCCGCGCCCGCGCGCCGAAATTTGCGCCGGCCGGCCAGAGCACGCAGATGATCGTCGGTGCGGATGGCGCCAGCGACCAGCAGATCCTCACCTCTGCCGACAATTTGTACGGCAACTACCGCATGCGCCGGGTGTACTACTCGGCCTTCAGCCCGATTCCCGATGCCAGCAGCATCCTGCCGCTGCAGGCGCCACCGCTTGCGCGCGAGCATCGCCTGTACCAGGCCGACTGGCTGCTGCGCTTCTACGGCTACGGCGTGGACGAGATCACCGACACCACCCAGGGCGGCATGCTCGACCTGGACATCGACCCGAAGATGGCCTGGGCGATCCGGCACCCCGAAAGCTTCCCGGTGGACCTCAACCGGGATTCGAAGGAAATGCTGCTGCGCGTGCCCGGCCTGGGCGTGCGCAACGTGAAGCGGGTGCTGATGGCACGCCGCCACGTGCGCCTGCGCGTGGCCGACGTGGCTCGCCTGCGCGCGCCGATGAGCAAGCTGCTGCCGTTCGTGCAGCTGGCCGACCACCACCCGCGCCGCGCGCTGGACGACCCCGCGGCACTACGTGCGAGGCTGGCCCCGCCGCCGCGCCAGGGCTCCCTGTTCGATGCGGTGGCCGGCTGAGATGTCGCGCTGGAGTGTGCGGGTGGATCCGCCGTGGTCCCTGACCGCGTGGCGCGATGCGGCGCGGCTGGCATTGCAGCGTCAGGTGATGCCCGAGCAGCTGGATTGGCTGCACGGCGAAGGCAGCGGTCTGCTGGATGCCCCTGCGCTGCATCACGCGCCTGCGGAGGCCACTGCTACGCCGGCCGCAGCAGTGCCGAAAGCCTTCGTCGAGCTGGCCGCTACCTGCCTGTGCCATCGCGACCCGCACCGCATGTCGCTGCTGTACCGCATGCTGTGGCGCATGACCCACGGCGAACGCGGGCTGCTCGGCAATCCTACCGACCCGGACGTGCTGCGCGCGATGGCATTGGCCCAGGCAGTGCGCCGCGACACCCACAAGATGAAAGCCTTCGTGCGCTTCCGCGAAGTTCCCGGGCAACAGGATGCGTTCATTGCCTGGTTCGAGCCGGAGCACCACATCGTGGATCGGGTGGCGCCGTTCTTCGAGCGCCGATTCATCGGCATGCGCTGGGCGATCCTTACGCCCTATCGAAGTGTGCGTTGGGATGGCCAGGCGTTGGCGTTCGGCCCGGGTGGCAAACAGGCCGATGCACCCGTGGAAGACGCACGCGAAGAACTGTGGCGCACCTACTACGCCAACATATTCAATCCGGCGCGGTTGAACACGCGGATGATGCAGCAGGAAATGCCTGCGAAGTACTGGAAACACCTGCCCGAAGCGAGCCTGCTGCCCACGCTGGTGCGCGACGCGGGCGACCGCGTGCAGGAGATGCATGACCGCGAAGCACAGGCACCGCAGCGGCGCATTCCCGAACGCAGCATTCCCATGCGTGGCCCTGCCACGGCCCGTGGGGATTCGTTGGACGGCCTGCGCGACGCCGCCGCCAACTGCCGGCGCTGCCCGCTCTGGGAGCCCGCCACGCAGACCGTGTTCGGCGAAGGACCGCCAGACGCACAGATCATGCTGGTAGGCGAACAGCCGGGCGACAGCGAGGACCTGAGCGGTCACCCCTTCGTGGGCCCGGCCGGCCAGCTGTTGAACCAGGCGCTGCAGGAACTGGGCATCGACCGCAGCACGCTGTACCTGACCAACGCGGTGAAGCACTTCCGGTTTGAGCGGCGCGGCAAGAAGCGCATCCACTCCAAACCGCAGGTCACCCACATCAACGCCTGCCGCCCGTGGCTGATGGCGGAAATCGAGCAGGTCAACCCCAAGGTGATCGTGTGCCTGGGCGCCAGCGCCGCACGCGCGGTGTTCGGCAGCGGTTTCAACCTCACCCGCGATCGTGGCCGCTGGCACACGCTGGAGGATGGCACGCGTGGCTTCGCGACCGTGCATCCATCCTGGGTGCTACGGCAGGACCCTGAAAAACGCGACGCAGGCTACCAGCTGTTCCGCGAAGACCTGCGCCGGCTGAAAGAACCGCCCACCTCGTAGAGCGGGGCTCTGCCCCGCTGCACGGATGGTCGGCAGCGGGGCAGACCCGCTCTACCGCGCATCAATCAATGCGCGGCCATGTAGATGTCCTGCAACACCGCTTTCTCCAGTTCCAGCTCGCTGAGCAGGTTCTTGACGATGTCGCCCAGGCTCAGGATGCCGACCAGGCGGCTGCCGTCGGTCACCATCAGATGACGGTGGCGCGAGTAGGTCATCAGCGCCATCGCCTGCTTCAGCGACGCGTCCGGCGAAATACCTTCAAGGCCGGCCGAGGGCAATGTGGAGATCACTCGGCGACCGGCCTGCGGGCCGTCGTCGGCCAGGCTGCGCACGATGTCCTTCTCGGAAATGATCCGGACCGGCACGTCGTCCCGGGTCACCACCAGAGCGGCGATGCGGTGCGCGCTCATCTTGTGGGCGGCGGCGCCGATCGTGTCTTCAACGTCGATGGTGACTACAGCGTCTTTCTTGGAGTGCAGAAGCTCGCGAACGTTCATTCTTATTCCTGTTACAGACTGGTTAAAGCCACACGCCTTGCGTGGTGGGACCGATTGACGCAGCCAAGGGCTACAACCCGAGAATGGCATTACGACTAGAACCGACGCTGAATGTCGCTGTCGCCCACGACTAAAGTTTTGCCGACGCCAGAAACGGCAAAGCAGGATAGGGGCCGGGCAACGTCGGGCTTCCGGGTTCTTAACAAAACCGGGCGTTCCTCCGACCGAAATCCGACGAACCGCCCCCCAAGCTTGCCGCCGGTTTACTTTCATCGGCATCGGGCATGGCTTCAGCAAACGCAACACAGGCAGCGGTCCAGCAGGACATTTCCGCGCGCGACGCCGGTGCGGGCGTCCGTCTCTGGAGTTACCTGGGCGGCTGGCGACCCGAGCTCAGCCAGGAAACCCTGATCCTGGCCTGCAGCCTGTTCTTCGCGGCGGTCAGCAACGGTCCCTTCTGGAAGGCGGCCTATGCACTGCACCCCGGCAACCTGCTGTTCTCGACGGCGTTGCTGGGCCTGCTGATCGCGGCCAACGGCCTGCTGCTGTCCCTGCTGGTCTGGCGCTGGAGCGCCAAGCCGGTCATCACCGTGCTGCTGGTGGTCACCGCCATGGCCGTGCATTACATGACTACTTACGGGGTGTTCATGGACGCGGACATGGTGCGCAACGTGCTCCAGACCGACGTGAAGGAATCGCGGGAGCTGATGACGCCCAGCCTGCTGCTGCCGTTGCTGGTGTTCGCTGCGCTGCCGGCCGTAGCGGTGTGGCGGGTACGCATCACGCCGCGCCCTGCACTGCGCACGCTCTGGATCCGGCCGGTCTTCATGGTCGCGCTGCTGGTGGTGGGCGCGGGCAGCGTGATGCTGGCCAACGCCGATGTCGCTTCCATGCTGCGCAATCATCGCGAGATCAAGTACCTGGCGACCCCACTCAACTACATCGTTGGGCTGCAGCAGAACCTGCGTTCCAGTTCGCCGATCAGGAAGGCCCCCAGGACGCCGATCGCCATGGACGCGGTTCGCGTTCCTTCGGCGGCAGGCGCCAAGCCGCGACTGGTGGTCCTTGTCGTCGGTGAAACGGTGCGGGCGCAGAACTGGGGACTCAACGGCTACGCACGCCAGACAACGCCCGAGCTCGCCCGGATCGGCGTGGTCAACTTCCCGGACATGCATTCCTGCGGCACCAGCACCGAGGTGTCGGTTCCCTGCATGTTTTCCCAACTGGGCCGCCGCAACTACGACGAGAAACAGATCCGCTCGCAGCAGTCGCTGCTGAATGTCCTCAACACCGTGGGTATCAGCACTCTGTGGCGCGACAATCAGTCCGGCTGCAAGGGTGTCTGTGAGGGAACTCCGTTCGAGTCTGTCTCCGACGCCAGCGATCCGGCGCTCTGCGCCAAGGGCCGCTGCATGGACGAGATCCTGGTGAAGGGCCTGGCAGAGAAGATGCGCGCTACCCCGGGTGACAAGTTCGTCGTGCTGCACCAGCTCGGCAACCACGGTCCCAGCTACTTCCAACGTTACCCCGACAGCTTCCGCCAGTTCACGCCGCCATGCGAGAACCCGGAGCTGGGGAACTGCCCGAAGGAGCAGATCGTGAACGCGTACGACAACGCGATTCTGTACACCGACCATTTCCTGGCCAAAACCATCCATGAGCTGCAGGCCATGGAGGACTACGACACGGCGATGATCTACGTCTCCGACCACGGCGAGTCGCTGGGTGAGAAGGGCCTCTACCTGCATGGCGTTCCGTATGCCATTGCGCCGCCGGAACAGACCTCGGTGCCCATGGTGATGTGGTTCTCCAGCCGGTTCTCCGCCTCGCGGGGGCTGGACACCCAGTGCCTTGAGCAGCGCGCAATGCAGCGCACCGACCACGACGCGCTGTTCTCGTCGATCCTTGGCCTGATGCAGGTGAAGACCCAGGCCTACGATGCGACGCAGGACGTGTTCGCCCCCTGCCTGCGGTCGGCAGCACGCGCCTGACGGTGACCGGCCATCTCGCTCGCCATCGCCATTCGCGACAACGATATCCACGGATAACATACACAGGAAAATTGCGGGAAAAATCCAATTTTTCTCGAAATTTTCCCTGTAATTTAGAACTTTTCGCGCGCATGGTTCTGCAGATCCGCAGGCCGCACTCTCAATCATCTCGAGTAGGCGCGTATGCTCACGGCATGGCCATATCGAAATTTACCAGGAGGAAGTCGACAGCCAAGTCGCAGGACGGCTGGCGCATTCCCATGACTCCCGTAGAACTTTTCACCCTCAGCGATGAAGAGCGAATCCGAAGAATGTACGACATGACGCCGGAACTTGCGTTGTCGATCATGCAGGACGCTGGACTTCTTACCAAGTCCGGAAAATTGAAGCGCTGTTATAGATGAATCAAGGCCACCTGCAGGTCGGGTATCACGGCTGCGATATTACTGTCAGGGACGGCCTGGTCTCGGGAACGCTGATACCGGAGCCGAGCAACAACCAGCACGACTGGCTGGGACCCGGCTTCTATCTTTTTGAAGGAGACGCAGACCGGGCGCTGGCATTTGCCGAAGCAGCTGCCAGCGAACCGTTTCGCAGGTTCACGGCAAGACCCATTGCAACGCCGGCGGTGGTCGGTTGTAAGGCGCAGAGATCGCACCCAGCTCTGGATTCGATAGAGACAGCCATATCCAGATTGCTTTAAGAGATCTTGGCTGTATCAAAGGTTGGTTCCTGCCACCTGGCGTGAGGCAGCTTTCCGAAGGCGAATTGAGCGATGCCAAGGTCGCATTGTCTGCAATGCGAGCGGCCAATCCGAAGGTTCGGCGTCGTTGAGGCACCTCGCACGATTCTGGCCTCGAGGCGGATGGGTGGCGGCATTTCGCCCGCCACCCAGTGATCCGCGTTACTCCACCGTGACGCTCTTGGCCAGGTTACGCGGCTTGTCCACGTCCGTACCGCGTGCCAGCGCGGTGTGGTACGCCAGCAGCTGCACCGGGATGGTGTGCACCACCGGGCTGAGCACGCCAGCGTGGCGCGGGGTACGGATCACATGCACACCTTCCGACTCCACAAAGTGGCTGTCCTGGTCGGCGAACACGAACAATTCGCCGCCACGTGCACGCACTTCCTGCATGTTGGACTTCACCTTCTCCAGCAGGCTGTCGTTGGGCGCGATCACCACCACCGGCATGTCTTCGTCCACCAGCGCCAGCGGACCGTGCTTGAGCTCGCCAGCCGGATAGGCCTCTGCATGGATGTAGGTGATTTCCTTGAGCTTGAGCGCACCTTCCAGTGCGATCGGGTAATGCAGGCCACGGCCGAGGAACAGCGCGCTGTTCTTGCGCGCGAAACGCTCGGCCCACGCCGCGATCTGCGGCTCCATGTTCAGCGCATGCTGCACGCTGCCCGGCAGGAAGCGCAGCTGTTCCAGGTACTCCGCTTCCTGCGCGGCATCGATGCGACCGTGCAGCTTGCCCAGCACCACGGTCAGCTGGAACAGCGCCGCGAGCTGGGTGGTGAAGGCCTTGGTCGAGGCCACGCCGATTTCCGCACCGGCGCGCGTGTAGCAGACCAGCTCGCTGGCGCGCGGGATCGCGCTTTCGGGCACGTTGCAGATCGACAGCGTGTGCAGGTGGCCCAGCGACTTGGCGTATTTCAGCGCCTCCATCGTGTCCAGGGTTTCGCCGGACTGGGAGATGGTGACGATCAGGTGCTTCGGATTGGCGTAGGCGGCGCGGTAGCGGTACTCGCTGGCAATCTCCACGCTGCAGGGCAGCCCGGCGATGGCTTCGATCCAGTAACGCGCGGTCAGGCCGGCGTAGTAGCTGGTGCCGCAGGCGATGATCTGCACGCCTTCGATGCCGGCCAGCACGCCCTCGGCGTTCTTTCCAAACAGCTCGGCCGGGAAACCACCGGCGTCGATCGCCGCTTCGATGGTGTCGCCCAGCGCGCGCGGCTGCTCGTGGATCTCCTTCTGCATGAAGTGGCGGTACGGGCCCAGCTCCAGCGAGGCCAGCGACACGTCGGACTGGTGCACGCCACGGTCCACCGGCAGGTTGTGCTCGTCATACACCTGCACGCCGTCGCGGCGGATGTCGGCGGTGTCGCCCTCCTCCAGGAAGATCACGTTGCGGGTGGCCGAGATCACGGCCGACACGTCGGACGCAACGAAGTTCTCGCCCTCGCCCAGGCCAACCAGCAGCGGGCAGCCCATCCGCGCGCAGACGAAGTGGTCCGGTTCGGCACGGCTCATCACCGCCAGCGCGTACGCGCCGGTCAGTTCCTTCACCGTGCGCTGCAACGCCGAGAGCAGGCTGTCGCCGTTCTTCAGGTTGTAATGCATCAGGTGGGCGATGACTTCGGTGTCGGTCTGCGACTCGAACACGTAGCCCAGGCCGCGCAGGCGCTCACGCTGCGCTTCGTGGTTTTCGATGATGCCGTTGTGCACCAGTGCCACGCCGTGGCTGGTGTGCGGGTGGGCATTGGCTTCGGTGACCCCGCCATGGGTGGCCCAGCGGGTGTGGCCGATGCCCAGGGTGGCGTCGAAGCCTTCGGCGGCCGCGGCCTTCTCCATCTCGGCCACGCGGCCGGTGCGGCGCACCCGGCGCACGTCCGGCTGGGCCTGGGTCCGGTCCAGCACGGCGATGCCGGACGAATCGTAACCGCGGTATTCCAGGCGCTTGAGACCCTCGATCAGTACCGGCACCACATCGCGATCTGCGATCGCTCCCACAATCCCGCACATAGATTCAGATCCCTGCTGTCGATGCCCCATTCTAGCGTGGGCACTGCCGGCACCCCGCCGCTGTCCGCTTAACAAAAGTGTCCGGCACAGTGTCCGCGGACACCCGGACGCGCCTGTCCCGCTCGTAAGTGGCTGTTTAACAAGGCGCGGAAGTTGGCACGCGGTGTGCTTGGTATACCGCAACTACCGCAACCCAACCGCGACCGAGCCGATGATCCGCGACACTTCTGCCCAGGACCAGACCTTCTCCACCCCGGCCACGGCGGCACCGTGGAAGCGCTGGCTGTGGCCGGGCATCGCCGCCCTGGTCGTGGTGCTGGCGATCGGCTTCGCCGCCCGCGCCTGGCTGGGGGCCAGCCGTTCCTTCGACAGCGCCCGCGTCCGCATCGCCGAGGTCAAGAAAGGCGACCTGGTCCGCGACCTCGCCGCCGACGGCAAGGTGATCGCTGCCAACAGCCCGGTGCTGTACGCCATCTCCGCCGGTACCGTGGACCTGAAAGTAGTCGCCGGTGACGTGGTGAAGAAGGACCAGGAGTTGGCGGTGATCGACAGCCCCGAACTGCGCAGCAAGCTGGCCCAGGAACAGGCCACTCTGGCCGGCCTGGAAGCCGAAGCCAGCCGGTCGCTGCTCGACGCCACCCTGGCCCGCGCCAAGGCCAGCAAGGAAACCGACCAGGCCAACATCGAGCGCCAGGCCGCCGAGCGCGACCTGCAGCGCTACCAGCGCGGCTACGACGGCGGCGCGGTGCCGCAGATCGACCTGGCCAAGGCCAACGACACCCTGAAGAAGGCCGACATCTCCCTGGCCAACGCCCAGACCGACGCCCGCCTGCAGGGCCAGGGCGCCGACCTGGACGCGCGCAACAAGCGCCTGCTGGCCGACCGCCAGCGCGCGGTGGTGGACGAAGTGCAGCGCCAGGTGGACGCGCTGACCCTGCGCGCGCCGTTCGACGGCCAGGTTGGCCAGGTCCAGGCCACCCAGCACACCCAGGTGGCCGCCAACGCGCCGATCCTGGGCGTGGTCGACCTGTCGCGCTTCGAAATCGAGATCAAGGTGCCGGAAAGCTTCGCCCGCGACCTGTCGCTGGGCATCCCGGCGCAGCTCACCAGCGGCAGCGGCCAGCCATTCGCCGGCGAGATCAGCGCGGTGTCGCCCGAAGTGGTGGCCGGCGAGGTCAATGCCCGCATCCGCTTTACCGACAAGCAGCCGCAGGGCCTGCGCCAGAGCCAGCGCATGCAGGCCCGGGTGGTGCTCGACACCCGTCGCAACGTGATCAAGGTCGAACGCGGCCCGTTCGTGGAACAGGGCAACGGCCAGGCCTATGTCATGGATGGCAGCACCGCGGTGCGCCGTCCGGTCCAGCTGGGCGTCAGCAGCCTGGGCGAAGTGGAAATCCTCTCTGGCCTGCAACCCGGCGATCGGGTCGTGGTCTCCGGCAGCGATCTGTTCGGCGACGCCGAACGCGTGTCCATCAACTGATCCACCCTACCCATACAAGGAATACAGCCATGCTTGAGATGCGCTCGGTCGCCAAGGTGTTCCGCACCGAACAGGTGGAAACCCATGCCCTGCGGTCGCTGGACCTGCACGTTCGCGAAGGCGAGTTCGTTGCCGTCACCGGTCCGTCCGGTTCGGGCAAGACCACCTTCCTGAACATCGCCGGCCTGCTGGAGACCTTCACCAGCGGCACCTACCTGCTCGACGGGCAGGACGTGAGCAAGCTCGGCGACGACGCCCGCAGCCGGCTGCGCAACCAGAAGATCGGCTTCATCTTCCAGGGCTTCAACCTGATTTCCGACCTCAACCTGTTCGACAACGTGGACGTACCGCTGCGCTACCGCGGCATGTCCGCCAGCGAGCGCAAACAGCGCATCGAACACGCACTGCAGCAGGTCGGCCTGGGCTCGCGCATGAAGCATTACCCGTCCGAGCTCTCCGGCGGCCAGCAGCAGCGCGCGGCGATCGCGCGTGCGCTGGCCGGCAGCCCGCGCCTGCTGCTGGCCGACGAACCGACCGGCAACCTGGACACCCAGATGGCACGCGGGGTGATGGAACTGCTTGAAGAGATCAACGCCGCCGGCACCACCATCGTCATGGTCACCCATGATCCGGAACTGGCCGCGCGTGCCCAGCGCAACGTGCACATCGTCGACGGCCAGGCCACCGACCTGGTGCGCGAACCGGTGCTGGCCACCCCGCGCGTTGCCGTTGCCACCGTCAACGACTGAGGCCGCCACCATGCTCGCCTACTACTTCCGACTGGCCCTGCGCAGCTTCCGGCGCAACAAGGTGCTCACCGCGCTGATGGTGACCGCGATCGCGCTCGGCATCGGCGCCTCGATGACCACCCTCACCGTGTTCCATGTGCTCTCCGGCGATCCCATCCCGCAGAAGAGCGACCGCCTGTTCAACGTGCAGGTCGACCCGCGCCCGATGATCGGCTACCAGCCAAGCGAGGAGCCCGAAGAACAGGTGACCCGCTACGACGGCGAAACCCTGCTGCGCGAAAAGAAGGCCAAGCACCAGGTGCTGATGACCGGCGGTGGCGTCACCGTGGAGCCGGACACCAGCACTCTGCGCCCGTTCGACACCGACGCGCGTTATACCTCCACCGACTTCTTCGCCATGTTCGACACGCCGTTCCAGTTCGGCCAGGGCTGGAAGGCCGACCAGGATGAAGGCCGTGGTCGGGTTGCGGTGATCTCCAAGGCGCTGAACGACAAGCTGTTCAACGGCCAGAACAGCGTGGGCCGCCCGCTGCGCATGGACGGGCACACCTTCAACATCGTCGGCGTGCTCAAGGAGTGGAACCCGAACCCGCACTTCTACGACCTGGAAACCGGCCGCTACGGCGACAGCGAAGACATCTTCGTTCCGGTCTCCACCGCGCTGGACCTCAAGTTCGGCCGCAACGGCAACATGAACTGCTGGGACAACGCCAACGGCGAGGAAACCGCGCTCAACGCGCCGTGCACGTGGATGCAGTACTGGGTGGAGCTGGCCTCGCCGTCCGACGCCGCCGATTACCGCGCGTACCTGGAAAACTACTCGGCGCAGCAGAAGGCGGCCGGCCGCTTCCAGCGTCCGTCGAACGTGCGCCTGCGCAACGTGATGGAGTGGCTGGACTTCCAGCAGGTGGTGCCCAGCGACGTGCGCCTGCAGCTGTGGCTGGCCCTGGGCTTCCTGGCGGTCTGCCTGATCAACACGGTAGGCCTGCTGCTCGCGAAGTTCCTGCGCCGCAGTGGCGAGATCGGCGTACGTCGCGCACTCGGCGCCAGCCGTGGGCAGATCTTCCTGCAGTCGTTGGTGGAAGCCGGCACGGTCGGCCTGGCCGGCGGTGTAATGGGCCTGGGGCTGGCGATGCTCGGCCTGTACGCGGTGCGCCAGCAGCCGGTGGACTACGCCAAGCTCGCCACCCTGGACGGCAAGATGCTGCTGCTCACCTTCGGCCTGACCCTGGCCGCCAGCCTGCTGGCGGGCTTCCTGCCGGCGCTGCGCGCCATGCAGGTCACCCCCGCCATCCAACTCAAATCGCAGTAAGGATCCGGAGCACATCATGGATATCCGACCCATCCTGACCACGCTGCGCCGGCACAAGACTGCCGCCGCCCTCATCGTGCTGGAGATCGCGCTGACCTGCGCGATCGTCTGCAACGCGCTGTTCCTGATCGGCCAGCGCCTGGAGAAGATCAACCAACCCAGCGGCATTGCCGAACAGGAGCTGCTGGAAGTGCGCCTGGGCGGCATCGGCACCCAGGTCAACGCCACCGCCCGTACCCGCGAAGACCTGGCCGCGCTGCGGGCCATTCCCGGGGTCAAGAACGCGGTGCCGATCAACCAGCTCCCGTTCCGCCGCAACTCCTGGAACACCAGCCTGTCGCTGATCCCCGACCAGGAGCGGCCGAACTTCAACGCCGCGCAGTTCTTCGCCAGCGAAGGCACGCTCGATACGATGGGCCTGCAACTGATCGCCGGCCGCGACTTCGAAGGCGATGAGTTCGCCAACCTGGAAGACGTGGAGAAGGACGCCACCATCGAACAGCGCGGCTCGGCGGTGATCCTGAGCAGCAAGGCCGCGACAAAGCTGTTCCCGGACGGCCAGGCGGTGGGCAAGACCATCTACAGCGGCCGCATGCCGCTGCGCATCGTCGGCGTGGTGAAGGAACTGGCGCGCCCGGTCACGGTGGAGTCCGACACCGGCTACTCGATGATCCTGCCGGTGCGGGTCAACTACGATATGGGCCTGTACCTGATCCGGGTCACCGACGCCGCGCGCCGCCAGGAAGTGCTGGCTGCTGCAGTGTCCGCGCTGGAAAAGGTCGACACCAACCGCATGGTGCGCGCCAAGCTCACCTATGAAGAGCAGCGCACCAAGTACTTCCAGAACGACCGGGCGATGGTCGGCCTGCTGATCACGGTGTGCGTGGCGCTGCTGGTGGTCACCGCGCTGGGCATCGTCGGCCTGGCCAGCTTCTGGGTGCAGCAGCGTACCAAGCAGATCGGCATCCGCCGTGCGCTGGGTGCCACCCGCGGCCAGATCCTGCGCTACTTCCAGACCGAGAACTTCCTGCTGGCCACGGTCGGCATCGTGCTCGGCATGCTGCTGGCGTACTCGATCAACCTCTGGCTGATGAGCGCCTACGAACTGCCGCGCATGCCGATCGCCTACCTGCCCATCGGTGCGGTCCTGCTGTGGCTGCTGGGCCAGGTCGCGGTGTTCGGGCCCGCCCACCGCGCAGCGGCGGTGCCGCCTGCCGTCGCCACCCGGAGCGCCTGACATGGGCGCTCCCCTCCTCCGCGCCGCCTTGCTCGGGCTGGCACTGCTCTCCACCACCGCCTGCGCGGAAAGCAGCCGCAGCGAATCCTCGCGCATGGACTGGCGCCAGGACGGCGCACGGCTGACCGTGGAATCCGCACAGGGCGTAGTCACCATCGTCGCAGCGTCGCCCACGGCGCGCTTCGGCGTGCAGGCGGGCGACCAGGTCCTGCGCGTGGACGGCGTGCCGGTGCAGCGCGTGGACGATCTGACCGCCGCGCTCAGCAGCAGCGACAAGGTCACGGTGCCCGTCACCGTGCGCCGGTCCGGACGGGTCGAGGTGGTCAGCGTGCCGACCGCCGCGTGGCGGGCCGTGCAGCCGCCACCGCCGCCGGCGCCCCCTGCGCCTCCGGCGCCCCCGTCACGGCCGTAAGCCCGGATCCGGCCCCACCCTGCCGGTGGGGCCGGCGCTCGGGTACTCTCTGCCTACTTTCCGGTCTCCTGCTGCCGCATGCCTTCGATCCTGATCATTGACGACAACGCCAGCGTGGCCACGGCACTGGACGTGCTGTTCTCGCTGCACGACATCGAGGCGCTGCACGCGCTGTCGCCCGAGGCCGGGCTGGCGGTGCTGGAACAACAGCCGATCGACCTGGTGATCCAGGACATGAACTTCACCGAGGACACCACCTCCGGCGAAGAGGGCGAAGCGCTGTTCCAGCAGATCCGCGCGCGCCACCCCGACCTGCCGGTGATCCTGCTGACCGCATGGACCCACCTGAGCAGCGCGGTGGACCTGGTCAAGGCCGGTGCCGCCGACTACCTGGCCAAGCCCTGGGACGACCGCAAGCTGCTGACCACGGTCAACAACCTGCTGGAGCTCTCGGAAACCCGCCGCGAACTGGATCGCCGCCGCGCGCGCGAACAACGCGACCGGACCGCGCTGGAAACCCGTTACGACCTGCGGGGTGCGGTGGTGGCCGACCCGGCCAGCGAACGCGTGGTCAACCTGGCCTGCCAGGTCGCACGCTCGGAACTGCCGGTGCTGATCACCGGCCCGAACGGTGCCGGCAAGGAGAAGATCGCCGAGATCATCCAGGCCAATTCTCTGGTGGCCAAGGGCCCGTTCGTGGCGCTGAACTGCGGGGCCATTCCTGCTGAACTGATCGAAGCGGAGCTGTTCGGCAGCGAAGCCGGCGCCTACACCGGCGCCAACAAGGCGCGCGAAGGCAAGTTCGAAGCCGCTGACGGCGGCACCCTGTTCCTGGACGAGATCGGCAACCTCTCGCTCGGCGGCCAGATGAAACTGCTGCGCGTGCTGGAAACCGGCCGCTTCGAGCGGCTGGGCTCCAACCGCGAGCGACAGGTCAAGGTGCGCGTGATCAGCGCCACCAACGCCGACCTGCCGGCGATGATCCGCGATGGCCAGTTCCGCGAAGACCTCTACTACCGTCTCAACACCGTCGAGCTGGCGCTGCCGCCGCTGGCCGAGCGGCCCGGCGACATCCTGCCGCTGGCCGAACGTTTCCTGGCCGATGGCAAGCCGCTCTCCAGCGCGGCCGCCAGCGCGCTGCAGCGCCACGCCTGGCCGGGCAACGTGCGCGAGCTGCGCAATGTGATCCAGCGCGCCGGGCTGCTCGCCCAGGGCGCGCGCATCGAGGTGGCCGACCTCAACCTGCCGCGCGCGGCCCCTGCGCCGCGCGCGACCACGCCGGGCGCCGACCCCGACCGCAGCCGCATCGAGTCGGCGCTGTCGCACAGCCACGGCATCATCGCGCAGGCCGCCGCCGAACTCGGGCTCAGCCGGCAGGCGCTTTACCGGCGCATGGACCGCTACGGCATTCCCCGCGAATGAAGCGCACCTCGTTTACCTTCCGCCTGTTCCTGCGCCTGCTGCCGGTGCTGGCGCTGGCTGCCGCCGGGCCGTGGCTGCTGGCCTACTGGATGGACCGCGGCTGGGCGGTGGCGCTGGTGTCCACCCTCGTACTGCTCGCCCTGATGTGGTGGACGCTGCGCCGCGCCACCGCGCCGGTCCGTTCGCTTCTGCGTGCGCTGTCCGGCACCACCAGCACCTACCGCGACGGCGAGTACAACTTCAGCGTGTACTGGCCGGGCAACGACGAACTGGGCGACCTGGTGCAGGCGCACCGCGAGCTGGGCGACGTGCTGCGCGAACAACGCCAGGGGCTGGTCCAGCGCGAGCTGCTTCTGGACACGATGGTGCAGAACACGCCGGTGGCGATGCTGCTGCTGACCAATGGCGGCGACGGCGTGCAGCGCGTGGTGTTCTCCAACCTGGCCGCCCGCAAGCTGCTGCACAATGGCTGGAAGCTGGAAGGCCAGGCCATGCAGCACGTGCTGGAGACCATGCCGGTGGAACTGCGCGATGCGATCGAGCGCGGTGGCGACAGCCTGTTCGCGGTACGTGGGCCGGGCGACGAAGCCGAAGACGGCGATGAAGACGACGAACAGGTCTACCACCTGTCGCGGCGCAACTTCCATCTCAACGGTCGCCCGCACGACCTGCTGCTGATCCGCCTGCTCACCGCCGAGCTGCGCCGTCAGGAAGTGCAGACCTGGAAGAAGGTGATCCGGGTGATCAGCCATGAGCTCAACAACTCGCTGGCGCCGATCGCCTCGCTGGCGCACTCCGGTGGCGAGCTGGTGCGGCGTGGCAAGACCGAACGCCTGGAAGAGGTGTTCACCACCATCGAAGAGCGCTCACGGCACCTGGAAGGCTTCATCCGCGGCTATGCGCGCTTTGCCAAGCTGCCGCAGCCGCAGCTGCAGAACGTGCAGTGGAAGCAGTTCCTGGGCGGACTGCAGCTGCAGATTCCCTTCCGCATGGCCGAGATTCCCGACGACCTGCAGGGCCGGGTGGATATCGCCCAGCTGGGCCAGGCGCTGTTGAACCTGCTGAAGAACGCGCACGAGGCGTGCTCGGAAGCCGAGCCGCCGAACGACGACGTGGAACTGCGCCTGACCCGCCTTCCGCAGTGGCTGCGCATTGAAGTGCTGGACCGCGGCAAGGGCATGAACGAAGCGGTGCTGCAGAACGCACTGATGCCGTTCTATTCGACCAAGCGCAACGGCACCGGCCTGGGCCTGGCGCTCACCCGCGAAATCGTGGAAGCGCACGGCGGCCGCGTGTCGCTGCAGAACCGCCGCGAAGGCGGCCTGTGCGTGGCGATTTTCCTGCCGGCCTGATCGCTTATTTTTTCACCGGGCGATGCCAGCCTTCGATGGTCTGCTGGCGCGCCCGCGCAACGGTCAATTCGCCGTCCGGCGCATTCCGCGTGATCACTGAACCCGCTGCAATGGTCGCGCCCTGCCCAATCGTCACCGGCGCTACCAGCGAGCTGTTCGACCCGATGAAGGCGTTGTCGCCGATGGTGGTCTGCGACTTGTTCACGCCATCGTAGTTGCAGGTGATGGTGCCCGCGCCAATGTTGACCTTGCTGCCGATCACCGCATCGCCCAGGTAGGTGAGGTGGTTGGCCTTGCTGCCCACGCCCAGGTGGACCTTCTTGGTCTCCACGAAGTTGCCCACGTGCGAACCTTCGGCCAGCACCGTACCGGGGCGCAGCCGCGAGAACGGGCCGATGTCGGCCGCGCCTTCGCTGACCACACCTTCCAGGTCGCAGTGCGGCTTGACCACCGTGCCGGCGGCCAGCTTCACGTCCTTCAGGCGGGTGAACGGCCCGATGCTGACGCCGTCGCCAAGTTCCACGGTGCCTTCCAGGATCACGTTGACGTCGATCTGCACGTCGCGACCGACCGTCACCGAGCCACGGATGTCCACGCGCGCCGGGTCGATCACGCGCGCGCCCTGTGCGCACAGCGCACGCACCTCGCGCAGCTGCCAGGCGCGCTCCAGCTGCGACAGCTGCCACGGATCGTTGGCGCCTTCGGCTTCCTGCGCATCTGCCACGAACGCCATGTCGGCCGGTGTGTAATCGGCCGCGGCCGAGGCAAACACGTCAGTGAGGTAGTACTCGCCCTGCGCGTTGCTGTTGGACAGCTGCGACAGCCAGGTGCGCAGCGCGGTCGCGTCGGCGGTGATGATGCCGGTGTTGATGGTGCGGATCGCCAGCTGCTCTTCGCTGGCGTCCTTCTGCTCCACGATCGCGCCGACCTTGCCCTCGGCATTGCGCACGATGCGGCCATAGCCGGTGGGGTTGGCCATGTCCGCCACCAGCACCGCCAGCCGGCCCGGCTGCGAGAGCAGGTGCTGCAGGGTGTCGAGCCGGATCAGCGGCACGTCGCCGTACAGCACCAGCACCTTGGCTTCGTCGGGCACCTGCGGCATGGCCTGCTGCACGGCATGGCCGGTGCCCAGTTGCTCGCGCTGCTCGGCCCACTGCAGGTCCGGCTGGTCGGCGAAGGCGGCGCGTACCGCTTCACCGCCATGGCCGTACACCACGTGGATCGCCTGGGGCTGCAACTGCCGCGCGGTGTCGATCACATGCGCCAGCATCGGGCGGCCGGCAATCGGCTGCAGCACCTTGGGCAGGTCGGACTTCATGCGCTTTCCAGCGCCGGCGGCAAGGATGATGACGTGCAGGGCTTGGGTCATGGGGGCAGGCGTGTACGTGGTGGTATGGGAACGATTCTATGCCGGAAACAACAACGCCGGCAGAAGCCGGCGTTGAGGTGTGCAGCGGAAGCAGGAACTCAGTGCTTGAGGGTCTTGCGCAGGCGCTCCAGCGCCTGCAGCTGGACCACGGCTTCAGCCAGCTTCTGCTGGGCCTCGGCCACTTCCATCGCCTCGCCACGATTGGCCAGGATGCGCTCGGCTTCTTCCTTGGCCTTGCGGACCGCGGTTTCGTCGATGTCCTGCGCGCGGATCGCGGTGTCGGCCAGCACGGTCACGACCTGCGGCTGCACCTCGAGGATGCCGCCGGAGATGGCGAAGTCCAGTTGTTCGCCATTCGGGGTGGTGACCACCACCTTGCCCGGCTTCAGCCGGGTGATCAGCGGGGCGTGCTTGGGCGCGATGCCCAGTTCGCCGAGCTCACCCGTAGCCACGACCAGAGTCGCTTCACCACGGAAGATTTCCTGCTCGGCGCTGACGATGTCGCAACGGATGGTGCTCATGATCAGGCCTTCTCAGCCATCTTCTTGGCCTTCTCGACCGCTTCTTCGATGCTGCCGACCATGTAGAACGCCTGCTCCGGCAGGTGGTCGTATTCGCCGTCGACGATGGCCTTGAAGCCGCGGATGGTGTCCTTCAGCGACACGTACTTGCCCGGCGAGCCGGTGAACACTTCGGCCACGTGGAACGGCTGGCTGAAGAAGCGCTCGATCTTGCGCGCGCGCGACACGGCCTGCTTGTCTTCTTCGGACAGTTCGTCCATGCCCAGGATGGCGATGATGTCCTTCAGTTCCTTGTACTTCTGCAGGGTCTGCTGGACGCGCTGGGCGGTGTCGTAATGCTCGTGGCCGATGACCAGCGGGTCCATCTGGCGGCTGGTGGAATCCAGCGGATCGACCGCCGGGTAGATACCCAGCGAGGCGATCGAACGCGACAGGGTCACGGTCGAGTCAAGGTGGGCGAAGGTGGTCGCCGGCGACGGGTCGGTCAAGTCATCGGCGGGCACGTACACGGCCTGGATCGAGGTGATCGAGCCGTTCTTGGTCGAGGTGATGCGCTCCTGCAGGACGCCCATTTCCTCGGCCAGGGTCGGCTGGTAACCCACGGCCGACGGCATGCGGCCCAGCAGTGCCGACACTTCGGTACCGGCCAGGGTGTAGCGGTAGATGTTGTCGACGAACAGCAGCACGTCCTTGCCCTTGCCGTTCTCGTCCTTCTCGTCGCGGAAGTACTCGGCCATGGTCAGGCCGGTCAGTGCAACGCGCAGACGGTTGCCCGGCGGCTCGTTCATCTGGCCGTACACCATCGCGACCTTGTCCAGGACGTTGGAGTCCTTCATCTCGTGGTAGAAGTCGTTGCCCTCACGGGTACGCTCACCCACGCCGGCGAACACGGACAGACCGCTGTGCGCCTTGGCGATGTTGTTGATCAGCTCCATCATGTTGACGGTCTTGCCGACGCCGGCGCCGCCGAACAGGCCGACCTTGCCGCCCTTGGCGAACGGGCACATCAGGTCGATGACCTTGATGCCGGTTTCCAGCAGCTCAGTGGCCGGGGACTGGTCTTCGTACGACGGGGCTTCACGATGGATTTCCCAGCTGTCGCTGGCGACCACCGGGCCGGCTTCGTCGATCGGACGGCCGAGCACGTCCATGATGCGGCCCAGGGTGCCTGCACCGACCGGCACCGAGATGGCGCGGTTGGTGTTGGTGGCAACCAGGTTGCGCTTCAGGCCGTCGGTGGAGCCCAGCGCGATGCAACGGACCACGCCGTCGCCGAGCTGCTGCTGCACTTCCAGCGTGATTTCGGTGTTGTCCACCTTCAGTGCGTCATACACCTTCGGCACCGACTCGCGGGGGAATTCCACGTCGACGACGGCGCCGATGATCTGAACGATCTTGCCCTGACTCATTGCTGCATCCTCTAATTTAAATGCTTTGACTGTGCGCGTCAGACTGCTGCCGCGCCGCCGACGATTTCGGAGATTTCCTGGGTGATCGCTGCCTGGCGGGCCTTGTTGTAGACCAGCTGCAGGGTTCCGATCAGCTTGTTCGCGTTGTCGCTGGCCGACTTCATCGCCACCATGCGCGCTGCATGCTCGGAGGCCACGTTTTCCAGCACGGCCTGGTACACCAGCGACTCCACGTAACGCGTCATCACGTGCTCGAGCACGGTGGCGGCGTCGGGCTCGTACAGGTAGTCCCAGTCATGGTGCGCGACCTGCTTCTCAGCGGCCGGCAACGGCAGCAGCTGGTCGAAGCTGGCCTTCTGCACCATCGTGTTGATGAAGCGGTTGTAGACCAGGTACACGCGGTCGACCTTGCCTTCGGTGAAGGCGTCGAGCATGACCTTGATCACGCCGATCAGCTGTTCCAGGTGCGGCACGTCGCCCATGTGGGTGACGCTGCCGACCATGTTGACCTTGACCCGGCGGAAGAAGGTCGATGCCTTCTGGCCGATGGTCACCACGTCGATCTCGGCGCCCTTTTCCTGGTACTGGCGGACTTCGCCCAGCATCCTGCGGAACAGGTTGTTGTTCAGGCCGCCGGCCAGGCCGCGGTCGGACGAGATCACGATGTAGCCGACCCGCTTGACCTCATCGCGCTGGACCAGGAACGGATGCTGGTAGTCGGTGCTGGCCTGGGCCAGGTGGCCGATCACCTGCTTCATCGCCTGCGCATACGGACGCGAGGTCTTCATGCGATCCTGCGCCTTGCGGATCTTGGAGGCCGACACCATCTCCAGCGCGCGGGTCACCTTGCGGGTGTTCTGCACGCTCTTGATCTTGGTTTTGATTTCGCGACCGCTTGCCATCTCTTATTCCCGTAGAGCGGGGCCATGCCCCGCTGCTTCAACGGTGCGGCGAGGCCGGATGGCCCGCCGCACGTGCGTCTTACCAGCTGCCGGTGGTCTTGAACTCGGCGATGCCCTTCTTGAAGGCCGCTTCGATGTCGTTGTCCCAACCGCCGGTGGCGTTGACCTTGCCGATCAGCTCGCCCTGGGTGTTGGCGAAGTGGGCGTGCAGGCCTTCTTCGAAGCCAAGCAGCTTGGCGACCGGCACGTCGTCGAGGTAACCCTCGTTGACGGCGTAGATCGACAGCGCCTGGTTGGCGATCGACATCGGGGCGTACTGCTTCTGCTTCATCAGCTCGGTGACGCGCTGACCGCGCTCGAGCTGCTTGCGGGTGGCTTCGTCCAGGTCCGAGGCGAACTGCGCGAACGCAGCCAGCTCACGGTACTGGGCCAGCGAGATGCGGATGCCGCCCGACAGCTTCTTGATGATCTTGGTCTGGGCCGCACCACCGACGCGCGACACCGAGATACCGGCGTTCACGGCCGGGCGGATGCCCGAGTTGAACAGGTCGGTTTCCAGGAAGATCTGGCCGTCGGTGATCGAGATCACGTTGGTCGGCACGAACGCCGAAACGTCGCCGGCCTGGGTTTCGATGATCGGCAGCGCGGTCAGCGAACCGGTCTTGCCCTTCACTTCACCCTTGGTGAACTGCTCCACGTACTCTTCCGAGACGCGGGCCGCACGTTCCAGCAGGCGCGAGTGCAGGTAGAACACGTCACCCGGGTAGGCTTCACGGCCCGGCGGACGCTTCAGCAGCAGCGAGATCTGGCGGTAGGCCACGGCCTGCTTGGACAGGTCGTCGTACACGATCAGGGCGTCCTGGCCGCGGTCCATGAAGTACTCACCCATGGTGCAGCCCGAGTAGGCGCTGATGTACTGCATGGCAGCCGATTCGGAAGCGGTGGCGGCCACGACCACGGTGTGGGCCAGCGCGCCGTTTTCTTCCAGCTTGCGCACGATGTTGGCCACGGTCGAGGCCTTCTGGCCGATCGCGACGTACACGCACTTGATGCCGGTGTCCTTCTGGTTGATCACCGCATCGATGGCCAGGGCGGTCTTGCCGGTCTGGCGGTCACCGATGACCAACTCGCGCTGGCCACGGCCGATCGGGATCATCGAGTCGACCGACTTGTAACCGGTCTGCACCGGCTGGTCGACCGACTTGCGCCAGATCACGCCCGGGGCAACGCGCTCCACCGGAGCGGTAAGCTGGGCTGCGATCGGGCCCTTGCCGTCGATCGGCTCGCCGAGCGCGTTGACCACGCGACCCAGCATTTCCGGACCGACCGGCACTTCCAGGATGCGACCGGTGGTTTTGGCCACGTCGCCTTCGCGCAGGTGCTCATAGCCACCCAGGACCACGGCGCCGACCGAGTCGCGCTCCAGGTTCAGGGCCAGGGCGAAGGTGTTGTTCGGCAGTTCGATCATTTCGCCCTGCATCACGTCGGCCAGGCCGAAGATGCGCACGATGCCGTCGGACACGCTGGTCACGGTGCCTTCGTTGCGCGATTCCGCGGCCAGCTTGACCTTCTCGATGCGGTTCTTGATCAGTTCGCTGATTTCGGAGGGGTTGAGCGTGGTTGCCATCGTCAAGTCCTAGTGCCGGCGGTCAGGCCGGACGTTAAATGAATTCAGTTAGCGAGCGCGGTCTGCAGGCGCGACAGCTTGCCCTTGAGCGAGCCGTCGATCACCACGTCGCCTGCGTCGATCACCGCACCGCCGATCAGCGAAGCATCGATCGCGGTGGTGATCTCCACGTCTTGGCCGAAGCGCTTGCGCAGCGCGGCCTTGATGGCGTCCAGCTCAGTGGAGGACAGCTCGGCGGCCGAGGTCACGGTGGCCTTGACCACGTGTTCGGCTTCAGCGCGGAGCTGGTCGTACATGCCTGCGATTTCCGGCAGCAGCGGCAGCCGGTGCGCTTCGGCCAGGATGGCCAGGAAGCGACCGAACGACTCGCCCGCCGATTCCGGCGCCAGCAACGCGACGGCATCGCCGCGGTCCAGTTCCGGGTTCGACAGCAGGGCCGACACGCGCGGATCTGCGGCTACGTGGGCGGAGAACGCAAGCGCGTCCGACCACGGCGCGAACGTGCCTTCGTCGCGCGCGGTCGCGAACGCGGCGCGGGCATACGGGCGTGCAAGCGTGAGGGCCTGGCTCATCGATCAGATCTCCGAGGCCAGCTCGTCGAGCAGCGCCTTGTGGGCGTTGGCGTCGATTTCGCGCTTGAGCAGCTTTTCGGCACCGGTCACGGCCAGCACGGACACCTGCTTGCGCAGATCTTCGCGGGCACGGTTTGCGGCAGCCTCGATCTCGGCGTGGGCCAGTTCTTTCTGGCGGTTCGCTTCGACGATGGCTTCATTCTTGGCGGCGTCAACGATCTGGTTGGCGCGGGCATGGGCCTGGTCGATGATCTCGTTGGCCTTGGTGCGCGCGTCCTTCAGTGCTTCGTTGACCTTTTCCTGCGCCTGGGCCAGATCCTTCTGGCTGCGGTCGGCAGCGGCGAGGCCTTCAGCGATCTTCTGCTGGCGCTCTTCGATGGCGTTCATCAGCGGCGGCCAGATCTTGGTCGCGATGATCCAGATCAGACCGGCGAACGCCAGTGCCTGGGCAACGAGGGTAAAACCGATTTCCATGGGGTTCGCTCAATCTGGGGTGACGGGGTGGAAGCGCCGCAGGAGCGGCGCGTCCGTTCCTTCATCCGCGATCAGGCGCACAAGGCGCCTGATCGTGTCTTCGCTGGATCAGCCCGCGACAGCCGGCAGACGCGCAACGAATTCAGCGATGGTCGGGTTGGCGAAGGCCAGCAGCAGGCCGACGGCGACCGAGATGATGAACGCGGCGTCGATCAGGCCGGCGGTGATGAACATGCGGACCTGCAGCACCGGGATCAGTTCCGGCTGGCGGGCAGCCGATTCCAGGAACTTACCGGCCATGATGGCCAGACCGAGACCGGCACCCAGCGCGGCCAGGCCGATCATGATGCCGACGGCGAGGACGGTGGAGCTCTGGACTTGGGCGAGGTTGGTCAGGACGGCAAAGTACATGGGTTATCTCCGGAAACTTAAGTTGCTAAGGGTAATGAAACGGATGAAGGGTGAAGCGAAAACTCAGTGAGCGTCTTCCGACAGGCTCAGGTACACGATCGACAGCATCATGAAGATGAATGCCTGCAGCGGAATCACCAGCAGGTGGAACAGCATCCAGCCGAGGCCGAAGGCACCGCCCGCGAGGGCGCCCATGATGCCGGCACTGCCCAGCACCCAGATCAGCAGGAACACGATTTCGCCGCCGAACATGTTGCCGAACAGTCGCATCGCCAGCGAAATCGGCTTGCTCAGCCACTCGACGATGTTGAGGATCAGGTTGAACGGCATCATCCACTTGCCGAACGGCGCGGTCAGGAATTCCTTGGTGAAGCCACCCAGGCCCTTGGAACGCAGCGCGAAGAACAGCATCAGGAAGAACACGCTGATCGACATGCCCAGGGTGGCATTGACGTCGGCGGTGGGGACCGGCTTCCAGTACGGCACGCCCAGCGCTTCAAGCGGCAGGGCGATGAAGTCGGCCGGGATCATCTTGATGAGGTTCATCAGGAGGATCCAGAAGAAGATCGTGATCGCGATCGGGGTCACCAGCTTGCTGGTGCCGTGGTAGGTGTCCTTGGCCTGGCGGTCGACGAACTCGAGGCAGATCTCCACGAACGCCTGCCACTTGCCCGGGACGCCGGCGGTCGCCTTGCGGGTGGCCAGCCAGAAGCCAAACACCATCAACAAACCCAGCGCGACCGAAGTCACAATGGTGTCGACGTGAATAGCCCAGAAACCACCTTCCTGCATATGGAACGTCAGGTTGTGCAGGTGATGTTGGATGTAGGAGGTGGGTGTAAGCGCCTCGCCTGCCATGTGTCCGGAACCTTGAGTTAAATAAATTGGATCAGCGCCTGGCCAGAGCCAGGACCTGGAACATCAGTCCGACGGCGATTCCGGCCAGCAGCGCCAGTGCAGGCAGCTTGAAGACCACGAAACCCACCGCCAGGACACCGAATACGAGCGCCCACTTCGCCACCACCGCCAGGATCAGCCGCGACATGGCCGAACCCGCCGCCTGCACCCCGCCCCCCAGCGCCATCCATGCCGCGACCCAGCCGCCTGCCGATACCGCGACACCCGACGCAAGCGCCCCAAGGGCGTACTTCGGACCTGCCAGCAGCAGGAAGGCCAGGGCCAGGACAGCCACTGCGGCCAGCGGGTAGACCGCTGCGCGCAGCATCAGTCGCCGACCCGCGTCAACGGAGTTCAGCACACGTATGTCCTGCATGGTTGTGGGAAGAGTGGCCGAGGCAGCAAGTGCTTTGCCTCGTCGAGCCGCCAAATTATAGCAACGGGACAATTTGCGAGACAACCGCCCCCCGTTCATCCCGGACGCCGCAAGTTGCTGCATCGCCACAGATTTTGCGGTCGTCGGCAGGTCAAACCCGACATCCGGGCTCCCAATTCATTTTTGCGGCGCAGCATATTGAACTTTCGTCGTGGACGGCAGTCTGACTGTTCGGCCTGTCCATTCGATCCTCGTCGACGCCCCTGTGCAGGCCGGTACCGAGCGGCCCCGAGCTCTCTCCGGGGCCGCTCTTTTCCGGGCGCCCGCCCGATGAACGGTACACGCCTCCTCCACCATACGTTCACGAATGGTGGACGCGCCGCTAAGGCAGAGTGATTCCAATTCCCCCGAATCACTGCAAGGACACCCCGATGCGTCTGCTTCCGCTGCTCGCCCTGCCGCTGGCCATGGCCGCACTCACCCACGCCACCTCGGCCAGTGCAGCCGAGGGCGACGACCGCTTCGCCCTGCGCCTGGGCGCCATGAACATCGACTCGGACAACACCATCCGCGGCAACACCACGGTGCTGGGCCAGGATGTGGGCTTCGATGAGGACTTCGGCCTGGGCGGCAAGGAATGGGAGCCGCGCGTCGACGGCCTGTTCCGCATCAGCAACCGCCAGCGCCTGATCTTCAACTACTTCAAGTACGACAAGGACCGCCGCGAAACGCTGGACGACGGCATCAGCTTCGGCGGTGAAACCGTCCCGGCCGGCAGCTTCGTCAAGGGCGAACTGAAGTACCAGGTGGCCAGCCTGGTGTACGACTACTCGGTGGTGGACACCGAGACCTTTGATCTGGGCCTGCAGCTGGGTGCGGAATACGCCAAGGTGAGCACCAAGGCGTACGCCGACCTGGGCACCGTGTACAACGGCACGTTCCTGGACGAGAAGGCCGACGGCATCGCGCCGGTGGTGGGTGCACGCTTCACCATCACCCCGTCGGAGAAGTGGATGATCACCGCGCAGGGCCAGTACCTCAACACCGACTGGGGCAACTTCGACGACTACGACGGCGACCTGACCCGCGCCAATGTGATCGTGGACTACAAGTTCACCGACAACTTCGGCCTCTTCGCCGGCTATGACTGGTTCCGCCTTGACGTTGACCAGAGCGGCCGCGACGGCACGATCGGCCTGAAGCAGGAGTTCAAGGGTCCGGTGGCGGGTATCAGCGTTTCGTTCTGAGGCGTGTTGGAGCCGGGCAGAGCCCGGCTCTACGTCCAGGTTAAAAAAAACCCGGCTTTCGCCGGGTTTTTTGTTGGGTCTACCGCGTTATTTCTTCTTGGGGATGTACAGATCGGTGATGGTGCCGTCGTAGATTTCCGCGGCCATCGCCACCGACTCGCTGAGCGTCGGGTGGGCGTGGATGGTGTGGCCGATGTCTTCGGCTTCGGCACCCATCTCGATGGCCAGGCCGATCTCGGCCAGCAGGTCGCCGGCATGCACGCCGACGATCGCGCCGCCGATGATGCGGTGGGTTTCCTCGTCGAAGATCAGCTTGGTGAAGCCTTCGGTGCGGCCGATGCCGATCGCGCGGCCGCTGGCGGCCCACGGGAACTTGGCCACGCCGACCTTCAGGCCCTGCGCCTTGGCTTCGGTCTCGGTCACGCCGACCCAGGCGATTTCCGGGTTGGTGTAGGCCACCGACGGAATCACCCGCGCCACCCACTCCTTCTTCCCGCCCGAGGCCACTTCGGCGGCCAGCTTGCCTTCGTGCGTGGCCTTGTGGGCCAGCATCGGGTTGCCGACGATATCGCCGATGGCAAAGATGTGCGGCACGTTGGTACGCATCTGGCGGTCGACCGGGATGAAACCGCGATCGGTCACGCCCACGCCGGCCTTTTCCGCGCCGATCTTCTTACCGTTGGGCGAACGGCCCACGGCGACCAGCACGCGGTCGAAGGTGCCCTGCTCCAGGCCCGGCTTCTCGCCTTCGGCGGCGGCTTCGAAGGTCACCGTGATGCCCTTCGCATCGGCGCTGACGCCCGACGCCTTGGTCTTCAGGTGGACCTCGATGCCCTGCTTCTTCAGACGGTCCGCCAGCGGCTTGACCAGGTCCTTGTCGGCGCCCGGCATCAGCTGGTCCATGAACTCGACCACGGTGACCTTGCTGCCGAGCGCGGCATACACGGTCGCCATTTCCAGCCCGATGATGCCGCCACCCACGACCAGCAGCGAACCCGGCACGTCGGCCAGCTCCAGCGCGTCGGTGGAGTCCATCACGCGCGGGTCGTCCCACGGGAAGTTCGGCAGCTTCACCGCCTGCGAACCGGCGGCGATGATGCACTGCTGGAACCGCAGCAGCTGGGTCTTGCCGTCGTCGCCGACGATCTCCAGCTCGTTGGCCGAGACGAAGGTCGCCACGCCCTGCACGGTGCGCACCTTGCGCTGCTTGGCCATGCCGGCCAGGCCCTTGGTCAGCTGGGTGACCACCTTTTCCTTGTAGCCGCGGAGCTTGTCCAGGGTGATGGTCGGCGCGCCGAACTCCACCCCGAAGTCGCCGGCGTGGGCCACTTCGTCGATCACCGCCGCAGCGTGCAGCAGCGCCTTGGAGGGAATGCAGCCCACGTTGAGGCAGACCCCGCCCAGGCTGGCGTAACGCTCGATCAGCACGGTGTCCACGCCCAGGTCGGCCGAGCGGAATGCAGCGGTGTAACCGCCCGGGCCGGCGCCCAGCACCACCATCTGGCATTCAATGTCGGCCGGCTTGCCCGAGGACAGTGCCGGCTGCGGCGCGGCGGGTTCGGCCGGGGCGCGGTGCGACGGGGTCACCGGCGGCTTGCTGGCCGGTGCGGCGGCCTTCGGCGCCTCGGCGGCCGGCGCAGCGGGAGCGGCAGCGGCGCCTTCGGCGTCCAGCACCACCACCACGTCGCCTTCGGACAGCGTGTCGCCGAGCTTGACCTTGATTTCCTTGACCACGCCGGCGGCCGAAGACGGCACTTCCAGCGTGGCCTTGTCCGACTCCAGCGTGACCAGGCCCTGGTCCTTCTTCACCGTGTCGCCCACCGCGACCAGCAGTTCGATCACCGGGACGGCGCTGTAATCGCCGATGTCGGGAACCTTGATTTCAATAGTGGCCATGCGTGTTCTCCTGGGTCTCAGCCGGCCGTGCCGGCGAGCAGTTGCTGCAGTTCGTCGAGCGACTCGTCCAGATCCTGCCAGCGACGGTCGAGCTTCTTTTCCTTGGTGTCGCTGGCTTCGATCAGCAGCGCCACCTGTTTCATCATCAGCTTGCCGGCACCGCACTCCCAGCGCGGACCGCTGTAGCGTTCGCCATCGACCTGGAACGACAGCACTTCGCCGTCGGTGATCGGCGCCTTGCGCTCCGCCGGAACGCCCGAGTCGAGCGCACTGCGCCAGCTGCGCACCAGGCGCTGGGCCAGGGCAGCGGGAATGGCGACCTGGTACTGGTCCGGCTCCTGGTCCACGCGCAGCTCAACGCCACCACCGCGTGCACTGTTGTTCCAGGTGTAAACGCGCTTGTCGGCCTTGCTGAAGCGCAGCGTCCACGCCTGGTCCTGGGTGCCGGGCAGCAGCGCCACGCCGGTTTCCACCCCGCCCTTGGGCAGGGTGACCAGCGACAGCATCGGCTGCGCCTTGCCCACGAACAGCGTTTCCACCGCCTGGCCGTAGTTGCCCACCGCCGGCGGCCAACCATGCCCCAGCTCAGTGGTGCAGGCCGCATGGGCGGCCGGCACGAAGGCCAACGCCATCGCCAGGCCGTAGAGCGGGGCGCTGCCCCGCTGCCGGGAAACCGCAGCCCGCTCGATCACAGCAGCACGCGCCGCATGTCGGCCAGCACCTGCGACAGGTAAGTGGTGAAGCGTGCGGCCAGCGCACCGTCGATGACGCGGTGGTCGTAGCTCAGCGACAGCGGCAGCATCAGCTTCGGGGCGAATTCCTTGCCGTTCCAGACCGGCTGGATCGACGACTTGGACACACCCAGGATGGCCACTTCCGGCGCATTGACGATCGGGGTGAACGCCGTGCCGCCGATGCCGCCCAGCGAGCTGATCGAGAAGCAGCCACCGCTCATGTCGGCCGGGCCCAGCTTGCCGTCGCGCGCCTTCCTGGCCAGCTCACCGGTTTCCTGCGCGATCTGCACCACGCCCTTCTTGTCGACGTCGCGGATCACCGGAACGACCAGGCCGTTCGGGGTGTCGGCGGCGAAGCCGATGTTGAAGTACTTCTTCAGGGTCAGGTTCTCACCGGCCGCATCCAGCGATGCGTTGAATTCCGGGAACTGCTTGAGCGCCGCGGCGCTGGCCTTGATCAGGAAGGCGAGCATGGTCAGCTTGATGCCGGCCTTCTCGTTTTCCTTGTTCAGCGCCACGCGCAGGCCTTCCAGGTCGGTGATGTCGGCCTGTTCGAACTGGGTGACGTGCGGAATCATCGCCCAGTTGCGCGCCAGGTTGGCACCGGAGATCTTCTTGATGCGCGACAGCGGCTGGGTTTCAACCTCGCCGAACTTGCTGAAGTCGACCTTCGGCCATGGCAGCAGGTTGAGCCCGCCGCCCGCAGCGACGGTGCCACCGCCCACGGCAGCGCCACCGGTCAGGGCCGACTTGACGAACTTCTGCACGTCGCCCTTGGTGATGCGGCCGCCCTTCTCGGTACCAGTGAGCTGGTTGAGGTCCACGCCCAGCTCGCGGGCGAACACGCGCACCGCCGGGGAGGCATACGGCACCTTGGCCGGCAGCACGCTGTCGGCGTTGAACTGCACCGGCGGGCTGCTCGGGTTGCCGGCCGACGGGGCGCTGGCGATCTCGCGGGCAGCCAGCTTGTCCGGCTGGGCCGGCACGGCGACCGGCTCCACCTTGGTGCCGGTTTCGGCAGCGGCCGGGGCCGCGGCAGCAGCCGCCTGGGTCGGAGCCGGTGCGGCAGCGCCGTCGGCTTCGATGATCGCCACGACCTTGCCCTGCGAGAGGGTGTCGCCGACCTTGACCTTGATTTCCTTGACCACGCCGGCGACCGACGAGGGCACTTCCATCGTGGCCTTGTCCGATTCCAGCGTGACCAGGCCCTGGTCCTTCTTGACCGTGTCGCCCACGGCGACCAGCACTTCGATCACCGGAATGTCGGTGTAATCGCCGATGTCGGGGACGGTTGCTTCGACCGTGCCACCGGCGGCAGCCGGCGCGGCGGCCGGTGCGCTCTGGGTGGCCGGGGCCGGCGCAGCGGCCGCAGCCGCCTTGGCCGGAGCCGGAGCCGGAGCCGGCGCAGCGGCCGGAGCCGGTGCCGCAGCGGCGTCGGCCACTTCGATCAGCGCCACGACCTTGCCCTCGGACAGGTTGTCGCCGACCTTGACCTTGATTTCCTTGACGACGCCAGCGACCGAGGACGGCACTTCCATCGTGGCCTTGTCCGATTCCAGCGTGACCAGGCCCTGGTCCTTCTTGACGGTGTCACCAACGGCGACCAGCACCTCGATTACCGGGATATCGCTGTAGTCACCGATATCGGGGACAAGTGCTTCCTTGATTTCGGCCATGGGGATAACTCCGGCAATCTGGTGTAGGGAATCGCCTATTGTGAGGGCAGGAGGCGCCAGCGCCAACCGGCTTGGGCAACTTTCACCACCCCCGCTCCGGGACAGCCTGTTGCAGCCGCTTCCAGTCGGTACCGTATTGTCCCGCTGCTGTTCCGCTCAGTGCGCCAGGACATCGGCCAGCGGTTGCCACGCCGCCCGCAGCCTGCCCAGCGGCCAACCGGCATTGGCCGGGCTGGTCGAGGGCAAGGACCACACCGGCAGCGCCGCCGCACGCAGGTCCAGCTGCGGTTGCACCCAGCGCACGAAGGCACGGTGTGCAGTGGCCCCGTTGCAGGCAATCGCCGCAAGCCGTGGCAGGCCGGCGATCAGCGCCGGCAGCGCATTGGGGACCTCGCTGCCGCGCACGATCGCCGTATCCAGGCTGCCGGTGCGCTGGCACTGCCCGATCACATCCCACAGACCGACGCCTGCCAGCTGCAACGCGCGCAGGCGCTCGAGGTACGGCGTGGTCGCATCGATGCCGGTGAGTGCCGCCATCAACGGCCAGAACCGATTGCGCGGGTGCGCGTAGTACTGCGCCGCCTGCAGCGACGCAACACCCGGCATCGACCCCAGTACCAGCACGCGACAATCGGTCGCGGCCTGCGCAGAGAGACCGATGCAGTGCAGTGGATTCGTCACGGTGTCTCCAGATCGATGAATGTCGTGCACCGCATCATCGCGCGCCAGCACTGTGTTTCTGCGCTGCCGCCTGAACGGAACAAACCAAAATTTAACGTGCGTCGGATTCGATTCATGTTGCGGGGACTACGTTTGCCTCGCCCCAACGCATCGGGGCCCAGAACAAAAAAATACCCTGAGGAGATTCCCCCATGCGCTCCATCCGCACCCTGACCCTGGCTACCCTGACTGCCCTTGCCTTCGCACCTGCCGCGTTCGCGCAGGACACCGCCACCGACACCGCGTCGGGCAAGCATTTCGCCGTTGTTGGCGGCGTGGCGCTGCTGCAGCCGAAGAACGATCCGCTGGAAGGCATCGACAAGGTCGACGGCGGCCCGGCACCGACGCTGAGCTTCAGCTACTACATCAACGACAACTGGGCCGTGGAGCTGTGGGGCGCGGCCGACAAGTTCGACCACCGCGTGCGTGGCGCCAACAATGCCAAGCTGGGCACCGTCGAACAACAGCCGATCGCACTGAGCGGCCAGTACCACTTCGGCCAGGCCGACAACGTGTTCCGCCCGTTCGTGGGCGTGGGTTACTACGAGTCGAACTTCAGCAACGAGAAGCTGGCCAGCGACGTCGGCCACATCGGCCTGGAAACCGCCAAGGGCGCCATCGGCACCGTCGGCGTGGACATGAACATCAACAGCACCTGGTTCGCCCGTGCCGACGCCCGCTACATGCATTCGCGCCCGGAGCTGACCGTGAACGGCAACGGCACCGGCGACGAGGCCAAGCTGGACCCGTGGACCGTGGGCTTTGGTATCGGCGCGCGCTTCTAAGCGACACCGCAACGCCCCTGCAACGGGCCCCTTCGGGGGCCCGTTGTCGTTTCTGGCCCGTGCCGTTTCATCCGACCTTGTCGCCTGCGTCTCGATACTCGGCAGACGCACAGAGGGGGGGTCAATGGACGATATCCGGGATGTCCTGGTCGTAGGCGGCGGCATCAATGGGGTCTCCATTGCCCGCGACGCCGCCGGTCGCGGCTGGTCGGTCACCCTGTGCGAACAGGATGACCTGGCCGCGCACACCTCCAGCGCCAGCACCAAGCTGATCCATGGCGGACTGCGCTACCTTCAGTTCGGCCAGTTCGCGCTCGTACGCAAGGCACTGCGGGAACGCAGCGTGCTGCAGCGGCTGGCGCCGCACCTGGTCACGCCTACCGACTTCGTGCTGCCACATGCACGCCACCTGCGGCCGGCGTGGATGCTGCGCGCCGGGCTCTGGCTGTACGACCACCTGGCCGACACCGGTCCGGCATTTCCACGCACGCAGCGGGTGGACCTGGGTCGTGACCCGCGCGGCGCGGTGCTGCAACCGCGCTGGCGCACGGCCTTCAGCTATGCCGACGCGCGCGTGGACGACGCGCGGCTGGTCATCGCCACGGCCATGGACGCGCGCGAGCGTGGTGCGGAGATCCAGGTGCGCACCCGCTGCGAACAGCTGATCCGCCACCGCGACCACTGGCTGGCGGTGCTGCGCCAGGCCGACGGCACGGTGCAGCGCATGCGCGTGCGCGCGGTGGTCAATGCCACCGGCCCCTGGGCCGGCAACCTGCTGGAGCGCGCCGGCATGGACGCACCGATCGGCCTGCGCCTGGTGCAGGGCAGCCATATCGTCGTGCCGCGCCTGTATCCGCACGACAGCGCCTACCTGCTGCAGCAACCGGACCATCGCGTGGTGTTCGTGATTCCCTTCGACCAGGACTACAGCCTGATCGGGACCACCGATGTGGACCATGAAGGCGACCCGGCCCGGGTCCGCATCTCGCCGGCCGAAGTGCTCTACCTGTGCGCGTCGGTGAACCAGTGGCTGCGCACGCCCGTCCACCCCGAACACGTGGTGTGGCAATTCAGCGGGGTGCGTCCGCTGCTGGCCGACCACCACCATGATGCTGCCCGGGTCACCCGCGACTATCGCCTGCACCTGGACCACCAGCAGGCGCTGATGCTGAGCGTGCTCGGCGGCAAGCTCACCACCTGCCGGACCCTGGCCGAAGAGGCCGTCGACCAGCTGGCAACCGCACTCGGCCGCAGCGAAGCGGCGTGGACTGCGAGCGGACCGCCCTTGCCCGGCGGCGACGGCGGCACGCTGGACACGCTGCTGCCGGCGCTGCTGGCGGCCTACCCGCACTTGCCGGAGCCGCTGCTGCACGACATGGCTCGCCGCCACGGCACGCGCGTGCGCGCAGTGCTGGGCGACGCGCAGACCGTTTCGGAGCTGGGCCCGCATTTCGGCGCCGGACTGTATGCACGCGAAGTGGATTACCTGGTGGAGCACGAGTGGGTCCGCGAACCCGAGGACCTGTTGTGGCGACGCACGCATTTCGGCCTGCGCCTCGACCCAGGGCAGCAGCAGTCAGTGGCCACGTACCTTGCCAGCCGCATAGTGCCGGCCGCCGGCCGGCTCCCCGGAATGCCCGCCACACCCGCCTGACCCCACCCGGCTCCGCGGTTATCCTGCCGAAGGTTCACCAAGGCCACCCCATGGACAAGCACTACGTACTCGCCATCGACCAGGGCACCACCAGTTCACGCGCGATGCTGTTCGACCGCGCCGGACGCATGGTCGGGGTGGCCCAGCGCGAGTTCGCCCAGCATTTCCCGCAACCGGGCTGGGTCGAACACGATCCGCGCGAGATCCTCACCAGCGTCTACACCACGCTGACCGAACTGCTCAACCGCGAACAGGTCGACCCGCGCCAGATCGCGGCGATCGGCATCACCAACCAGCGCGAAACCACCGTGGTCTGGGACAAGGCCACCGGCCAGCCGATCCACAACGCGGTGGTCTGGCAGTCGCGGCAGAGCCAGGCCATCTGCGAGCGGCTGAAAGAGGAAGGCCACGAACCGCTGGTCCACGCGCGCACCGGGTTGCTGGTGGACGCCTATTTTTCCGCGACCAAGATCCGCTGGATCCTCGACCATGTCGACGGCGCGCAGGCGCGCGCCGAGCGCGGCGAACTGCTGTTCGGCACGATCGACAGCTGGCTGGTCTGGAACCTCACCGGCGGCGCCGCCCATGTCACCGACTACAGCAACGCCGCCCGCACGCTGCTGTTCAACATCCACACCCTGGCGTGGGACGACCAGTTGCTGGCGCTGCTGGACATCCCGCGCGCGATGCTGCCCGAGGTGCGCAGCTCCAGCGAGGTCTACGGCACCACCCAGGCGCAGTTCTTCTTCGACCAGCACATTCCCATTGCCGGGATCGCCGGCGACCAGCAGGCCGCGCTGTTCGGCCAGGCCTGCTTCGAACCGGGCATGGTCAAGAACACCTATGGCACCGGCTGCTTCATGCTGATGCACACCGGCACGCGTCCGGTGGATTCGCGCAACGGCCTGCTCACCACGATTGCCTGGGGCATCGACGGCCGCGTCGAGTACGCGCTGGAAGGCTCGATCTTCGTGGCCGGCTCGGTGGTGCAGTGGCTGCGCGACGGGCTGCGCATGTTCGGCAAGTCGAGCGACTGCCAGGCCTATGCCGAACGGGCGCCGGACAATGGCGGCGTGTACATGGTGCCGGCCTTCGTCGGCCTGGGTGCACCCTATTGGCGCAGCGACGTGCGCGGCGCGGTGTTCGGCCTGAGCCGCGGCACCACGAAGGAGCACTTCATCCGCGCGGCGGTGGAATCAATGGCCTACCAGACCCGCGACGTGCTTGCCGCAATGCAGGCCGACGCCGGGATCGACCTGAGCGAACTGCGTGCCGACGGCGGCGCGATCGCCAACGACTTCATGGCCCAGTTCCAGAGCGACCTGCTCGGTGTGCCGGTGCTGCGCCCGCAGGTGGCCGAAACCACCGCGCTGGGCGCCGCGTACCTGGCCGGGTTGGCCACCGGGTTCTGGCGCAGTCGCGCGGAGATCGCCGAGCAGTGGGCGGTGGACCGCCGCTTCACCCCGCATATGCCGGCCGACCAGCGCGAGGCGCTGTATGCCGGCTGGCAGCAGGCGGTGGAAGCGACGATGGGGTTCCGGGTGGGGTGATGGCGACTTCGGTCGTTGCCGCGCTTTGCGCGGCCAGCCACGCAGGGCGTGGCTCTACCTCACCGCTACGTGCTCCGGTTGGATTGCGGTAGCCCCATCAGAAGGCTGGGAGGACTGCACCCTTGTACTTCTCTGCAATGAACGCTTTGACTTCTGGGCTGGTCAGGGCCTTGGCCAACTGCTGGACGCGCGGGTCGTCCTTGTTGTCCGGGCGCGCGACCAGGAAGTTCACGTACGGCGAGTCCTTGCTTTCGATCGCCAGCGCGTCCTGGGTCGGGTTGAGCCCGGCATCGAGCGCGTAGTTGGTGTTGATCAGGGCCAGGTCGACCTGGTCGAGCACGCGCGGCAGCATGGCCGAATCCAGCTCACGGAACTTGAGCTGCTTCGGATTGGCGATGATGTCGCGCTGGGTCGCCAGCGCATTGCTGGGGTCCTTCAGCGTGATCGCGCCGGCCTTGTGCAGCAGGATCAGCGCGCGGCTGTTGTTGCTCGGGTCGTTGGGAATCACCACGTCGGCCCCGACCGGCAGGTCGGCCAGCGACTTGAACCGGCGCGAATAGGCGCCGAACGGTTCGATATGCACGCCGATGACCTTGGTCAGGTCGGTCTTGCGGTCGCGGTTGTATGCATCCAGGTAGGGTTCGGTCTGGAAGTAGTTCACGTCGACCTGCTTCTGCACCAGCTGGTCATTGGGCTGTACGTAGTCGTTGAAGACCTTCACGTCCAGCTCCAGGCCTTCCTTCTGCAGGATCGGCTTGACCACCGCCAGGATCTCGGCATGCGGCACCGCCGTGGCGGCGACCACCAGCTTGCTGGAGTCGGCAGCGGGCTTGCCGCAGGCGGCCAGGGCCAGCGAAGCAGCCAGCAATGGGAGCAACAGGTACTTTTTCATGGCGGTCGAATCCGGGGGGATGCAGTAGCCCCCAACCATACCGCAGCGACAAGGGGTAGAGCCACGCCCTGCGTGGCTGAAGCCTCACCGATAATTCGTAAGCGCCAGCTCCAACAGCGCCTTGGCCTGCTCGCGCAGCATGGCCGGCTCGATGATTTCCGCGTCCGACCCATAGTGCAGCACGTCCATCAGCAGCTCGCGCGAGACGCTGTAGGGCACCTTGAGCTCGTAGCGGCCATCGGCCAGGAAGCGCCCCTGCTGCTTCGAATGCCAATGCTCGTCAGCCACCCAGCGCGCGGCCTTGGCGCTGAACACGATGGTCGCCCAGCCCTTGGGCGGGCCCGAGAAGATCCCGTAACTGGCGCCAAGCTGCTCGTCCAACTCGCTGTCGTCGACGTCGCGGGCGCTGGTGTCGACCACGCGGGCCTTGTAGATGCGGTCCACCGCAAAGCTGCGCAGGCCTTCGCGGCCGTGGTCCCAGGCGTCCAGGTACCAGTTGTCGCGGTAGTGGGTCATGCGCTGCGGCGAGACCGTGCGCTTGGTCGCCTCGTCGGTGGAACGCGCCCGGTACTCGAACGCCAGCTGCTTGCGCTCCAGCACCGCCGAGGCCACCGCACGGAAGCTGGCTTCGTCGAACTTGCGGCCCCGGTGCGGAATCACCCGGACCCGGTCCACCGGCCAGCTGGACACGCCGGCCTGCGCGGCCAGCAGGCCCTCGATGCGCTGCTGCAGCGGTGCCAGCACCGACGACAGCACGCCGCCGCCGGTGCGCGCCAGCAGGTGCTGGGAGGCCAGCAGCGCGTGCAGCTCTTCGGAGCTGAGCCACAACCCGGGCAGCTCGAAGCGGGCGCTCTCGTCGTCCTGGTAGCGGAAACCGGCCTCGCCATCGCCCTCGACCGGGGCCATCAGCGCGTCGCGCAGGAAGGCCAGGTCGCGGTAGACGGTGGCGCGTGAACACGCCAGCTTTTCCTGCAGGGTCGCCACCGTGACCGGATAGCGGGCGGACTTCAGCAGACGATGCAGGGCGTTGATGCGTTCATATCGGTCCATGACCCGATTATGTCCGAGTCGCCGCCGTTGTGGCGGCCCCGGCCCGAACTTCCGCTATCGTGAACCCCCTCGCCCACCGTCCCCACCCATGACCCTGCGCCTGCTGCCCGCTGTTGCCGTGCTGTCCCTGCTGCTCTCTGCCTGCGGACAGTCGCCCACGCCTACCGCTCCGGCCCCCGTCAATGCGCCGTCGGTGCCCGCGGCCACCGACCCGGCCCAGGCGGTGCTGGCCGCGAGCCAGCGGTTCGGCCAGCTGCGCAGCTTCCACGCCACCCTGCACATGCAGGGGCCCCGCACGCTGGAGGCGACGATGGACTTCGTGGCCCCGGACCGTTACCGGCTGCAGACCGACGAGGGTGTGCAGACGATCATCGGCGACACCTTCTTCCTGCAGCGCGCCGGCGAAGTCCGCCAGGTCCCGGTGCCGCCGGGTCTGCTGGCACAGTGGCGCAGCCCGCTACCGGCCGATGCGGTAGCTGCCGACCTGGCGGTCGAGGACCTGGGCGATGACCGCGTCGGCGGCGAGACCGCGCGCCGCTACCGCGTACGCCACGCCCGTGCCGCGCCCGATGGCCTGCTGTACTGGATCGGCGCGCAGGGCCTGCCGCTGCGGATCGAACGGCAAGGCGAGACCCAGAGCCAGGCGTTCAAGGCCACGGTGGATTACAGCCGCTTCAATGACGACACGCTGCGCATCGACCTCCCCTGAACAGGGGAAAAGTCCGAACGTCGCCTAAAGCACGGGTCTGGAAAGGAAAAACCGCGTGAAGGCATCAAGTATCATCACGCGTTGCTCCTTCCCCGCCTGATCCGGAGAACCGTTGATGTCCTTGCGCGTGACGTTGTTTGCTTCCCTGCTGCTCAGTGCCCCCGCGGCCTTCGCGCAGGACACCACCGACCTGGCCGCGATGACCTCGCCCTGGAGCGGAAGCGGCGGCGAACTCGGCTTCGCCTCGGCACGCGGCAACAGCAACACCGAAAGCGCCAACGGCCGCCTGCGCCTGCGCTACACCGATGACGACTGGGTGCACAGCATGGACCTGTTCGGCCTGCGTTCGCGTTCGGAATACACCGAAACGAACGATGTGGACGGCACGGTCACCAAGCGCAGCAACACCACCGCCAACCGTTACACCGGCAGCGCCGGCAGCGCGCTGCAGCTGGGCGAACACCGCCAGATCACCGCCACGGTGCGTTACGAACGCGACGACTTCGCCACCTACGACCGCCAGAGCTCGTTCGGCCTGGGTTACGGCACCCGGCTGATGGACCGCGACCGCTTCTACATGGACGCGCAGATCGGCCCCGGTGTGCGCCGTACCCACAACACCGAAGACGATGAGACCCGCACCGGCCTGATCGGCCGCGGCCTGTTCGACGTGAAGTACTCGCTGACCCCCAACACCGACCTGATCAACACCCTGCTGGTCGAATCGGGCTCCTACAACACCTTCGGCCAGAACGACTTCGGCGTCTCGGTGAGCATGAACGAGCACCTGGCGCTCAAGGCCGCCTGGCAGGCCCGTTACAACAGCGACGTCGCCGAAGACAAGCGCAAGACCGACACGCTCACCACGATGAACGTGGTCTACAAGTTCAAGTAAGGTCTCAGCCGGCGAGCAGCTCGCCGGCGCCCCCCTCCAGCAACCCCTGCGCCACGGCCTTTCCGAGCGCATCCGGGTTGGCAGCCGGGCCGCGCGCTTCGGCGCGGACCAGGCGGCCATCGGCGACCCCGCCGACCAGGCCCTGCAGGAACAGGTTCTCCCCTTCCCACTGCGCGTAACCGGCGACCGGTACATGGCAGCTGCCATGCAGTGCGCGGTTCATCGCGCGCTCGGCTTCCACGCAGGCGCGCGTGCGTGCATCGTCCAGCGCCGCGAACAGGGCCATGACCCTGGCATCGTCGCCGTTGCATTCCACGGTGACCGCGCCCTGCGCCGGTGCCGGCAGCCATTCGGGTGCGTTGAGTCGCGCCACGATCCGATGGCCCAGGCCCAATCGCTCCAGTCCGGCCACGGCCAGTACGATGGCGTCGTAGCCACCGTTGTCCAGCTTGGCCAGGCGCGTGTTGACGTTGCCGCGCAGGTCCTGCAGGTCCAGGTCCGGGCGCAGCGCGCGCAGCTGGGCTTGGCGGCGCAACGAGGAGGTGCCCACCCGCGCGCCGATCGGCAGCGCATCCAGCGACGCGTAGAGATTGGAAATGAAACCGTCGGCAGGATCGTGCCGGGCCAGCATCGCCGGCAACGCGAACGGCGCATCCAGCTCCATCGGCACGTCCTTGAGCGAATGCACCGCGCAGTCCGCTTCACCGCGCAGCATGGCCAGCTCCAGCTCCTTGAGGAACAGGCCCTTGCCGCCAATGGCCGCCAGCGAGCGGTCCAGCACTTCATCGCCGCGCGTGCTCATCGGTACCAGCACCACCTCCAGCCCGGGATGCACCTGGCGCAGGCGGTCGGCAACGTGTTCGCTCTGCCAGAGGGCAAGCGGGCTCTTTCGGGTGGCGATGCGCAGGGTATCCATGCGGGCATTATCGCCTACAGATGCTTCAGATCCTGCTTCAGGCTGGCCACGCAGCGGCGGCTGACTTCCAGCGGTGCCTTGCCATGGCGCAGCACCGCCTGGACCTGGCCTGCGCCATTGCGTCGCAGCTCCACCAGCTCGTGGCGGGCCACCAGGCAGTTGCGGTGGATGCGCACGAAGCGGCTGGCGAATTCCTCTTCCAGCGACTTCAGCGATTCTTCGATGAGGTCTTCGCCACGTGCGTGGTGGACCACCACGTACTTTTCCTCGGCCTGCAGGTAATGGATGTCCTCGACCGGGATCAGCCGCAGGCTGCCACGCAGGCGCGCGCACAACAGGGTGCGCGCCTGCTGGCTGGCTGCGGCGGGCTGGCCGTTGCGGCCGGCCAGGAACATGCGGGCGCGCTCGAGTGCAGCCGCCAGGCGCTCGCTGCGCACCGGTTTCATCAGGTAGTCGATCGCCGCCGCCTCGAACGCCGACAGCGCATGCGCGTCGTAGGCGGTGCAGAAGACCACCGCCGGGCGCGGCTCGAACGTGGCCAGGTGGCGCGCCGCCTCCAGCCCGTCCAAACCGGGCATGGCGATGTCCAGCAGCACCAGGTCCGGCTGCAGCTCGGCGCACGCATGCAGGGCCTGCTCGCCGTTCTCGGCTTCGGCCACGACCTCGACGCCGGGCTGCTCCGCCAGCAGGCTGCGCAGGCGCTCGCGCGCAAGCGGTTCGTCGTCGGCGATGACCACTCTCACGCAGGCTTCCTCACTGGACGGGCACGAAGATGTCGCAGGCATAGTAGCCGTCGGCCCATGCCCCCGTCATCCGCGCGGCCGGGCCGAAGCGCCAGGCCAGGCGGTGCGCGATGTTGCGCTGTGCATGGCCGGCGCCCTGCATCAGCGGCAGCGCACGCGCTTCGGGATCGGGCGCCGGATTGCGCACCTGGAGATGCAGCAGGTTGCCTTCGCAGGCCAATGAAATGACGATCCTGCCGCCGTCAGGCAGGCGCGAAATGCCATGCAGCACCGCGTTCTCCACCAACGGCTGCAGGACCAGGCGTGGCATCGGCAGGGTCAGCGGCAACGCGTCTCCACGCTGCCATTCCACCTGCAGCCGATCACCCAGGCGCAGCGATTCGATCGACAGGTAGGCCTCGGCCAGCTCGCACTCGGCCTGCAGCGTGGAATCGCCCTCGCCCGCACCCAGCGCGGCACGGAACAGGTCGGAGAGATCGAGCACCGCGCGCTCGGCCACTTCCGGGTCGCGCCGGACCAGGCTGGCGATGAGGTTCATGCTGTTGAACAGGAAGTGCGGGCGGATCCGCGCCTGCAGTGCGTCGGCCTGCGCGCGCGCATTGGCGACGGTCTGCGCGCTCCAGCGGTCGCTGACGTAGAAGTAGCGCAGTGCCAGCGCCACGATCAACGCGGTGACCGTCGCGCAGCCCAGGGTGAACCGCCAGAAGCCCACGTCGCCGGCGAAGCCGGTCGCGCCGAGCGCCGCAAAGAGGGCGTGCACGATGCCGGTGCACACCGCTGCGATCAGCGCCGTCATCGCCACGGCCACTACCGCACCCAGCGCTTCCGGCAATCGCGACAACGGCGTGCGCGCGGCGCACAGGCTGACCGTGACCGCCAGCGCCAGCCACAGCGACAGCGCACTGGCCGACAGGAAGTCAGGCACGCTCCACTGCCGGGTGCCGTCCGGCGCCAGCGCCACCACCACCACGACCAGCTCGGCCAGGCCGAGCATCGCGCCCAGCCGCGGCAGGCGGCACAGCTCCGGCAACCACGGCTGCTGGCGCGGGTCGTTCATGGCTCAGGCCGCGCGGAAGCGTGCGTCCAGCCAGTCGCCCAGCGCGTGGATTTCCTCGGCGCAGACCTGGTGGGCCATCGGGTAGGAATGCCATTCCATCGGGAAGCCCAGGCTCTTCAACATGCCGGCGCTCTCCACCGCGATGCCCTGCGGGATGACCGGGTCATGCGCGCCGTGCGCCATGAACACCGGCGGACGGATGCCGTCCGCCACGCGTGCATCGGCGGCGGCCTTCGGATCCGGCAGATAGGTGGACAGCGCGATCAGCCCGGCGATGGGCCGTGTCCAGCGCAGTGCCGCGCTCAGGATCACCGCCCCGCCCTGCGAGAAACCGGCCAGCAGGATGCGCTCGGCCGGGATGCCACGCGCGATCTCAGCGTCCACCAACGCATCCAGCGCCTGCACCGACGCGGTCACCCCGGCCGCATCGGCGCGCGAAGCGAAGTCCATGCTGACGATGTCGTACCACGCGCGCATCGGCACGCCGTTGTTGATGGTGATCGGCTGCACCGGCGCATGCGGAAACACGAAGCGGATCGCCGGCCAGTCCGGGCGCAGCAGCTCGGGCACGATCGGCGCGAAGTCGTGGCCATCGGCGCCCAGGCCATGCAGCCAGATCACGGCCCATTGCGGGTTGGCGGCGGTTTCGTTGACTACGGTTTCCAGCGTGTGCGACATCAAGCGGCTCCAGAACGTTCTGGCCGCATTATGGGGCACGCGGAGCGCCGGATCAGTGTCCGGCGCGTTCGGCCGCCGCGCGGCGCAGTTCCGCAGCGCGTACCAGGATGGTCGGCGGGCTGGTCTCTTCGGGGATTTCCATCAGCCGCAGGCGGTGCAGCAGCTGGCCGGCACGACGGTCGGAGGTCAGCGCAACCACCGGGATCGCCAGCACCATGCCCACCACCACCGGCGCCATCCAGGCGGCCAGCGACGGCGACACCGCATAGGCCAGTACGCCCATGAACAGACCGAACACGCTCAAGCCGCCGTAGCCCTTGATCAGCGCTGGCCAGGAAATGCCGCCATCGTCGCGCTGCTGCGCGTCCCAGCCCGAATCCTTGCCGGCCAGCACTTCGGCCACGCCACGCGACTGCACGTACATCACCACCGGCGCCATCAGCGCGGCCAGCACGGTTTCCAGCAGCATCGACACGAACGCGCGGATACCGCCGCCGCAGCCCCGGCGTTCGGCCGGGTCCAGCAGCATGGCGAAGTAGCCCAGCACCTTGGGCAGCAGCAGCACCGCCATGGTGATCGCGAACATGCGGATCACCTGGGTTTCGTCCTGCTGGCGCCAGTAGACGCCGGGGGAGAGATGCAGCACTTCGCTGAAGTCGATGCCGCCCTGGAACAGCGGAATGGCAATGCCGATCAGCATCAGCATCGCCCACATCGGCGCGGTGAAGTAATGCCCGATGCCGATCATCATGTGCATCCGACTGACCCAGTGCAGGCCGCGCGAACCCACCACCTTGGCGTGCTGCAGGTTGCCCTGGCACCAGCGGCGGTCGCGCACCAGCATGTCGGTCAGGGTCGGCGGACCTTCTTCATAGCTGCCCTTGAGGTAGGGCACCATGTGGGTGGCCCAGCCGCCGCGACGCATCAGCGCCGCCTCGACGAAATCATGGCTGAGCACGTGCCCACCGAATGGCTGCCGGCCCGGCAGCGGCGGCAGGCCCGCGTTTTCGGCGAAGGCCTCGGTGCGGATCACCGCGTTGTGGCCCCAGTAGTTGCTCTCCGCGCCGTGCCACCACGCCACGCCGCGGCCGATCACCGGGCCGTACACGCGCCCGCCGAACTGCTGCATGCGTGCGAACAGGGTGCGCCCGCCGATCACCGCCGGCAGGGTCTGGATCAGGCCCACGTCGGGGTTGTGCTCCATGCCCGCGACCAGGCGCACGATGGTGTCGCCGGTCATCAGGCTGTCCGCGTCCAGGATCAGCATCTGCGGATAGCCGGCGCCGAAGCGGCGCACCCAGTCGGCGATGTTGCCGGCCTTGCGCCCGCTGTTGCTGCCGCGACGGCGATAGAACAGGCGTTCGTGCCCGCCCACGGCCGCGCACAGTTCGGCGAAGGCTTCTTCTTCGGCCGCGCCGATGTCCTCGCGACGGGTGTCGCTGAGCACGTAGAAGTCGAACTGCTCCAGCTGCCCGGTGCTGGCCACCGACTCGTAGATGGCCTGCAGCCCGGCCAGCAGACGGCGCGGGTCTTCGTTGTAGGTCGGCATCAGCAGCGCGGTGCGGGTATGCACCTGCGGCAGCGGCTCGTCGGGGTCGATGCCCAGCTTGTAGCCGCGGTCGAACACGGCGGTGAGGAAGCCGGCCAACGCACCGGCGAACGACAGCGCGATCCAGGCGAACAACGCCACGAACAGCACCAGCAGGCAGCCTTCCAGCACGGTGATGCCATTGACCGCCAGCACCTTCCACATCATCGCGGTGGCCGCGACGGTCATCGCGGCGGTGCCGCCGAAGATGTAGAAGCGACGCAGGGCGATCATGCGCGGCGCCGTGCGCTGGCGCGCTACCTGCAGGCGTCCGTCGACGAAGCTCTGTTCGGGCATGCCCAGCGGCGTTTCGGCAGGCAGCACGGACCGCCCCGCATCAAGGGCGGTATTGACGTCCTGCACACTCATGCGTGGCTATCCTGCGCGCCCGCGCGGCCGTGGGCGGCGGCGGGCTGATGTCTGTGACTGGCGGAAACCACGTACTCTCCAACGGCGCTGAGGCGAAAAATGCGGCCCAGCATAGGGGGGCAAATGTAAGCCGCGCGCGAAGGGCCTTTCCGTTGATTCCCCCCATTCAGCAAAGTGGAGGGGGTGGAAACCGGGTAGATCGCGGCGACGCGCTGCAGCCCTTGCGGCACAAGGCTTTGCCTATTCAGGCAGATCGGGGGCGCGACGCCAGCCGGCTCAGGCAGCCTTGGCGGTGGCGGCGGGACCCGGTCGTCCCCGACCCCCGATTGCGCAGATCAGCCCCCCAGGGGCCTGGTCAGGCCGTGGCAGCGTCGACGGCGACGTCGGGCGCCACCTGCGGCTGCGCCAGGGCGCGCAGGCCGACATGGGAAAACTGCAGGTGGGCCAACAGGTGCTGCGCCTGGGTGGCAACCGGGCACGGCAGGATGCGCGGGCCGGCCTCGGGGCGCTCAGGGGACATCATTACGCTCGACATGATCTGATTCTTCTCGGTGCATTCCAGTTCGCCGCAGGGCTCCGTGCCGCGCGGAATGCGCACCCTATATCAATTCATGGACGAATGTGTGACGCCGCCTGCACGGCGCCCGGATCAGTGCCCGCCCGGCGCGGCACCCTCCGCCTGCGGCCGGCCCAGGCGCTCCACCAGGGTCTGGCTGGCCGCGTTGAGCCCCACCACGTCCACCTGCGCACCGTGCGCACGCAGCTTGGCCGTGACCCGGTCCAGCGCCCCGACCGCGCTCAGGTCCCAGAAGTGGGCGTGGGTCAGGTCGATCACCACCCGCGCCGGGACGTGCTGGTAATCGATGCTTTCGGCGAACTGGCCGGCCGAGGCAAAGAACACCTGGCCGCTGACCCGGTAGGTGCGCACGCCGTCGGCGTCCACCTCATCGGTCACCACCAGCAGGCGGCCCACCTTGCGCGCGAAGAACAGCGCCGAGAGCAGCACGCCGGTCAGCACGCCCTTGGCCAGGTCATGGGTGGCCACAGTGACCACCACCGTGGCCACCATCACCACCGAGGAGCTCTTCGGGTGCAGGCGGAATTCGGCGAACGAGCGCCAGTGGAAGGTGCCGATGCTGACCATGATCATCACCGCGACCAGCGCCGCCATTGGAATCTGCCGCACCCACTCCGCGCCGTACACCACCAGCAGCAGCAAGAGCACCCCGGCCCACAGGCACGACAGCCGGCCACGCCCGCCGGAGGATACGTTGATCACCGACTGGCCGATCATCGCGCAGCCGCCCATGCCGCCGAACAGCCCGGCAGTGATGTTGGCCAGGCCCTGCCCCGCGCACTCGCGGTTGCGCTGGCTGGGGGTGTCGGTCATGTCTTCGACGATCTGGGCGGTCATCATCGATTCGAGCAGGCCCACCACCGCCAGCGTGGCCGACACCGGCAGCAGCAGTTTCAGGGTGTCCCAGGTCAGCGGTACGTCCGGGAACAGGAACACCGGCAGGCTGTCGGGCAGCGCGCCCATGTCGCCCACCGTGCGCACGTCCCAGTGCAGTCCGATCGACAACGCAGTCAGCACCACGATGGCCACCAGCGCCGAGGGCACCGCCCGGGTGATGCGGGGAAGCAGATAGATGATGGCCAGGCCGGCGGCGCACACCGCCCAGACCTGCCAGGAGCGGCCGATCAGCTCCGGCATCTGCGCCAGGAAGATCAGGATGGCCAGGGCGTTGACGAAGCCGGTGATGACCGAGCGCGAGACGAAGCGCATCAGCGCACCGAGCTTCAAGGCGCCGGCCACCACCTGCAGAAGACCGGCCAGGATCGTCGCAGCCAGCAGGTACTGCAGGCCATGGTCCTTGACCAGATCGACCATCACCAGTGCCATTGCGCCGGTGGCGGCCGAGATCATGCCGGGTCGGCCACCGGCGATGGCGGTGACCACCGCGATGCAGAACGAGGCGTAGAGGCCGACCTTGGGGTCGACCCCGGCGATGATGGAAAAGGCGATCGCCTCGGGGATCAGCGCAAGCGCGACCACGGTGCCGGACAGCAGGTCACCGCGGATGTTGCCGAGCCATTGCTGGCGCAGCGGGTATGAAACGGACATGGGGGTCAGGGCGATTCCAGAAGGGCGCCATCATACCGGTCAGAGCATGGCCCGTACGGTGCGCAGCAGGTCGTGCACGCTGAACGGCTTGGGCAGCAGTGACATGCGCTCGCCCAGGAACTCGTCGCGCACCGCCGCGCGCTCCGTATAGCCGGTGATGAACAGCACCGGCAGCGCCGGGCGCAGCGCGCGTGCGGCGTCGGCCAGCTCGCGGCCGTTCATGCCGGGCAACCCGACATCGGACAGCAGCAGCTGCACCTCGCGGTCGGAATGCAGTTCCAGCAGCGCCTGCTGGGCGTTGGTGGCCTCGACCACCTGGTAACCGGACTCCACCAGCATCTCGCGCACCATCATCCGCACCGAATCGGTGTCGTCCACCAGCAGGATGCGTTCGGCGTGGCCACGTTGGACCTGGGCCGGCGTTGCCGCTGCTTCGGCGGCCGCCTCCCGACCTTCAGGCAGCAGCAGTTCGATCTCGGTACCTTCGCCCAGCTCGCTGGCGATCCGGGCGCTGCCCCCCGACTGGCGGGCAAAACCGTAGGTCATCGACAGGCCCAGGCCGGTACCCTCGCCCTGCGGCTTGGTGGTGAAGAAGGGCTCGAAGACCTTGCCCCGCAGCTCCAGCGGAATGCCACTGCCGTTGTCGATCACCTTGACGCTGATGTAATCGCCCGCGGAAAGCTCGTGGTCGCGTTCGATGTGCACGCGGCCGGCGCGCAGCCGGATCAGCCCCTGCCCGGCCAATGCGTCGCGCGCATTGATGACCAGGTTGAGCATGACATTCTCGAACTGGTTGGCGTCGGCCACCGCCACCAGCGGTTCGCCTCCGAGCTCCAGTTCTAGTTCGATGTTTTCGCCGATCGAACGGCGCAGCATGTCTTCCAGCGACCGGATCCGGGCGATCACGTCGAAGGGCTGCGGGTCCAGCGGCTGCTTGCGCGCAAACGCCAGCATGCGCTGGGTCAGCCCCGCGGCGCGGTGCGCCGAGGCAGTGGCAATGTCGACGTAACGGCTGGCCTTGTCCCATTTGCCACTGCTGGCGGCGATCTCGATCATGTCCAGGCCGGAGATGATCGTGGTCAGCAGGTTGTTGAAGTCGTGCGCGATGCCGCCGGTGAGCTGGCCCAGCGAATCCATCTTCTGCGCCTGCATCAGCTCCATTTCGGTGCGCTCGCGCTTGGCGATCTGGAAGGCTAGTTCGCTGTTGGCGCTTTCCAGTTCCTGGCGCTGCTCCAGCTCGCGCACATGCCGCTCGGTGATGTCTTCGACCAGCACCAGGCCCAGGCCGGGCGTGCTGTAGGGCGTGACCCGCCACTCGGTCATGCGCCGGCTGCCCAGCAACGGCAGGGCAAACGTGCCCTGCCAGCGTTCGCCTTCCGCGAGGGCGACCTTCAACGCACTCATCGGGCCTACCTGGTGATCGAGCAGCGACTCGATGTCGCCGGCGCCAAAGTGGTCTCCCAGCAGCCGTTTGAACGCATCGTTGGATTCGTGCACGTGGAGCCGGGCATCAAGCACGCCGATCGGCGTGCTGACCTGGCGGAAAATCTCGGCGAAACGTGCTTCGGCCTCGCGCAGCGCGTCCTCGGCGCGACGCGCGCGAAGCAGGCTGCGCAGGGTGGCGAGCAGGATGTCCGGGTCCACCGGATGGATCAGGTAGGCGTCGGCGCCGGCATTGAGGCCGGTGATCAGGTCGCCGGTGGCGATGGACGCCGCCGACACGTGGACCACGGGCAGCAGCTGCAGGCGCGGGTCCGCGCGCAGCTCACGCACCACGTCGAAACCGCTCATGTCCGGCAGGTTCACGTCCAGCACCAGCGCGCCGAATTCCTGCGCCTTCAACTGCGCCAGGCCCTCGCCACCGGTACCGGCTTCATCCACGCGGAACCCGTGGTGCTCCAGTACGCGGCGCACCGCATAGCGGGTCGCCACGTTGTCGTCGACGATCAGGATGCGGTCACGCGTCGGCATCGGCGCCCTCCACCGCGGCAAGCTTGATCGGCAGGGTCACATGGAAGTTCGATCCCACGCCCACTTCGCTGCTCACGCCCACCGTGCCGCCCAGCAGTTCGGCGAAGCGCTTGCACAGCGACAGGCCCAGGCCGGTGCCGCGCAGGCGCTTCTGCAGCGGTGTATCCACCTGGACGAAATCTTCGAACAGCGTCGGTAGAAGGTCCTGCGGGATGCCGATGCCGGTATCACGCACGCTGAAACACACCGATTGCGTGTCCACCCGCTGCGCCGAGACGATCACCTGCCCGTTCGGCGTGAACTTGAGCGCATTGGAAATGAAGTTGCGCAGGATCTGCGCCAGCTTCTTGTCGTCGGTGTAGAGCATCGGCAATGCGGGCGGATCTTCGAACACCAGATCGACCTGGTTGCCCTCGATCAGCGGACGGAACATGCCGCGCAGCGCAGAGAACAGGTCCATCAGTTCGAACCAGGCCGGCGAAATGGTGATGCGCCCGGCCTCGATCTTGGCCAGGTCCAGCAGGTCGTCGACCATCTCGCGCAGCTCGCCGGCCGAACCGCTGATGAAGCGCACCTGGCGGCGCTGCTCGTCCGTCAGCGGGCCGTCCATGCCGTCTTCCAGCAGGCGGGTCATGCTCAGGATCGAGCCCAGCGGGGTGCGGAACTCATGGCTCATGTAAGAAAGGAACCGGCTCTTCAGCTCGGACACCTCGCGCAGCTGCTCGGCCTGCTGGTCCAGCTCGGCGTACAGGGCCAGCACGCCCTGGTTGGTCTCCTCCAGCTCCGCGCGCAGGGCATCGGCCTGTTCGCGCAGCTGCTGGACTTCCTGTTCGGTCGTGGGGGCGTTCAATGCAGGTCTCCAAGCCGCAGGGCAACGATGCCGGTGTCGTCCCGACCACGATCAAAGTCGCGCTGCAGGACCGCCACGATCAGGGCCGGGTGGCGGTGCAGCAATCCAGGGTAGTCGCGCAGGTTCCAGCGGGCCTGCAGTCCGTCACTGTGCATGAGCAGCAGCGTGCCTGCGGGCGCGTGAAAATGGAATGGTTGTGCCTTGCGGAACTGGACCCCCACGATCCCGGGGTGGGAGGCCATGCCCCGGGTGCTGGTGGGTTCATGCAGGGCGGCGGCAATGTTGCCGATACCGGCGAACTGGACGGCGCCATTGGCCACGTCCACGCGGGCCACCGCCGCAGCCCCCCCGCGGGTGCCGGACATGCCGGCGTGCATGGCCGCAATCACATCGGGGGGCGAGGCGTCACCGCGCCTGGCTACGGCAGCAACACCGGCCTGGGCCGCATCGGAGGCGGACAGGCCATGGCCCAGTCCGTCGATCAGGGTCAACGCGACCGACTGTCCATCCGCGCGCAGGTGCCAGGCATCGCCGCAGGCCAGTTCGTGCCGCATCGCCAGCCGCAGCGCGCCATACGGCACGTCCACGTCACGCGCGGCGCGGCTGGCGTAGATGCGGGCCAGGATCACGCTGCCCTTGTCGTCCGACCAGGCATCCAGCACGGTGGCTTGGCGCTGGATCGCGCCCAGTCCCTGGCCTTGGGTACCGCCGGTGGAATAGCCATCCGGCAACGACTGGGCGAGGGAAAAGCCGGGGCCGGCATCGAGCGTATGCAGCTCCACACCGTCACCGCCGCGACCGCACACGACGGACAGGTACATCCGCCCGCCGCGTGCGTGCTTGATCAGGTTGGTGGCCAGCTCGGTGGCGGCCAGCGCGACGCGCCCGGCATCGACCTCGTCAAAGCCGATCGCATCGGCCAGCGACTGTGCCGCGCGGCGTGCCTGGCCCACCTGCGAGACTTCTTCCACCACCACGACCTCGGTGACCCGACCGGAGAAGTTCAGATCCATTTGATGATGGTAATGCGGGTGCCCTTCCCCGGAGCGCTGTCCAGGTCGAACTCGTCCACCAGCCTGCGCGAGCCGGACAGACCCAGACCCATGCCGCTGCCAGAGGACCAGCCGTCGGTGAGCGCCTGGGCCACGTCGGGGATGCCGGGACCGTTGTCGGAGAACACCAGCTTCAGCCCGCGACGAACGCCGCTCTCCACCACGAACCATTCCATGCTGCCGCCACCACCGTAGATGACGGCATTGCGTGCCAGCTCGCTTGCGGCGGTGACCAGCTTGGTCTGGTTGATCAGGCTCATCCTGTTGGCCACGGCCAATTGGCGAACCGCCTGGCGGGCCAGTACCACGTCCTGTTCGACGCAGATCGGCAACGATCCACTCGGCGCGCTCATGAGGCGTCTTCGTCGGTGCGCTGCAACAGCGCCATGCCACGCTCGACATTGAGTGCGGTGCGCACGCCGGCAAGTGTCAGGCCGAGCTCCACCAGGGTGATCGCCACCGCCGGCTGCATGCCTACCACCACGGTGGTGGCATCCATGATCCGGGCCAGCGAGGAGATGGTGGAAATCATGCGACCGATGAAGGAGTCGACGATATCCAAGGCAGAAATATCAATCAGCACGCCACGCGCGGAGGTCCGCTGGATGCGATCGCTCAGATCGTCCTGCAGGGTCAGCGCCAGCTGGTCATGCATGTCGACCTGGATGGTGACCAGCAACAGGTCGCCCATCTGCAGGATAGGAATGCGGTCCATTTCAGTAGGCAGCCTTGGTCACCACCTGGCCGGTGCGCTTGAGCGCCAGCGCCAGCGCGTCGGCCAGGTTGGCCTTGGTCACGATGCCCTGCAGGTCCAGGCCCAGGTGCACGATGGTCTGTGCGATCTGCGGACGTACGCCGCTGATGATCGCGTCGGCGCCCATCAGGCGGATGGCGGTAACCGTCTTGAGCAGATGCTGGGCGACCAGGGTGTCCACGGTGGGCACGCCGGTGATGTCGATGATGGCGATCTCCGAGCCGGTCTCGACGATCCGCTGCAGCAGCGACTCCATGACCACCTGAGTGCGCTGGGAATCGAGCGTGCCGATCATCGGCAGCGCGAGGACACCTTCCCACAGCTTGACCACCGGGGTCGACAGTTCCAGCATTTCTTCCTGCTGCCGCTGGATCACTTCCTCACGGGTCTTCTGGAACGCCTTGACGCTGTGCAGGCCCAGGTCGTCGATCAGCTCCGAGATCACCCACAGCTGCTCGCCCAGCGTCTTTGCGTCGTCGGTGAAGGTGTTCTGGATCAACTCGAACAGCGGGCGCTTGAGCGAGAACAGGAAGCTGGCCGTTTCCGAGGAACTGAACCCCTTCAATACGCGATCGCGCGAGAGCTGTTCGAGGAACTGGCGGATCTCCTGCCATTCGTTGCCGCCCACCCCGCCGGCACCGGCCGTGGACAACGCGGCCTGGAACAGGCGCCAGAATTCGCGGGTCTGGTTCTCCAGCTCGCGGGCGCCGATCCGGCCATCCTGGCCCTGGGCGGCCAGCTGCCCGGCCCACTGTGCCAGGACCGCGTCCTGGTGTCCGCGAAGAAGGTCGATGGTGCGCTGCTGCAATGCCGCCATGGGGGTAGTTCCTGCAGGGAAAGTGAGAGAGCCCCAACGCGAAGTCGCGTCAGGGCTCGAGTGGCCCCGAGCTTAAATGAATTCAGGTAGAGGCACCATCACGACACCCGATGCCGCGTGAAAGGCGCGTGCACAAGACTGACTGATTCACATAGTCAGGGCGGGTCCGAGCCGTTCGACTGTTCGCGACGCCTGCGCACCGCAAGTATCTGGCCAACGATGGCAGTGAGCAGGATCAGGCTGTTGGTCACTACGAATACGGTGGAGCCCAGCAAGGCGCTGTAGATGATGAAGAGGATGGAGGCCGTCATCTGCCCGACAAACAGCCAGGTCGACACGCCTTCTGCCGACGCCTCACGGTGTTGCTTGTAGATCTGCCTTGCCAGGGTGGCGATCAGCACCACGGTCGCGGCCCAGCCCAGCAGGTCGGCAGGCTGTTCCATCACTCGGGCACCATGCGCGACGGCAGCAGGCCCGCCCCCGCGCCGACCACCTCACGTTCCAGCGCGCGCAGGAAACTGCTGAAACCGTGCTCGGCACGGGCGGTCCGCCGCGCACTGGTAGCCACTGCGGGTCGGGCGAGCCAGGCGATGCGGGCGCCGCTGCGGGCGATGGCATCCACCAGGGCCACGTCCTCGCCGGTATGCAGTTGCGCGAAACCACCCGCCGCCACATAGGCCGGCGCACTCACGCCGAGGTTGGCACCGTGGATATGCCGGTGCCCGTCCCGCGCCACTTCCCGTTCGGCGAATGCACGGCGCACCCGGTCCGGATAGTCCAGCCAGTCCCCGACCCCCACCACGCCGCAGAACGCGTCCGCACCGCAGCTGACCTGACGCGACAGCCAGTCCGGTGGCACCACGCTATCGGCGTCGGTGCTGGCGATCCAGCGCGCACCGCGGGCCAGCGCGAACGTGGCCGCCGCCGCACGCGCGCTGCCCACGCAGCGTGCATCGACCGCTACGGTGGCCGCGCCGTGTGCCGCACAGATCGCCCCCGTCCCGTCGCTGCAGGCATCCAGCGCCACCACGACCAGGACCTCCTCGCCGTGCAGCTGGGGGTCGGCAGTCGCAGTGGCAATGGCTGCAAGGCAGCGGCCGATGGACTGCGCTTCATCGTGTGCCGGCACGATCACGCCGATCATCGCAGGCCTTCCTGTTGCGCCACGCTGGCGAGCCCGGTGCCCCAGCCCTGCAGCACCATGTCGGCATCCTGGTAGCAGAACACTTCTTCCAGCCCGCGCGCGAAGGCGCGGTGCACCTGCAGCGCCGAACTCAGGGCCGCGTCGAAGGGATGCAGCCAGTGGCAGGCGAGCAGCAGCCCGTCATCGGTCAGACTGGCCCGCAACTTCGCCGCCATCTCGACGACTTCCTGCGGCGGCAGGTAATAGCCCACCTCGCTCACCACGATCAGGTCGAAGCGGCCGTCCGGCCATTGATCGGGATGACGGGCCTGCGCCAGGCGCACGTTCGGCCGGTCATACGTGGTCGCCGCAGCGTCCGCCAAGGCAGCCGCGTTGAGGTCGGTGGCGAGCAGTGCGTCGCAGCGGCCTGCCAGCTCAGCCGTGAGCACTCCGTTGGAACAGCCGAGCTCCCAGCCGCTGTGGTAGCGCTGCCGGGTCAGGCAGGCCAGGGTCAGCGCCCGCTTGCGCGCCTCGTACCACCTGTTGCGGTACTGGAACGGGTCCGGCTCCCGGTAGATCTGCTCGAAGTATTCGGCGACGCTCATCCGATCAGTACCTCATAAGGGCGGTGGAACCGCGCCAGAACGTATTCGGGCAGGATCGGCTCGCACTCCAGGTCGCCCACGGCGCCGGTCTGCGTGGCAAAGGCCGATATCGCCCGTTGCTTGCGCGCCTGCGCGTCGGCGCACAGGGCAACGCGCTGCGCGCTCGGCCACGGCCCTGATTCCGCCGACGGGTCCAGCCAATGCCAGGCCCAGACCGGGTACTGCAGCACGCGTGCGCCGCAGCTGAGCGCCGCTGCTGCCGCCGCCCGCCCCACGGCCTCGTGATCCGGGTGCGCGTCCTGGACCCATGGCGCGACCACCACGTCGCCCGGCAGCAGGCGTCCGGCCAGGTGCGCGGCGAGGTCGGGTTCATGCCGTGCAACCGCGCCATCGGGAATGCCGAGCGCACTGACATGCGTCGCGTCCATGCCCAGTGCCTGCATCGCGCTGGCCAGCTCGCGCCTGCGGGCATCGCGAAGCCGGGAGTGCGACCAGCGTGGGTGATCGGGATAGCAGGCTTCGCCGTCGGTAACCGACACCACCTGCACGTTGCAGCCTTCGGCCAGCGCCGCCTGCATCAGGCCACCGCAGGCCAGCACTTCGTCATCCGGATGCGGGGAGACCACGATCAGGCGACGCGCGCCGAGCAGTACGGTGTCGGCCCGCACCGATGGCAGCGCCTCCAGCCACGCGCAGGTCTGCCACGCGGACTCGGGCGTGCCCCGGCCCTCGATACGCACCGTTACAGCGTCCACGGATCCTCCTGGCGCTGGACCGCCCTGCCCAGTTCCGCCCAGTCCCGATCCGCATGGCTCTGTCGGATGAACACCGTGAGGTCGGACCAGCGCTGGGCATGCTCCGGATCCAGGCACATCGGCGCCGGCCCCAGCGCGCGACCCACCGCGTCCAGTACCCGCGTGCAGGTGCGCTCGACCACGCTGCGCACGCGGATCACGTCGGTCTGGTGGGACCGCGCAGGCATCGCATCGATCCACGCGGCAAGCTCACGCAGCAACGCGGCGGAGGACTGCAGGGCCATGTCGACCTCGCCGAGCAGCGCGGCTGCCTGGGCGTCGCCATCCACCCGCGGCGAGCGCTGGAGTGGCGACGCCAGTGCCACAGCAGCCCCGTACCAGCACGCGGCAATCCCGGCGCCGCCGTGCCAGAAGCCCGGCCGCGCCAGGTACGCGCCCGGCGCACCGACCGGTTCGGCATGCACCTGGTCGAACTGCACGGTGCCGCTGGGAATCCCGCCCATGCCGGTGGCATGCCAGGTCTGCGGCTGCAGCAGCACACCCGGCGCATCGGTCCGGATGCACACCAGCCGCGAGCCCTCGCCATGGCGCGCCGTCACCAGTGCCACGTCCACCAGCCCCGCCCCCGAACACCAGGGCTTGCTGCCGCTGACCGTCCCGGTTTCATCGTCGAAACGAAGCGTGGCCTGCGGCCCCTCGGCAGCCCAGACCGCCGCCAGGGTGCCCTCACCCAGCAAGGTGGCATGCAGGTCCGCCAGGATCGCCTGCGCGTCGAAGTGCGCTTCCAGCACTTTGGCGATGCACAGGTCGCGCGCGGCCAATGCGGCCAGCAGGCGCCAGCGCTCCAGTGTGTGGCCCCGACCGGGCAGTGGCAGCGAGGGCTGCCGGTTCAATACCTCCCGCGCGGCGGCTTCAAGTGCGGGGGCAGCGTGGTCGGAGAGCCTGTCCATGGCAAAGGGATACCCTGCCTCCCGTCTCGGATCAGTGACCGGGGTGTGTGGATACCGTGCAGTGCGCGCGGAAGCTGCGTTGAAACACCCGGCTCCTCACGGGGCTGACGGTGCCGATATGCGAAGCTATGGGGTGGCTTCCTGATCACGGTACCCGGTGGGGGTTGAACGAATGTCGTCCTGGAATGTGAGTGACCGCGCGCTGGATGTGTCCAGCTGCGCCCAAGAACCGATCCGCACGCCAGGCGCCATCCAACCGTACGGCCTGATCCTTGTCCTGGATCCGCAGACCCTGATCGTAAAGGAACGTGCCATCGCGCAGGCTGACCTGCTCGGCACGTTCGGCGATCCGCTGGGCCACCCCATCGACGACGTATTCGGAGGCGCCCTTGCCAGGTGCAGGCCGGCGCTGGAAACCATCAAGCCGGGCACCACGCAGTTCCTGGGCGCGCATGCCATCGGTCCCCATGACGGCCACCACACGCTGGCCCACCGGCTCGGCGATGACCTCATCGTCGAACTGGAAGCACCGGTGCCCGGCGAGCCCGGTTCGCTGGAAGACCTGTACCCGGCGATCCGCCGCTTCATGGAAGCGATCGAGCGGGTCGAGACCACGCGCGAACTGTGCGAGCTGGCGTCGGTGCAGATCCGCGAGCTGACCGGTTTCGACCGCACCCTGGTCTACCAGTTCGACAAGGACTGGAACGGCGCAGTGGTGGCCGAGGACGGCAACGGCGTGCTGCCGAGCTACCTGGACCTGCGCTTCCCCGAATCCGACATTCCGGCCCAGGCGCGTGCACTGTACCGGCAGAACCGCGTGCGCCTTATTGCCGACAGCAACTACCAACCGGTGCCGCTGGTCCGCAGCGCCGGCCACGCCGGTCCGGGGCCGACCGACCTGAGCCCGGCGATGCTGCGCAGTGTGTCCCCGGTGCACCTGCAGTACATGCGCAATATGGCCACCGGCGCCTCGATGTCGGTCTCGCTGCTGCGCGAAGGCGAGTTGTGGGGGTTGATCTCCTGCCACAACGCGCAGCCCAAGCGCGTGCCTTACCACGTGCGCACGGCCTGCGAGTTCATCGGGCAGATCCTGTCGCTGCAGATATCCCTGAAGGAACGTGCCGCCGTCGTCGAGGCACGCATCGCACGTCGCGCCATCCAGGTGCGGCTGCTGGGGCGCATGGCGGGCGACACCGACTTCATGGCCGCGCTCGGCCGCGACCAGCACAACCTGCTGGCACTGACGCAGTCCGCCGGTGCCGCCATCGTGCACCGGGGCGAATGCCTGCTGCATGGCGAATGCCCCAACCGCTCGCAGGTGCTGGAGCTGGTGCAGTGGCTGAGCGTGCAGCAGCACGAAGGCGACCTGTATTGCACCGACCGGCTGCCGCAGCTCTGGAAACCTGCCGAAGCCTTCGCCGACGTCGCCAGCGGCGTGCTGGCCATTTCAATTTCGCAGATCCACGACAGCTTCGTACTGTGGTTCCGCCCGGAAGTGGTCCGCACCGTACGCTGGGGCGGTGACCCGCGCAAGGAAGAGACCGGCCTGCCACTGTCGCCACGCACTTCGTTCGAAGGCTGGAAGGAAACCGTGCAGCGGCAGTCGCTGCCGTGGGACGACGTCGACCGCGATGCCGCGCTGGAACTGCGCACCGCCATCGTCGACATCGTGCTGCGCAAGGCCGAGGAAATGGCCGCGCTGAACGAACAGCTCCTGCGCAGCAACAAGGAGCTGGAAGCGTTCTCGTATTCGGTCAGCCACGACCTGCGTGCGCCCTTCCGCCACATCGTCGGCTACTCGGAACTGCTCTGGGCCTCGGCGGCGGAGAGGCTGAATGATTCAGAGAAGAGATTTCTGGATACCATCGTCGAGTCCGCACAATCGGCTGGAACGCTGGTGGACGACCTGCTCAGCTTCTCGCAGATGGGCAGGTCCACGATGGGTCAGATCTCAATGGACATGACCGCCCTGGTCGAAGATGTGCGGCACAAGCTGGATATGGAGTACGCCGGGCGCTCGATCCGCTGGCAGATACCGCATCTGCCCCGTGTTCAGGCAGACCCGGGCATGCTCCGCCTGGTCTGGCAGAACCTGCTGTCCAACGCGATCAAGTTCACCCGCGACAGCGCCCAGCCCACCATTGAAGTGGGCCATGAGCGTGGCGACACCGAAGACGTGTTCTACGTGAAGGACAACGGCTGCGGTTTCGACATGCGCTATGTCGACAAGCTGTTCGGGGTGTTCCAGCGCCTGCACCATGCGGACGAGTACGAAGGTACCGGCATTGGCCTGGCCAACGTGCACCGCATCATCACCCGCCACGGCGGGCGCACCTGGGCCGATGGCCGGGTCGGCGAAGGTGCCACCTTCTTCTTCACCATTCCCTTTGTTACTGGAGACAACCTATGAGAGATCTGCGGCCGATTCTGCTCGTGGAAGACAATCCGAAGGACGCTGAGCTGACGATGGCCGCCTTGGCCCGTTGCCAGCTCCTGAACGATGTCACCCACGTGCGGGACGGTGTCGAGGCGCTGGAATACCTGCGCGCCGAGGGACGCTACGCGGATGCGCAGCACGGCGGTCCGGTGGTGGTGTTGCTGGACCTGAAGCTTCCCAAGCTCAACGGACTGGAAGTGTTGAAAGAGATCCGCACCGATGCCTCGATCAGCAGCACCCCGGTGGTGATGCTCACCTCCTCGCGCGAGGAATCGGACCTGGTCAGCAGCTACGAGCTGGGCGTGAACGCCTTCGTGGTCAAGCCGGTGGACTTCAAGGAATTCCTGGAAGCCATCCAGGGCCTGGGCATGTTCTGGGGCATCACCAACCAGCCCCCGCCGCACGGCACGTTGTTCGGCGCCAAGAGCCGCACCGATGTCTGAAAGGTTGAACGGCGCTTCGATCCGCATCCTCATGGTTGAGGACAGCGCGCTCGATGCAGAATTGATAACGCTGCAGCTGCGGCGCGCCGGTATCGCGTTCACCGCTGAACGCACCTGGTCGGAAGCAGGCATGCGCGATGCGTTGGCCACCGATGCCTTCGACGTGATCCTGGCCGACCACGTGCTGCCCGGGTTCAGCGGCGACGCCGCCTTGGTGCTGGCCTGCGAGCTGGCACCTGAGGTTCCCTTCATCTTCGTTTCCGGCACCCTGACCGAAGAACTGGCGGTCGAGGCGTTGAAGCGTGGTGCGCGCGACTACGTGGTCAAGGCGCGCCTGCAGCGGCTGCCGGACGCGGTGTTGCGCGCGATCAAGGAAGCGCAGGAGCGACGCCATCTGCAGCGGGTGGAAAGCGACCTGCGCGACAGCCAGCAGCGACTGCATATGTACGCCATGGCCCGCGACATCGGCGAACTCAAGCAGGCGCAGGCCCAGTTGACCGCCAGCAATGAATCGCTGGAGCGCCAGGTCAGCGAACGCACCTCGGCCCTGCACCGCAGCGAAAGCCGGCTGCAGGCGCTGTTCGAGTCCAGCTTCCAGCACCAGATCCTGTTGACCCTGGACGGCCGCATCATCGACACCAATTCCGCCGCGCTGGACGCGATCCTGGCCGGCAAGGAGGACGTGCGCGACGCGGTCTACTGCGAGTCGGCCTGGTTCGCCGATACCGACGGCGTGCCGGTGATCGTGTCAGGTGCGGTGCACGACGCCGCCGCCGGCACCGCCTCGCGGCACGAGCTGGACCTGCGCCTGCCCACCGGCAAGCGCAGTTTCGAATTCTCGTTCCGGCCGCTGTACGACCATCAGGGCAGCGTGACCGCCGTGGTCGCCGAAGCGGTCGAAACCACCGCCCGCCGGCAGGCCGAAGAGGCGCTGCGCCAGAGCCAGAAGATCGAAGCGGTCGGCCAGCTTACCGGCGGCATCGCGCACGACTTCAACAACATCCTGACCGTCATCGCCGGCAACGTGGAGTACGCCAAGCTGCTCACCGACCGCCTGGGCGATGCCGCCGGTGGCTCGGCACGCGCCCTGGACAACGCGCTCAAGGGCGTGATGCGCGCGGCCAACGTGACCCAGCGCCTGCTTGCGTTCTCGCGCCGGCAGCCGCTGCGCAACATGCCGGTGGACCTCAACGCGCAGGTGCGCGACATGGAAGACATGCTGCACCGCTCGCTGGGCGAGCTGGTGCAGCTGGAAATGGTGCACCACCCGGACATCTGGTGCGTGGAGGTCGACCCCAGCCAGCTTGAAGCCTCGGTGCTCAACCTGGCGGTCAACGCACGCGACGCGATGCCCGACGGCGGCCGCCTGGTCATCGAGGTGGACAACGCCCACCTGGATGACGACTTCACCGCACAGAACCCCGACGTACCGCCCGGCCGTTACACCATGCTGCGGGTCCGCGACACCGGCCACGGCATGTCCGCCGAAACCCTCACACGGGTGTTCGAGCCGTTCTTCACCACCAAGGAGGTCGGGCGTGGCACCGGTCTTGGCCTGTCGATGGTGTACGGCTTCGTCAAGCAATCCGGCGGCCACGTGCTGGTCGACTCTGCGCCGGGCAGCGGCACCGCGATCACGCTGCTGTTCCCACGCTCCGACGCCGAGCTGCCACAGACTGGACAGACCGAGCAACGCGGGCTGGGCGGCTATGAGATGCAGGACGAAGCCACCGTACTGGTCGCCGAAGACAACGACGACGTACGCGCCTATACCGTGGACACCCTGCGCCAGCTCGGCTACCGCGTGCTCGAAGCGCACGACGGCCCTTCGGCGATGCGACTGCTGGAACGTACCGACGTCAGCGTGGACCTGCTGTTCTCGGACATCGTGATGCCGGGCATGTCCGGCTGGGAGCTGGCCAAGCGCGCGTTGTCGCACAAGCCGGCGCTGCGCGTGCTGTTCACCTCCGGCTATCCACGCGACATCGACGCCAGTGGCACGGTGGGGCGCAGCATTCCGATCCTGGCCAAACCGTTCACCCGCACCGACCTGGCCGGCGCGATCAGGGGCTCGCTGAAGGACGAAGCCGCCGCCTAGGGCGGCTTCGCCTGCATCCTGGCGGGTATCAGCCCGCCTGGCCCAGCCGGACCTGCAGGGCGTGGATTTCTTCCTCGCTCAGGCCCACCGCCTTGAGGTAACCCGCCGCGCCGCCGTACTGCGCGTGCAGCGCGTCCAGGAACATCTCCATGTTCTCCGGTGCGGTGCCGCCCATGCCGGCCATCTTCCGCGCGATCTCCGGGTGCTGCTTGATCAGCGCCATCATCTGCACGTTCATCGCGCTGTCCTTGGGCTGGCCTTCCAGGTAGTGGGCGGAGATCGCATAGTTGTGCACGATGTCCGCGCGCGGCACGCCGGCCAGGTCGAGCAGGATGCCGGAGATGATCCCGGTGCGGTCCTTGCCGGCGGTGCAGTGGTACAGCACGGCACCGTCCTGCTGCGCGGCGATGCGCTGGAACACGTCGCGGAACTGCGGCTGGTTGCTGCCCAGCCACTGCACGTAGGCCGCGCCCAGCGAATCCGGGAAGCTGGTCATCATCTTCTGCAGGTCCATCTTCTCGGTGCCCATCAGCGAGATGCGCTGGTAGTCGAAGCGGGCATCGTTGGCCAGCACGTCCGGGGACTGCTGCAGTTCGTCGCCGGTGCGCAGGTCGATGTCCAGTTTGACTCCAGCGGCGGCCAGCCTGTCGCGGTCGGCAGCGGTCAGGCGGCTGAGGTCGGCGGTACGCACGAAGGCCGTTGCCGGAATCGGGCCGTTGCGGCCCTGCAGGCCAGCGAAGGTTCGTACATTCCAGGCACCTTCCAGCGCCAGCACGCGCTGCGCGTCATCGGCGACCGGCGTGACGTTCGACGCTGCCGGGGTGGCCACCTGCGGTGCAACGGCCCTGGCGGCCGCCTGCGGGCTGGCCGTGACGATCCACGGGGTCAGGGTCAAGGCGATGGCCATGCTCAGGGACAGTGGGTTCAATACATTCATCGGTAGGCTCCGGGATCAGAAGTGCACGGCCAGTTCCAGGCCGTAGGTACGCGGGTCATTGAAGATGCCGGACTGGCCCAGCGCGGCATTGTTGAGCTTGTAGAACAGGTGCTCTTCATCGAGCAGGTTGCGCGCCCACAGCGAAACATCCAGCGTTGCGCCAGTGGCATTCAGCGGCATGTCGACCAGTGCGACGCGTCCGTTCACCACGAACGAGCTGTCGGTGAGCTCCTGGTCGTACTCGCTGGTGTAGTAGCCGTCCGACCAGTTGCCGTCCAGGTGGAACTTGAGCGCTGCGTTGTTGGCGAACGGCACCCAGTAATCCATCGCCAGGCTGCTGGCATGCTTCGGCGCCAGCAGCGGCTGCACCGTAACCTCGACGCCGGCGCCAAATGGATCCTGGGTGGTCAGCGAATCGATGTCCGTGTACGCGTGGGTGAAGGCCAGGGTGAGGTTGTCCACCGGCATGATGCTGAATTCCAGCTCCGCGCCGCGCGACTTGGTGCTGCCGTTGGCGTTGGTGGTCACCATGGTGGTGCGGGTTTCACCGCTGTTCGGGTCGAACGGCAGGGTGAAGTCCATCTGCTTGTGCTCGATCTTCGAATCGAACAGCGCCAGGTTGAAGCGCGCACGGTTGTCCCAGAACTGCGATTTGAAGCCCAGCTCGAAGGCAGTCACTTCTTCGGGATCGAACGCCGTGTAGGTGGTCGAGCGCGAGTTCGCGCCACCCGCCTTGAACCCGGTGCTGTACTTGGCGTAGACCATCGCGTTGTCGCCTACGTCGTAGGCCACGTTGACCATCGGGTCGAAGCGACCCCAGGCATCGTCGAAGGTCAGGTCCGTGGCCAGGCCGTTGACGGTGTACAGGCTGCCGTTCTTCTCATCGCGGGTGTAGCGGCCACCGGCGGTGAGGTGCAGGTTTTCCAGCGCGGCCGGGGTCCAGGTGGCCTGGCCGAAGATGCCAAGGCTGTCGGTCCATGCTTTGCTGGCGCGGTCGATGCGCACGTTGGCCAGGTTGAGCGGGTTGGTGGCCGGATTGAGCGTGTAGCTGTTGCCACCCGGGCCCCACAGCAGCATGTTCGGGGTCTGCGCGTTGTCGCCTGCGGTCTCGTGGTAGTAGAACGCGCCCACCAGGTACTGGACCTGTGAGGTCTCGCCGATCAGCTGGAATTCCTGGCTGTACTGGTGCTGGTATACCTGCGCCAGGCTGTAGCGGCCGAACGGCGTGTTGGCACCGCCATAGGCGGAGATCGCATCGACCAGGCCCATGTCGAACTGGCCCTGCTCCAGCTCGCGGTAGGAGCTGATCGACTTCAGTTCCAGATTCTCGCTGAGCGTCCAGCCCATGTTGAGCAGATGACCGCTGGTGCGCCCGATGTTGTCTTCCTGCGGGCCGCCCAGGATCGCGCTGTCGCGGCGGTCCTCGCTGGCGCCGGCCTTCTGCAGCGGGCTCAGGTACGGGCCGGCCACCAGCACCTGGGTGTGGTACGGCGTGGTGGCGTCGTAGGAACGGTCGAAGGCGTACAGCGCGGAGAAGGTGTCGCTCGGCTCCCACAGCGCGCTGACCCGCGCACCGCGCTTGTCGTAGCTGTTGAAATCCTGCTCGCTGCGCATCGGGTTGTCGGTGGTGCCGCCGCGCTTGGCCTGCACGGCATCGATCTTGACGCTGACATCGCCCACCTTGGGCAGGTCCAGGTGCAGCGCGCTGTTGTAACCGCTGTAGTTGGCGACGCCTGCAGTGACGGTGCCGCCGAACTCACCCGTAGGCGCCTTGGTCACGATGCTCACCGCACCGCCCTCGGTGTTGCGTCCGAACAGCGTGCCCTGCGGCCCTTTCAGCACTTCAATGCGCTCTACGTCGTAGAGCATGGTGCCCAGGCCCTGCGAGCGGCCAAGGAAAACACCGTCCACGTAAATACCCACACCCGCGTCGCGCGCCGGCTGGTTGGCGTCGCCGGAAGCGCCGATGCCGCGGATGCCGATGTTCAGCGCCGAACTGCGCGTGGCGAACGGGGTGACCCGCAGCGAGGGGATCGCACCGTCGGCGAAACTGCCGAGCGAGATCGCGCTGCGGTCCTTGAGCATGCCGGCGTCGACCACGCTGACCGAGATCGGCGTCTGCTGCAGGTTGGTGGCGCGCTTCTGCGCGGTGACCACCACCTGGTCCAGCGCGACCACGTCAGCGGTTGCGTTGGCGGCCGCATCGGCGGCCGTGTCAGCGGGAAGGATCGAGTCGGCAAAGGCCAGCGAGGGCAGCAGCGCGGCGATCGCGAGGGCAAGCACCTGCGGGCGCAGGGCAACACGGGAAAGGGAAGGACGCATGGGGTTCCGGTCGCGTGAAGGGTGGGCAAGCCGGCGCAGTCTGCGCAGCCTCCATGACAAATGAATGACCGTTCATTCTCATTTCCAATGCACTACCCTATCGGCATGGACGACCACGCAGACCGACAATGACGCCTCCCGACACTTCCCCCGCCCCGACCGCGAACGCGGCGGCCGCGCGCGCAGACGCGCAGCGCCAGCGCATCCTCGATGCTGCCCAGCGCTGCTTCGTCGCCCACGGCTTCCATGCCGCATCGGTGAGCGGCATCGCCGCCGAAGCCGGCATCAGCCAGGGCTTGATGTACCGCTACTTCGAGAACAAGCGCGCGATGATCCTGGCGTTGATCGAACGCCAGCTCGGTGCCGACCAGCGCTCGATCGGGCAGATGGCGCCTTCCAGCGAGCTGGTCGAGGGGCTGCTCGCCTGTTACCAGACCTGGGCACGCGGCGAGTCGATCAGCCGGTACGACACCGCCATCGCCAGCGTTGCCCTGTACGCCGAAATAACCGCCGAAGCGCAACGCGATCCAATGGTCGCCGAGGTACTGCGTCGGCATGACAAGCACACCAACCAGGGCATCTGCGCCTGGCTGCGCGCGCATGACCAGGCCCGCGGCAAGGCGGTGGACGAGGCGGCGCTGCGCGCACGCACGCTGCTGTTCCGCATTACCGTGGAAGGCCTTGCCATGCGCGCCGTGCGTGACCCGGACCTCTCTGCGGACGAGGTGCGTGGACTGCTGCGCCCGGTAATTTCCAAGGTTGTGGATTCGAAAACCGCGAGGGATGAATGATGACGCCGCTCGACAAACCCCTGCGCCGCGAAGTGCAGATCGGCGATGAGACCTACACCCTGACGCTGGATCCGGAAGGACTGAAGCTGGTGCTGAAAGGACATCGCAAGGGCGTGGACCTGCGCTGGGCGGACCTGGTCAACGGTGATGCCGCGTTGGCAAAGGCGTTGCAGGCGTCGCTCGCTGCGCCCTAGCACTTCACATCTCGTGAAGTGTTGTCCTTGACTGCACCGCGTTGATCTCGTAACGCGTGCTGCGTCCCCCTCCGGGAAGTCGGCGCAGACAGCCCTTCGCCACCAGATCAGCCAGATGGCGCGACGCGGTGGCACGCGAAACCCCTGCCACTGCGCGGTACTGGCTGGCACTGATGCCCGATGCGAACCCGCGCTCGCCCCCATCCAGCAGCCGGTTCAGCACTTTCAGCTGCTCGGCGGCCAGGGAGAACTGCGGGTGCTGGCGCCAGAAGCGTGCCTTGGCCAGCACCGCATCGATGCGCGCGGTGGCCTGCAACAGACTGTGCAGCAACGTTTCCAGGAACCACCGCAGCCATTCGGTGATATCCATTTCGCCTTTCTGGCTGGCTTCCAGCACGCGGTAGTAGCCCGCGCGGTCATGCAGGATGCTGGCCGACACCGCATGGAAACGGATCACCTGCGGCTCCGCCTGCGCCAACGCCAGGTCGGTCACCGCGCGCGTCAATCGCCCGTTGCCGTCATCGAACGGATGCAGGGTGATCAACCAGAAGTGTGCGACACCGGCTCGCAGCAAGGGGTCGACGTGCGGGTCATGGCGGGTGGCGGAAAACCAGTCGAAGAACGCGTCCAGCTGAGCTTCAAGCCCATTACGGGGTGGCGCCTCGAAATGCACCGTGGGCCGGTCGACACGCCCGGAGACCACCTGCATCGGTTCGTCGCCGCGCAGGGCACCCACCCGGATCCGGGAGGGAAGAAAGCTGTCATCGGCGGGGAACAGCCACCTGTGCCACTGGAGCATGCGCTGCAGGTCCAGCGGGCGCTCAATCTGCGTGACGGCGTCCAGGGTCAGGTCGGCCAGCCCCTCGCCGCGGGCGCTGATGGCGACCTGCGCGTCCATGCCCAGCCGCCGTGCAAGGGAGGAGCGCACCGATGCCACGTTCAAGCGCTCGCCTTCGATCGCTGACGAGGTGATCACGTTGGCCAGCAGGGCATCCAGCGCGTCTTCGGCGCGCTCGGCGTCGTTCTCGGCGCCCACCATCCCGGTCAATTGTCCTTGGGCCTGGGCACACGCCCGCAGCAGAGGCGCCAGCTCAGCCTGCTGCCACTGGAACGAAGGCCAGTCGGTGTTCTGCCATATCCAACGGGAAGCCATGACGTCTCCTCTGAGGACTGTGAGCCGAATAACACCTCTATGCGCCTCACAACATGAGGCGAATACTACCGTTATTCGCCTCACGATGTGCTCTGCGTCCCGTAAGTGAGACAAAAACGAAAGATACGTTGCAGTACTGTTTACGCTCTGTTAATTCTTTGTGCAGCGCACCAGCCCCTCTGGCACGCAAGGAGAACCAACCGGATGAGTACCTACGCGAACGACTAAACCCACAATCTGACTGCAAGGTGCATGCATGGACTACCGCATTGGCAAGTGTGTTCACGCTCCGAAAGCAATTTCGCCATTGGCATCTGCAGTAAAGGCGGCACTGGCCGCCGCGCTGCTGGTCAACAGCTCCGTCGCGGTGGCACAGGACAGCAGCCCTCCGGGCACTCCTGAAACATCCACCCTGGACACGGTCTCGGTCCTCGGCAGTCGTACCAAGCCGCGAACCGTTTCATCCTCGGCAGTCCCGATCGACATCATCAGCGGCGAAGAATTCCGCAACCAGGGCGCCACCGACGCGCTCGACCAGCTCCGCGTACTGGTTCCCTCGTTCAACGTCAGCACCATTCCCATCGACGACGCCGCCAGCCTGATCCGACCGGCCAACCTGCGTGGCCTGCCGCCAGACAACACCCTGCTGCTGGTCAACGGCAAGCGCTTCCATCGCGCTGCGGTCATCACGTTCCTGGGTCACGGACTTTCCGATGGAGCGCAGGGGCCGGACCTCTCGGTGTTCCCCTCCCTCGCGCTGGAGCAGGTAGACGTGCTGCGCGACGGCGCTGCGGCGCAGTACGGCTCGGATGCGATTGCAGGGGTGATCAACTTCGGCCTGAAGAAGATCCGCGAAGGCGGCACTGCCGAAGTATTCGCCGGTCAGTTCTACAAGGGCGACGGGCTTACCACCCAGTACTCGGCGCAGATCGGCCTGCCCCTTACCGAACGCGGCTTTGCCACCCTCACCGCCGAGTGGCGCAAGGCCGACGACACCTCGCGCAGCGTGCAGCGCGACGACGCCGCCGCCGCCATCGCCGCCGGCTACCCGGGCGTAGGCGATCCGGCCCAGGTATGGGGCTCCCCGAAGATCGACGACGACCTGAAGCTGGTCGCCAACCTGGGCCTCAGCACCGACGCGGTGGATTTCTACCTGTTCGGCAACTACGCCAAGCGCGACGTGGACGGCGGCTTCTACTTCCGCGACCCCACCGCGCGTTCGGGCGTGTACTCCAACGACGGCGGCGAGACACTGCTGATCGGCAACCTCACCGGCGCCGGCGCCTGCCCCACCATCGCGCTGCGCGATGGCGGCGGCAACCTGCTGCCGTACAGCACCGTCAGCGGAGCGGTCGCCGCGCTGCCGGCCAACTGCTACACCTTCCTGTCCAGCCTGCCGGGCGGCTTCACCCCGCGCTTTGGCGGCAAGCTGGAAGACAGCTCGATCTTCGCCGGCGCCAAGGGCAACTGGGGCGACTGGTACTGGGACGTGAGCGGTTCCTGGGGTCGCAACGATATCGAGTTCATCATCTACAACACCGTCAACGCGTCACTGGGCCCGGACCAGCCCGAAGGCCTGTACTTCCGGCCCGGCGGCAACACCCAGACCGAAAAAAGCGTCAACGTGGATGTGACCCGCGACTTTGAAACCCGCTTCACCTTCCAGCCGCTGCGCCTGGCCGCCGGCGCGGAATGGCGCGAAGAGAGCTTCAAGATCAGCCCCGGCGATGGCCCCTCCACCGCCATTGGTCCACTGACCGAACAGGGCTTCGCGCTGGGCTCGAACGGTTTCAACGGCTTCAGTACCCGAACCGCCGGCACCTTCGACCGCCGCAACTGGGCGGCCTATGCGGACCTGGAAGCGCAGGTCACCGAACGCTTCCTGCTGGCCGGTGCACTGCGCTTTGAAGACTACGACTCGTTCGGCAGCACCACCACCGGCAAGGTCACCGGGCGATTCGACTTCAACGAACACTTCGCCCTGCGCGGTGCGTACAACACCGGCTTCCGTGCGCCCACGCCCGGCCAGGCCAACATCAGCCAGATCAGTACCGTGTTCGGCGGCACCGCGCTGGAGGACATCGCCACCCTGCCGCCGACCAATCCCATCGCGCAGCTCAAGGGCGCGCGGCCGCTGACCCCGGAGGAGTCGAAGAACGTGTCGCTGGGTGCGGTCTGGACCGAGGGCGACTGGCTGTTCACCCTGGACGGCTACCAGATCAAGGTCGAGGACCGCATCGCACTGAGTACCAGCTTCGCGGTGACGCCGGAGGAGCGTGCGGCGCTGGTGGCGGGCGGCAGTCCCGAAGCTGCTTCGATCTCGCAGGTGACCTACTTCGGCAATGCCTTCGACACCACCACCACCGGCGTGGACCTGGTCACCAGCTACCGCAGCGGCCACTTCGGCGGTACCACCACCTATTCGCTGGCGGCGAACTGGAACAAGACCGAGGTCGATCGCTTCGACACCGATTTCATCGACGAAGCCCGCGTGTACAAGCTGGAGAAATCGCTACCCAAGACCAAGGGCTACTTCAGCATCCATCACCAACGGCAGATCTTCAACGCCAGCCTGCGCTTCAACTATTACGGTTCCTTCTACGAAGACCACCTGGACAGCGGCGTGATTTCAGCGGCCGACGGCGGCCTGCCGATCTACGGCGGCAGCGCGTTGATCGTGGACGCCGAAGTGGGCTGGAAGTTCGACTCCGGCCTGTACTTCAGCCTCGGCGCGCAGAACCTGTTCGACCGCGCACCGGGCAAAAACCCCTGGTCCGGCGTAGCCGGCGCGGAGTACCCGGTGCACACCCCATACGGCTTCAACGGCGGGTTCTATTACGCGCGGGTGGGTTGGAAGTTCTGAGTCTGGGCAAAAAGACCACCCCGCCGTTGTGGGCGGGGTGGTTGCGCGTTTGGTGATCACGTGCGCTTGCGTGAAATCAGGCGGCGAGCAGTTCTTTCTGCTCGTTCTGATCGTAGTAATCAGCATTGGCGATTACAGTTTTTGCGCCGATTACGTCGGTCGCCTCTCGGGCTGTCCACATTGACTGCTCGCCACGTCGAAACCCGTGCAGCCCCTTCAGCTGGGCACCGCGCGGGTGCACAGGTGGTGGAGCTGGCGGGAATCGAACCCGCGTCCGCAACGCATCCTCTCTGCTTCATACAGCCATAACCCGTTGCCAACGACTGCATTCGGGGGTTCTCGCCACACACGGCGATGACGTATTGAAGCGCGGTGCATTGCCTCCCGCTTTCAGGAATCGCTCACCGCCGGCTGACGGCGTCGACGCCCGAGCCTTTTCGCCGCCTCGCGTGCCGGCACCAGCAGCGCGATGCCCAGCACAATGCCGCCCAATCGCGCCCAGCCCGGGGCGCTGGCGAGCTGATGGATGTCATCGGGGACGACCACCACCAGCAGGACGACCGCGAACTGGGTGCCGATGTACGCGAAGGACTTTCCGCTGTTTTCGATATGGCGGCCCGCCCAGACCCCCAGGCACAGCAGTGCCACCGCCAACGGCAGGTGGTGGTGCGAGACCACAAGTGCGCCTGCGGCGGCCAGCGCTCCCAGAGCACAACCGGCAAACCGGTGCGCGATGCGGGTGCCCACCGCGTTGCCCTCCCCGTCGAGCGATAACAACGGCACCGTCATGACCGCCATGATCGTGATCGCCGCCTGTACCAGCGTGCTTGCGCCCAGCAGCGGCGACAACAACGGCAGCACGCCCAACACGCCCCCAGCCAACAGCGCATGCGCTGCCGCCGCTTTCTGCCATCCCGGTGGTGCGTTCTCCACGGTGTCCGCGAACAGGTGCTGGGCGCCCTGGATGCGCGGCCGCACCGTCCACGCTGAGGCCAAGTTGACCAGGATACCTGCCGAGGTTCCTGCAGCCACCTCCAGCACCCGGGTCAACGCAAACGCATGCACCGCCATCTGCGGCTGCTTGAGGCTGTCAAGCGCGACCATTGCGAAGGTGAGGCCGGTAAACAGCCACGCATGGCTGTGCCGGCGGGTGATCGCCGCGTACAGCGTAACCGTCCCCATGAACAGCAGCGCCAGCGCCACCACCACCGGCGTGTCTGCCATGCGCGTTATCAGGGCCCAACCCATCGCAGCGCCCACCGCCGTACCCAACAGCCGAAGCACGCCGCGTGACAGGGTCTCGGCCAGCTGCGTGCGCATCACCATGAAGCCGGTGAACGCGGCCCAGCCTATGTTGGTCGCACCGATGGCATGTGCAATCACGATGGCGAGCAACACCGAAAGCAGTGCTTCCATCTCGTCCAGTCCACGCTGGCGCCAGCGCGCGCGCGAGCCCAGCTCGCGCGCCATGGCACCCAGCAATGACGCGGCGCTATGCGCGACCCTGGCGGTGCGCATGGCGGTGAGCGATCACAACAAGGTGGACGCGGAACCAGTGCATACCGATCAGCCTGCCTGAAGGGTCGTGTGCCGTGATCCCAGTATCGCGCAACGCAGCCCGCCCCGGTGGCCCGGCGCCATTGCTGCCTGATCGGCAACACCGTGTGCCCCCGCGCGGATCTACTGCCCGCTGCCCGGCTTTCCTACGCTGATCCTGCACGGCCATTCCACCGCGCCTGCACGGCGACTCCCCCCTGCCCGGCAACGCCTCTCCAGTTCCGCCCCGCGCAGCGCCAGCCACGCATTCCTGCCAGCCCGCCCCTTTCCCAGGAGATTCCCTCATGTTCAGTCTTGATGAAACCGTAGCTCCACCGGCCCCCGCGCTCGACGAACTGGTTCCCTCGCGTTACGCACTCAAGGTCGGCGATATCGACGTACTGGTGGTCAGCGACGGCGTGCTGCCGCTGCCCACCCAGATGCTGGGCCACAACGTTTCGGCCGCCGAGCGCGCGCCGTGGTTCAAGGACATGTACCTGCCGCCGGACGCGCTGGACTGGGCCCTGAACGTGATGGTGGTGCGCAGTGGCGACCGCAACATCCTGATCGACGCCGGTCTCGGCATGGACCCCGATCTGAACCTGCCACGTGCCGGCCAGCTGATCCGCCGCCCGGGCGCATCCGGCATCGACCTGCGCGAGATCACCGACGTGGTGATCACCCACCTGCACATGGACCACATCGGTGGCCTGCTGGTGGACGGCGTAAGGGAGCAGCTGCGCCCCGACCTGCGCATCCACGTCGCTGCTTCCGAAGTTGAATTCTGGAAGTCGCCGGACTTCACCCGCACCAACATGCCCCCGGGCTTCCCGGATGCGCTGCGCGCCACCGCCACCCAGTTCCTGGCCGAGTACGGCAGCCAGGTGCACACATTCGAAGATGCGCAGGAGATTGCACCGGGCGTCACCGCGCGTCGCACCGGCGGCCACACTCCCGGCCACAGCGTGGTGCGGCTGAGCTCGAGGGGCGAAGCGCTCACCTTTGCCGGCGATGCCATCTTCGCGGTCGGCTTCGAACAGCCCAACTGGCACAACGGCTTCGAACATGACCCCGAAGGCGCCGCCCAGGTGCGCATCGCCCTGCTCAACGAACTGGCCGGCACCGGCGAAATGCTGGTCGCCACCCATCTGCCGTTCCCCTCGGTGGGCCGCGTCTCCGCCGACGGCGACGCGTTCCGCTGGGTGCCGGTGTTCTGGGACTTCTGAGCCCTACCCCACGTCGTTCCCCTTTCCTTCGCAGGAGATAGAACAATGAACACGATCACCCGCACCCTCGCCGCCACCGCCCTTGCCGTGGCCGTCCAGGGCGGCAGCGCTGCGGACGCCGCCAACCCGACGCGCCCGGCGCCGGTTGCCACCGCACACACCCCCAGCACCATCACCACCGCCGATGGCGTGCAGCTGTATTACAAGGACTGGGGCCCGAAAGACGGTCCGGTGGTGACCTTCAGCCACGGCTGGCCGCTGGACTCGGACAGCTGGGACCCGCAGATGATGTTCCTGGCCAGCAAGGGCTTCCGCGTCGTCGCGCACGACCGCCGCGGCCACGGTCGCTCCAGCCAGCCGTGGGACGGCAACGACATGGACCACTACGCCGACGACCTGGCCACGGTGATCAACACCCTCGGCCTGAAGGACGTCACCCTGGTGGGCTTCTCCACTGGCGGCGGTGAAGTGGCGCGCTACATCGGCCGCTACGGCACCGACCGCGTAAAGAAGGCCGTGCTGATCAGCGCGGTGCCGCCCTTCATGCTCAAAACCGCCGACAACCCGGGCGGCGTACCGATCGAGGTCTTCGACGGCATGCGCACTGGCCAGCTGGAGAACCGCTCGCAGCTGTTCAAGGATGTTCCCAGCGGCCCGTTCTACGGCTACAACCGCCCGGGCGCAAAACCGAACCAGGCGTTGATCGATGCCTGGTGGGCGCAGGGCATGGCCGGCGGTTTGAAGAACACCTACGACTCGGTTGCCGCGTTCTCCGCCACCGACTTCCGCGAGGACCTGAAGCGCTTCAACGTGCCCACACTGATCATCCATGGCGACGATGACCAGGTGGTGCCGATCGACGTGGGTGGCCGGCAGTCGGCCAAGCTGATCAAGGGTGCGAGGCTGATCGAGTATCCCGGTGCGCCGCATGGCCTGACCGAGACGCACAAGGACAAGGTCAATCAGGATCTGCTGGCGTTCCTGCAGGAGAAGTGACGGCCGCACTGCCCTACGTTCCAACGGCTGATCGAGGCGTCGGACCGCCATTCCGGCGCCTCATTTGCTTACCTTGCAGCGGGCGGAACGCCTATGGCTGCCTCGACACGCGCATCCCAGAGTGACCCGACAACTTTACGCCGGGGGTACGATGGAAGGCATGACTCAGTTCCGCATCACCTACGACGGTCCAGCGCTGGCCACACATCAGATGGATGCACGGGAACTGGCACCCGCATTGATGGCCATGGCGGACCTGCTCGACTGCAGCGTTCGCGCACTCCATGCTGATCGCGCCAAAGCGCAGATCAATGTGAAGGGATCCTTCAAGACCGGCAGCTTCAGTGTCGACTTCACTACCTCGGTCAGCTTCATGCAGGCGGCGAAGGACATTTTTGTTGGTGATGGCGTCACCGCCATTGCGAACGCAACAGCCGTACTCACAGCACTGGGGTTTGCCGCCAAGGCTGGCTACTCCGGCGTAGCCCAGGTGCTTCAATGGCTGCGTGGCCGCCGGATCACCGACGTACAGATGACCGAAGAGGGACGGGTCCGGCTTCATGCTGACAAAGACACAGTAGTAGTCGATTACCCCGTCCTGGTCCTGCTCCGGGACATTCCGGTCCGCCAAGCCTTCGACCGAACTCTCGCGCCCCTGGACCGAGACGGAATCGACACCTTTGCCGCGGGCGACGACAGTTCGTTCGCGGTCATCGTTCGCGAGCACGAACGCCGCTTCTTCTGTGCTCCCACCGCCGATGACGAGCTACTGCTGGAGGACACCTGCAGAATGGCGTTTTCCATCGTGTCGCTGGCCTTCAAGGAAGACAACAAGTGGCGGCTTTCAGATGGCAACCACACCATCAGCGCCAGGATCTCCGACGAGCGGTTCCACTCTTCCGTCGACGCCAATGAATCATCCTTCTCGAAGGGCGACGTGTTGATCTGCGAGGTAAAGGTCACCCAATGGCACACACCGAACGGTGCCAAGACCGACTATGAGGTGACCCGGGTCATCGAGCATCGCCGCGCCGCGTGCCAGATTTCACTTCCGGGCATGCAGCGGATCTCCAATCGGGTGGAGGCGAACTCGCTGTGACTGGGCCGAGCTTTCTCTAGAGCCGCCTCTTCCTCATCCTCCGGACCACGATGCGGCATCACGAGGCAACTGCTGATGCGGATCATAGGCGCTCAGCGAATCTGCGGAGAGAGTGCTCGAGTTAAAGAGGACAAGGTTCGTTCCCCCGGCATGAAGCATCGATGGAAAAAGTATGCCGGCTGCACCGGCATCAAGAGCCAGGTCTCCCAGAACCCAGCTGGGCGGCTCTACTCGTGCATCAAAGGCCAATTGCCGCCAGTTGCATCCGTACTCCGCCCAGATGGGATCCCAACTATGGGCTGCATACCCTGACGAAAAGTCGACTACCCGAAGTCTGCGGACCAAGAACGTAGTAATCGTGCCAGGGGGCAACAGGCGGGCGTGCTGGCGGTACTCTTCCAACGCGGTTTCGACCGTCTGGGAGAGATAGAGCGCCTCCAACCCGGGACGGTTGAATCGTCCGCCTTTCAGCGCGGCTCCCGCACCCGAAGTCGGTGCGTGCGACCAGCGTGGCGTGATGACGCGGTAGAGCGCCTCTTCGTCACTCAGGTCGCGCAGAATCATCCGGTGGCACCGCCGGCCATGGACTCAATGTAGTCGACTACGACTTGGGACTTGCCTGCTCGCACGAGCGCATCTGGCGTCAGGTAGTCAAATTCCTGGAGCGGCTCATTCATGAACCAGAAAATCGCGCGAGTGCGGTCACCAGCAGCTGCGTCTTCGGCGGCCGCCAACACCCGCAGAACCTCTCTAAGGTATTGCTGCAGGCTTTCGTTCTGGGGACGAGCAGCAGGAGTGTTGCGGCTGACGCGCGCGCGCTCCGCCAGACTCTGGATCTGCAAGCCCAATGCAGCACCTACCCGTCTCGGCGAAAGGTAGGCATGGTCGGGCTCGCGAAACGCCTCAGCAAGGCTAGCCAAGGGTGCCACTACGACGCTCATCTTGCGCACTCCACTTCCGATCGTGCACTAATGATGCACGTTTTTTGCACCTTGCGCAACTCCGTCAGGTGGGCGGCTCGGCCCAATCCCGCACCGGGCTGTCGCCACTTGCCCCCGGCGAAACCCGCAATCTGCGGGCTTCGCCGTGCTCCGAGGCTAGTGCACGCAGTCCGATGCGGCCTTGATCGCTTCGGCCACCGGGTCCGGTGTCTGAGGAATGGCGGCAATATCAACGATCGATATCAGCCCTAGCAGATTCCTCACGCTCAGATCCTCCACCGAGCCGGGGCAGCGGTCCAGGATGTCGACGAGCGCCAGCAACTCAACCACGCTCAGGTCGAAGACTCGCAGTAGTCGCCGGATGACGCTGAAGAGCTCCTTCCTCGAAACGTCGTCGGGCCCCAGCAGGCGGTTCACGAAGGTGCCGGGCAACTCCGGGTGAACATCGCGGGTGGCGGAAATCGCACGCAGCACCGCGCCCATCGTGAGTGACTCGAAGGGCTCCTGGATGGCGTTGAGGTGCTTCTCAAGCGTGCACCACTGAGGGTTTCCCCAATCCAGCGTACCGGCGATGTAGCTGAAGTAGGAGACGAAATTGACGGTGGTGCGCTCGGGCGCGCCTAGGGATTCAGATGACATGGCGGAACTCCTCAATTGATCATCAAGGTCCGCCGCCCCGCTGCAAAACGAGGTGGCGGACGGTGCACGGTTTGCAGACCGGATTGAGGCCACCGGCAGGCCTTTCAGCCTCCGCACACCGCCCGCCATATAACTGGCAAGCGACCGCCCATCGTCGATGCAGCGGGCCAAAAAGGAAAGGGCCATGCATCGAACGATGGGCGCTGGTGCGCCTCAAAACAGAACGGGCTGCAAATCCCGGTCGCCGATTGTGCGGCGACAGTGGGATGGTCGACCGTTAGAACATGGTCGTCAAAGAGGTCTCGGCCATTTTGCAGACTCGGTACCGAAAAGGCGTTAAAACTGTGCGCTGACGCGCAATACCGCAGGCCAGAGCCGTCAGTTGGCGCACTCTCTGGAAAAGTACTGAGCGCTGTCTCCAAGCCGCAGCTAGCGCCCCGATTCGTGCGGGTTGGACAGCCAATGCAGTCAGCCCAAGGCTCTCGACCCGCTCTTCAGCTCAATTTCGGGGTGAGTCCAAGGGCAGCCGCCAGACGGATCGCGGAGGTCAGTCACCAAGCGGGAGAAGAGCCATGATTGGGGGGACGAGCATGTTGCGCGCTCCACTTTGCCGTCATAGCGAGGCGGCCTGTTCTCGCGTCTATCTCGCCCCGAAGATGGCTGCTCTTCTCATAGGGCAGGTTTGGAGGGGCGTCGTTGCGTGGGAGGAGCCTCTGGCAGACGGCAGGCGCCGCTGAGAGGAGAGGCGTCGGTCAGTGCGAGGCGACTTGCCAGCCTCCGCGGAAAGGCAAGGTACTGACTGGCCCCAATCAGTGCCGCCCCCCGCCTGACGCGCCTTCTCACCTCCCGCGCTTCTGTCGCGTTGTGCCTGAAACGCCCCCGCAGCCCGGCTGCCCTTGCGGCATACTTCTCTACGCGCTAAATATGCACCTCACAATCACGCAAGGAGGCACCGTGGCAGTCAATCCACCGTGGAAATGCGATCAGTGCGGACATCCAATCCAGACTGTCGAAGATGGCTGGGTAGAATGGCTCAACGGGATGACAGACGAGCGATCGGAAGGGACCCTGCACGAACTTCGGCTGGTTCATCACCGGAACGCCTCCCCCCACCGTGAACGTGCGACAGCGTGCTACCACGATGAGGACGAATGGTTTAGAACCAACCGCTATACGGTTGCCGACCTCCCGCTATCGTGCTTCGTTGGCCCCGACGGGCTGGTGACGCTCTTGGCTTGGTTGGCCGATAAGCGCTTCGCGGATCCGAATCAAGTCTTGGAGATGATCAAACGCCTGCATGTTCCGAACTATGAAGCAGCGCGGCTGTCCTTTGATGCCGCGATAGCAGGCGGCGCTTTTGAACCGCGGTCGACACCAACCTATTATGATCAGGAAGAATTGGCTGCCGTTCTGGAGTGGATGAGAGAGCAGGACGCTTCTTAGGCCACATCAAGACAATGCATTCAAATGCTTGACTGAGGCTGCGAGCAAGCTTCCCCTCGTACTTTCTCGAAGGCTCGATCGGCCGCGTCAGCGATGCGTGACCGGTGGCCTGCGGTCGACTACCCGGCGGCCGCAACCAGGAACATCAACCCAAACCGACAAGCTGCGCCATGACGCACTCCTCCCACTTCAGCTGGAGCACTTCCATGCCAGCCTGCTGGCTCTGGATCTGGGTCTGCAGCAGCACGGCGAAGACCTTGCCCGCCTCAGCGAGAGACCACTGCCCATCACAATCTTCCTGCACCCCGTGTCCGGCCGGGAGGTGATTGAACTTCTGCTGGGAGAGACACATCCGGCAACCCAAGCCGGTACGGGGTGGACGTACCTCTACGCAAGCGTAAATGACTCTACGTGAGTAGCCCTCCAACAGGCATCCTGCAAGCTTCTGGCTAGGCTACAGCGAACGAGCTCTTCAGTAATTTGCCGAGTAAAATTTACGGTCTGTCTCTTCGACTTCTGAGCACCTGTCAGACAAGTTTCTGCTCGCTTCATTCGCCTCACATCATTCTTGCCCGACGTTGATTTCCCAACTCTGGAGTCAGCTCATTGAAAAAAGGAAACAGTTGGACATGCAGACCCATCGCCGTGATGCGCTTGTATCAGGATTAATTGGGTTGATCTGCGGCGCCGTGGTGGGATCGGGATTCATGGGATTTCTGCATCCGCTCACTTCGGAATTGACCTCACCGGCACATGCGGCGGATTGGTTCTCTGGCGCTGGCACTTGGGTTGTAGGTTTCGCTGCCACAGCGCTCACCATTCAGCAGCACCGGGCAGTCGCGGCGCGAGACAAGCTCACTAAGCAGCAGCTAGATAACGAAACCAAGGCAGCAGAGCAGCGCTTGCGGGCTGAGCGACAGGAGCGTGAAAATCGACGGCATCGAGAGGCGCTGGGTGATTGGAATCATTACCGCACCCATCTAACACGCCTTATTTCCACTTATCCCATGATCGCCGGCAGTTTGGAGATGGGCGACCAGATACCCGCCGACGAGGCCACCGGCCTTGCTCGAGGAGTTCAGGCTGCCATACCTAGAGAAGAACTTTCACACTCCAAGTTCTTTGTGGACGAAACTCAGATGAGTTGTATCGCTGGACTCGAAGTTGGCGTTGCCCTCCTCAGAACCTGTTGCGAGAGTTTTCTCGGATTACCCGATACCTCGGGTCGCAGAATATTCAACCTTCTGAGCGGGGATGAAGTCCGGGCGTATCGAGAGCTGAGCGATGCAGCACAAGTCGTCAGCACTGATGCAGCACAAGTCGTCAGCACTCAAGCAGTGAAAGTTTTCGAGATGGTAGAGCGCATGCGCCCCGACCAACCGACAACGGATTAGCCTTAACGTAGTCCAGGATAGCTAGGCGTGGCGCCGAACGGCCTCCGGGCGACAACGCAGCGTACGGTGACAGCGTTCGCGGAATCCGGGCAGTGACAGGTGACTGTCCATATCTAGGGCTACGCGCTGCCTTTCTCGACACCTTAACTGTAACATTCAGGACGTCAGTCTGCGCTAGGCAGTGCAATATGAAAGAGCGGCTATTCGGCGGAATTCTTCTTGCGGCCGCCATTATTTTTGGCATGGCTGTTGCCCTGTTGTTTGTCGCCCCATGGTCGACGGGGATACAACCAGACCAAATCCTATCTGTGGCATCGGCGGTCATAGCTTCGCTTGGAACTTGGGCCGTGGGCCTGGGAGCAATGCATTACGCAGAGGCTTCTCACGCTCTGCGCTTGATGGAGAAGAACGAGCTCGCAGCCATGCACATGTCACGCTTACGCGCCGACCTAATTAGTTCACAGCTTGCAGAAGCCGTCTGGGACAAGATGGTCGAGCGTAGCGGCGGAAACACCCCCGATCTCGAGTCAAGACATACCGTCATGAGGTCCATTATTTCATTGTTGCCAATTGGACCCACCAGTTCCACGCCTGTACCGCTGACCCGTGAGATGATTTTGATGGTTCATTCCTTCGACCTGTCTGTGGCGATGCTGAGAGTCTCCTGTGAACAATTCATCACGCTGCGCCCCCTTGGCACTTCGCATACCGACGCGACGATGGTCAAGAACTTCGATCATGTAATCGCGCAGATGCGAGGAATGTCAAGCAAAGCCAAGCTGCTTTCCGACGAGCTGGACAAACGACTCGCGACGAAAGCAAAGTCATAGGTCGCGCCAATCGCGCACGGCACGGTTCAGCTACTTGGCGGCGGGACGAGTCTATCTGAAATGCAATTCACTCCACCCGACTCGATAGGCCATTGAAGTACTCTTGAATAAGCGTCTTCTCGATCACCGCGCGGTAATTCGCATTATTCGCGCGACGCGTCCTCGCCCACGGCCCTTTAGTCACATGAGACAGCTCAGACAGTCTCAGCGCGTCGAGCTCGCCATACTTGTTCCATACAACACGCAGGAATGGCTTTACAGCCGTGGCCTGAGCCGGATCGAACCGTTCTGCATCCGCTTCATCCACGATCTCTGACCTCACCGCACTCGCACCGTACTTCTTCAGATGCCGGTAAACGTTGGGGTACACCGGACCATAATCCCAAGCCTGGCAGTTGTCGCTGATCAGTTCTGCATCAAGCAGCGACATGGCGTGACCTTGCGCGAAGTACAAGAGCTTCTGGATCTTCATGTGGCTTACGCCGCGTCCATCCTCCCTGGCAAACCGAAGGAACACGTTCGCAATGGTTTCGGCTTCGTATGACATCTCTTGGCTCCTCAGTGGGAGCCTCTCCTGGGAAGGCGACGAATCTGCTATGGCACCACGGCTTGCTCTCGCAGCCCAGAGTCCAAAGCGACACTTCGTGACCACTGGAGGCTCAGTTGACTGCCTGGCCGATGCGGTTCGCGGCAGGGTCGTCATCGACCTGGTCGTCGATGTGGTGGGCCCACCAGGATCCGAACCTGAAGCCAAGGCACTATGAGTGCTCTGCTATCTCCTCATACCATTCATTGAAGCGTTCGACTTGGCGCAGCTCGGAAATGACTTCGCGCAGAGCGACGTTAGATTTCTGCAGGTAGAGCAATGGTGCCAGCGCGTACTGAATTGCCTCATCTCGGATCTCGGGCAAGTTCACGATCAATTCTCCAACGATCGCGGGCCGCTCAACTCCGTCAGCTGCAAGTCTGCAGAGAACCTCGATGGCGTTGCCTTGCGTCCAGTCGTATTGACCGAAAGCGACGCGTCGCAGAATGGGAATCGCAGGCGCACCGATGTGGTAGTAGATTTCGAAGATCGCGAACTGTCGGGCGGCCATCCAAGCGCCCAGTCGAGAAAACCTCGACATCAGCTCAGCTGGGGGCGTGTGTTCGGCATTGAATTCGCCCGCCAGCTCTTCGATCCGCGCTGCGCCCAGATGCCGTGCAGAGGACGCGGCACGCGAGCGAAACGCAGTTTCATCGAAGCCCACAACCTCTGCCACCCACCGCACGCGGTCACTACAGGATGGCTCGGCTACAGTTACCAACAGATCAGCTGAGTGCGGGTTCATCTGTGTGGCCACGCCTGGCTGCTCCGAGGAGTGGAGCGGGCATGGTGCCACTGCAGGAGTCGTGCCTTGTTCTTCCGAGGGGCGTCGACGGAACAGCCGATTCAACAGCTTCATGGACAATCCAAGTCTCCGGCTGGTAGCAATTCACGCCGGCATGAGCCAGGACACGTCAGCCTGTGCCTTGGTGGGCCCACCAGGATTCGAACCTGGAACCAAAGGATTATGAGGCCCGCGCCAAAACGTTGTCAATCAATGACATACGTGCTCGCATTTTTCCGGCGTGGCACCGTGGAACCATTGACCCGCCAATGCAAGCCGGCTCATTTTTCCGGAAGAAATTGTAAGGCCACGTCGAGAACAAGACCTGCCAACCTGGCCGCCTGGATCGCGAGCCTCTTGGGCTTGGTCGTCGCGACACGACCCTCATTGGGCCCGCGACCGCTTTCGGCCAAGAGCGGGTACTTTGGAATAGAGCAGCCCTCCACAGTCGCCCTTGGCGATCCACGTCTCCGCCGCCACCGCATCGCCCTTGAAGATTGGGTCTTGCCCTTCGGCTGACATGGCTGTGTCAACTAGAGCACGGCCGCCAAGTTCAGACTGTGGTAGCCATCGCATAGGGCTCAGGCTCCGGTGGCTTAACGATGCCCCGCTGACCGCCGGTGCAGCGAGCCGATGGCCAAGGCTGAGTTGCTCGAATGAACTACGTAAAAATACTGACGCCATTCCCGAATATGCACTGAGGACAGGAGAAGGTCATCCGGCGAACATCCCGGTGAAGGGTATGCGTTGCTCGCAGCTCATAACGTCCACTCGGAGTGCGTATGGCTACCAAGACAAAGAAAGACACAAGCTCTGTTGCGCCAGATGATCAGAAACCGAACATCCTTGTGATATGGGGTGACGATATTGGTTACTGGAACGTAGGTGCGTACACTCACGGCATGATGGGTCACACTCCGAATATTGACAGTATCGCCAAGGAGGGCATGCTGTTTACCGATCACTACGGTCAACCCAGCTGCACCGCAGGGCGCGCCGCTTTCATCATGGGGCAGATGCCTATTCGGACGGGCATGACCACCATTGGCATCCCGGGCTCCACTCGAGGCATCCAGAAGAGTGATCCCACGCTGGCTGAGGTTTTGAAATCCGTTGGGTACGCCACGGCGCAGTTCGGCAAGAACCATCTGGGCGACCGCAATGAGTTTCTGCCAACTGTGCACGGGTTCGACGAATGGTTCGGCAACCTCTATCACCTCAACGCCGAAGAAGAGCCGGAAGAGCTGGACTACCCTGGCCAGAAGAATCCTGAGTACAAGAAGACCTTTGGACCGCGAGGTGTACTGCACGCTCGCGCAAGCGACAAGGATGATGCCAGCACGGACCCGAAGTTTGGGCGCGTAGGTAAACAGAAGATCGAAGACACCGGTCCGCTGACGCGCAAGCGCATGGAAACCTTTGATCAGGAAGTAACCGATAAGACTCTGGAGTGGTTGGACCGGGTGGGCAAGAGCGACAAGCCTTTCTTCTGCTGGTTCAATACCACCGCCATCCACATTCATTCGCACAGCCCGAAGAAATGGATCCAGAAGGCAGTGGATGAGGGACGGGCCGAGGAAGATGTGGTTCGCGCAAAGATGCTGGAGCACGACCAGCAGGTAGGGCAACTCCTGGACAAGTTGAAAGAGCTGGGGATCGAAGACAACACGATCGTGGTCTACAGCACCGACAACGGTAACGAGATGATGCTATGGCCTGATGGTGGCTACGCACCTTTCCGAGGTGAGAAAGGAACTACCTGGGAAGGCGGAGTGAGGGTTCCGCATTTGGTGAGGTGGCCCGCTCGCATCAAAGCTGGCTCCGTTTCCAACGGTGTGCAGAATCATGAAGACGTCTTCGCCACGCTGGCGGCGGCGGCCGGCCTGCCGGACCTGAAGGAAAAGCTGATGAAGGGCCACACTCTCGGCGACACCAAGTTCAAGGTGCATTTGGATGGCTACAACAACCTTGATCACTGGACCGGTGATTCACCCACCTCTGCGCGCCGAGAGATCTACTACTACGACGAAACCGACCTCATGGCGGTCCGCGTGGATAACTGGAAGATGCACATCGGCGTGAAGCGAGGCGGGAGCTGGTGGGACCAGAAGTATTACCCATCGGTGCCGTATATCTTCAATCTAAAGATGGATCCCATGGAGAAGATGGACCCGCAATCCGAGGAGTGGGGTTACATCGGCCGTAAGTTCTTCGCCTCGAAGCTGTGGGCCCCAACGGCTGCCGGCCCGTTCATCGCCGCACACCTGAAGACGCTGATGGATTTTCCGCCTTCCCAAGGCGCCGATACCCTCAGTATGAAGAAGGCGCTGGAGGAGGCACAGCGCAAGATGGAGAACCCAGCTGGCAGCAGCAACTGAACGTAAGGGAGCCCGGCGCGAATAGCGCCGGGCCGATCATCATTGATCCGATGCGACAGCTTCAAAACCTGGGCACCGTCGCGCATGGCGGCGGCGTCCTTCTCGTCGGGACCAGAGGGAACGAAACGCCAATAAAAGTCCCGGGGGCGCATGCCGCGCAATCCTGCGGATTGGGGTGTCAGGCGACGCGACGTGGACGTTTGAACGGCGCCGGCGGATCCGCTGGCCACACCTAGGCCAATCTATTACGGCAAAAGTGTGCCTGCGAATCCGCCAGACGTCCTTCATATCCACATAGCAACCGTACTTGGATGTCTCTTCCGACGTTGCGGCGAAATGTCTTTCCGATCATGTGAAAGCGACACGTCAGATAATGAGCTCACGGCAGTGGGCCACTCCTCGGTCCAGTGTCGAGTGGCACCACCCCGACATAGGGATTCACCAGTCTGGCGACGCGCTCAACCCCGGTTGTAACCTGGTCAATAGTCACTTCGTCGCTGCTGCGCAGGCCCCGCCAGTCGCTCAACTCTGCGATACGGAGATCTTCGGTTTCGACCGGCAACCAGCGCATGGACCAGTAGGGGAAACGCCTCTGGCCACCTTCGGTGCGGCCTAGCTCTACGATGCCCAGATGGCTGGTCGCGTTGATGATCCGGGAATAGGCCAGGGAGACCCCTTCCTCTGGTCCCTCAATGTACTGAAGAAACCTCTTCCCGTCCGTGAGCAATACCCCTGTAACGCCCGCGATTGCGTTATGAGCAGCTGCATCTTTGGCAAGGTCATCAATCTGGTCCAAGGTCAGCCCGGGTAAAGCCTGGCTGCAGTACGCAAGTGCGCGTAGAGGCATCGTGCCTTCCTCCTAGGTTATTGCCCCCCCGATAGGCGCGACCCTACACCCATCCTGTGGCTGCGTGTAGACCGCGCGACGTGTTTCGGATAAACGGTACCGTATGTTCCGGCCATGTGCGGCCGATTTGTCCAAACGCAGATCCGCCACGCGGCCAGTCTGGACTTCCCCAAACTGGTGGGTAACCAGTCTTCGATGCCGGCGAGCTACGCCCTCGCACTCACCCAGCGCGCCTCGGCAGTGCTAGATCGCGGCGACGGCCTGCAGGTGCAGCGCCTGGCCTGGGACCTCTTGCCCTTCTGGGCCAAGACGAAGAGCCTGCATGGCTCGACCATAAACGCCCGCATTGAAACCGTGGCCAGGAAGCCGGCGTTCCGCAGCGCCTTCAAAGCGCGCCGTTGCCTGATATCCACGGCGGCTACTACGGTTGGTCGGTCAGTCCGGTCGACCAGAAGAAGGACCCATGGTTTACCCATGCCGACCAGACGCTGTGGGCGGCGGGGCTCTGGGAAGACGCGAGCGCTCTGCTCGGGCGTAACAACCTGGGCACCTTCACCGTCATCACAGGCGACAGCAGCGGGGTGCCGGCAGACATCCACGCGCGGATGCCTGTGTGGCTTCAACCTGGCCAGGCCTACTCATGGATGCGGGCTGACACCAGCGACGCCATGGCGATGCTGCTGGCCAGCGAGCCGCCGGCAATGAAGGCCTATCGGGTCAGCCGTTCGGGCAACACCCACGTAACAATGCCGAGCAGCTGCTGCAGCCGGTCGATTGGGGCGCCGGCGAGTGGAGGTAAGAAGGGACGCTATGGCGGGGTGCCAGTTTGCCGCTCAATAGGTAATTTTTTGGATGGCCACCGGAAACAGGTAACTTAGGTAACCAGCCCCGCCTAACCTTCAAATTGTTCAATAGGATCATATAGTTACGTCAATCTATTGAAGGTAATTTTAGGGTAACGCATAGGTAATCAGATTACCTTTCAGCGAGGTAATCTGGTTCCTAAAAAATTTCCTTATAAATCAATGACATTACTTCGCGCCCTGTGCCGCGTTACCTCAAATTACCGGCAGAGGTAACCTCCTATCTCCCTTGCAGCACTAGGCTTTCCGTCGCTTTTCAGCGCCCGGATTACCCCGTTACCTGTTTCCGGTGGGACTCCAAAAAATTTCCGGCATGCGACCGGGCTTAGGAAGCGCCCTAGCGCCCTTTGCCGACCCGTACGCCGTGCAGGGTTCTGCAGGGTGGCAACCTCCGGCCGGAGAGCCGGCGGCCGCAGCAGGGGTGGGCCCGGAGGCGGTACCGCAGTGGTGCAGAAAAAGGGGGGGCCGAAGACCGCAGGCGTGGCGGGGAGACGAGTGCGCGCGCCGAGGTGAGAGACGCGTGCTCTGCGTCAGACTTGTCCTACAAGGTGGGGAGGACTTCCCCTATTGGCCCCTGGTCCGCGTGCGTGTATAGGTGCGGCAAGGGGGATCACATGCTGACCAAGATTGATCGCATTGAGGGCACCGGTCTGTTCGCGGCCGCAGGCCCAAGTACAGACTTCGAACGGGTGACGCTCGTGTTCGGGGAGAACGGCAGAGGGAAGTCCACCTTGGCCGCCGTTCTTCGATCATGTGCGGAGAACAACGGCGAGCTCCTTCGGGCTCGGATCACGCTAGGGCAGGAAACCGCACAGCGAGCGGTGCTCTCCTTTAAGACAGGTGCCGCTGATGTGTCCCAGGCGACGCTGGACGCCGGCGCGTGGGATCGACCCATACCGGGTTTAGTCGTCTTCGACGCGGAGTTTGTGGCTAGGAATGTGTACGCCGGCCAGGAGATATCCTCCGATCAACGCGCGAGCCTCCTCGACTTCTCACTTGGCGAGGATGCGGTAGCAACCAGGGTGCAACATGACAGCTACACCGAGCCCCTGCGCCTGGCGAATGGTGAACTACGAACCGCGACAGCGGTTATTGACACGGCGCGGGGCTCGATCCCCCTGAACGCATATCGCGAGCTACCAAACGTCCCCGACGTCGATGCTCGGCTGCAGGAAGCGCAACGCACTCTTCAGGCCGCCTTAGCGATTGGTGCCGTTCGCGCACGACCGGTCGGCGCGGATCTTCTCGCACCCACCTTCAACATCGAGAACCTGTTTCTGATTCTCCGCAAGAACCTGCCCATCGTTGAGGCGGAAGCAGAAGCAAGGGTCAAAGAACATATCGCGGGAAACGCACGCCATGGATTTGAGGCTTGGATCAGTTCTGGCCTGGACTTCGTAAATGGAGACGCTTGTCCGTTCTGCGAGAGCAACATAGCCGGCTCAAAGCTGATCGCCGCGTATCGCGCCCATTTCAATGAAGAGTATCGGACACTGAAGTCCCAGGCAGCGGATCTTGTGCGCGGCGTTCAAACTCGAACGGATGCGAATCAGATCGACCGCCTAGAGCGCGAATTTCAGGTAAGCCAAGCGCAACAGGAACAGTGGCGTGAGCACCTTGACATACGTCCTACTACGCTTGATTCAAACATGCTTAGGGAGAAGTACAAGTCACTTCACGACCTCCTTGTTCCTCTAGCCACAGCGAAGTCACATGCCCCGCTAGAGGCCTTCGGATCGCTGGAGCACGAGGCTAACGCTCGCGCTCTCTGGGCAGAGCTTCTCGCGATAGTCGATGCCACGAACGCTCAAATCAAGTGCAATAGGGAGGCCATTGCGGCCTACAAGGCAGGCCTAGAGAACTCGAACGTCGATCAGATTCGCTCTTCAATCACAACACTGTCCGCAACTAAGGTCAGGCACAGTCCGGCTGGCATAGCACAACTGGTTGCACTCGAAAAGGCCGTGGCAGAGAAGGCGCGTTTGACGGCAGAAAAAGATGCTGCTCGCGTAAAACTAGATACGTTGATGACCCAAACGCTTGATCAGTATGGGGAGCGAATCAATCAACTTCTGCACGACTTCGGCGCTCAAATTCGAGTTCGGAACCTTGGAATCAGCTTTCGCGGAGCGCAGAATCGACCGCGAACCGACTATGGTCTGGAAGTTCGCGGCGCTCCGATTCTCCTGACCAACGATCAAGGGCCCAACTTCGGCAACTCACTTAGCGAAGGGGACAAGCGAGCTCTAGCATTCGCATTCTTCATGGCGAGAGTGCTTAGCAACGCTGGCCTTGCGGAACGCACGGTAGTGATAGACGATCCAATGTGCAGCCTCGACCGTCATCGCCGGGCCACCACACTCAGAGTACTGAAGCGGCTTGCGCTGGCGTGCCGGCAGTTGATCCTAATAGCTCATGACATCTGGTTCTTGCGGGATTTCGACGATGGTCTGGAAAAGATGCCTAAAGCGCATAGACCTCGCCGCGCCTACGCCAAGATATCCAGAATCGCAGGTAACCTGTCATCTTTCGAAGCTCTTGATATCGCTGACGAATGCAGGAGTCCGTATCAAAGAAACCTGACCGACGTCCTTAACTTTGCCCTAGGAGCGGACAACGGCGCCGGCAAAGAACTGGTGGCAAAGTCGTTGAGGCCTTTGATCGAAGGCTACATCCACCGACGTTTCCCTTTGAACGTTCCGAGAAACAGGAACCTTGGGGACGTCCTAAAGTTGATCCGGGACGCCGGAACGGGAGATCCACTGCACGCTTTGGGGGACAAACTCGAAGAGCTACAGGCTCTGAACGATTACACTATTCCCTTCATGCACGTGGAGGGAGAGCCGGCCCCGGATCTTTCCCAAATCGAAGAGGGTGAACTCGCTGCGTACTCAGAGCGAGCCGTCAGGGTTGTCTACGGATAAACGGAAAGGCCGCCCCGCTCGGGGCGGCTTCCTCGGCCCAACGTGATCAGCGCTCCAGTCGTGACATAGCTACCGTATGGTAATGGGTCGTCATCTCGATCCCCGTCCGACCATAGCCTTCAGCATCCGCGGCTACGAGCGTCGTACCGGAGCCAGCGAACGGATCGAGAATGCGGCCGCCTTGCTCGCAAATCCGCACCAGCTGGCGCATGAGATCCGTGGGCTTTCCAGTCATGTGATGTTTGTCCGCTTTGCGTACCGCCTCCCGGATGACCCCAGGCAGTATGCATGCGTGCCGCCACAGGCGTAAGGCGGGTCAGTGATGAGGGCGTCGAAGCTGCCGGCCGGCAGGGTTGGCAGGACGGTCAGGGCATCGCCGTGGATCAATTTGTTCTTCATGGGTAGAGCCTTCTTGGGTTCGCTCGCGGCGATCCGAGGGAAGGCTCTCGGCCTTCATGTGGTTCAGCACCCCACAGCGGGGTCACTTGATCTGGATTTCATAGACACCGCCGGCCTTGGCCAGCAGCTTGGCGCAGTCGCCACAACGCAGGTTCTTCATGCCACCGCCGGTGCAAGTTCAAAGGGAGCGAAGCTGATCACCTCTTGGCCTAGCCAGTCGTTGATCGCCCTGATGCGCGTCTGCAACGGTCCCAGTTCCATTGCAGCCCAGATCGTTGCCGCGTCGCGGATCGAGCCGAAGCCGCCGTTATTCTGCGGCACGATGCCGAGCAGCTGTGGCGGCACGCGCAGCGCGGCCAGCGTGTCATCGCGCGTCACGCCCTTGATGTTCGCGAACTCATCCCTGGCCGCGACTTCGCTCACGGGGATGATCTGCAGGCCGTCCTTCTTACCGTTGGGCGAGTGCACGAACAGGTTCCGGAAGTTGCCCGGGCCACGCGCCGCCCTGAGCGCCTCGCGCAGGCCGGTTACGTAGGACGATTCGGCCTGGGAGTCGGTCAGGCACAGTACGAAGCCGGCATGGGAGCCGTTGTTGTATTACTTGCGGCGGAACAGCGTGGCCGACTCGTTGAGCAGCGCGGACTGAACGGCCGGCATCCACTCAGGCAGGTCGTACACCGCTTGGTCGGCATCCGATTCCCGCACTTGGTACACATGGCCGGCCGGGAACTCGTCCTCCATGCTAGATCCAGCCAGCGGAGGGGCGATATGAACGGATGGCTGTGAGACGAAACTCGGCCAGTTCGCTGGAGCTGCCCAAGGCCGGAACTGGCTTCAGCCGCGCACTCTATTAACTTGGCACCACTAAGCTGGGTCTCGCCGCGCCAGCCCTAGCCCAAGCAGGGCGACCACACCGGAGTCTCCTCCTGCGCCGGCAAGGACTGCTACGCGCCGTTGTTGCCAACAGGGAACCCGTACTAATATCCACCCACAGATGCTGCTTGTGCGAAGGCTACGGGAGTGGATGCCCAGCCTCATCGATACGGCCGTCATCGATACCAGCCAACATCAGGGGATATCTTGTCATGGACGTCATTCAGATTCCGCATGATACGAATCGCTTAGTACTGCACTTTGATACCGCGCTTCTTCAGATCAATGCATACGCGTTAGCGTCGTCGCTCGTCGGGCTGGCAAATGCAATTAAGGAGGCTAACTCCATCGTCAACCCCGGCTATGCAGTAGAGGTGGTGGTTGAGCGACTTGAAGATGGAAGCTTTCGCGCCACGCTCAAAGCTGTCGTCAAGAAGGCGGGGAACATATTCTCCCATGAATTATCGAAGGCAATCATCTACGGCATCATCGCAACATGGATCTATGACCAGACTCTGGGCGCGGACAAAGAGCCAATCATCATCATCAACGATGAATCCGTTGAGATTCGTTCGGGCGAAAGGATCATAATTGTTCCGCGCGAAGTCTATGACGCAAAGAAGGAAGTTGAAAGATCGGAGCGATTCCAGTCATCTATGAGCCAGGTGTTCAACGGTGCGCTCAAAGATCCTGCGGTTACTGGCCTTAAAATTACGCCTCCCGGCGAGTGGCCTGGACTGCCCTCAGTCCCGCGCGAGCAGTTCGTCCTGATTGCATCCCGGTATGAGGCTGACGACGCAAACGCGATTTATGAAGATGCAGTGCTTGAGATCTCCCGCGCCATCATGTCGCGAGGCCGCAGGAAATGGGAGTTCTACTGGCGAGGCGTAAAGATCTCAGCTCCTGTCTTGGATCACGCGTTCTACGAAGCCTTCTCCGCCCACGACATCACCATAGCGCCCGGCGATATGTTGAGAGTGGTCCTAAAGATCTATCGAAAAACCGATCCCGAAAGCGGGATCCATGTGAATACAAAGTATGAGGTTGTCGAGGTGCAGAATCACATCCCCCGAGAGGTACAAGGGTCGTTCGAGACATCCGCGTAGTCATTAGCAAAGGAATCCACTACTTGACATACCTGTTTGCAGTCACAGTCCTCGCGGTGGTCCTCGGCGCGCTTTGCTGCCTTCTGATTTGGTGCATGAGCACGACGCTATCCTTCTTGGCCAGGCTCTTTACGAACACCTAGTCCCATTCGAAGTGGAGCTGCCTTCGTTGCGCCAACGAGGCTCTCCACTCCGAGCGCTCCAGACCATCTCCAGCCTGATCGTTTCGAGATTCGACTTTCCGAACATCTCAGGCACCGACTGCCATGCCTGAGACACAGAAATGGCACGCAAGATTGGGTTGGCCACTTGCCACTCTGCTCAGCACGGCCAGTCTGACATCCTCGCAAGCCCTCGGTCTCACCTCGTGGGTGAGCTGGCCGGTCATCCAAACCACGGTGAAACTGACGCAGTCGGCGGTGACGCCATGCAGCGGCAAGGTGACTCGACGTGCACACGAACAAAGCGTATCCCGTCCCCTAGGCATTCTTGGTCCGCAAGTAGCGACCGCCGAGATTGTGCTCCTTATCGAGCCGAGCAGACTGAGCGGCACCATAAACAAACCCCCGCCCTGCGCCAAAAGCGGTGGAGAGCGCGGACGGTGTACATTCCACTTGCACAACCGATGCCAAACGTAAATCGCCCGCGGAGATAATAGCCTCTAAGTCGAAGGCCAACATGTTCGTTGAGTGGCCGGACGATCAATTCCACTTTTCCAAATCAAATTCAGGTTCGAACATGTCAGCTAGCCGGGCGTTTATGCGCTGTCCCCATTGCCTGTCACCATCCATCGTTCGTACCAGCGTGATGCATAGCAAGCTACTAAGAGAGTCTGTCTTGCAGTGTCGTAATGCGATTTGCGGCCACACCTTCTCCGCCTACACGGAAATCGTCCGCACCATCTCGCCCAGCGCTTGCCCAAGCGCTGACGTTTGCTTGCCCCTAAGCGGCACGGCAGAGCGCGCCGCGTATAAGCTGCAGGCGGCGGCGAATCGCGCCGCCTATCCGCCACCAATGTCGTGACTGTGGACTTGACACGTCGCCCGACTGTGGAGCAGCATTGCCTCGTCGCCGCAAATTCGGCGTCCGGGATTGGTCTCTCGTTGAAGGAGCGCACAAGCGCCCATGCTGCAACACACGGCGCTTTCTTTTTGCCCGTTGTATTGCGATGGGCGCGTGTCAGCCAGTCATATGGCGGACGGTGCGCGGGGGGCTTCGGCCCCGCCGGTTTAGATTCCTTCCCGGTAGACCAACCCGCACCGGCCGCCACCTCGCTTGGTCTTGCGGGGGCGAATTCCTACGTAGAAGGGATCTTGTCATGACCGCTGAATCTTCAGCTTCTAGCCTTGCTTTCACCTCCCGCCTCGCGCATTACTTTGGCGCCATCGCTGACTCCTTGGAATGGGATCACTCCAGCTGGGTTGGGCTATGCAGTCAGCTGCAGCTTGTCCGTCGCAATCCTGGCGAACTTACCCTCAGCGAGATCCAGCTCATGCTTACTGAGCGCTCCCGGCTTGGTGCAGTGCAATGAGCGGCTACTGGTTGACCGAGGAGGCGTTCAACCGACTTGAACGAGCCCGCGATGCTGCATCCCTCATCGCCAGCGTAGGCGAAGGAACGGGGGACCGCACGGGGATATCGTTTGATGCGATTGCGGCCATCGGCGCCTACGTGCATGAAGATATTTCACGTGCGATTGCAGACGCGGCCCCACGCCACGACTCTCGACGCCACAAAGGCTAACCCACTCATCTAGCGTTGGGCCTATCGCAACTTAGGCGTCCCGGCCCACACCTCAGCTGGCAGTTGCGGCGCCTTGAGGCGCCACTTCCACCTCCACTCCACCCAGGTGCGCAGTCTTCTGTGCACTGGCCATTCGCTTAACTTACGGGAGTACCACAAAATGATTTCCCAGAATCTCGTCATTTCCCGCAGTCGGGATCCGGAGTACACAGAGCGCCCTGCGTTTGAGCGCTCGCGCCTAGAATACGAGGCTGCAGCGGACGCAGCTCGCGGCGCAATTTTTGCTATGACTTCCATGCGCCAAAGAATGCTCGACTTGAACCAGCGGAAGGCCGCTGCTTGCGCTGATGCCGAGACAGCGCGGATTCGGTGGAGCCGCTTGCTGCGCGAGTCTGGCGGCGTCCTGACGACTGACCTTGAGGATCTTCGAGCTTCGGAGCGATCTTCGCTTTCGCTTGCTGACGAGTATCAGGCTATGTGCGAGGAACTTGAAACATCGCTGATCAGCTCTGAGGTTTCTGCTGCTGACCTCGCTGCCACGGCCCTCAGCAAGCGCCGTGTCGCATTGTCAGCGGCAGCGGAGGATGCGTTTGTAGATCTGCAAATGGCTATCGGGCCAAGCTTTGAGCACGCCTACCGGCTGTTCCAGAGAGAACAAGCAGAGTCGATGCCGCCAGGTGAGCGCCATAGTGACAAAGAAGCGTTGATGGCGTTCGTTTCCAGATTCTCTGCGCTCATTCTCCAGAATTCCTCACCGACGGCTCAGCAGACTTACGAGTCTATTGGCATCTCCGAACTCAAGGTCGAGGACATCCCACACGAGCTGCTTCACAGCCCTGTTCGTCGTTCGATGCTACGCGAACTGTCAAAAAATCCGGCCTGAGGGATCATTTCGCCCAAGCATCAGCGCAGGAAGCTTGGCCCGGCGGTGACGCGCCAACGTCACCCGAGGCTTGCACTGGCGGAGACTCAGGAGAGAGCAATGCCCCGGCGAACTTGGCTTGCCGATTGCACCCCCGCAGCGGTAAAGCACCGGGCCGGTGGCGAGACTAGCACGAAGGATGTCCGACCGTTAGCCTGCGCCATCGCTTACGCTTCGGCCGGGCAGCGCCCTCGCCGCCTGGGTGCGCCGTTTCGCACGTGACAAACTATCTACGTCGCTTTTGCCAGCCGCGAGGTGACCCAATGCGATGTGCACTAGAACTATGAGAATCATAGGTGTTGATTAGCATGGGCAGGAAGCGCAAGTTCAAACCCGATATTCCGACACACATCGACCAGCTCGCATTACCGCGCGGGATTTACTGGGACGACGGTCGTTGGTTCATCTACACCCCGCACGCTGAAGGTGGCCGTGCGGTCAAGAAGACCGTCGCCTACAAGAGTGCTCGGCTGTCGGATCTGCATGCCGTTGTGGAGGCGCAGCTGTTGGGAGATCGACGCGGCACCTTGCGCTTTCTGTTCGACAGGTTCCATGAATCCATGGAGTTTCGCGAGCTCTCAACCGACACCCAAGACGACTACCGTCGTTATGCAGTCGCTCTGGCCTCCTACGCCTGCAAAGACGGCAGCGCGTTGGGCGACGTGCTTGTAGAGCGCATCACCACGCCAGTGGTGCAACGGCTGGTGGAAACGTTTGCCATCGGCCGCGACGCGAATCGCTATCAGCCTGCGCTGCCCGCCACACCGAGTAAGGCAAATCATCTGTATCGCTACCTTCGACGCACTCTAGCGTGGGGCGTTCGCAGTGGGCTGTGCGCGCGCAACCCTGCTGTGGGGGTGCGGCAGGCCAAGGAGGTGAAGCGGCACCGAATGCCGACGCCTGGCGCATTCGAAAAGGTGCTCGCGTTTGCACGTGAGCGCGGCGCTCTTCCTTCGCACACCAAGGGCAGTTGCCCCAGCTATCTTGCGCCCGTCATGGTGCTGGCTTACAGCGCACGTTTGCGCGGGATCGAGGTTTGCACGCTGACTGATGCACATCGCCGGCATGAGGGTATCCACGGCCAGCGGAGGAAGGGCTCGCGTGATTCAGTCACCGAATGGGACGAAGAGATGGTCAGAGCCTGGGACGATCTGGTCGCGCGCCGCAGCGCCATCTGGAACCGCGACGGCCGGAACTTCCCGGTGCCGCTGCGCGCCGAGAACCGTGTGCTGCTAGTCGAGCAGAGCGGCAATCCGATGGCCAAGTCATCGTTGGATAGTTCCTGGCAGCGATTCATCACCCTGGCACTCCGCGAGGGCGTGATCGACAAGGAAGACCGCTTCTCTTTGCATGGGTTGAAGCACCGGGGCGTGACCGATACGGTGGGCAACCGTGGTGATAAACAAGATGCTGCCGGTCATCAGTCACCTGTCACAACTGGTCGCTATGACCATGACCTGCCGGTCGTGAAACCTCCGCGCCGTCGATAGTTTTTCCGGCCATTTTTCCGGAAGCTCTAAGCAGTCGCTTGCAGAATGACCTAAGTGCTTGTTTTCTTTGGTGGGCCCAGAAGGATTCGAACCTTCAACCAAAGGATTATGAGTCCTCTGCTCTAACCGTTGAGCTATAGGCCCTGCGCGGATGCACAGTGTAGTGGACGCCAGCGGGGCCTCGCCACTCATGCCGTCGCCTGCACGATCGCAGCCGCCCGCCAGGCATTCCGCTTGGCCATGGCGCGCAGGGCCTTCGAGCGCAGCAGGCCTGAGGCTGCCACCCGGTTCCAGTAGTCCATTGCCAGCGGGGCGGCCCAGCGGAGGGGGTCGCAGCTGCCTCGAAATGCAGGCAAGACTGGCGCGATCGGCGCGAGCGCGGGCAGCGCGCCGCTGCGACACGGGGCCAACGAGCTGGGTAGCATGTCATACACCGGCACCAGTGGGAGCGGGCCGCAGTCAAGCAGCTGGAAGCCGAGATTGCCCTGGTGCATGTGGCTGTTGCCGACCAGCCGCCCGAAGGCGTGGAGCTGCTCCATGCGAAGGGCTGTGTCGGCGGTGATCCAGCCGAGCTCGTGCAGGTGTTCGCCAGCGGCGCCCCAGTCGTGGGTTGTCTCGCGGGCAAAGGCTGCCGATAGCGACATCAATGAGACGAAGCCGCTGCGACCGAGGACCATGGGGGTCCGGTCGAAGCGGTCCACCTCCAGGAACGTATAGCCGCGGCTCTGGATGAGCTGGGAGCTGCAGGCCGCCACGCCGGCGTCGCGCAGGCATTGCAGGGCGAGGTGCTCGCATACCAGCAGGTCCGCCCAGCGTTCGGCGGCCGGGCCGTCGCCGGCCTTGGCGAACTTCACCAGCACGGCCCTGCGCTGGTCGTCACCTGCGACGGTGGCGGTGAACTTGGGTTGCTCGCCGCCTGGCCCTGAAGAGATTCCCTTGCCGATTGCCAGGTTCTGGGCGCGCTCCGGGTAGGCGCGGTTGCGGTCCGCCTCGTGCACGTGGTCGGGCGGGCATTCGAGCGCGGTCAGCGCGGTGTGGAGTGCGGGCTCTCCCGGCAGGATGTCGCCGATGCCGGTTCCTCCGGTGAGCGCGAGGTGGTTTAGCAGGGTCGTGGGTAGGGCGTGGTCGCCCGGCTGGCCAACGCCCGGCTGGTGAGCGTGGCGCTGGGCGTGCAGTCTGCCCAGGAAGCCTTGGGGCCGGAGGTCGTTGAGGTACCAGGGCAAACCCGGAAAGATGTCGCCGTCCGGGCATCTGGCGAGGTTGGGGCGCATGGAGGTGAGATGCGCCTTGAAGGCTTCGCCGGGCAAGGATTCGAGATGGCCCAGGCGCTCGACGGTGGCGTCTTCTTTCAGGCGAAAGAGTGGGAAGTGTCTGTTGGGAGGAGTAGCGGCCATGTGGGCAGCGTGGGACATGCGCGGCGGGGCTGGAACGCAATTTGTTGCATTCGGGGAAGGGCCCTCTCCGTTTGGAGGTCATGCGTTACCGGGCCGATCAGCCGGGTCGGCGGTCGTTTGGGAACCGACCCTACCGATGATCGTCCGCGTCAGCCCTCAGCGCTCACCGCGCAGTCGGCAACCCGTAGCAGCGCACTTGTCTGCGACGCACGGCCACAAAAAACCCCGCCGAAGCGGGGTTTTTCGATCAACGCACCAACCTTGGAATCAATCGATGTCGAGGAAGCTGCGAAGCTGTTCCGAACGGCTCGGGTGACGCAGCTTGCGCAGGGCCTTGGCTTCGATCTGGCGGATGCGCTCGCGGGTGACGTCGAACTGCTTGCCCACTTCCTCGAGGGTGTGGTCGGTGTTCATGTCGATGCCGAAGCGCATGCGCAGCACCTTGGCTTCCCTCGGGGTGAGGCCGGCCAGCACGTCGCGCACGGTTTCAGACAGATTGATGTTGGTGGTGTTCTCGATCGGGGACTCCACGTTGGTGTCCTCGATGAAGTCGCCCAGATGGGAATCCTCGTCGTCGCCGATCGGGGTTTCCATCGAGATCGGCTCCTTGGCGATCTTCATCACCTTGCGGATCTTGTCTTCCGGCATGTCCATTTCCTTGGCCAGCTCCTCCGGCGTGGCCTCGCGGCCGTACTGCTGGAGCATCTGGCGGGAAATGCGGTTCAACTTGTTGATCGTTTCGATCATGTGCACCGGAATACGGATGGTGCGCGCCTGGTCGGCGATCGAACGGGTGATGGCCTGGCGGATCCACCAGGTCGCATAGGTGGAGAACTTGTAACCGCGGCGGTACTCGAACTTGTCCACGGCCTTCATCAGGCCGATGTTGCCTTCCTGGATAAGGTCGAGGAACTGCAGGCCACGGTTGGTGTACTTCTTGGCGATGGAGATCACCAGGCGCAGGTTGGCTTCGACCATTTCCTTCTTGGCCTTGCGCGCCTTGGCTTCGCCGTAGGCCATGGCCCGGCTGATTTCCTTCAGCTCTTCCAGCTCCAGCGAGGTGCTCTTCTCGATGTCGATGGTGGACTGCTGTTCGGCAATGATCTGGTCCTTGACGTCACGCAGCGCCGACGACCACTTCTGCTTGCGCTTGAGTGCGTCTTCCACCCACTCCAGGTTGGTCTGGTTGCCTTCCCACGAACGGATGAAGTCCTTGCGCGGCATGCGGGCGGTGACCGTGGCCAGGTTCAGCACGCGGCGCTCGTGGCCCTTGATGTCGGCCATCACGTCGCGCAGCTGCTTGACCAGCACGTCGGTCAGCGGCAGCGGCAGCTTCAGGGTGACGAAGATGGCGGCCATGTCGTCGCGCAGCTTGGCCAGCGGCTTGCGGTCGGCCTTGGCGGCCGCCTTCTTGAAGGCGGCGTAGGCAGCAGCCAGCTCGGCCATGCGGCGGGCGACTTCTTCCGGGTCCGGACCGGTCGGGCCGGCTTCTTCCTCGACGTCGTCGCCGTCGTCTTCGTCTTCGTCGCCTTCTTCGTCGGCGTCGTCGCTGGTGTCTTCAGCCACGGCCGGGGCCGGGACTTCTTCCACCAGGTCGTTGAAGCCGACGATCACTTCGGCCAGGCGCTTCTTGCCTTCCTTGTGGGCTTCGTAATCGGACAGCAGCGATTCGACCGACACCGGGAAGGTGCCGAGTGCGGCCTGGACCTGGCCCAGGCCTTCTTCGATACGCTTGGCGATGGCGATTTCGCCTTCGCGGGTCAGCAGCTCGACGGTACCCATTTCGCGCATGTACATGCGCACCGGGTCGGTGGTGCGGCCACCTTCGGTGTCGAGTGCGCTCAGCGCGGCGGCAGCTTCTTCGGCCGCGGTGTCATCGACTTCGCGGTTACCGGTGTTGCCGTCGTTGAGCAGCAGGGTTTCGGCATCGGGCGCCACTTCATGGACATCGATGCCCATGCCGTTGATCATGCCGATGATGTCTTCGATCTGCTCCGGGTCGACAATGTCGTCGGGCAGGTGGTCATTGACTTCGGCGTAGGTCAGGTAGCCCTGTTCCAGGCCCTTGCTGATCAGAAGCTTGATGTCGTTTTGCTGGGCAGGACGTTCGTTGGCCATGTAGTGCTCGCGCCACCGGCAGGGATGAGGAATAGAACCTAGCATTATACCAGCCCAGCGCCCCCTCGGGCCCGGGCGGTGGTCCCGGGGTCAGGGTCTGAGCAGGAAAGTCACTGGACCATCGTTGACCAGGCTGACAACCATATGGGCGCCGAACTGCCCGGTTTCCACCCCCGAAACATGCTTTTGACGACAGATCTCCACCAATCTGTTGAATCCACGTTCAGCCTCGGCGGGGGGCGCGGCGGTACTGAAACCCGGTCGCATCCCGCTGGAGGTGTCCGCCGCCAGGGTGAACTGGCTGACCAGCAGCAGGCCGCCCCCTGTCTCCCCCAGGGATCGGTTCATTTTTCCGCTGTCATCTGCAAACACACGGTAACCAAGCAGCCGATCGGCCATGCGGGCAATCTGGGCGTCGGTGTCGCCCGGTTCCATGCCGACCAGGGCCAGCAGGCCGGGGCCGATCTGGCCGACCACGGCCCCGTCGACGCTGACGCTGGCCTGGGTAACGCGCTGGATGAGGACAAGCATGGCAGGGGCGATTCCGCTGGAGGGGCGGCCTACCTTAGTAGTTGGGCGCGCGCACCGGCTAGACTTTGACGCGATGAAACCGCAAACCACCGCCCGCCTGGCCTACCGCGCCGCTGCCCTGTTCACCCGCCTGCCCTGGTCCTGGCTGCGTGGTTTCGCGCATGCGCTGGCCGGGCTGTGGATCGCCCTGAATGCCCGCGAGAGCCGGGTGACCCGGCGCAACCTGGAGCTGGCCTACCCGGAGCTGCCGGCCGACCAGCGCGCGGCCCTGCACAAGGCGGTGCTGCGCTCGACCGCCCTGCAGGCGGTAGAAACCCTGCGCCTGTGGACCCGCCCGCGCGAACGGAACCTGGCCCTGCTCACCGAGCGCCACGGCGAGGCGCTGTACGACGCGGCGCTGGCCAGCGGCAAGGGCGTGATCGTGGCCGCCCCGCACTACGGCAACTGGGAGCTGCTCAACCAGTGGCTGGCTTCGCGCGGGCCGATCGCCATTGTCTACAAGGCGCCCGATGAAGCCGTGGGCGACGAATTCCTGCAGCTGGTGCGCGGCGGCAGCAACGTGCAGCAGGTGCGCGCCGAAGGCCCGGCGGTGCGTCAGCTGTTCAAGGTGCTCAAGGACGGCGGCGCCACCGGGATCCTGCCGGACCAGCAGCCCAAGGCCGGCGACGGCGTGTTCGCGCCGTTCTTCGGGGTGGAAGCGCTGACCATGACCCTGGTCAACCGGCTGGCCGAACGCACCGGCGCCACCGTGCTGTACGGGTGGTGCGAGCGCACCGGCCCGGGCATGCAGTTCGCACTGCACATCACTCCGGCCGCGCCGGCGGTGGCCGACCCGGACCCGCGTACCGCGGCCAGTGCGCTGAACGCCGGGATCGAGGCGATCGCGCGCCGCGACCCCGCCCAGTACCAGTGGACCTACAAGCGCTATACGCTGCGCCCGCCGCACAGCGACGAGGTGGACCCGTATGCCACCGAGGAGCACCCGCACTAGCCGCCCCACCGACTGCGACGCTGTGTCGCGCGGCGCGCAATTGAATCGGCGCCTTCCGACCCCACTGTGAAACCACGATGTCCCCCACGGCCCCCGCCATGTCCCCAGCTGCTTCTTCCCCGTTCGGCGATCCGGCCGCGATCCGCTGCGAGCGCGCGGTGGCCGAACTGCGCGCCGGTCGCCCGGTGGTGATCGACGACAGCCAGGGCCAGCGCCTGGCCTTCATCGCCCTGGACAGCAGTACCCGCAGCAGCTACACCGCCTTTGCCGAGGTCGCCGCCGGCCAGCATTACCTGTTCCTCACCGCGACCCGTGCGCGGGTGCTGGGCGTGGCCGCCGAGCACGGCGCCCGGGTGCCGCTGGCTGGGATCGACTTCGATGCCCTGCCCTCGCTGAGCTACCTGCGCGAACCCGAGCCGATGCCGGCCGGGTGGACGGCCGGGCAGGCGCTGGACGATGGCGCGGTGGAGATCGCCCGGCTCGGGCTGCTGCTGCCGGCCATGGTCGGGGTGCTGCTGACGCCCGGCGATGACCGCTTCGACAGCTGCGCGCAGGTGTCGCTGTGCGACCTGGCCCAAGGCGCCGAACAGGCCGCCCACGCCTACGAACTGGTGGCGCGCTCGCCGGTGCCGCTGCGCGAGGTGGGCATGACCGAATTTGCGGTGTTCCGCGGCGGGGTCGCCCAGCGCGACCAGGTCGCGATCATCGTGGGCAACCCGGACTTCGCCGGGGTGGTACCGGTGCGCGTGCATTCCTCGTGCCTGACCGGCGACCTGTTCGGCTCGCTCAAATGCGACTGCGGCGACCAGCTGCGGCGTGGCCTGCGCAAGCTCAAGGAGCTGGGCGGCGGCGTGCTGCTGTACCTGGACCAGGAAGGTCGCGGCACCGGCATCGCCGCGAAGATGCGTGCCTATGGCTACCAGCACGATGGGCTGGACACGATAGACGCCGACGCGCAGCTGGGCTTCGGTGCCGACGAGCGCCGCTACGGCAGCGCAGTGGCAATGCTGCAGGGCCTGGGCGTGCAGCGCATCCAGCTGCTCAGCAACAATCCGACCAAGGCCCAGCGCCTGCGCCATGCCGGGATCGAGGTGGTGGACTGCGTGCCGGTAACTGGCGACATCACCGCCGAGAACGAACATTACCTGCGCACCAAGGCCGAACGCGCCGGCCATATGCTCGACGTGGACACGCTGATCCAGGCCGCGCAATAGCGCGCGTCAACCTGCTACCGTCGTCGCGACGGGCGCAGCCGACCTGATGCGGACGCCCGGCATGTTTCCTCCTGCCGAGCACCCGCCTTGTCCGACCTTGCCCCGCCTCCGTTGCCGTCGCCCCATCCCCTGCCCGACCAGGGCCACTGGCAGCCGTTGCCCAAGCGCGCGGCCACGCTGGCCGGCATTGCCGGCGCCATCACCGGCGCGATCATCATCGGCGGCGCGCTGGGCACGCTGTGGGTGGTGCTGGACATGCCGATGCGCTGGGTCGGCGCGGCGGCGATGCTGCTGCCCGGCGCGCTGATCGGTTTTGCGTTCGGCTACCGGCGGCAGCGCCGCACCTGGTGGCGGCTCGATGCGCAGGGGCTGGGCGTGCGCCGCGACCTGATGTGGCAGCTCGAAACCCGCGTGCCGTTGTCGCGCGTGCAGCACCTGGACCTGCGCCGGGGCCCGATCGAGCGCACCGCGCAGCTGGCCACGCTGGTGGTGCACACCGCCGGCAGCCGCTTCAGCGCGGTGTCGCTGGGCGGGCTGGACCAGGCCGATGCCGAGCGCCTGCGCGACACGCTGGGCCGGCAGCTGGACCAGGATGACGACGCCCTGTGAGTACGCAGACGCCTGACGACGACGCGCCCGACCAGCGCCTGCACCCGTGGTCGTGGCTGTTCGTGCTGCTGATGCAGCTGCGCCAGTTCCTGCTGCCGCTGGTGGCGCTGGTGGTGTTCGGCAACCGCGGCGACCGCGACGAGATGTGGTCGAACCTGGCCGCGCTGGTGGTGATCGTGGTGCTGGTGGCGATCTCGATCCTGCAGTACCTGACCTACCACTACCGGATCGGGCGCGATGCGATCAGCGTGCGCAGCGGGGTGGTTTCGCGCAACCGCCGCGAGATTCCGTTCGCGCGCATCCACAACGTGGTGGTGCACCAGAACCCGCTGCACCGCATGTTCAACGTGGCCGAGCTGCGCCTGGAATCGGCCGGCGGCAATCGCCCCGAAGCGGAAATGCGCGTGCTGCGGCTGGACCAGGCCCTGGCGCTCGAGCAGCTGGTGCGCCAGCGCGGACAGCAGCCGGTGGCCGCCGCCGATCCCGGCGACGAAGCGACACCGGCACTGCCCGCCGATGACGTGCTGCTGCAGCTGGACACCGCCGACGTGGTCCGGATCGGGTTGTTGTCCGACCGCGGCTGGGTGGTGGTGCTGGCGCTGTTCGGTGCGTCCTACCAGCTGTTCCCGCGCGACACGGTCAACGACGCGATCGAGTACGGCGGCCGCCAGGCCTTCGGCTATGCCAACCACCTGCATCCGGCCACCTGGGTCTGGGTGGTCGCCGCGCTGGTGCTGGTGGTGGGCTTCTGGGTGACGCTGCGGGTGCTGTCGGTGGCGATGGCGTTGCTCCGCTACCACGGCTTCCGGTTGACCGAACACGAGCGCCGCCTGACCGTGGCCAGCGGCCTGCTCACCCGCATGCGCACCAGCGTGGCGCGGCGCCGGATCCAGGCCTGGACCCTGCGCGAAAGCGCGCTGCAGCGCTGGTTCAAGCGCCGCCACCTGCGCATCGATATCGCCGCCGGGGTGTCGACCAACGGCGAACGCCGCGACCTGCGCGAACTCGCGCCGCTGGCCACGCCGCAGGCCTGCGATGCGCTGGTGCAGCACCTGCTGCCGCAGCTGCAGTGGCCGCCGCCGCAGTGGAATCCGGTGCCGCAGCGGGGCTGGTGGCGACTGTGCCTGCCGGCCCTTGTGATCGTGCCCCTGTTGGCAGCCGGTGCGGTGTGGGAAGTGGGCCCATGGGGCGCGTTGCTACTGGCCTGGCTGCCGTGGTCGGCATTGCGCGCGCACCGCACGATGGCGCGCATGGGGTACCACCTGGACGCCCGCTACGTGGCGGTGCGTGGCGGCTGGTGGCAGCGCTGGTGGCGCTTTGCCGAGCTGGACAAGCTGCAGGCGCTGCGGCTGCAGCGCTCACCGCTGGACCGTTGGCTGGGCACCAGCAGCGTGTGGCTGGATACGGCCGGGGCGCACGGTAGCGTGGGGTTGTGCCTGCGGTATCTGCCGGAGGATGAGGCGCGGGCGGTGTTTGAGCGATTGAATGCAGCGTTCGTGACGCGGCGCGTGGGGCGCTGATCGTATGCAGCCACGCAGGGCGTGGCTCTACCGTCGATCAGGGTAGTGCCACGCCCTGCGTGGCGACCCTGTAAATCAGCGCCGCGACGGCCCCCAATATCCCAGGTCCTTCCGGATCTGCAGCCCGCGCGTCCATGCCCCGAACGGCTTGCGCTTCAAGACCCCCATCTCGCCCGCCAGGAAATCCTCGGTCGCGGCAATCACCCGCTCGCTGGAACGCCCATCGCGCCACGGATGGATGTCATCGGCGTAACGCCTGATCTCGGCCATCAACGCCGGCTCCGGATGCAGCGCGCGCGCCAGCATGGCGGGCAGCTGCGAAGGGTCGTCGAAATCGATCATGTGCGGCTGCGGTACCCGGTTGCGGAAGGTCACCACCGGTTTGTGCTGGACCACGAACTCGGACACGATCGAGGAGGTGTCCGACACCAGCACGTCGGCGGCGCGCTGCGCGGCCATGACCTGCTCGGGCTCGATGAACGCCGCGTTCGGACCGGCCAGCGCGCGATACCGGGCGAACAGCTCCGGCGGGCACTTGGGGTGCAGGGTCAGCAGCCAGTAGTGCGCGCCCCCCCCAATGTCGGCGGCAATCTGCTCGAACAGGTGCGGGGCGGCGCTGAGGCGCTCGGTGAAGGTCGAGCCGAACAGGATCACCGGCCGGCCCTGCGCCGGTGCGCGCAGCGCGGCGCTGGCGCCCGCATCGTCCAGGAACAGCGGGTCCAGCTTCGGCCAGCCGGTTTCGGCCACCGCGAAATGACCTTCGCGCTCGGCCAGCTCCCGGAACGGCGCGGTGGTCGCCGGCCCCTGCGTGCAGTACAGGTCGAACAACCCGCGCACCCGGAAGTGGCCGCGCGCGCTGTCGCGCTTCTGCACGTTGAAGCCGTGGAAGACCTGCACCTTGGCCCCGGCGATGAACGGCGGCACCCAGTTGGCCGCACTGAACAACGCCCGCGGGCGCAGCGCCAGCGCCTGCTGCAGGCCGACATCGGGCACGCCCGGCAGGCTGGCCCCGGCCGCGCCGTCGGTGAACCATGCCGACACCGATTGGCCGGAGGCGTGCAACGCCTGGGCCAACGGGGCGAGAATAGGCAGCGCATAGCGCTCCGTCGCAAACAGCAGGTACTCGGCCATCATGTCCTCCACGACCGCTCCCGTTGAACGGCCTCGCATTTCGGCCTGCATTATCGCGTTCAATGAAGCAGACCGCATCGGCGACTGCCTGGCCTCGCTCGCCTTCTGCGACGAGGTGATCGTCGTGGACTCGTATTCCACCGATGCCACCGTGGCCATCGCCACGGCCGCCGGGGCGCGGGTGCTGCAGCGTCCGTTCGACGGCTTCCGCAGCCAGAAGGCGTTCTGCGTCGAACAGGCCACGCACGACTGGGTGCTGTGCCTGGACGCCGACGAGCGGGTCAGCGACACCCTGCGCGAAGCCATCCAGGCCGCCCAGGCCAGCGACTTCACCGGCCACCACGGCTACCGTTTCGCACGCCTGTCCGAGTACTTCGGCAAGTTCCTGCGCCACGGCAATGCCTACCCGGACCGGGTGCTGCGCCTGTTCGACCGCCGCCATGGCGGCTGGCGCGGCAAGCGCGAGATCCACGAGGCGGCCAGCGTCGACGGCAGCGTCGGCACGTTGCGGGGCGACCTCATCCACTACCCCTACCGTTCGCTGGAACAGCAGCTGGCCAAGACCCAGCGCTACGCGCGGATGATGGCCGAACACGAATTCGCACGTGGCAAGCGCGCTACCCTGGCCAAGCTGGTACTGGCGCCCGCATGGCGGTTCTGGCGCGGGCTGCTGCTGCGCGGCGGCTTCCGCGACGGTTGGCACGGGCTGGTCTACGCCTACGTGCGGGCCAATTACGTGCGCCAGAAGACCATCATGCTGTGGATGCTGCAACACGGACAGCCGGTGGCCGACCCGCCCCGCCGCGGCGACACCCCCTGAACCGAAGGCCCCCATGAAGATCCTCTACACCAACTTCCACGCCGGCGATGGCGGTGGCCACACCACCTACCTGGCGTCGCTGGCGCGCGCCCTGTCGCCCCGCCACCAGCTGTACATGGCCGCCCCGGCTGACAGCCGGGTGCTGCGCGTGGTGCGCCAGGAGCGCATTGCCGAACCGGTGGAGATCGCCTTCAGCAGCGGCCTGCCCACGCTGGCACGGCAATGGGCCGACCTGCGTACCCTGCGCCGGTTGATCGTCACCCAGGGCATCGACATCGTGCATGCCAACGGCGCGCGCGACCACCGCGTGGCGATGGAAGCGGTGGCGGGCCTGTCGCGGCGACCGAAGCTGGTGTTCACCAAGCACAACAGCAAGCCCAGCAACACGCTGGGCAACGCGGTGCGGGCGCGCTGGGGCACCGACCGGGTGATCGCGGTGTCCGCGCACACCCGCCAGATGCTGCTCGACAGCCCATACCGTCACTGCCCGATCGACGTGGTCCGCAACGGCGTGGACCTGCAGCGCTTCTCGCCGGTCGACCCCGGCGAAGGCGCTGCGCTGCGCGCGCGCTGGACGACCGACCCCAAGGCACTGGTGCTGGTCAGCAACGCCGGCACCGACGACCACAAGGGCTGGATCGACCTGGCGCGCGCCATCGCCACGTTGCCCGCACCGATCCGCAGCAAGGTGCACATGGCCGTGGCCGGGCGCGATCCGGACCCGCAGCTGGTCGCGGAAGTGGCGCAGCTGGGGATCGCCGCGCAGGTGCATTTCGCCGGCCTGCTCGAGGACATCCGGCCGTTCGTGGCCAGTGGCGACGCCGGTTTCGTGCTCTCTTGGGATATCGAAACCATCTCCTTCGCCTGCCGCGAGATGATGGCGATGGGCAAACCGGTGATGGTCAGCGACTACGCGGGCCTGCCCGAGAACATCACCCACGGCCAGGATGGCTGGATCGTGCCGGTGCGGAACGTGGCGGCGATCGCCGCGCAGGTGGAGGCGCTGTACGCCCTGCGCAGCAGCTTGCCTGCGGTTGGCGAAGCGGCGCGCGCGCGCGCCGAGCGGGATTTCGGGCTGGAGACCTTCAGCCGGCTGACGGAAGCCAGCTACGCCGCGGTGCTGGGCGAAACCGGATCAGCCGTTGCCTGAGCGCAGCCGCAGCGGGTCGGAAAGGGCCAGGAAACAGGCCATCCAGGTGGCATAGAACGAGGCGGTGCGCATGTCGCGGAACATCATTTCGGTGATGCCGAACACGGCAAAGCCCACGCAGATCATCAGGCCCGCGCCGGCGAACAGCCGCGTGGGTCGGTCGGTCACGTCCAGCCGCAGCCGACGCGCGAACAACCAGCCGGGCGCGATGTACAGCAGCACCAGCCCCAGCCCGCCCAGCACGCCGTAGGTGGCCAGGAAGTACAGCAGGTCGTTGTGGGTTTCGCCGAAATCACGCGCCACCGTCGGCGTGACCTGCTTGGCATCGGCCAGCTTGGCCAGCTCTTCGCGGAAGCGGTCGCCGCCGCCCACGCCGAACACCGGCTCGCTGCGGATCATGTGACCGGCCGCGCTCCACAACTGCAGGCGGATGCACACCGAGGTGTCGGACAGGTGCGCCACCTGGCACTGATCGAATTCGCTCACGCCGAGGTGGATGCGCTGGCGCATCGAGGCATCGCTGGCCACGATGAGGCCCGCCATGCCCAGCAGCAGCGCCGCTGCCAGCAGCTTCAGGCGGTTCATGCGCCGGCCCTGCACCAGCATGGCGATGAACAGGAAAAAGGGAATCGCCAACAGCCCCCCCCGGGTCTGCGTGGCAAGGAACGCAGCGACACCGGCGATGCCGCTGACCAGCTTGAGCGCGAACTCGATCCGGCGGAAACGGGTGACGCGCAGGCCGAGCAGCAGGAACGCGATCATCGAAAACAGCAGGGTCAGGTCGCCGTAGGTCACCGCATTGAACTGCTGGGTGGCCGGCCGTTCACCGGTGCTCAGCACCAGCCAGGCCACGTTGATGACCGCATACCAGATCCCACCGAGCAGACCGAGCGTGGCGTGGGCAAGGATGTGGCGCGGCACCCGCAGCGCGGCGGCAAGGATCAGCCCGACCGTAAGAAAGCGCACGGCCTTCTCGACTTCCGAGCCCTTCCAGATCCCATGCACCACCAGGCTGGTGAGCACCCCCACCAGCAGCACCGCCATGCCCGCCACCATCCACAGGTATTCGCGGCGGTTGTCGCACCAGTTCGTGCCCAGGGCCGGACGGCGCACCCACGCCAGCACGATGAAGCTGAGCAGTACCAGCCCGTAGTACCCCGCGCTGCCGCCGTCCATGGTCGACATCAGCAGCACCGGCGAAAGGCCGAGTGCCACGGTGAACACCCAGGCCAATGCGGGGTGGATGCCGGCGGGACGGGAAAGCGCGTGGTTCACGTTCAGGGCTACTCGGGCGGAGCGGTCGGCATTGTGGCCGATAGGTCGGGAATGATCCATGAGCGGGCGGCTAGTCCTCGCCGTCTTCCTTGCCCTGCTCGCGCCGGATCCGGGCCAGGTCCACGGCGCTGGGCTGGCAGGGCCCGACGAAGGCCCGGGCCGGCACCAGCCACCAGCCGCGCCGGTTGGCCACGCCCACCCGCTCGGCCTGGTCGCGGTCCACGCAGTCCAGCAGTGCCGCCTGCTGCACCAGCAGCCAGCGCCGCTCGGGCGCCTCGGCCTGCCAGGCGAGGCCATCCTGCAGCTGCAGGTACCAGCGTCGCTTGAAGCCGAAGGTGCGCACCGGGCGGTCGGACATCAGCAGGTTCTGCTCCTTCCAGCCGACCAGCGCCAGTTCGGCGTCCGGCCCGATCCGCTCGCCTGCGTCGCGCATCAGCCCGCGTGCGGAACTGGAATCATTGAACAACGGATAGCCCACCAGGCCGTAAGTGACCCAGGCCATGGCCAGGATCGACATCACTGCGATGTGGAAGCGGCGCGGCCCGGTGAACACCAGGCTGACCACGCCCCAGCTGCCCAGCGCGATGCCGACCCAGCCAAGCGCGGCAGTCACCGCACTGTCGATCCCGCGCTCCAGGATCAGCCTGCGCTCGAAACCGGGCTCGCCGCCCAGCATCGCCACGCCCACGCCGAGCAGTGCCACGGTCAGCAGTGCGGCGAAGCCGCCCAGCACCCACTGCACGTCGCGCCGGCGCAGCAGGCCCGGCAGCAGCGGCGCCAGCGCCAGGCAGAAGATCGGCAGCGCCGGCAGGATGTAGACGTCGCGCTTGCCGTGCGGAATCGAGAAGAACAGCACGATGAGCAACCACCAGCCCAGCAGCAGCAGGTAGCGCGGGTCGCGCCGGCGCAGTCGCCGCCACCAGGCCGGAATGGCCCAGGGCACCAGCAGGAACGCCGGGATCCACATCGACGGCATGGTGGCCAGGAAGTACCACCACGGCTGGTGGTGGTCCCAGGACTGGGCGTAGCGCTTGGCCGTCTGCCGGAACAGGATGTCGTTCATGTACGCGCGGTACTCGGCCGAACCACTGCCGGTGGCGGCCAGCACCATCGGCACCAGCCACAGCGCCACGGCCGCAGCGAACGCCACCGGCCCCAGCCAGAACCGCCAGTTGCGCAGATCCAGCCGTACCCGCGGCCAGCCCAGCGCCACCGCGACCAGCGCCGGCACGAGCATGAACAGGGCCAGCACCCCAACGCCCTTGGTGATCACCCCCAGCCCGGCCGCGAACCAGCCCAGCCACCACCAGCGCCAGGCCGGGCCGCACAGCAGGTGCCGCAGCAGCCCGTAATTGGCCAGGGTGATGAAGAACACCACCAGCGGGTCGATCTGGGCCTTCTTGGCCTGGAAGGTGAAGTGGACCGCGAACAGCAGCGCCCAGGCGGCGTACAGGCCGACCTTGCGGGTCCACAGGCGGCGACCGAGGTCGTACACGCAGGCCAGCGTTCCCAGCGACGCAAGCAGGGTCGGCAGCAGGAACGCCACCCGCCAGTCGCGCAGCAGCGTGTACAGGGTGGCCTGCAGCCACATCAGCATCGGTGGCTTGTCGGAGTACAGCTCGGTACCGCGGTGCGGGAACAGCCAGTCCCCGCTCAGCACCATCTGCTTGGCGACCAATGCGAAGCGCGGCTCGTCCGACGGCCACGGATCACGCATGCCCAGCCCGGCCCCCAGCACCAACAGCGCGGTGATGGCGAGCAACCAGAAGTCCCTTGATTGGCGTGTCGTCAGCATGGTGCCGATTCTACCGGTGCCGCGTTACCCCTTCTTCAGCAGGCGCGCATAGAAGAAGCCATCAGCGCCGTGTTCGCCCGGCAGACGCTGGCGCCCCGCCCACGAATCATGGCCGTAAGCGTCACCCAGTGGCAGGAACCCCGCACGCGGGGTGCGTTGCAGGAACGCCTCGACCTGGAACTGGTTTTCTTCGCGCAGGATCGAGCATGTCGCGTACAACAGGGTGCCGCCGGGGGCGAGCATCCCGAAGCAGGCGTCGAGCAGGCGTGCCTGCAGCGCCACCAGGGTCGGAATGTCGGTGGCGCGGCGGTGCAGCAGCACGTCTGGCTGGCGGCGGATGATGCCGGTGGCCGAGCACGGCGCATCGAGCAGGATCACATCGAACGGCTCGCCGTCCCACCAGCTGGCCGGGTCGGTGGCATCGGCCGCCCGGACCTGGGCGTGTTCGCCCACGCCGGTGCGGGCGAAGGTCTCGCTGATGCGCTTGAGCCGGCGCGGGTCGATGTCCAGCGCCAGCAGGCGCAGGCTGGGATCGCGCTCGAGCAGGTGTGCGGACTTGCCACCCGGTGCGGCGCAGGCATCCAGCACGCGCGCGCCGGGGCGCGGCGCCAGGGCGTCGGCCACCTGCTGCGCGGAGAGGTCCTGCACCGACAGCGCGCCGTCGCTGAAGCCCGGCAGCGCGGTCACCGCCACCGGCACCGGCAGGCGGATCGCGTCGGCGGCCAGGTCGGTGGTTTCGGCCGCGATGCCAGCCGCCTCCAGGCGCTGCAGCATCGCCGCGCGGTCGCCCTGCTGGTGGTTTACCCGCAACCACAGCGGCGCCGGGGTGAGGCTTTCGCTGAAGATCGCCTCGGCCTGGTCGGGCCAGTCCTGTTCGATCTGCTCGGCCAGCCACTTGGGGAAGGCGTCGCGTGCCGGCACGGGCGGTATGCCATCGCGCTGGGCCCGGCGCAGCAGGGCGTTGACCATGCCGGCCTGGCGCTCGCGGCCCAGCGCGCGCGCGGCCTCGACCGTGGCCGAGAGCGCGGCGTGCGCCGGAAGGTCCAGCGCATCCAGCTGCGCGAAGCCCACGAGCAGCAGCGCGCGCAGTTCTTCGTCGCGCGCCCCCAGCGGACGCTGCATCCACTTCGCCAGTGCGGCGTCGTACGCGGTACGCCGGCGCAGCACGGCAAAGCACAGCGCTTCAAGCAGGGCGCGGTCGCGGCTGTCGTCCAGGCCAGGCAATGCGGTGGTGAGTTCGGCCTTGAGCGACCGGCCACGGCCGATCACCTGGGCCAGCACGCGCGCGGCCAGCACCCGGGTCGGAACGCCCGGGGCCATCGAGGACAGCTGCGGGGACGGTTTGCCCTGGCGGTGATGTGCCATTTCAGCCCCCTGCGACCAGGTCGCGGCGCGCGTTGAGGTAATCGGCGGCGGTGATCGCCTTGCCGCCCTCGCGCTGCAGCACGCGCAGGCGCAGCGCGCCTTGGCCGCAGGCGATGTCGATGCCCTCGCGCCCGACCGCCAGCAGGGTGCCCGGCGCCTTGCCCTGGTTGTCGGCCAGCGCCAGCGCGCCATGGATGCGCACGCGCTCGCCGGCCAGCTGCGCCTCGGCGATCGGCCACGGGTTGAACGCGCGCACGGTCCGCTCCAGCACCTGCGCATCGTCCGACCAGTCCAGCCGCGCCTCGGCCTTGTCCAGCTTGTGCGCGTAGGTCACGCCCTGCGCCGGCTGCGGCTGCGCGATCGGCTTGAGGCCGGCACGCAGCAGGCCCAGGCCGTCGGACAGCACCTGCGCGCCGAGCTCGGCGAGGCGGTCGTGCAACGACCCGCCAAGCTCGCCGGCCTGGATCGGGGTGTGCTGGCGCAGCAGCACCGGACCGGTGTCCAGCCCGGCCTCCATCTGCATCAGGCACACGCCGGTTTCGGCGTCGCCGGCCTGGATCGCACGCTGGATCGGCGCGGCGCCGCGCCAGCGCGGCAGCAGCGAGGCATGCACGTTCCAGCAGCCATGGGTGGGGATGGCCAGCACGGCCTTGGGCAGGATCAGCCCATAGGCCACCACCACCATCAGGTCCGGCTGCAGGTCGCGCAGCTGCTGCTGGGCCTCCGGCGTCTTCAGCGATTCGGGCTGGAACACCGGAATGCCCCGGGCGATCGCCTCCAGCTTCACCGGCGAGGGCATCAGCCCACGACCGCGGCCGGCCGGGCGGTCGGGCTGGGTGTACACGCCCACCACCTCATGGTGGCGCGCGGCAGCACGCAGCGACGACACGGCGAACTCAGGCGTACCGGCAAAGACAATCTTCATGGCGTTCCCACTTGCAGAAAGAAAAACGGCGCCGGAGGTCGGCGCCGAACAACCGGTCGCGGGGCGCGGGCTGGCCGCGCCGCCACATCCGTGGCCAGGTCAGGCAACGTGCTTGCGCTGCTTGGCCAGCTTCTTGCGGACCATCTCGCGCTTGAGCGGCGAGAGGTAGTCGATGAACAGCTTGCCGTCCAGGTGGTCCATCTCATGCTGCACGCAGACGGCCAGCAGGCCGTCGGTGGTCAGCTCCTGGGCCACGCCCTGGCGGTCCAGGAAGCGCACGGTGATGCTGTCGGCGCGGGTCACGTCGGCGAAGATCCCGGGGACGGACAGGCAGCCTTCCTGGTAGACCTTGCCGCCTTCGCTGGCGGCGATCTCCGGGTTGATGAAGACCAGCGGGGTGTTCTTCTCCTCGCTGACGTCGATCACCATGAAGCGCTTGTGGACGTCGACCTGGGAGGCGGCCAGGCCGATGCCCGGGGCCTCGTACATGGTCTGGAACATGTTGTCGATCAGTTCCTGGAAGGCCGGGGTGGTCACCTCGGCGGCGTCGATCCGCGCGGCCTTGGTGCGCAGGCGCGGGTCCGGGAACTCAAGAATGGGCAGGAGAGCCATGGCAAATACCGTTTGGGGGCGCCCTTAAAGCGGCGTACGTCGCAATTCTATCGCCAACGCTTGCCTTGCGCCCCGGTTTCTGGACTATAGTGCTCGAACCTGTTGGGGAATCAGGCACCACACCTATGTTTGAAAAGACACGTACGGTCGTCGCCGTCGCGATGCTGACCGTCGCTACCTATGCTACCGCCGTTGAAGTGAATGGCGGGCACCCGGAAACCTATGTCGTCCAGAAGGGCGATACCTTGTGGGATATTTCCGCGCGCTTCCTTAAAAAGCCGTGGTTGTGGCCGGAAATCTGGCAGGCCAACCCGCAGGTCAAGAACCCGCACCTGATCTACCCGGGCGACGTGCTGAGCCTGGCCTACCTGGACCGCGTCGTGGCCCAGCCGGGCCCGCGCCAGGAAGCGCCGATCAACGCGATCCCGCTCAGCCAGGTCGAGCCCTTCCTGAAGCAGCTCAGCGTGGTCGATGAGATCGCCTCGCTGCCGGACGTGGTCGGCCTGGAAGACAACCGCCTTCGCGCCACTACGGGCCAGGTGGCCTACGTGCGCGGTTTGGACGGCGCCCAGGTGGGCCAGCGCTGGGCCGTGGTCCGCCCGACCGTGCGCTTCTCGCTGCCCAAGCCCACCGAGGACCTGACCGCCCATGGCAGGGTCACCCCCGGCAGCGGCAACCTGTGGGCGAACTTCGTGGCTGAACCGAGCCAGCGCCGCGAGGTACTGGGCTACGAACTGGCCCAGCTCAACGTGGGCACCGTGACCAAGTTGCCGGACGGCCGCTCGGACGTGACCACGCTGTCGCTGCAGGGCCGGGTCGACGGCCGTGAAGTCCGCGCCGGCGATCGGCTGGTACCGGTGGAAGCGACGCCATACGACCTGCAGTTCGTCCCGCACGCCCCCGCTGCCCAGACCGAAGGCCTGGACATGCGCGTGTTGGCGGTGACGGACATGTACCTGTCGGGCGGTCCGCGCGATGTCATCGCGATCTCGGCCGGCAGCGCCAACGGCATCGACAACGGCACCGTGGTCTCGCTGTGGCGCCAGGGGCGGCATGTGGCCGACCGCAAGAAGTACCCGGGCTCCTCGCGGATGGACGATTCGCTCACCGACGGTGCCGGCCGGATTTCGCTGCCGGACGAGTACGCCGCCCATGCGATGGTGTTCCGCACCTTCGACAAGGTCAGCTACGCACTGGTGATGCAGGGCGTGAAGCCAGTGCTGGTCGGTTACTCGGCCAAGCATCCCGACGCGCAGTAGGCACCGACCGCTGGTCGGGGCACATTCTGACGCACCAACGCGACGGCGCCCGAGGGCGCCGTCGTCGTCTGCGGGCTAGCCTGACCCGATGCCCCAGACGCCCCCCTGTTCCACCGAGGCGCTGCTGCGCCTGGTCCTGGCCGGCGGCGCCATCGCTCCGCGCCGCACCCTCCTCACGCGCTTCGAAACACCCGCCGACGCCCTACGCGGCGGCCCGGCGGCATGGCGCGCCGCCGGATGCAGCGCCGAACAGCGGGCCCGGCTGGCCCTGCCCGAGCGCGAGGCGCTTGCCCGTGGGCTACGCTGGCTGGAACAGCCCGGCCGACACCTGCTGCCGGCCGGCGATCCCGACTATCCGCCCCTGCTCGGCGAACGGGACACCGCGCCGCTCGCTCTTTTCATCCATGGCGACCCGGCGGCGCTGTGGCATCCAGGCGTGGCCGTGGTGGGCAGCCGTACCCCATCCCCCACCGGCGGGGAGTTGGCGGCGGAATTTGCCACCGCGCTGGCCCGCAGCGGCCTGGCGGTGGTCAGCGGGCTGGCGGCCGGGGTCGATGCGCGCGCCCACCGGGGCGCATTGGAGGTCCCCGACGGGCGCACCGTCGCCGTGGTGGCCACCGGCCTGGACCTGGCCTTCCCGCCGCGCAATACCGCCCTGCAGGCCTGCATTGCCGAGCGCGGCGCGGTGGTCAGCGAGTACCCGCCGGGGACGGCAGCGCGTCCCGGGCAGTTTCCCGCCCGCAACCGGATCGTGGCCGGGCTGTCGCTGGGCACGCTGGTCATCGAAGCCGCGCTGCGCTCCGGGGCGCTGATCACCGCGCGCCTGGCCGCAGAAGCCGGCCGCGAGGTGTTTGCCCTGCCCGGTTCGGTGCGCAACCCCCGGGCCCGGGGCTGCCACCGGCTGATCCGCGACGGCGCCCAGCTGGTCGAAACGCCGGCCGAGGTGGTGGCCGGCCTCACCGGGGCGGCGGCGCAACTGGGCCAGGCCTTGCGTTCCCGCCTGGCAGCCCCCACTGAACAGGCACGGCCCACGGTGCCCACCCCCTCCCCCGCTCTTCCTCCCGACTACCAGCGCTTGTGGAAAGTCCTGGATGAAAACCCAACGGGTATGGATTCATTGATCCAGCGCAGCGGATTGACGGCGACGCAGCTGTCGGCCATGCTGCTGATCATGGAACTGGATGGAAAGGTGGTTGCCACCCATGGCCGCTACTGTAGAAAACCCTAGTTTCTTCACCTCCACAGCGTCGTTGACGCAGGCCGAGGGGCAATGAAAGAGAGCATTCTGGACGTCCTGCTGTACCTGTTTGAACACTACTTCAGCGAAGACGCGGACATCGTCCGCGACCGCGATACCCTCCAGAACAGCCTGATACAGGCCGGCTTCAGCCCCACCGAGATCAACAAGGCCTTCGACTGGCTCGACGCCCTCGCCGAGCAGCGCCCCGCCGTGAGCGTGGCCCGGGTCGACGGTCCGGTCCGCATTTTCCATGGCCCGGAGCTGGACAAGCTCGACGTGGAAGGCCGCGGGTTCCTGATGTTCCTGGAACAGCACGGCATCCTGGACGCCAACCAGCGCGAGCTGGTGCTCGACCGCGCCATGGCCCTGGACCAGGACGACCTGGACCTGGACGACCTGAAATGGGTGGTGCTGATGGTGCTGTTCAACCAGCCCGGCGCCGAAGCCGCCTACGCCTGGATGGAAACCCAGATGTTCGTGGACGAGCCGGAACCCCTTCACTGACCGTACACTGGGTGCTTCGCGCATTCAGGGGAATGGAAAGTGAGCCAGTGGTTCTATGCAGAAGGGAATCGTCAGCAGCGTGGTCCGCTGACATCTGAAGAGTTGGTTGAGAAGTACACGTCCGGCGAAGTCGCGCTGGACTCCCTCGTCTGGCGTGACGGGCTGCCACAGTGGCAGCCCCTGCGCAGCGTGGCCGACGAGCTGGGCCTGGTGATCGCACCGCCGCCCATGGCCGGACCGGACCTGGGTGGACCTCAGCTGGAGCCGGTCGTGCCCAGCCCGCCGCGCATTCCCGGATTCGATTCGCCCCCCCCTTCGTCTTCGCCGCACGCCGCCGTGCCGGGCCCGGCGCCGTCCTACGTGCGTGCCGCACCGCCGCCGAAGAAGACCTCCGGCTGCCTGGTCATCGGCCTGGTGGTGGGCGTCGGGTTCCTGGTGGTGATGGGCATCCTCGCCGCCATCGCGATTCCCGCCTATAACGACTATCTGCACCGCGCCCGGGTGGCCAATGCGGTCGGCATCGTGTCGCAGTTGAAGTACCAGGTGAACGAGTTCGCCCTGAACACCGAGCGCTGCCCGGTCAACGACGACGACGGCTTCAAGAGCCCGAGCTCGTATGCCGGCGATTACGTCGGCGCGGTGCGGATCGGCCGCTTCGGCGAAGGCAAGTGCGGCATCGAGATGGAGTTCTCGGTGCCCGGCAAGCGTGCGCTGGATGGCAAGATGCTGTGGTTCGAGTACGACATGCAGAGCCAGGAGTGGACCTGCAGCAGCGATCTCGACGCCAAGTACGTGCCGGTGCAGTGCCGCGGCTGAGCCGCGACTTCATGATTACGGATGAATCCAGAAGGGGAAGTACGCAATGACTGAGTGGTATTACGCCGATGGCCAGGAGCGCCAGGGCCCGTTGATGGCCGAAGACCTCCGCCAACGCTTCCAGCGCGGGGAGATCAGCCTCACCACGCTGGTCTGGCGCGAAGGCTATGGCGCGTGGAAGCCGGTGTCCGAAGCGGTGGAGGAACTGCAGCTGCAGAACCTGACCAGCGCGACCGAGAACCTGGGCAGCGGTTTCGACCTGCGCGGGGACTACACCGCCATCGACAACGGCACCGCCCCGCTCCCGGGCACCGGGGGCGGCACCTACTCGCCGTACTCCGCGCCCGGCGCCACCGGCAGCTACGGCGCGACCGTGGTCAGCGGCGGCGAGGTGGTCTATGCCGGCTTCTGGAAGCGCTATGCCGCCTACTTCCTGGACTCGATCGTGGTCGGCATCATCAACATCCCGGTCAGCCTCATTTTCAACCTGATCGGCGCGGCCAGCGGCAACGAAACCCTGGCCGTGGCGCTGAGCCTGGTGGCGATGCTGGGCGGCTTCGTGATCGGCATCGGCTACTACGCCGGCTTCCACGCCTCGCGCGGCGGCGCCACCCTGGGCAAGATGGCCGTGGGGATCAAGGTGGTGCGCAGCGACGGTGAGCGGATCACCTTCATGCGCGGCGTGGGGCGCTATTTCGGCTTCATCCTGAGCAGCCTGACCCTGTTCATCGGCTTCATCATGGCCGCCTTCACCGAGCGCAAGCAGGCCCTGCACGACATGCTGTGCGACACCCTGGTGGTGGACAAGTGGGCGTTCACCGAAAACGCCGAGTTCCAGGAGCGCGGCCTGGGCACCGTGACCATCGTGATCCTGGTCATCAGCGGCATCCTGACCGTGATCAGCATCGGACTGGTGATCGCCATGTTCGGGGTCATCGCCTCGTCCATGTCCTGACCCTCCTCACACCGGGCCGCTTGACACGGGCGGCCCCGGCGTGATTCCTCTAGCACGCGCAGAACCTGAACGCCCGGCGCACAACCGGGCGTTCAGCGTATGGAATTCGACGGCTGCCCTTCACTAATGCGGCCTTTTGCTCCACCCTAGCGCCCTCCCCCGGGCCGCTGCCCACAGAAATCAACGACATGCCCAAGCACCTGCTCATCGTCGAATCGCCCGCCAAGGCCAAGACGATCAACAAATACCTCGGCAAGGACTTCACCGTCCTGGCCTCGTATGGGCATGTGCGCGACCTGGTCCCCAAGGAAGGCGCGGTCGACCCCGACAACAACTTCGCGATGCGTTACGACCTGATCGACAAGAACGAGAAGCATGTCGACGCCATCGCCAAGGCCGCCAAGGGGGCCGACGACATCTTCCTGGCCACCGACCCGGACCGCGAAGGTGAGGCGATCAGCTGGCATATCGCCGAGATCCTGAAGGAACGCGGCCTGGTCAAGGACAAGCCGATGCAGCGGGTGGTCTTCACCGAGATCACCCCGCGCGCGATCAAGGAGGCCATGAACCAGCCGCGCGCCATCGCCAGCGACCTGGTCGACGCCCAGCAGGCGCGCCGCGCGCTGGACTACCTGGTCGGCTTCAACCTGTCCCCGGTGCTGTGGCGCAAGGTCCAGCGCGGCCTGTCCGCCGGCCGCGTGCAGAGCCCGGCGCTGCGCATGATCGTCGAGCGCGAGGAAGAGATCGAAGCCTTCATCGCCCGCGAATACTGGAGCATCGACGCCGCCTGCGCGCACCCCTCGCAGCACTTCAATGCCCGCCTGATCAAGCTGGACGGGCAGAAGTTCGAACAGTTCACCGTGACCGACGGCGACACCGCCGAGGCCGCGCGCCTGCGCATCCAGCAGGCCGCGCAGGGCATGCTGCATGTCACCGACGTGGCCAGCAAGGAGCGCAAGCGCCGCCCGGCCGCCCCGTTCACCACCTCCACCCTGCAGCAGGAAGCCTCGCGCAAGCTCGGCTTTACCACCCGCAAGACCATGCAGGTGGCGCAGAAGCTGTACGAAGGCGTGGCCATCGGCGACGAAGGCACGGTCGGCCTGATCTCCTACATGCGTACCGACTCGGTCAGCCTGTCGCAGGACGCACTGGCCGAGATCCGCGACGTGATCGCCCGCGACTACGGCATTGCCGCGTTGCCGGACAAGCCCAACACCTACCAGACCAAGTCCAAGAACGCCCAGGAAGCGCACGAAGCGGTGCGCCCGACCTCGGCGCTGCGGACCCCGGCGCAGGTCTCGCGCTACCTGACCGACGACGAGCGCAAGCTGTACGAGCTGATCTGGAAGCGCGCCGTGGCCAGCCAGATGATTCCGGCCACGCTCAACACCGTCAGCGTCGACCTCTCGGCCGGCAGCGAGCATGTGTTCCGCGCCAGCGGCACCACCGTGGTGGTGCCCGGCTTCCTCGCGGTCTATGAGGAAGGCAAGGACAACAAGAGCGCCGAGGACGACGACGAAGGCCGCAAGCTGCCGGCGATGCAGCCGGGCGACCGCGTGCCGCTGGACCGCATCCTCGCCGAACAGCACTTCACCCAGCCGCCGCCGCGCTTCACCGAAGCGGCGCTGGTCAAGGCGCTGGAAGAGTATGGCATCGGCCGTCCGTCGACCTATTCGTCGATCATCCAGACCCTGCTGTTCCGCAAGTACGTGGAAATGGAAGGCCGCAGCTTCCGCCCGTCCGACGTCGGCCGCGCGGTGTCCAAGTTCCTGTCCAGCCACTTCACCCAGTACGTGGACTACGACTTCACCGCCAGGCTCGAGGACGAGCTCGACGCGGTCTCGCGTGGCGAAGAAGATTGGATCCCGTTGATGGCCCGTTTCTGGGACCCGTTCAACAAGCTCGTGGAAGAGAAGAAGGAATCGGTCGACCGCGCCGAGGCCAGTGGCGCGCGCGAGCTCGGCACCGACCCCAAGACCGGCAAGCCGGTCAGCGTGCGCCTGGGCCGGTTCGGGCCATACGCGGCGATCGGCAGCACCGCCGAGGATGCCGAGGAGAAGCCGAAGTTCGCCTCGCTGCGCCCCGGCCAGTCGATGCACACCATCAGCCTGGAAGACGCGCTGGAACTGTTCCTGATGCCGCGCGCCCTGGGTGAGGACAAGGGCGAAGACGTCAGCGTTGGCATCGGTCGTTTCGGTCCGTTCGCCAAGCGCGGCAGCACCTACGCCTCGCTGAAGAAGGAAGACGACCCCTACACCATCGATCTGGCCCGCGCCGTGTTCCTGATCGAAGAGAAGGAAGAGATCGCGCGCAACCGGATCATCAAGGAATTCGACGGCAGCGAGATCCAGGTCCTGAACGGTCGCTTCGGCCCGTACCTGAGCGACGGCAAGATGAACGGCAAGATCCCCAAGGATCGCGAACCGGCGTCGCTGACCCTGGCCGAAGTGCAGCAGCTCATGGAAGAAACCGGCAAGCCGGTGCGCAAGGGCTTCGGCAAGAAGGCCGCCAAGAAGGTCGTGGCCAAGAAGGCTGCAGTCAAGAAAGAGCCGGCTGCGAAGAAGGCGACGGTGAAGAAGGCCGCCGCGAAAAAGGCACCGGCCAAGAAGGCCGCCAAGAAGGCGACGGCGAAGAAAGCCGCGGCCAAGAAGGCGGCAACGAAGAAGGCCGTCGCCAAGAAGGCCTGACCGGTTGCGCCCATGAACGAGCTCACCGTCGATTCGGCTGTTCCCACCCTGCACGCTGGCGGGGTGGTCGCCTACCCCACTGAAGCCGTATGGGGGCTGGGCTGCGATCCGGCCAATGAAGCTGCGGTGTTGAAGCTGCTGCGGCTCAAGCAGCGCCCGGTCGAAAAGGGCATGATCCTGGTCGCCGCCGACCTGGCCCAGCTGGACGGCTGGGTTTCGGTCAATCAACTGCCGGCTGACCGCCGGGATGAGGTGCTGGCCAGCTGGCCCGGCGCGCACACCTGGATCCTGCCGGCGGGCCCGCGTGCACCGCGCTGGGTCACCGGCGAACACTCCGGCATTGCGGTGCGGATCAGCGCACATCCCCTGGTGGGCGCGCTGTGCCGTGCCTGGGGCGGACCGCTGGTCTCGACCAGCGCCAACCTGGCCGGCCAGCCGCCGGCACGCACCCGCGCCGCTCTGGATCCCGCGCTGCTGGCCCTGCTGGACGGCCTGGTCGACGGCGCCACCGGCGGCCTGGCCCAGCCCACCCCGATCCGCGACGCCCTCACCGGGCAGGTGCTGCGCACCTGAGCCGCGGCGTTGTTTACGCGTGCACAGGCAAGGCCGCACACTGCGGCCATGCGCCCGTCCCCTGCCCTCTGGTTGTTGCTCCTGCTGCCCGGTGTCGCCGCTCCGCTGGCGGCCCAGGACAGCAGCGTGCGGGTGTACCGCTGCGTGGGCAGCAATGGCGCGGTGTCGCTGCAGGACGCGCCGTGCCGTGACGGCCGCCAGGAAGTGCGCGAAATGCAGCGCCCCCGCGACCCGGCCCCCCGGGTCGTGCGCAGCGACAGCACACCGTCCACGCCACCGCCTGCCGCGCCCGAACGCGAAGTGCGCTACGTCCACGTACAGCCGCCGCAGCCGATGTACGAATGCATCCGCGACGATGGCAGCCGTTACTCCAGCGAGACCAGCGAGGGGAATCCGCGCTGGGTGCCGGTGTGGACCAGCGCCTGGTTGCCGGGACGCGGTCCAGGCGGCATTCGTCCGGGACCGGGACCTCGCCCGGGTCCCGACCCGCGCCCGGATCCCCGTCCGCTTCCGCTTCCGCCTATCGCACCAATGGGCAGCGGTTCGATCACCTCCAGCGGTGGTTCGCTGACCGTGCAGGGCGGTGGCTCGCGCGGCGGGGGCAGTTTCACCGTGGGCAGCGGGAGCACCCAGTGGCACACCGAAGGTTCGGCCTACCCCGGCACCTACCATGACGTGGTGGTGCCGGCCGGCAATGTGCTGGTGCGCGACCAGTGCCATCCCCTGCCGGCCAGCGAAGTGTGTTCGATCCTCAGCGACCGCCGCTGGGAGCTGGTGCGCCGTTACAACAGCGCGCTGCAGGGCGAACGCGACGCGATCAGCCGTGAACAGCGCGGCGTGGATGCGCGGCTGGACCGCGACTGCCGATAGGGCGGCGGGCCAGGTGCGTTGTATCCTGCGCGGATGAAACCCTGGTGGCTCCTGTTGCTGTGCGTGGCCTCGTCGGCAATGGCCGACGACGCGATCGTGTTCCGCTGTACCGACGCCGATGGCAACAGCACCGTGCAGGGCACGCCGTGCCCGGCCGGCAGCCACCAGGTCATCCAGCGCATGAACGCGGCGCCGTCGCGCGCCGAGGTGTCGGTGTCCAGCAGCATTACGCCGCCCGCAGCGGCGCCACCACCGGTGGCACCCGCGGCCAGCGCGCCAGCGGCGGCGGGCGACGCGCCCGCTGCGGTGCCCGCCTTTGTGCCCGGCAAGGCCCGGCCGGTCGAGCGCATCATTTCAGAGGCCTACGAAGTGCCCACCGGGACCGCGATCCTCGACACGGCCAACCTGCCCAAGCCCGGAGACGATGCAACCGCAGCGGACACCGACAAGCCGCCGCTGCCGGAGATCTACCAGTGCCAGGCACAGGACGGTGGCCGCTACCTGCATGAGCGCGAGCCCGCGCCGCCGCACTGCCAGCTGCTGTCGGTCACCGCCCTGGGCGGGGCGACGCCACTCAATGCCGCCAGCTGCGAGGTGATCCGCGACGCGTGCGAGCCGATACCCGAAGACCAGCGCTGCAACGCGTGGCAGCAGCGCTTCCGCGATGCACGCGGGCGCGAGCGGTTCGCTTCGCCGGACAATGCGGCCGCCGCTGCGGCAGAGCGCGCCCGCCTCCAGGCAGTGCTGGCCGAGTCGAGCTGCGCGGTCCCCGGTTGACGTTAAAACCCGTAGCGCAGGAACCCGCCGTCCACCGCGATGCATTCGCCGGTGACGTAGCTGGCCGCAGGCAGGCACAGGAAGCCCACCGCAGCGGCCACTTCTTCGGGCTCGCCGATGCGGCGCATCGGGGTACGGTCGATGACCTGCTCGTAATAGTCCGGGTCCGACAGCGGCCCGGAGGTGCGGCGGGTGCGGATGTACCAGGGCGCCACCGCATTGACCCGGATGCCGTCTTCAGCCCACTCCACCGCCAGGTTGCGCGTCATCTGGTGCATGGCGGCCTTGGTCATGCCATACACCGCGCCGCTGCGCACGTGGGTGAGGCCCGACACGCTGCCCACGTTGACGATCGCCGAGGCCGCATGGCGCGCCAGCAAGGGGTGCGCGTAGCGCGACAGCTCGAAGGCCGAGAACAGGTTGGTTTCGAAGATGCCGCGCCATTCGTCTTCGGTGTATTCGGTGGCCGCCTTGGTGACGTTGCCGCCGGCATTGTTGATCAGCAGGTGCAGGCCGTCGCTGTGGTCTTCCACCCAGTCGAGGATCTCGCGGCGGTCCTCGTCGTCGGAGACATCGGCGGCAAGCCCGTGGATCTCACGGTCCGGGTACGCGTCGGCCAGCTCGTCGCGGGCCATTTCCAGCGCATCGGCGTCGCGCCCGACGATCAGCAGGTCGGCACCGAATCCCAGCAGTTCGTGTGCGATCGCCAGGCCGATGCCGGCACTGGCACCGGTGATCAATGCGGTCTGTCCATCCAGTCGCCAACGATGCGCGCTCACCTGCTTCTCCTGCGTTGGGGGCCTGCCCCGTAAGTCGTGCGGGCAGGATAGCCCGCATGCGGGTGCAGCGCATCCCGTCACACACGGGCTGGCAAAGCGGTGCGACACTACGATTTCCTGGGCTCGCCCGCGAGGTTGCCATGTTGATCCGTATCACCCTGCCGCTGCTCGGCCTGCTGGTAGTGAGCGGCTGCAACCGTCCGGTGCCGCCGGATCCCGACAAGCGCCCCGAACCGCAGGCCACCGCCCTGCGCGACGCCGTGCAGGGACCGCTGGAGAAGGCCAAGGCGGCCCGCGAAACGCTGGAAAAGGCGCCGGATACACGCGCCGCGGATGACTCCGCCATCGAACCCTAAATAAAAAAAACCCGGCTTTCGCCGGGTTTTTTCGATGTATCAGAAGCCGCAGAAGCAATATGCCAGGGCTTTCACCGGGGCACTGCCGCGCGGGTCGCGGGCGGCATCTTCAACGAAGCGCAGCTGCGTATCCACTTCCGGCATCGACCGGGCCAGCATGATCCGCGCCATGCCGGTTTCGCCCAGCATCCAGGCACCGGCGTGGCTGCCGGCAAAGCCGCTCAGGAACTGTGCAAACGGGGTGGCCGCCTTTTCGATGTAGCGCACCCGCACTTTGTCGGGACCGCCCAGCTTGGCGCGGTTGGCGGCATCGGCAATGGCGTCCTTCAGGCCACCGAAGGCGTCGACCAGGCCGCGCTCCTTGGCCTGCGCACCGCTCCACACGCGGCCACGCGCCACTTCGTCCACCGCTTCCACCGGCTTGTTGCGCGCATCGGCGACCTTGCCGGTGAAGTCGGCGTAGCCCTTGTTGATCACCGACTGGATCACCTGGCCCACGGCCGGATCCATCGGACGGGTGATATCGAAGGCACCGGCGAAGCGGGTGGTGCCCACGCCGTCGGTATGCACGCCGATCTTGTCCAGCGAGCGCGACAGGTTCGGGATCATGCCGAAGATGCCGATCGAACCGGTGATGGTCGACGGGTCGGCATAGATGCGGTCGGCATTCATGCTGATCCAGTAACCACCCGAAGCAGCGAGGTCGCCCATCGACACCACCACCGGCTTGCCGGCGGCCTTCAGCGCCACCACTTCGCGGCGGATCTGCTCGGAGGCGAACACTTCGCCACCCGGCGAATCCACGCGCAGCACCACCGCCTTGACGTTGTCGTCGTCGCGCGCTTCGCGCAGCAGCGCCGAGGTCGACTCACCGCCGACGCGACCGGCTGGCAGGTCGCCGCCGGCGATTTCGCCAGAGGCCACCACCACGGCTACCTGCGGACGCGAATCCACCGGGGAACCGCGCATGTCGAGCTGGGCCAGGTAGCCGTCCAGATTGACGCTGCGGAAGCCGCCGTCGGCGTCTTCGTCGGCCACGCCACGGTCGGCGAGCAGGTCTTCGACTTCCTCACGGGTCTTCAGACCGTCCACCAGCTTCTGCTGCAGGGCGAACTTGGCCAGGTCGCCACCGGCGGCGGCGATGCCCTCAGGCATCGTGTCGATGCCGGCCGCCAGCTGCGCGGCGTCCAGCTTGCGCGCCTTTGCGATGTCGGCCAGGTAGCGCTGCCACACGTCGTTCATCCAGAACAGGTCGGCTTCCTTGGCCTGCGGCGAGGCGGCGTCCAGCACGTACGGTTCGGCCGCGGACTTGTACTCGCCCACCTTGAACAGGTGCACGTCCACGCCCAGCTTGTCCTGCAACCCGGTGCGGAAGTACTGGCGGTAACGGCCAAGGCCTTCCAGCACCACCCCGCCCATCGGGTCGAGGTAGATCTCGTCGGCCTGCGCGGCCAGCAGGTACTGCCACTGGCTCAGGTTGTCGGCATAGGCCACCACCTGCTTGCCCGACGCACGCACGGCCTGCAGCGACGCCGCCACTTCACGCATTGAAGCGAAGCCGCTCGGCTGCAGCTTGTCCAGCTGCAGCACCACCCGCTCGATCTTCTTGTCGTCCCGTGCCGCATCCAGCGCGCGGATCAGGTCGCGCAGCTGCACTTCCTCGGCGCTGTTGTCGCCAATGGCCTTGGCAAGCGCTCGGCTGACGGGGTCTGCACTGAACTGCTCGACCAGGCGGCCTTCCGGCGCGATCACCAGCGAGGTGCGGTCCTGCAGGGCACGGTTGCTGCTGGCGCCCTTGCCCATCGCCACCACGAACAGGACGAGGATCAGCAGCAGCAGGCCGAAGAACAGCAGGTTGAGGATCAGCCTGCGGGTAAAGTTCATCACATCCCACAGCCCGATGAAGAAGCTGGCGACAGGATTGCGACGCACGGGTTGGTTCATGGGGGAAACTCCAGTTGGCTTCTTGCCGTGGTACCAGCATAGCCGCTGCCGGACAGGCCGGCATCGGACACAAGTAAGGGGGCCGTCAGGCCAGGGTGGTCCCGACGCGACGGCTGCTGACCCGCAGCCGCCAGCCCATCAGGATCGCCGCGGCGGTCAGGCCCAGGATCAGGCCCAGCCACATGCCCTGCGGTCCCATGCCCAGGCCCAGGCCGAGCCCGGCGCCGAGCGGCATGCCCAGCCCCCAGTACGAGAACATGGCGATGAACATCGGCACGCGGGTGTCCTTCAGGCCGCGCAGCGCGCCGGCCGACAGTACCTGGATGCCGTCGGGGAACTGGAAGGCCGCCGCATACAGCAGCAGGGTCGAGGCCAGCGCGGCCACGCCCAGGTCGGCGGTGTACACGCCGACGATGGCGTCGTGCCCGAACAGCAGCACCAGCGCCGAAAGCGTCTGCGTTCCCAGGATGATCAGCAGCCCGGCAATCGAGGCCCGACGCACGCCCAGCCCGTTGCCGCTGCCCACCGCATGGCCCACCCGCACGGTGGTGGCTTCGGCCACGCCCATCGGGATCATGAAGCACAGCTGGGCCACGTTGATGGCGATCTGGTGCGAGGCGGCTTCGGTCGCGCCCAGGCGGCCGATCAGCAGGGCGGTGACGATGAACAGCCCGCCTTCCATCAGCACCGTGATGCCGATCGGCAGGCCGGTCCGCAGCAGGTCCCAGATCGCAGCCCAACGCGGCAGCTCCAGGTGCGAGAACAATTCCAGGTGGGCGAAGCGGCGGGTCTTCCACAGGTAACCGGCAAAGCACAGCGCCTGGATCCACATCATGGTGGCCGAGGCGATGCCCAGGCCTTCAGCGCCCATTTCGGGGAAGCCCAGCTTGCCGTAACACAGCACGTAGCCCAGCGGTGCCAGCACCAGCAGGCCGCCGAAGCCAAGCAGCATGGTAGGCAGCGTCCAGTGCATGCCTTCGCTGAGGTAGCGCATGCAGAAGTACAGGGTGAGCGCCGGGCCGCCCCAGCGCACCGCATGCAGGAAGGCGGTTGCGCCGGGCACGATGTCCGGCGCGATGCCGAACGCCGGCAGCAGCGGCGGCACCACCGTGAGGAAGGTGAACATGATCAGGCCCAGGCCCAGCGCCAGCCATAGCGCCTGGCGGAACAGCGGGCCGATCTCGCGCTCGCGGCCGGCGCCGTGCAGCTGCGAAACCGAGGCGGTCAGCGAGATCAGGGTGCCGATCGGAATCAGCATCGGCAGCCACAGCAGGGCGGTGCCGATGGTGACGGCGGCCAGGGTCTGGGTGCCGTGGTGCCCGGCGATGACGTTGTCGACGAAGGAAATCAGGCCGGTGGAGACATGGCCGAGCACCAGCGGCAGCGCGAGCAGGCCGGTGGCACGCACTTCCCGGGAGAGGCGCGGCGTGGAGGTAACGGTAGACATGGGATCACAGACCGCAGACTACGGGAGCGCGCGAAGGGCACAGGCACCGGGTTGCGGGCGGCCATCTTACGCTTACCGCACTACATTTTCCCGCAGCCAGGCATCACGGGCGGCCGGCGCCAGGCCCAGGAACTGGTCACGTACGCGGTCGCGCTCCTGCGGCGGGGTGCGCTGGGCGATCAAGGTGAGCTGGGCCAGCTGGCCGTCGTTGAGCTGGCGCAGCGCGACCAGGGCGGGTTCGCGCTGTTCCACCGGCAGGTAGCCGAACAGGCCCTGCAGCTTGGGGAACTGCTGGCCCAGCTGCGGGCCCAACCGCCAGCCGTCGCGGAAGCGCTGGTCCTGTTCGTCGAAGCGCGCGCGCAGCGACTGCTGCTGCGCCGCCGGCAGCGCGGCCACGCGGCGCGCGGCCTCGCGGATGCGGGTGCGCTCGGATTCGGGCAGCGCCTGCCACTGCGCGTAGCGGGTGCGCAGCTCGCGCAGCTGGGCCGGATCCAGCGCGGCCGGCGTTGCGGGAATCGCCGGTGCGGTGGTCGGGGTGGGGACGGGGGCGGCAACCGGGGTGGGCAGCGGCAGTGCCTGGGGCGCGGCAGTGGCGCCAGCGGACAGGGCCATCAGGAGCAGCAGGATCGACTTATTCATCGGCGGCAGACGTCTCCAGGCCGGCAGCGGCAGGTTCGGGGCGGTTCGGTTGCGGCTGCGACTCATCGACGGGCACCGGACCGCCGGCCGCGAACCAGGCATACAGATCAGCATCGCGGGCCAGCATCAGTTCGGGATCGGCCAGCATCGCCGCGTCGCTGGCGGCATGCGCGGGGTCGGCCGGCGCGGCCACCGGCAGGTCGTCGGCCGGCAGCTGTTCCACGGCCACCGGGTCGGCGGTGGACACCGCACCGTCGGGCACGCTCGCCTCGGGGGGGACGGCGGCCGGCCGATGCTTCCACCAGGCCGCGCCGCCCAGCAGCACGCCGGTGGTGACCAGCAGGATCAGCAGGCCTCGCCACACGGGCCGGCGATTGCCGGCACGGCGACGGGCAGGGCCGCGGCGGGGGGCGGCCTCTGCAGGCGCGGGCGCGCGCCAGGAGGCCGCTCCCTTGTCCTTGCCCGGTGCGGGCACGGCGGCCGGCTGATGCAGCTGCTGCAGGCGGCTGGCGGGCATCTCGCGCAGGCGCTGCTGGACCTGCTCGGCCAGCGCGCGCCAGCCGGCGGCATCCGGGTGGCCGTGTGCGTCGCGCGGGCAGGCCTCGGCCAGCGCGTGCTGGTAGTCGGCCACCGGCATGTCCAGGATCTGTGCGGCGGCGGCCTCGTCCAACCCGCCACCGACCCGCAGCAGCAGGGCCAGGCGCGCGGGCGGTGCCAGCTGCGGCAGGTGCGACAGTTCCGGTGCCCACTGCCCACCTGCGGCGGGAACGCGGATCGGGGTGCGGTGCGCCAGCAGGATCCAGAACCGGTCGGGCCACTGGGCCATGGGCACGTCGCTGGCGATCCCGGCGAACGCACGCATGACCGCGACCAGGGCCTGTTCGGCAACGGTCGAGTCGCCGCACTGCAGCTCGGCAACGACCAGGGCACGGCGTTCAACGCCTCGCAGGAACGCGGACAATGCGCCCGCTGCGTTGGATGAAACAGGGGCGTTCACAGCCGTCATAGCAACTCCATCAAGTGCCGGAATGATAGCGAGTGCGCCCCCGGTCGGGCATGCCGATGCAGGCCGCAGGCGGCGCGACATACGGCCGGGAACGCTTGACAGCCGCGCAGGTTGTGCACAGCACCAACAAAAACGGCACAAAACCGGGGGGTGAAGCCCGCGTCACCCGTGTGTCAGCTTTGTTTCACAGCCATATCATTGATTGTATTACATTTTGTTGTGTGGCTATTTTTTGACCAACAGAGGTGTGAGGGCGGAACTCCCTGACAATCAGCTCGGAGTTCGACACTCGCGCACAGACTTATCCACAGAAGATGTGGATAAGACCGAATCTCCAATAGCCACGGATATTTAGCCGGTATTTAGGTTCCACGGCAGGCGCCGACAGGGGATTCTCCGACTGAACAGGCCGGTCCACGACCGCTACACTGGCCCGATGCTTTCGCCCGCCCCCACGCCCACCCTGCAGGTCGTCCTGCCCGTGCCCTTGCCGCAGTGGTTCGACTACGCCCCCCCGCCGGGCGAGCTGCCGCACGCAGGCGTGATCGGCCGTCGGCTGCGGGTGCCCTTCGGGTCCCGCGAGCTGGTCGGCGTGGTGGCCGGAATCGGCACAGTGGCCGACGGCGCCACCCTTCGCGCTGCGGTGGCGTGGCTGGACCCGGCCCCACTGCTGGGCGGGGAACTCTGGTCATCGCTGCAGTGGTTGTCGCGCTATACCCACGCGCCGCTGGGGGAAGTGGTCAGCACTGCCCTGCCCGCCCCGTTGCGCAAGGGCGAACCCGTCCCCGACACCCATCGTTGGGGCTGGCAGCTCACCCCTGCCGGCCAGGAGCCGGGCGTGAAACTGCGCGCGGGGACACGACCCCACCGCCTGGCCGAGCTGCTCGGCAACGGCAGTGTCGATGAGGACCTGCTGGACGAGGCACTGTATGACTGGCGCAGTGCCGCCCGCGCCTTGGCCAAACGCGGGCTGGTCGAACGCGTTGCGCTCGCGCACAGCGCGGCGTTGCCCAGCCTCCGTCCCGGCCCGTGCCCGAACGCGGAGCAGGCCGACGCGATCGCGGCCATCACCGCCGGGAAGGGTTTCGGTGCATTCCTGCTCGATGGTGTGACCGGCAGCGGCAAGACCGAGGTGTACCTGCAGGCGATCGCGGACTGCCTGGCGCGCGGGCGCCAGGCGCTGGTCCTGGTGCCCGAGATCGGGCTCACCCCGCAGACCCTGGCCCGCTTCCGCAGCCGCTTGGGCATCACCGTGCATGAGCTGCACTCGGGCTTGAACGACAACGAACGCGCGCGGGTCTGGGCAGCCGCCGCACGCGGCGAAGCGCAGGTGGTGGTGGGAACGCGCTCGGCGGTGTTCACACCGCTGCCCAACGCCGGCCTCATCGTGGTGGACGAAGAACACGACGGCAGTTACAAGCAGCAGGACGGGATCCGTTACCACGCCCGCGATTTCGCGCTGGTGCGGGCCAAGGCGCTCGACATTCCCGTGGTCCTGGGCAGCGCCACCCCGTCGCTGGAGTCGCTGCACAACGCACACGCGGGCCGGTACACCCACCTGCGCCTGAAGCAGCGCGCCGGCGAGGCCCGACCGCCCACGGTGCGCGTGCTCGACGTGCGCAAGCGCCCGCTGAAGGACGGCCTGTCGCCGGAGGTCATGCAGGGCATCGAGCAGCACCTGCAGGCCGGCCACCAGGTGCTGGTGTTCAAGAACCGTCGCGGCTACGCACCGGTGCTGCTCTGCCACGACTGTGGCTGGACCGCGCCCTGCAAGCGCTGCGATGCGCCGATGACCGTGCACGCTGGCGGGCGCCGCCTGCAGTGCCACCACTGCGGCGCGCGCCAACCGGCGCCGCTGGCCTGCCCGGACTGCGGCAGCCTGGCGCTGCAACCACAGGGCATCGGCACGGAACGGCTTGAAGAGCATCTGGTGGAGGCGTTCGCCGACTACCCGGTGATCCGCATCGACCGCGGCACCACGAACCGGCGCGACGCACTGGAAAGCCAACTGGCGTCGCTGGGCGACCGTGCCGGCATCCTGGTCGGCACGCAGATCCTGGCCAAGGGCCACGACCTGCCCAAGCTGACCCTGGTGGTCGTGGTGGGAATCGACGAAGGCCTGTTCTCGGCCGATTTCCGTGCCAGCGAAAAACTGGCCCAGCAGCTGATCCAGGTGGCGGGGCGCGCGGGGCGCGCGACCGATCCCGGCGAAGTCTGGCTGCAGACCCACCATCCCGGGCATCCGTTGCTGGAAACGCTGGTCAATGGCGGTTACCACGCCTTCGCCGATGCCGAACTGCAGCAGCGCGAAGCAGCAGGCTTCCCGCCGTTCGCGCACCTGGCGCTGCTGCGCGCCGAGGCGCAGCAGGTGGAACATGCCAATGCCATGTTGAGCGGCGTGCGCGAGCTGATCGCGCACGACAGCCCGGTGGAGCGGTTCGGCCCGATGCCGGCACCGATGCCGCGCCGCGCCGGTTACCAGCGCACCCAGCTGTTGTTGTCGGCGCCGTCGCGACGGCCGCTGCATGCACTGTTGGACCAGATCATGCCGCAGGTCTACGCGCTGCCGCAGGCGCGGAAGGTGCGCTGGTCGCTGGATGTAGACCCGATGGACCTGTATTAGGTCAGCGGCGTCATCACCGCCTTGACGTACGCGGGGCGCTGCTGCAGGCGCTGGTACCACGCTTCCAGGTGCGGCAGCGACGGGCGCTGGATCGGCAGTTCGAACCACGCATAGACAAGTGCGCCCAGCGGGATGTCGCCCATCGCAAACTGCTCGCCGGACAGCCACGGTTGCCGCGCCAGCGTGGCATCGGCCATCGCCAGCAGCTCACCGGCACGCACCACGGCCGCGTTGATGCGCGCTTCGTCGCGGTTGGCCGGTGCGGTGCGCATGATGCCCCAGATCAGTTCGCTGTACAGCGGCGCCATCCGCGAGGTGCTCCAGTCCATCCACTTCTCGGCCTGGGCGCGCGTCATCGCGTCTTCCGGGTACAACGTGCCCAACGCGTAACGCGCGCTCAGGTAGCGCACGATGGTGTTGGACTCCCACAGCGGCAGGCCCTGGTCTTCGATCACCGGCACCAGCCCGTTGGGATTCATCGCCGTGTACCCGGGCGACTGCGTGCCACCGAACGGACCACCCACTTCGATGGATTCGTATGGCAGGCCGATTTCCTCGGCGCACCACAACACCTTGCGCACGTTGCTGGAATTTTGCCGGCCCCAGATCTTCAGCATGTTGGTTTCCTGATCATTGAAGTGCGCCGCTACGATACGCCGATGGCCGTACCGCTGCGATGGCCGCTGAATCGGGTTGCAGGCATGCACGTGCACATGCAGCCCGACATGCGACGATGCGCATATTGGAATCGACCGTCCTGGAGCGTCTGCATGACCCGCGATCCCCTGCCCCACCTGGTCATCATCGGGGGTGGTTTTGCCGGCCTCTGGGCCACCCGCGCACTGGCCAGCGCGCGCGTCCGCATCACCCTGGTGGACCGTCGCAACCACCATCTGTTCCAGCCGCTGCTGTACCAGGTCGCCACGGCGGGCCTGTCCGCACCCGATATCGCCGCACCGCTGCGCCATATCCTGGGCGAGCAGCGCAACGTGGAAGTACGACTGGGCGAAGTCACCACCCTCGACAAGCACGCGCGCCAGATCACCCTGGCTGATGGCAGCACACTCGGCTACGACACGTTGATGCTGTGCACCGGCGCCACCCACGCCTACTTCGGGCACGACGAATGGGCCGCCGACGCGCCCGGCCTGAAGACACTCGACGATGCCATCGCGCTGCGCCGCAAACTGCTGCTGGCATTCGAGCGCGCGGAGGCCGAACCCGATCCGGCGCGCAAGGCAGCCTGGCTCAGCTTCGCAGTCGTGGGCGGTGGTCCGACCGGCGTGGAGCTGGCCGGCACCCTGGCCGAGATTGCGCGGCATACCCTGCGCAACGAGTTCCGCCACATCGACCCGGCCAGCGCCAAGGTGCGGCTGGTGGAGGCGGGCCCGCGCGTGCTGTCCAGCTTCCCCGAGGTGCTCTCGCTCAAGGCGCGCCGACAACTGGAGAGGCTCGGCGTGGAAGTACTGACCGGCACCCCGGTGAGCAACATCAACGGCGAAGGCTTCCAGCTCGGCGAACAGTTCATTCCCGCGCGCACGGTGGTCTGGGCGGCCGGTGTGGCGGCCTCGCCGCTGGCGCGCACGCTGGAGGTGCCGCTGGATCGCGCCGGGCGCGTTCCGGTGCAACCGGACCTCACCGTGGCCGGACACCCCGAGATCTTCGTCGCTGGCGACCTGGCCGCGCTGCAGCAGGCCGATGGACGCCCGGTGCCGGGCGTGGCGCCGGCAGCCAAGCAGATGGGCAAGCACGTGGCCGCCACCGTGCGCGCAAGGCTGGAGGGTCGGCAGGCGCCCGGGCCGTTCAAGTACCAGGACTTCGGCAACCTGGTCACGATCGGCCGCATGGCCGCCATCGTGCACCTGGGCCGGCTGCAGCTGTCGGGCGTGCTGGCCTGGTGGTTCTGGCTGGCCGCGCACGTGTTCTTCCTGATCGGCTTCCGCAACCGGATCGTGGTGCTGCTCAACTGGGCCGTGGCGTACTGGAGCTACCAGCGCAGCGCGCGGATCATCTTCGGCGACGACCAGGACGACCGCCGCCCCCGGCCTTGAGCAGCACGCTCAGGTCGGTTCCGCGTCGGCGGCCTGCAGCCACGCCAGCTTGCGCTCGCGGGGCTGCTTCTTGAGTGCCCACTCGGCCTTCGACGCCGCCGCACGGTCCGGATAGGCGCGCACGGCCAGCACCTTCAGCGGCGGGTTGGCGCGGGTGTAGCGCGCGCCCTTGCCGCACAGGTGCGCCTGGAAACGGGCGTCCACGTCGTTGCTGATGCCGGCGTAGTAGCTGCCATTTCGGCATTCGAGCAGGTACACGTACCAGGGGGCGGGTTCAGCGGGCATACCGGGATTATCCACCGGCGCGGGGATGCTGGCTGCTAGAATCCGCGCCGGACGCGGCGCCGCCTGCGTCCTGGAGTTCCCCCCATGCTGCTCGCTGTCATCTACCTCATCGCCATTTCCGCTGAAGCCATGACCGGCGCCCTGTCCGCGGGCCGGCGACGCATGGACCTGTTCGGCGTGGTCATCATCGCCTGCGTCACCGCGCTGGGCGGCGGCTCGCTGCGCGACATCGTGCTCGGCCATTACCCGCTGGGCTGGGTCCAGCACCCGGAGTACCTGGGCTTCACCATCTGCGCGGCCTTGATCGCCACCTGGCTGGCGCGCTGGATGCATCATTTCCGCCGCACCTTCCTGGTGCTGGATGGCCTGGGGCTGATCGCGTTCACGCTGATCGGGTGCGCCGTGGCGCGCGACGCCGGCCACTCGGTGCCGATCGTGTTGATCGCAGGCATGCTCACCGGCGCTTTCGGCGGCGTGCTGCGCGACGTGCTGTGCAACGAAGTGCCGCTGATCTTCCAGAAGGAGCTGTACGCGGTGATCACGCTGTTTACCGGTGCCGCGTGGCTGGGCCTGCTGGCGCTGGGCGTGTCGCTCAATGCGGCCACGCTCTGGTCGCTGGGCGGCGGCTTTGCATTGCGCCTGCTCGCGATCCACTACAAGTGGGAAATGCCGAAGTTCGTCTACCGTGACGAAGTGCACTGAAGCGGCAACATCACCGTGAGCGGATGGATCGGTGACACGATGAACCCGTGCTTGAGATAGAACGCCTTGGCCGGTTCATCGATGGCGTGGCAGAGCAATGCACGGGCACCCAGCTGGCCGCAGGCCTGCAAGGCGCGCAGCACGGCATCTTTCAGCAGGCCCTGGCCGATTCCCTGCCCGGCCCACTCTGCATGCACGGCCAGGCGCCCGAGCACGATGACCGGGATCGGATCCGGCATGTTGCGACGGATCCTGCCTGGCGCAGTGTCGTGCGATATCCCGCCAGCGGAAAGCGCGTAGTAGCCGACCACGCGTTGCTGCTCGTCGCAGCTGACAAAACACCGCGAAGCGCCCGACGCCTGGTTCTGGTGCGCGCGCTCAAGCAGCCACCGGGTCAGCGCAGGGGCGCTGCAGCGGAAGCCATCAAGCAGATGTTCCGCCTGCAGCGGTACGGGAGCGGAGAGCCGCAAGGGCTTACCGCTCCCAGGGTGCGGGCGTGCTCAACAGCCGGCGCAGCGCCGGGTTGTCTTCGAGCGGCGCGTCCAGCAGTGCATTGAACCGCTGCAGCTGCTCCGCACTCACGTTGAACTGCGTCTGGTCGGCCAGGACTTCGCGCGCCTTGTCGCACGCCGCGTCGAGGATGAACTCGGTGCGGTTCACACCGCTGATCTGCACGGCGCGATCGATCAGATCCTGCTTGTCGGCCGGTGCGCGGAAATTGATGACCTTGCTTGCGGTTCCCATGGGGAGCACTCGCACGTTGCTGGATTGTGCATACATTGTACATACACCTTGTGGAGCTCTCAAGCGAGGCCTGAAGTCTGCGCCACTTGGGTTGGGTGTATCCAATTGATTCTAATTAACAAACCAGGGATTTCAGTAGGCGTGGTCTTTCGCGGGGCCGGCCGGCCGCCGGCCCCGCACCCGCCTCAGGCGGCCGCTGCCAGACGGCGTGCACGCCGCGCGCGCACCGCCTGGGCCAGCGATTCCAGCACCTCCAGCGAGGTGTCCCAGCTGATGCAGCCGTCGGTGATGCTCTGGCCGTAGGTCAGCGGCTGGCCTTCCACCAGGTCCTGGCGACCGGCGACCAGGTGGCTTTCCACCATCACCCCGACGATGCGCTCTTCACCGCCGGCCAGCTGCGCGTTGATGTCGGCAACCACCTTGGGCTGGTTTTCCGGATTCTTGCTGCTGTTGGCGTGGCTGGCATCGATCATCAGCCGCGCCGGCAGGTGCGCCTTGCCCAGGGTCTGGCTGGCCGCATCCACGCTGTCCGCGTCGAAGTTCGGCTGTTTGCCGCCGCGCAGGATCACATGGCAGTCCGGGTTGCCGGCGGTGGCGACAATGGCGGTGTCGCCCTGCTTGGTGACCGACAGGAAGTGATGCGGGTTGGAGGCGGCGCCCACTGCATCGGCGGCGATCTTGATGTTGCCGTCGGTGCCGTTCTTGAAGCCCACCGGGCACGACAGCCCCGACGCCAGTTCACGATGCACCTGGCTTTCAGTGGTGCGCGCGCCGATCGCGCCCCAGGCCACCAGGTCGGCGATGTACTGCGGCGAGATCACGTCAAGGAATTCCACGCCGGCCGGCAGGCCCAGCTTGTTGATGTCGCGCAGCAGGCCGCGGGCGATGCGCAGGCCCTTGTTGATCTGGAAGCTGCCGTCCAGGTCCGGATCGTTGATCAGGCCTTTCCAGCCGACGGTGGTGCGCGGCTTCTCGAAGTAGACGCGCATGACGATCTCCAGATCGCCGGCGTAGGCGTCGCGCAGCGGCTTGAGGCGATGGGCGTATTCGATGGCAGCCACCGGATCGTGGATCGAGCACGGGCCGATCACCACCGCCAGGCGGTCATCTCGGCCATGCAGGATCTCGTGCAGCGCCGTGCGCGAGGCACTCACCGTATCGGAGGCTTCGTCGTCGCAGGGCAGCATGGCGATCAGCTGCGCCGGCGGGGTCAACGGTTCGAGTTTTCGGATGCGCAGGTCGTCGGTGTGCGGGGGCATGGGGGGTCTCCTGGAAGGTGGGGGTCCCCAGCGCGGCGGCAACAAAAAAGCCGCCAGGTGCGCTGGCGGCTTTCGGGTATGCGTCTGAAGCTTTCTTCAGGTTGAGCGCATGCCTTCCTCCGCCGGTGGCTTCGGAAAGTAATACCAAAAGTAGGAATTGGCGGGGCGTGCGTTCATTGGGGACTATAGATAACACAGCTTTTGTGCGACGCAAAATGTTTCATTCGCAACTGCGGTCGCAGCCGGCCAACAAAAAACCCCGCCTCGCGGCGGGGTTCTTCGCATGCATCACGACAGGATGTCGCGGGTGCGCGGACCTTAGAAGTCCATGCCGCCCATGCCACCCATGCCGCCCATGCCACCGCCGCCCATGGCCGGCTCATCCTTCTTCGGCGCCTCAGCCACCATTGCTTCGGTGGTGATCATCAGGCCGGCGATGGAGGCTGCGTTCTGCAGGGCCGAACGGGTCACCTTGGTCGGATCCAGGATGCCGAAGGCCAGCATGTCGCCGAACTCGCCGCTGGCGGCGTTGTAGCCGAAGCTGCCGGTGCCTTCCTTGACCTTGTTGACGATCACGGACGGCTCTTCGCCGGCGTTGGCGACGATTTCACGCAGCGGGGCTTCCATCGCGCGCAGGGCGATCTGGATGCCGTGGTTCTGGTCTTCGTTGGCGCCCTTCAGGCCGGCCAGCGCGGTGACCGCACGGACCAGGGCAACACCGCCGCCCGGCACCACGCCTTCTTCGACCGCCGCACGGGTAGCGTGCAGGGCGTCGTCGACGCGGTCCTTCTTTTCCTTCATTTCGATTTCGGTCGACGCGCCGACCTTGATCACGGCAACACCGCCGGCCAGCTTGGCCACGCGTTCCTGCAGCTTTTCACGGTCGTAGTCGGACGAGGTGTCTTCGATCTGGGTCTTGATGCGGGCCACGCGCGATTCCACGGCTGCCTTGTCGCCCAGGCCGTCGATGATCGTGGTGTTCTCCTTGGAAACCTGCACCTTCTTGGCGCGGCCCAGGTCGTTGATGGTGGCCTTCTCCAGCGACAGACCGATCTCTTCGGAGATCACGGTACCGCCGGTCAGCACGGCCATGTCTTCCAGCATCGCCTTGCGACGGTCGCCGAAGCCCGGTGCCTTGACGGCCACGACCTTGACGATGCCACGGATGGTGTTGACCACCAGGGTGGCCAGCGCTTCGCCTTCGACTTCCTCGGCCACGATCAGCAGCGGCTTGCCGGCCTTGGCGACGCCTTCCAGCACCGGCAGCAGGTCACGGACGTTGGAGATCTTCTTGTCGTGCAGCAGGATGTACGGGTCGTCCAGGTCGGCGGTCTGCGCCTGCTGGTTGTTGATGAAGTACGGGGACAGGTAGCCGCGGTCGAACTGCATGCCCTTGACCACGTCCAGCTCGTTTTCCAGGCCCGAGCCTTCTTCAACGGTGATCACGCCTTCCTTGCCGACTTCCTTCATCGCTTCGGCGATGATGTTGCCGATCGACTCGTCCGAGTTGGCCGAGATCGTACCGACCTGGGCAATGGCCTTGTCGTCGGCGGTGGGCTTGGAGATGTTCTTCAGCTCGGCGACGGCGGCAACCACGGCCTTGTCGATACCGCGCTTGAGGTCCATCGGGTTCATGCCGGCGGCAACGGCCTTGGCGCCTTCGCGGATCAGGGCCTGGGCCAGCACGGTGGCGGTGGTGGTGCCGTCGCCGGCGTCGTCATTGGTACGCGAAGCGACTTCCTTCACCATCTGCGCGCCCATGTTCTCGAACTTGTCAGCCAGTTCGATTTCCTTGGCGACGGACACGCCGTCCTTGGTGATGGTCGGGGCGCCGAAGCTCTTCTCGAGCACGACGTTGCGGCCCTTCGGGCCCAGGGTGGCCTTGACGGCATTGGCGAGAACGTTGACGCCGCGCACCATGCGCGAACGGGCGTCTTCACCGAAACGAATTTCCTTGGCAGCCATTGCGATTACCTTCTGAATAATTGGGGGACAGGTGGCCGGGCGCTCGGCCCGGCGGCATCAATCAGCCGATGACGGCGAGGATGTCGTCTTCGCGCAGGACCTTGTATTCCACGCCTTCGCTCTTGTAGCTGCTGCCGGCGTACTGGCCATAGATGACCTTGTCACCGACCTTCAGCGACGGCGCGCGGACGCTGCCGTTGTCCAGCGGCTTGCCCGGGCCCACGGCCACGACTTCACCCTTGGTCGACTTTTCCTTGGCCGAGTCCGGGATCACGATGCCGCCGGCGGAGATTTCGTCGGCTTCGATCGGCTTGACCACAACGCGGTCGTGAAGCGGCTTGATGCTCATGTGGGACCTCTTAAGTTATTGATTGGTCAGACAAAGTCCGGCGATGTTAGCACTCACCCAAGGTGACTGCCAGCACCGCTCGTGAAAAAACCCGCCAGTGCGGGACAGGGCAGAGATGGTGGCCCACCTGTGCCTTTCAAGGGGCCGGACCCGAATTTTTCGCAGATGGGGAATCGTCGGAGAGGCTCAACCCGACAAAGTTCCGCCAATTTCTTGACGCACGTCCCATTGCGGCGTGCCGAATACGACATATCGATAGATGTGTCATATGGATTGGCTAGATTCGGCGGGCAAAACCCAATCACAAGGAGCCGTAGATGAGGTTGCCCACACCGCTTTCCCTGGCGTGCCTGCTGGCGCTGGCCGCCGGCCCCGCCCGCGCCGACGTATTCATCAATGAGCTGCACTACGACGACAGCACCCCCGCCGGTGACGTCGGCGAGGCGATCGAGGTCGTCGCCACCGGCGGCGAGGACCTCGGCAGCTACACGCTGTACCTGTACAACGGCAGCACCCCGTCCGCCGCCACGGTGTATGCCAGCAACCCGGTACCTGCCGGCACGGCCGCCGGCTGCGGCAAGGCCAGTCTCGCTACCGTCACCTACCCCACCAACGGCCTGCAGAACGGCGCCAACGACGGCATCGCGCTGGTCGATGGCAGCGGCAAGGTGGTGCAGTTCATCAGCTACGAAGGCACCGTTACCGCTGCCAGCGGCCCGGCGGCCGGGCTGACCAGCCAGAACATCCCGGTCAGCGAGACCAACAGCACCGCGCCGGGCACCTCCCTCCAGCTCACCGGCAGCGGCAGCCAGTACGCCCACTTCACCTGGGCGCCCTCGGCGGCGCAGACCTTCGGTGCGTGCAACAACGGCCAGACCTTCAGTGGCAGCGGCGGCACCGGGCCGAACACCCCGCCCTCCGTTCGCACCACCACCCCCGAGCAGGGCGCCACCACCTTCCCGGCCGCCGCCGACCTGGCCGTGACCTTCAGCGAGACCGTCACGCTCAGCAACGGCGCGTTCGTGCTCAGCTGCGGCCAGTCCGGCAGCGTGCCGCTCACCCACGCCACCAGCGGCACCACCTTCACCCTGTCCACCAATACCGCGCTGGTCGCCGGTGAAGCCTGCCGGTTCGATATCCGGGCCACCCGGATTAAGGATGCGCAGGGCGCCCGTCCGGCTGCGGACACCCGCATTGCCTTCAACGTCGCCGCAGGCGGCACCGACCCCGGTCCGGACCCGGACCCGGGCAGCTACTACTCGAAGGTGAACACCTCCAGCCCGAGCCAGCTGCGCTGCTCGCTGCATGAAACGATCAAGGGCCACACCTCGTATCCGTACAGCGGCTCGGGCACCAGCACCTGGACCATCCTGGAGATCGCCGACGAGGACCCCAACAACAGTGGCCGGATCCTGGACGCATACCGCAACCGCAGCTACGCCAAGGTCAGCGACCGCGCGGGCACCGGCAGCGGCCTGACCTACAACCGCGAACACACCTGGCCCAACTCGCTGGGCTTTGCCAGCACCACCGGCGACAAGGGCCTGCCGTATGCGCCCTACACCGATACCCACATGCTGTACCTGACCGACGCGCAATGGAACGCGGACCGCGGCAACAAGCCGTTCGCCAAGTGCGACGTCAATTGCGGCGAGCGCGCCACCGAGAACAACAACGGCCAGGGCGGTGGCAGCGGCGGATACCCGGGCAATTCCAACTGGGTGCGCAGCCCGGACGGCAATACCGGCACCTTCGAAGTGTGGGGCCAGCGCAAGGGCGACATGGCGCGTGCGGTGATGTACATGGCGATCCGTTATGAGGGCGGCAAGGACGCGGCGACCGGGCAGTCCGAACCGGACCTGGAGCTGACCGACGACCGCAGTAGAATCGTCAAGACCTCGTCCTCGCCGGCGTACATGGGGCTGCTCTCGACGCTGATCGAGTGGCACCTTGCAGATCCGCCCAACGCGGCTGAAAAGGCCCGCAATGAGGTCGTCTTCAGCTTCCAGGGCAACCGCAATCCGTTCATCGACCACCCCGAGTGGGCTACGCCGGCGCTGTTCACTTCGGCCAAGCCGGCGAGCTGCCAGCTGGCTGACTGACGGGCTACATGGAGCCGGCCGGCGGCCGGCACTACCCGTTGTGTTGGCCGGCAGTGCCGTCATGTTGGCCGGCCCCGCCTTGGGGCCGGCCGGCAGCGGGGGAATTCCATCCCTATAATCGGCGGTCATGTCGACCGCCGATTCCGTATTCATTCTTCTGACCACCTGCCCTGACGCCGCCACCGCGGCGCGGCTGGCGCACGCGCTGGTGGAAGAACGCCTGGCCGCGTGCGTGACACGGCTGGACGGGGCGCACTCGACCTACCGCTGGCACGGCGAGGTCACCGAGGACGCTGAGGTCCAGCTGCTGATCAAGACCACCGGCAGCCGCCTGGATGCGGCCATCGCGCGGGTGCAGGTGCTGCACCCGTATGAACTCCCCGAGTGCATCGCGGTCGAAACCCGCGCTGGCCTGCCGGCCTACCTGGATTGGATTCGGGCCCAGACCCGAGAGGAAACCGATTGATGACGCTGTTTGGTCGCTTTGCCGCGCTGTGCGCGCTGTTCGTGGTGTCCCTGCCGGCCCTGGCCGTCAGCGAGAAAGACCTGTTGCCGGTCGATGAGGCCTTCGGGCTGAGCGCGCAGGCGCGCGACCGCGGGCATATCGAAGTCAGCTGGAAGATCGCGCCGGGCTACTACCTGTATCGCCACCGCACCACGGTCAAGAGCGACGCGGCCTTCGTTGCCGAGGCGCTGCAGATGCCGGCCGGCAAGAAGCACCACGACGACTTCTTCGGCGAAGTGGAAACCTACCGCGACCGTCTGGTCGCCGTGCTGCCGGGCAAGGCCACCGACGATGCCGGCACGGTCACGCTGGAAGTGCGTTACCAGGGCTGCGCCGATGCAGGCGTGTGCTACCCACCGCAGAAGCGCAGCCTGCAGGTGAAGCTGCCCGGCGGAACCGCTCGGGGCGACACTGCGGTAACTCCGGCCTTCAACGGCGCGGCGGCCTCGCCGTTCAACAACCCGCTGGGCGGCGACGCCGGCGGTGGGCTGCGCCTGCCTGGAACGGCCAGCACCCAGGCGCTGCCGCTGCCTTCCGAACGCGCATTCGGCTTCGAGGCCATCGTCGGCGACGGCAACACCGTGCTGCTGCGTTTCAGCCCGGCGCCGGGTTACTACCTGTACCGCGACCGCACCTCGCTGAAGCTGGAAGGCGCCCCCGGCATCCGCGCCGACACCCCGCGCTGGCCCGCGGCGAAGTCGCACCGCGACGAACACTTCGGCGACGTGGCGGTGTACTTCGACCAGACCGAGGTCGCGCTGCCGCTGCGTCGCACCGTCGCCGACGCGGCCGAGGCGACCCTGGTGATCACCTTCCAGGGCTGCCAGACCGACGGGATCTGCTACCCGCCGATGACGCGCCGCGTGAAGCTGGCGCTGCCGGCCGGCAAGGTCAATGCCAGCGCCGATGAAGCGGTGCGCCGCAGCGACGTGATCGCGCCGCTGGTGAGCCGCGACAAGCGCCCGCAGCCGCGCGAGGCCAATGGCATTGCCACCCAGCCGATGCTGATCCGCCCGAACGAGCCGGTGGCGGACGCGGCGCAGGCCGAGGCACCCGATGCCAGCGCCGACAACGCGCAGCGCACGCCCCCGCCCACCAGCAGCGACGCCACCCCGACCACGCTGATCGCGGCGCTGCTGCTGGCGCTGGCCGGTGGCCTGATCCTCAACCTGATGCCGTGCGTGCTGCCGATTCTGTCGCTGAAGGTGCTGGGCGTGGCGCAGAGCGGCGAGAGCCGCCAGCGCGCGCGCAGCCATGCCCTCTGGTACACCGCGGGCGTGCTGGTGGCGTTCGCTGCGATCGGCGCGCTGGTGCTGGCCCTGCGTGCGGCCGGCCAGGCCGCCGGGTGGGGCTTCCAGTTGCAGCACCCGTGGTTCATCGCCGCGCTGGTGTACCTGATGTTCACCGTGGGCCTGAGCCTGTCGGGCGTGTTCACCCTCGGCGGCAGCCTCGGCGGCGTGGGCCAGTCGCTGGCCTCGCGCAGCGGGCCGGTCGGCGATTTCTTCACCGGCGTGCTCGCCTGCGTGGTCGCCAGCCCGTGCGTGGCGCCGTTCATGGGTGCGCCGCTGGCCTACGCGTTCACCGCGCCGGCCCTGCCGGCGATGCTGGTGTTCCTGGTGCTGGGCCTGGGCCTGGCGCTGCCGTTCCTGCTGATCGGCTTCGTACCGTCGCTGGCCAGGCGCCTGCCGCGCCCCGGTGCATGGATGGAAACGCTGAAGCAGGTGCTGGCCTTCCCCATGTACGGCACCGCGTTGTGGCTGCTGTGGGTGCTGGGCAAGCAGCGCGGCGTGGACGCGATGGCGCTGGTGCTGGCCGGGCTGGTGGTACTGGGCCTGGCGCTGTGGTGGTTCGAGCGCAGCCGCTGGCGCAGCCAGCGGGTGGGCGCGGTCCTGGCCCTGGTGCTGCTGCTGGGCGCACTGGTGCCGGTGTGGGCGGTGACCCGCATCGACGCCCCGGGCAAGGCCGCAGCGCCCACCGCCGACAACGTGGTGGCCTATTCGCCGCAGATGCTCGACCGCCTGCGCCAGGACAACCGCGTGGTGTTCGTCAACATGACCGCCGACTGGTGCGTGACCTGCAAGGCCAACGAACGTGCGGTGCTGGGCACCCACGCGTTCGAGGAAACGCTGCGTCGGACCAACGCGGTGTACATGCGCGGCGACTACACCAATGTCGATGAGCAGATCACCGCGTTCCTGGATGAACACAAGGCGGTCGGCGTGCCGCTGTACGTGGTGTACGGCCCGGGCGCACCGCCGACGGTACTGCCCACCGTGCTGACCCAGGCGCTGGTCGAAGAAGCGCTGCTGCGCACCGCACGATGAGCGCGCCGCCGCGCAGGTCGCTGCTGGTGACAGGGCTGATCGCGGCGGCACTGGGCCTGGGCACCGGCCTCTACCAGTTCGCGCGTGAACCGCAGGAACCCCGGTCTGCTGCGGTGGAACGTCCTGCCGCCGTCCCGGCCAGGCCGGGCGATCCGATGCCGGCGATCACCCTGCCCGACGTGGACGGCGCGCCGGTGGATTTCGCCCGCTTCCATGGCCGTCCGCTGCTGATCAATGTCTGGGCCAGCTGGTGCGGTCCCTGCATCGAGGAGATGCCGATGCTGGCCGCGTTCGCTGCCGCGCAGCCCGGCGACGGCGTGCAGGTGGTCGGCCTGGCCATCGATACGCCCGACGGCGTGCGCGACTACCTGCAGCAGGTGCCGGTGAGCTACCCCATCGTGGTCGAGCAGCCCGCGCCGGATGACGCGAGCGTGCGCCTGGGCAATGCGCAGGGGCTGCTGCCGTATTCGGTGCTGGTGAACGCCGAGGGCAGGATCGTCAAACAGAAGCTCGGGCCGTTCGCCGCAGGCGAAGTGGAGACGTGGGCGAGCCTCAGGTAAAGAAGCGCCGCAGATAGCGGGCGGTCTTTCCCTGTTTCGAACGACTGACAAGCTCGGGCGTGCCGGCGGCAACCACCTGGCCGCCCTGCTCGCCCGCGCCGGGGCCCACATCGATCACCCAGTCGGTGTCTGCGACCACGCGCAGGTCGTGCTCGACCACCACCACGGTGTTGCCCGCGTCGACCAGGCCGTGCAGCTGCGCCATCAGCTTGTCCACGTCGGCCGGGTGCAGGCCGGTGGTGGGTTCGTCCAGCACATACAGGGTGTTGCCGTGCTGGCTGCGCTGCAGTTCGGTGGCGAGCTTGATGCGCTGCGCTTCGCCACCGGACAGTTCCGTGGCCGGCTGGCCCAGCCGCAGGTAGCCCAGTCCGATGTCGCGCAGCAGCTGCAGCGGGCGCTGCACCACCGCTTCGTCGACGAAGAACGCCAGCGCCTCCTCCACGGTCATCGCCAGTACCTGCGCGATGTTGCGGCCGTTCCACTCCACCTCCAGGGTTTTGGCGTTGTAGCGCTGGCCGTGGCAGGTCGGGCATGGCGCGTACACGCTGGGCATGAACAGCAGTTCCACGTGCACGAAACCCTCGCCTTCGCAGGTTTCGCAGCGCCCCTGGGCCATGTTGAAGGAGAAGCGGCTGGCGCTGTACCGCCGCGCCTTGGCCGTGCGGGTTGCCGCGAACAGCTTGCGCACGTGGTCGAACAGCCCGGTGTAGGTGGCCAGGTTGGAACGCGGGGTGCGCCCGATCGGCTTCTGGTCGACGTTGACCAGTCGTTTGATCGCGGCCTGCCCGGCATGCAGGCGGCCGCGCGTGCGCTCGATCCGGCTCGGCTGCGGCAGGTCGTCGTCGGTCTCCGCTGCCGGCGGCTCATGGCCCAGGTGGTCGCCAACCAGCTCCACCAGCGCCTGGCTGACCAAGCTGGATTTGCCGGAGCCGGACACGCCGGTGACCGCGCAGAACGCGCCCAGCGGGAAGCGTGCGTCCAACCCATGCAGGTTGTTGCGATGGATACCGCGCAGCTCCAGCCAGCCGGCCGGTTCGCGCGGCGTGCGGCGCATGGCCGCGTGGGTATCGAACAGGTAAGGCGCGGTGGCCGATGCCTTCACCGTGCGCAGGCCGTCCGGCACACCGCTGTACAGCACCTGCCCGCCATGCTGGCCGGCACCGGGGCCGACGTCCACCAGCCAGTCGGCGCGGCGCAGCATCTCCAGGTCGTGCTCGACCACAAACAACGTGTTGCCACCGGCCTTGAGCTGGTCCAGTGCGTCGTACAGCGCCTCCCCATCGGCCGGATGCAGGCCGGCGGTCGGTTCGTCGAGGACGTACACCACGCCGAACAGGCTGGAGCGGATCTGGGTGGCCAGGCGCAGCCGTTGCAGCTCGCCCGGCGACAACGTGGGCGTGGCGCGGTCCATCGACAGATACCCCAGCCCCAGCGCTTCCAGCGTGCCGATTCGCTCCACCAGGTCCTGCGCGATGCGCTGCGCGGCAATGCGCTTTTCTTCAGACAGGTCCGGGGTACGGCGCACGTCGCTACTGCCTGCGTGCTGCAGGCCGCCGGCGGCCACCCGCGCCTGCTCTGCCTTGCGCCCGGCGGCACGGCTACGCGGTGCGCGTGCCGCAGGCGCTTCGAATCGGCCTTCGGCGGCCGGTCGCAGCGCGTCGGCCATGGCCGCCAGTGACAGCTGCGACAGCGCGCCGATGTCCAGCCCGGCGAACGTCACCGACAACGATGCGCGCTTCAGGCGCTTGCCCTCGCAGACCGGGCACACCGTACCGACCATGTAGCGCGCCACGCGCTTTTTCATCATGGCGCTCTGGGTGGTGGCGAAGGTTTGCAGCACATAGCGCCGCGCGCCGCTGAACGTGCCCATGTAGCTGGGCTCTTCCTTGCGACGCAGCGCAGCGCGGGTTTCGGCGGGGGTGAAGCCTGCGTAGACCGGCACCACCGGCTGCTCTTCGGTGAACAGGATCCAGTCGCGCTGCTTCTTCGGCAGGTCGCGCCAGGGAATGTCGACGTCGTAGCCGAGCGTGACCAGGATGTCGCGCTGGTTCTGGCCGTGCCAGGCCGGTGGCCACGCCGCGATGGCGCGTTCGCGGATGCTCAGCGAAGGATCGGGCACCATCGACTGCTCGGTCACCTCGTACACGTGGCCCAGCCCGTGGCAGTTCGGGCAGGCACCCTGCGGCGTGTTCGGCGAGAAATCCTCGGCGTACAGCATCGGCTGTTTCGCCGGATACGTACCGGCACGCGAGTACAGCATGCGCAGCAGGCTGGACAGCGTGGTCACGCTGCCCACGCTGGACCGCACGCTGGCGGTGCCGCGCTGCTGCTGCAGCGCCACCGCCGGGGGCAGGCCTTCGATCGCATCCACGTTGGGCACGCCGACCTGGTCGATCAACCGCCGCGCGTACGGCGACAGCGACTCCAGGTAGCGCCGCTGCGCCTCGGCATACAGCGTACCGAAGGCCAGCGACGACTTGCCGGAACCGGAGATGCCCGAGAACACCACCAGTGCGTCGCGTGGAATGTCCACGTCGACGTTCTTCAGGTTGTGTTCGCGGGCACCGCGAACGCGCACGAACGCGTCAGCGGCAGCGCGGGGTACAGCGGGCTTCTTTCGGGTGCTCATGCATCCAGCATACCCACCGCGCGCATGCGCCTGGTGACGGGCGCCGCCGGCCGCTCCAGCACGAAGGCGGCCACCGCTTCGGACAACTGCCCGGCCTGTCGCTGCATGGCCTGCGCCGATGCACTGGCCTCCTCCACCATCGCGGCATTCTGCTGGGTGCTGCCGTCCATCTGCAGCAGGGTCTTGCCGACCTGTTCGATGCCCTCGCTCTGCTGCTGGGACGCGGCGGAGATACTGGCGGTGATCGCGGTGACCTGTTCCACGCTGCTGACGATGCGGGTCATGGTCGCACCGGCCTGGTCGACTTGGCGGGTGCCCGCATTCACGTTCTCCACCGACGCCTCGATCAGGGTCTTGATCTGGCGCGCGGCGTCGGCACTGCGCTGCGCGAGCAGGCGCACTTCGCCGGCCACCACGGCGAAGCTGCGCCCCTGTTCACCGGCACGTGCGGCCTCCACCGCCGCATTGAGCGCGAGGATGTTGGTCTGGAAGGCAATGCCGTCGATCACGCCGGTGATGTCGCCGATCCGGCGCGACGAGGCGGCGATGTCATGCATGGTCGCCACCACCTGCGCGACTGCGCTGCCGCCCTCCACCGCGATGTCTGCGGCGCCCACCGCGAGCCGGTTCGCCTGCAGCGCCGAATCGGCGTTCTGGCGCACGGTGGCGGTGAGTTCCTCCATCGACGAGGCGGTTTCTTCCAGGTGCGCGGCCTGGCGCTCGGTGCGCTCGGCCAGGTCGCGGTTGCCGGCGACGATCTCGTCGGCCGCGCCATGGATCGCGCCGGTAGCCTGCTGGATGCGCACCACGATGTCGGAAAGCTGCTGCACGCTGGCGTTGGCGTCGTCGCGCATCTGCGCGAACACGCCCTGGAAGTCGCCCTGCATGCGCAGGCCGAGGTCGCCACGCGCGAGTCCCGAAAGCAGCGCCTGCAGCCCGGCCAGGTTGCCCTGGAACGTGTCCAGCAGCCGGTTGATGCTGACCGCCAGGGTCAGCACGAATCCCTGCTTGTCATGCACGGCGATGCGCGCGTCCAGCTCGCCGTGCGCGGCCGCGTCCACCAGCGCGGCCACCTCGGTTTCCACCGTGGTCTCCAGCGCGCGGCTGCGCCATTCCACGGCAGCGCCAAGCAGCTGGCCCTCGTCCAGGATCGGATTGAGCACCAGCTGGTAGCGGACACCGCCCTGCTCGACCTCATGGGCGCTGCCCTTGCCACCCTGCAGTTGCGCGGCCACGTTGGCGAACACCGGGTGCAGCCGATGCGCGGGCTCGCCGCGCCACTGTTCCGGCGTGCAGCCCAGTGCGCTGCACAGCGCGCGGTTGAGGAAGCCGATGCTGCCGTCCGGCTCGAGCACCATCAACCCGGTCTGGGCGCTGTCCAGCGCCTGGCGGGCACGGGTATTGTCGCGCGCGGCCGCACGCTCGGCCTCGATCCGGCTGCGCAGCCGGCCCTGCATGTGCAGCAGCCGCTGCGCCAGCTGCCCGAACTCGTCGTGCGGATTGCGTACGACCAGTACCGTGTCCAAGCGGTCTTCTGCGATGTCCTCGGCAAAGCGCAGGGTGTCGGCGATCGGGCGCTGCACCGCCTGCAGGGTGAGCAGCAGGGTGGCGACCAGCAGCAGCGCCACCAGCAGCAGGGTTACTGCGAACGCGACGGTCATGGTCCGCGCCTGGCTCTGCAGGCGACCGCGCGCCGCCTCCAGCGACGCGGCCTGCGCCTGCCGGACCTGTTCCAGGCTGGGCGCGATCTGCGCGGCGGTGTCGGCCAGCGACTGCGCCTCGATGTCCAGGCCGACCCGGGCAGCCGTGTAGCCCAGCAAGGCGCCCTGGTAGGCGTCCATCGCTGCGCGCAGCGCGTCCTGCGCGTCCGAACGCAGGCCCGGTGAGGCCATCGCCAGCTCGAACGGCAGCTTCGCCTCACTGGCACGGTCGGTGTGGGCGGAATCGCCGGTGAGCAGCAGCAACGCCTCCTGCCGGCGGATCGTCTGCCATTGCGCGTCCAACGCCGGGCGTTGCACCGTGGCCAGGGCGTCCTCCATCGCAGTCGCGGCGGCCTCGACCTGCGCGCGCAGGTTTTCCTCGCCACGCCCCATTTCATCCACGCGTGCGTTCAACGCGGTGATGCCGTCGGCGAACTCGGCGATGCGTGCGGCCAGTGCCTGCAACGCCTCCGCCTTGCCGTTGCCTGCGGCAGCGCGCTGCAGACCGGCCAGCGACTCCTGCAGGTGCTGCCGTGCCTGCTGCAGCGCCTGGCGGTCGGCATCGTCGAAGCTGGTGGCATAGCGGGTCTGCAGGCGGCGTGCGTCGGCGACCTGGGTGCCCAGTGCCGCCACCAGCCCGGTGACCTGCTGGTGCCTGTCGAACGTGTCTGCGGCACGCTCGCTGTTGTACCGTGTCCACGCGTATACGATGGCCACCAGCAACAGGCCCGAAACGCAGGCGACCAGGCTGATCTTCAGCTTGCGCGCCACGCTCAGCCGGCGCAGTGCAACCAGCCCGTCGCGCAGGGCATGCCGGACGGGAACGGACTCACCGCGTCGGGTGAGGGACAACCACAGGCGGCGGGGGAAGGCCGACATTGCGTACTCCAAGCGGAATGACGCATCGGTATCGGCCGGGACTGGCGCAACTTTAGGGTTGCTTATGCAGAACCTTGAGCGCCGTCAAACTACGCAGCCGTTGTACCGTGCGTAGACGACGGGAAGATGACGCGTTGCCTGCGTTCTGCATCTCTTGGAGCCGGCCGGCGGCCGGCACTACGGCTTTGGGAGGTGGACGAGGGGTAACGGACCGCGCGTGTGGCTGTCCAGCCAGTCGGCGAAGCGGGTACTGCCCAGCAGCGCGCCGGGTTCGGGGGTGAGGGTGGTGTCCTTCAGCCGGGCGCCGTAGTAGCGCGCATCCGGGTCTTCCACGACCGGGCGGTCGTCCTGGTTGAAGTACATCACCCGCTCCACCAGCTCGAACAGGCGGTGGCACTCGGGGCCGGCGATCTGCACCATGCGCCGGGTCGGCGCGGTCATCGCGACCTGGGCGACCAGTGCGGCCAGGTCATCGGCGGCCACCGGCTGGACCTTGGCAGGCGACAGGTGCAGCGGCTGGCGTTGGGCCAGCGGTGCCACCAGCTGTGCCATGAACTCGTGGCACTGGGTCGCGCGCACCAGCGTGGAGCGCAGGCCGGATTGGCGGATCAGGCCCTCCTGCACCGCCTTGGCGCGGAAGTAGGGGCTGTCCTGCAGGTACGGCGTCCCCACGATGGAAAGGCCGACCAGATGTTCCACGCCGGCGCGTTCGCAGGCGGCCAGCAACTGTGTGGTGGCCCGCTGGAAGAAGTCGCCGACCTGCGGGTCGTCGAAGATCGGCGCGTTGGCGGCATCCACCACCACCTGTGCGCCCTGCAGTGCGGCGGGCAGGCCCTGGCCGGTCAGCACGTCCACGCCGGTGCGGCGCGACGCCGGTACCGCTTCGTGCCCGTGCGCAGCCAGATGCTCCACCACCCGACTGCCGATCAGCCCGTGGCCTCCGATGACGACGATCTTCATGTGTGAGGTCCTTGTAGGTGTTACATCACGATAGGGCTGGCAGGCGCCTGCTGGATCGGCACATCGCGCTCATCCAGCATCTGGCGAAGGTCGCTCTCGACCGTGCCGCACAGCTGCGAGATCGGAATGTCGTTGGCACCGCCTTCGAACGGGTTGGCGCTGCTCTCACCGACCTGGTCCAGCGCGGCGTACATCCACGACACCAGCACGCCCAGCGGGATCGCCAGCCACACCATGTGCCCGGCCATCGCACCGCCCACGGTGTCGTTCATCGGCGCCAGCAGGTCGATCATGCCCAGCGGCAGCAGCAGGCACAGGATGCGCACGAAGATCACGTTGATCACCGCGTACTGGCGTGGGTACGGGTAGTTCTTGATGCGCTCGCTGCGCGATTGCTGGTCATGCAGGTCGCGCAGCACGCGCTGCAGCTCGGCGAAGCTGGCCTGCGGAATCTGTCCGTCGTCGAGCAGCTGGCGCAGCGCGGCGCCCTGCAGCGACAGCACTTCGGTGGCCCTGCTGGTCGCACCCAGGATGCGCGAGCGCTCGTCCGGGGTCACGTACTTGGTAAGTTCGGCATCCAACGTGCGCACCTTCTCCGGCACGTCATAGTGCTTGCGGTACTCCACATTCGGCGTCAGCTTCTGGGTTTCCCACGGCTTGCTCTCGCGCATCTGGTAGCGCAACGCGGTCAGCCAGGCCAGGTGCCGGTACACCAGCCGCCGGGTATGTTCGGGGTGGCTCACGTAGTCGCGGCTCATGGTGCCCCACAAACGGCTGGCCGCGGTGATCGACGCCCACACCTGCTGCGCTTCCCACAACCGGTTGTAGGTCTGGGTGTTCTTGAAGCCGGCGATCAGCGCCACGCTGGTGCCGAGCATGAAGATCACGTTCCACGGCACCGTCAGCCAATGCAGGCCGCCCAGCTGGTACAGCGCCACCAGGGCGACGTTCCACAGGATCAGCAGGTACAGCGGACGACGCGTCCAGACCAGGAATTCGGTGAAGGTGTAAGAGCGACCAGCGTGCATGATCGTTGTCTCCGGCAGGGTAAGCGCCGCTCAGGGCGCTGCGGTGGGCACCACGCTCACCACGTGGGTGATGCCGTTGCGGAACATCTTTGCGTAGGGGCAGACGCGTTCGGTATTGCGGACCAGCTCGGCAGCCACGCTGCTCTCCAGCCCGGGAAGGTAGGCCTCCACCTCGGCCGAAAGCAGGTACAGCCCGTCGATCGGATCGCGCGAGAAGGTCACCGCCACCTCGATGCATGCATCCACCAGCACCAGTCCGGCGCGGCTGGCCAGCAGGTTCATCGCACCGTGGAAACAGGCGGCGTAACCGGCGGCCAGCAGCTGCTCCGGGTTGCTGCCGCCGCCGGGACCACCCAGCGAGGGCGGCAGGCGCAGATCGAGCTCCAGCGCGCCGTCGTCGGACACCACCACGCCGGAGGCACGACCATGGCCGGTGACACCGCCCTGGACGCGCACCCGCCCGGTGTAGAGCGGACGCACTTCATCGCCACGGTATTTGTCGAGTACGGCAGGCGACGGCGGCTTCAGGTCGGACATGGCAGGTCAGCGCACCAGTCCGGACTGCTGCAGCCAGCCGTCGAAGCCCTGGCGGCCCAGCCATGCCTGTCCGGCAGGTACCAGGGTGTCGTCCTGCAGCTGCGCACCGAAGTACGGCGCCTGCGCGTCGCCGACCACGCGGCGCGGGTCGCCGGTGCGGTCCATGAAGCGCTGCGCCAGTTCGTCCATCGGCGCGCGCTCGGGGCCGGCGATTTCCACCACGCCATTGATTGCGGGCTGCAGCGCCACCTTCACCACCGCATCGGCCACGTCGTCGGCGGAGATCGGCTGCACCAGTGCGGTGGGCAGCCGCAATGACTCACCGGCGGACTGGATGATGCCCGGCAGGAACTCGAAGAACTGGGTGGAATGGATGATGGTGTAGGCGATGCCCGCGTCGCGGATCAGCGCTTCCTGCGCGATCTTGCCGCGGAAGTAGCCGCTGGCCGCCAGCTTGTCGGTACCCACCACCGACAGCGCCACGTGGTGACGCACACCCGCCGCCTTTTCGGCCGCGAGGATGTTGCGTCCGGCGGTCTGGAAGAACGCCAGCACGGCCGCGTCCTCGAACGACGGCGAGTTGGCCAGGTCGATGACCACGTCGGTGCCGACCATGGCCGCGTCCAGGCCCTCGCCGCTGATGATGTCGATGCCGGTGGAGGGCGCGGCGATGACGATCTCGTGCCCGGCCGCGCGCAGGCGGTCGACTACTTTGCTGCCGATGCGGCCGGTGCCGCCGATGACCAGGAACTTCATGGGGATGCTCCACTGCTGGAAGGGGACGCCCCGCTGGAACCGGGGCTTGTGGGGATGCTAGGCAGAACGCCAGGGCGGCAGTAGATCCGCGCACGGACGCGCACTGTTGCCTGCCGGGAACCAATCGGGGTCACCGCCAGGCCCCGGCGTCGATGTCGCGCGCCGGGGCGCCGGCATGCTGCACGCTCTCCCAGTGGGTCACTACGTCCAGGTCGAGCGCGCGGACCTCGCTGGTGATGAAGTCGATGAAGGCGCGGATCCGCTTGGGCAGCTGGCGCCGACTCAGGTAGCACAGGTAATGGCCACGGTCGTCGGCCGCATATTGGTCCAGGCAGCTCACCGCCAGGCCGGCGTCCAGCGCCGCACGCACCTGGTAGTTCGGCAGCTGCGCCAACCCCTGGCCCTGCAGCACCGCCTGCAGCGCCAGGTCGGCGTCGTTGAACACAAGCGCCGAGGACGGTTCCACGCTGAGCGGCTTGCCGTCCACGCGGAATTCCCACGGCTGCAGGCGCCCGTTCGGCTGGCGCTGGCTGATGCAGGCATGCGCGGACAGTTCGGCCACGGTGCTCGGCAGGCCATGCTGCTGTACGTACGCCGGTGCGGCACAGACCAGAAGCTGCATTGGGATCAGATGCTTGGCGATCACCTCGCTGTCTTCCAGCACGCCATCGCGGAAGGCCACATCGATGCGATCGGCGGCCAGGTCCAATGCGCGCTCTTCCAGCTGCAGCTCCAGGGTGACCTCGGGGAAGCGTGCGCGGAAGGAAGAGAGCAGCGGCGCGATCACCTTGCGGCCAAAGCCATGGTTCGCGCTGACCCGCAGGTGGCCGCGGGGTGGTCCGTCGCGAAGGTCGCGCATTTCCTCCAGCGCCTGCAGGATGCGGTCCACGCCGGGCCGACAGCCGTCATGGAACAGCTCGCCCTCGCGCGTCAGCGAGGTGGACCGCGTGGTGCGCAGGAACAGGCGCACGCCCAGCTGCCCTTCCAGCTTCTGCACGCTGCGGCTGACCGCCGAGCGACCGATGCCGAGTCGATCTGCCGCGCGCGAGAAGCTGCCCTCGTGGGCCACCGCAATGAAGGCCATGACCCCGGCATAGCTTGCCGAGAAGCCGGTGGTGAGCGGATCGACACCGTCTTCGACGGTGCCCGGTTCGGTCAGGGACATGCGGGTGGCACTCCGGGGAGGCGCGCGTGGGCACGCAGGCAGGCATGGGCGGCTTGCAGGCGCTGCCGGCAGTCGTCGGCAGAGAGTCCAAGCAGGGGCATGAGCTCTTCGATGGATGCCCCGGCCACGTCGTGCAGTAACAGCAGCAGGCGCGCGTCGGCCGGCAGGGCATCCAGCGCGGCCAGAAACGTCGTCCACACCTGGTCGGCGGGGCACGGCGGGCCTGCGGCATCGGTGGCGTTCAGGGTGCTCATACCGGTCAGACGGACCAGCGCACTGCGCTGTGACAGCCCCACCCCGCCGCGATTGGTGCGTTGCGCTCAACACGGTGCGTCCGCCGCGCCGGCTACCGGGGCGGCGGCGCGGCGCCTAGCCTGCAGCCTCCGATCTGCCCCCCTCCACTGCCTGGACCACGACCATGAGCGAACGTCTCGACTACCAGAAGCAAGCGCCCGCCCTGTTCAAGAAACTGCTCGACTACAGCATGGCCGCGCATGCCACCACCATCGAAGAACCGATCCAGGACCTGATCGCGATCCGCGCGTCCCAGCTCAACGGCTGCGGCTTCTGCGTGGACATGCACGTCAAGCAGGCCACGATCCACGGCGAGCGTCCGCTGCGCCTGCACCACCTGGCAGTGTGGCGCGAATCCACCCTGTTCAGCCCGCGCGAACGCGCCGCGCTGGCGTGGACCGAAGTGCTCACCCAGCTGCCCGTGCACGGCGTGCCGGATGAACTCTACGAGCGCGTGCGTGGCCAGCTTTCCGAACAGGAAATACTGGATCTCACCCATGCGGTGATGGGCATCAATGCCTGGAACCGCATCAACATCGCCTTCCGCAGCGAACCGGGTTCGCGCGACAAGGCCTGGGGCCTGGACAAGGCCGACCTCAACTGAAGGAGACACCCATGCGCCTGATCCTGTGCTCCCTGCTGCTGGCCGCCGCCAGCCCCGCCACGATGGCGGCCGCACCCGCCCCTGCCGCCCCCGAGCCGGTGGTGACATCGGTGATGAGCAAGGCCCTGCCCGAGTACCCGGGCAAGGAAGCCTTGATCCTCACCGTGGAGTACCCGCCGGGCGGTGCCGACCCGATACATCGACACGATGCGCATGGGTTCGTCTACGTACTGGAGGGCAACATCGTGATGGGCGTGGCCGGTGGTCGCGAGGTCACGCTGGGTCCCGGCGAGGCCTTCCACGAAGGTCCGGAAGACCTGCACACCGTGGGCCGCAACGCGAGCAGCACCAAACCGGCGCGATTCGTGGTGTTCCTGCTCAAGGACGCGGACAAACCCGCCGTATTGCCACCGCATTGAGCGGGGCATTGCCCGCCGCAGGAACGGTGCTCCTCTCCCGGCACTGTTCCTGCGGCCTCTGCTCGTGTTGAATGCCGCGATGGATACCTCCCCCGACCTGTTTACCTCGTTGCGCCCGCGCGTACTGGGCGTGGCCTACCGCATGCTGGGCTCGATGGCCGAGGCCGAAGACGTGGCCCAAGAGGTATGGCTGCGCTGGAATGGCACCGACCGCGCAGCCATCGAGAACGCCGAAGCCTGGCTGGTCGCCACCGCCACCCGCATCGCCATCGACGAGCTGCGCCTGGCCCGGCGCAGCCGCGAACAGTACGTGGGCATCTGGCTGCCCGAGCCGGTCCCGACCGAAGACGCGGACACGCCCGAGCGCCTGCACGAAGCGGCCAGCGATCTTTCGGTTGCGTTCCTGGCCGTGCTGGAGCGGCTGGCACCGGAAGCGCGCGCCGCCTTCCTGCTGCACGATGTGTTCGACCGCGACTACCCGGAAATCGCCGGGATCCTGGACAAAAGCGAAGCGGCCTGCCGGCAGATCGTGCACCGCGCGCGTGCTCGCCTGCGCGAGGAACGGCCGCTGCACGTGGTGCCGCACCGTACGCACCAGCAGTTGCTGCACGCCTTCGCCGACGCACTGGACAAGGCCGATCTGAAATCCATGATGGCGCTGATGGACAGCTCGGCGCAGCTGATCGGCGACGGCGGCGGCATCGTCAGCAGCTTCCCGAAGCCGATGCTGGGCGGCGCACGCATCGCGCAGCTGCTGTTCGCACCCACGCTCCGGCGGCGCGCCGAACTGCGCATGGTGCCGGCGTACTTCAACGGTCGCATGGGACTGCTGCGTTACTTCGGCGATCACCTGGAATCGGCGATGTCGTTCGACACCGACGGCGAGCGCATCACCCAGATCCTGGTGCAGCGCAACCCGAACAAGCTGGCGCGGATCCTGGCGCAGCAGCCGCTGTCGCTGCGCTGAAGCTTGATGCGCCGACGACGCCGGCCGATGCATGCTGCGGGCAACCGCGCTGGAACCTGACATGCCCGCTTCCGTCCTGCTGCCCCCGTCGCGCTGGCGCACGCTGCCACGCCGTTTCTACCGGCGCCATCCGACCGAGGTGGCGCCGGAGCTGCTCAACAAGCTGCTGGTGCGCGACGACGGTCGTGCCGGGCGCATCGTAGAAGTGGAGGCTTATGCCGGCGACCAGGACCCGGCCGCGCACTCGTTCCGTGGCATGACCGCACGCACCGCCAGCATGTTCGGTGAGTGCGGGCACCTGTATGTGTATTTCACGTATGGCATGCACTGGGGCAGCAACGCGGTGTGTGGTGAAGTCGGTCAAGGCTGGGGCGTGCTGTTGCGGGCGCTGGAACCGGTGCAGGGCCTGGACCTCATCCGCGAAGCGCGCCCGGCGGTCCGCCGCGACCGCGAGCTGGCCAGCGGTCCGGGGCGGCTGTCGCAGGCGATGGGCATCGACAAGATGCTGGATGGTGCCGACCTGGTGAAGAACGATCGCGGCATCCGCATCGTCTCCGACGGCATGCCACCACCGGAGGATCCGGTGGCGGGGCCACGCATCGGCATCCGCCATGCGGTGGAGTTCCCGTGGCGCTGGCACGTGCGCGGGCATGCGCATGTGTCCGGGCCGGTGTCAGCGCGGGGTTGAGGCGCGCGGCTGGCCGGTGACGTGCGCACGCAGCAGCGGCAGTGGATCGTAAGCCCCACTGCCGCCATAGATGCCCCAGTGCAGGTGCGGCGGGGTACCGGCCGCATTGCCGCTATCGCCCACATAGCCCAGTACATCGCCCTCGGCGAGTACGTCGCCTTCCGAGAGGCCTTCGCGCCAGTCTTCCAGATGGGCGTAGTAGTAACGCTCACGCGCGGGCCCCACCACCCAGACCTGGCGCCCGCCCAGTCCGCTGTCGCGCACCGCCACCACCACGCCGGGCCCCGCACTGCGCACCGGCGTGCCGCGTCTCGCGAATATGTCCACCCCGGCGTGGGTGCGATCGCGCCCACGCGGCGCGCCGAAGGTGTCGGCGATGCGCCGCGCCGCCACGCCTTCCACCGGCACCGGCAGCGATGTCGGCGGCGGCATGCGGGACAGGTCCCACATCGCGCGCGGGGCCCTCAACCATTCGCTGTTCCAGAAGGCCAGCACGGTGATGCCCAGCAGGCAGGGAACCACGAACCACGCCAGCCATCGACGCAGGGTGTAAGCCCGCGAGCGCGGGCGCGGCTTTTGAACTGCTGCATCGTCGGTATCGGGTGGCGTGGGCGGGTTCATGCCTCCAGCATGGCAGAACCCGCGTAAACACCATGCTTACTGCACTGCCACCGCCTCCGGGAAGGTCCAGCGTCCGTCCAGGATCTCCGCTCGTGGGCGATACAGCCGCACCAGGTAATTCCAGCCGGCCATGGTCGGCAGGCAGTTGGGCACCTGTCCGTCGCAGCCGCCGAACTGGATGTCGACCGAGCCGTCCGCATTCTTCTTCGCGGTCAGGTTGTTGAGCGTGTAGGCGTCCTGCGCATTCTTCTCGAAGTAGCCCTTGGCGTTGTAGAGGCTCACCGACCAGAAGCCGTCCACCGGCACATCGGCCACGTGCAGGCGGTACACGGTCTTGCCGTCGTTGTTCGGCGGGGTGACGTTGAGGTACATCGCATCGGCATCGGGATTGCCGCCCCATGCAGACGCAGCACCGATCAGCCGGCGGACCGGATCGACGGTGTCACGGGTACCGAACATGTGCCGGGTATCGGGCAGGGTTTCGGCAAGCGTCAGCAGCGCGTTACGCACCGTGTCCTGGCTTGCCGCGTCCCACTGGGGTACCTCGAAGCTGCCCGGCGAAGCCTGCTGTACCTTGATCGCATCCTGCAGCGCGTGCACCTGGGTCACATCGTCCGGATTGTTGGGATCCACCAGCGTGCGCAGCGCCACGATCACGTAGCGGGTTCCGTCCTTGCCGCGACTCAAGGTATAGGCGCCGGGCTTGTAGTTGACCTGGGTAGTGTATTGATCCTCGTCGATGACCTGCATGGACATGAACCGATCACCGGCATCAGGCAGGGTGATGGTGACCGGCCCCGCATCGAGATCGAACACACCACTGGAATACAACGTGTCACGATTCAATCGAACGACGGTCTGGTTATCGATGGACGCCGGTTCGCGTCGATGCACCAGCTTTCCCAGCCCGCCGTCCTTCACCACCGACGCGAGGTAGCGGTCCGATTCGGCGCGCACGAAATTATCGGCGGTGACCGTCACGCCGCCAGGCTGGGCGGCTCGTTCGACCGGCGCAGCGGCGGGAGCGGTCGAAGGCGCCGACGCGTCCGCCGGAGCTTCGGCAGCCACCGGCGCCACGGGATCGGGTTCGCGCTTGCAGGCAGCCACCGATACCGCGAGGGCCAACGCAGTTGAGAGCAGGACAACGTGGGAGTTCCGCGAGGCTGTAACGCGCACGGTGGCGTCTCCATGGAGGGATGGTCGCAGCCTAACAACGGCGTTGCACCTTCAACACCGTACTTTTACTGCCCTTGGGCCACACTGCGCGCCCGACCCAGGCTGCCCCCCCCACTTCACAGGAATACACTGCATGAACGTCCTGATCGTCCTCACGTCCCACGATGAGCTTGGCACTACCGGCAAGAAGACCGGCTTCTGGCTTGAAGAACTCGCCGCGCCCTACTACGCCTTCCTGGATGCGGGCGCCAACATCACCCTCGCTTCGCCCAAGGGCGGCCAGCCACCGCTCGATCCCAAGAGCAACGAACCCGACGCACAGACGGCGTCGACGCGCCGCTTTGAAGCCGACGCAGAGGCGACCGCCAAACTGGCGAACACCGTTCGCCTGGATAGTGTCTCGCAGGATGATTTCGACACGGTCTTCTACCCCGGCGGCCATGGTCCGTTGTGGGACCTGGCCGAAGACAGGAACTCCATTGCGTTGATCGAATCCTTCATCGGGGCAGGCAAGCCGGTTGGCCTGGTCTGCCATGCGCCGGGCGTGCTGCGCCACGTCAAAGCGACCGATGGCAATCCGCTGGTGAAGGGCAAGAAGGTCACCGGCTTCACCAATTCCGAGGAAGCGGGCGTTGGCCTGACCGACGTGGTGCCTTTCCTGGTGGAAGACACGCTCAAGTCGCTGGGTGGCGACTACTCCAAGGGACCGGACTGGGGCTCGCACGTGGTAAGCGATGGCTTGCTGATCACCGGTCAAAACCCCGCTTCATCCGAGGAGGCAGCGAACACGCTGTTGAAGAAGACCGCAGAAACACGCGACTGAGGGGTTCCTTCGCATTCAATGAACGTCGGGGCAAGAGCGTTTGCCCCGACGTTGACATGCGCCGGGCTAGACTCAAACTGCCTCCATTCCGCGCAGAGAACATGAACAGCTTGGCCGTTTCACCCACCGGCGCTACCGTGCTGGTGGTCGAAGATGAAATCGAACTGTCACGACTCTTCGTCGAAGTGTTAACCGCAGCCGGTTACACCGCCGTTCCCGCGTACTCGGTGACGGATGCATTTGCCGCCATGGCCTACCAGCATTTCGACGCTGCGGTACTCGATGTTGAACTACGCGACGGCGCGATTTTTCCCGTAGCGGACCGCCTCGCTGCGCAGGGAACGCCCTATCTGTTCGCGTCAGCCATCTACTTCCAGGCGATTCCAAAGGCGCACCAGGACGTGCCGTTCATCGGCAAGCCGTTCAACATCGACGATCTGCTGTTCCGCGTCGAGCAGATCATCAGCGGCGTGGATCTGGCTTCGCCTGCGGCTTGACCACTTCGCCATCTTCCTTGGTGAATGGCGTTGCGATCACGGGAAGAATCTCCAGCACCACCTCCGACGGCCGCGCCAGGCGGGTACCCAACCCGGTCTGTACCAGCGGCCGCTGGATCAGGATCGGGTTGGCGACCATTGCGTCGAGCAGCGCTTCGTCGCTCAAGGCCGCGTCGGCCAGCCCAAGGGCCGCATACGGCGCTTCCTTGCTGCGGATCGCATCGCGCACCTGCAGACCTGCCGCCGCTATCAGCTCCGCGAGCTTCTGCCGGGTGGGCGGAGTGCGCAGGTAATCCACCACCTGCGGCTCAATGCCGGCATGCCGGATCAGCGCCAGCGTGTTGCGCGAAGTACCGCACCTGGGGTTGTGGTAAATGACAGCGTTCATTTTTCCTTTACAACACGTGCTGGGGCATGGATCGGATCAGTTTACCCTGCAGGCGTGTTTGTCATCACATCGGCGGCCAAGCCGCGTTCGCCTTGGCGTGCTCGTACCAGTCCACCATGCCGAGATCGTCCAGCGCATACTCGCCCCGATTCGACTTCCACGCGGACATACCGGGGAAAGGCAGCGCCGCATGCTCCGATGCGGAATTCAAGCGAACTTGTCGAACGCGTCATTTCGCCAGCGGGTAGTCCGTCGACACGCTGAGTTCCCGCCACCGCTCCATCTCCAGCAGCCTGTCGCGGTCCGCGTTGGCGATGATTTCCAGCGCATCGCTGCCCAAGGCAAGGCGCAGCGGCGGCCGTTCCTGTGCTGCAAGCTTGAGCAGCGCGGCGGCGGCCCGCGCCGGGTCGCCGGGCTGGCGGCCGTCATAGGCACGCTGGGCCCGTGCGGTGGCGCCCACAACGGCTTCGTACTCGCGCCGGCCCTCATGCAAGGTGGTGGACGCGCCGGCGAAGTCGGTACGGAAGCCACCCGGCTCTACGACGGTGACCTGAACGCCGATCAACGCCATCTCCCTGGCCAACGACTCGGAAAAGCCTTCAACGCCCCACTTGGCGGCAGAGTACGCCGCACGCCCGGGCGCGCCGATCCGGCCGCCGACCGAGGAGAACTGGATGATGTGGCCACTGCCCTGTTCGCGCATCAACGGAATGACCGCCTTGGTCATGATGATGGTGCCGAACAGGTTGGTTTCGATCTGCTGCCGGATCTCGGCCAGGCTGGCGTCTTCCACGGAATTCACATCGCCGTAGCCGGCGTTGTTCACCAGCACGTCCAGCCCGCCGAAGGCCTGCTGCGCCAACACCACCGCGTGAACTGCCTGCCCAGGGTCGGTCACGTCCAACGCGGTCGTTCGTACCGCACTGCCGTGGCGCTGCACCAGGTCATCAAGACGGGCAGGATCGCGCGCGGTGGCAACCAGCTCGTGCCCCGCCTCCAGTACTGCCTCGGCCAGCGCGCGCCCGATGCCGCGCGATGCGCCAGTGATGAGCCATCGTTGTGTCACGGGCGTGCTCCCTGCGCTGCTTTCTCGATCAGCGCCGCCACGGTGTCGGGATGGGACACCATGACCACGTGCGAGCCACCCTTGACCACCACGGTCTCGCGGGCCTGCGCGCGCTCGGCCATGAACGCCTGCGCGGCGGCAGGAATGTTCAGGTCGGCATCGCCGTACACGAACCAGCTGGGCAGCGTCTTCCACGCCGACGCCGGGCTGGCCTCGTTCAATGCGGCCTCGGTGATCGGGCGCTGGCCTGCCGCCATCAGGCGTGCCTGCGCGGCGGGAACATCTGCGGCGAACTGCGCATGGAACTTGTCCTGTTCGATGTAGAGATCCTTGCCGCCATCGGCCAGCACGACCGGCGGTGCAAGCGTCGCGCCAAGGCTGCTGCCCGGGAATTTGCCGGACAGCTGCGCCGCGGTTTCGCCCACCGCCGGTGCAAAGGCGGCGACGAACACCAGCGCCTTGACGTTGGACGCGCCATCGGCCGCGGCACTGATCACAAAGCCGCCATAGGAATGCCCCACCAGCACCACCGGGCCGGGGATGCTGCGCAGCAGGCTGTTCACCTCAGCCGCGTCGGCACGGACGCTTCGAAGTTCGTTGGGCGCCGCTATCACGCGGTAGCCATCGGCGTGCAGCCGGTCAATGACGCCATTCCAGCTGGAACTGTCGGCGAAGGCGCCGTGGACCAGCACCACCGTGGGCTTGGCCGCCGAAACAGGGGCAGCAAAGCCTGCCAGCGGCGTGGCCAGTGACAACGCCAGCAGCGTCAGCGTACCGGCAAGGGAGATTGAGCGGCGATTGCGCAGGATCATGGTGGCATTCCTCAGTGAGAGTGGAAAACGGGGCCAGTCACTGCGCCCACCGGGTGAACACAAGGTCGTGGTTCTTGACCCGCGATTGATGGCAGGCCAGGCAGGTTTCATGCTGGGCGCGGTCGGCGGGTTGTCCGTCGATGAAGCGGCCAAAGCCCCAGCCGCCGGACGCGGCGTACTTCTTCGAGTCCTTCACCATGACCTGCACGGTGGTGGCCGCGCCGGGAACCGAGGCCGGGGCGAACTCGCCCGACGGCACGTCCTTCCAGGCCAGCTTCACCAGCACCGTGCCGTCGGGAAATGGCAACCGGCCCGCCCGATAGGCGCGCACGGCCACGTCGTTGCCGAGCACCGCGCGCAGCTCGTTCAACGGAGCGGCTTCCTGCGCCACGCCCACCAGCTGCCAGCGCCGGTAGCCGTCCGGCAGAGTCACGCCGTAGATGGGCGATGCCGGCTTGGCTGCCGGTGCACCGCGTGCAATGAAGACGGTGCCGAGCACGATCAGTACGCAAACCAGGACGAACAGCAGAATCCGGGCGATCTTCATCGGTATCCCCTGCGGCCTATAGATGGTCGACATCGATCACCGCCTGCGCGAACGCCTGCGGACTCTCCTGCGGCAGGTTGTGGCCGATGCCGCCGCTGATCAGCCGGTACTCGTACTTGCCGGTGAAGCGTTTGGCATAGCTCTCGGCAGTCGGGTGCGGCGCGCCGTTGGCGTCGCCCTCCATGGTGATGGTCGGCACCTCGATGTTGGGAAGACCGGCCAGGCGCTGTTCCAGCGGCGCGTACTTCGCTTCGCCTTCGGCAAGACCCAGGCGCCACCGGTAGTTGTGGATGGCAATGGCCACCTGGTCGGGATTGTCCAGTGCGGCGGCACTGCGCGCGAAGGTGGCGTCGTCGAACTTCCACTGCGGCGAGGCCAGCTGCCAGATCAGGCGGGCGAAGTCGTGGCGGTTCTTGTCATAGCCGTCGCGACCGCGGTCAGTGGCGAAGTAGAACTGGTACCACCACTGCAGTTCGGCCTTCGGCGGCAGGGGTGCACTGCCTGCCGCCTGGCTGCTGATCAGGTAGCCGCTCACCGACACCAGCGAGCGCACGCGCTCGGGCCACAGCGCGGCGACGATGTTGGCAGAACGCGCGCCCCAGTCGAACCCGGCAAGCCCGGCGCGCTTGATGCCCAACGCGTCCATGAAGTCGATCACGTCCTGGGCCAGCGCGGCGGGCTCGGCATTGCGCGGGGTGCCGCTGGAGAGGAAGCGGGTGTCGCCATAGCCGCGTGCGAACGGAACCAGCACCCGGTAGCCCTTTGCCGCCAGCAGCGGCGCCACTTCGTCATAGCTGTGGATGTCGTAGGGCCAGCCATGCAGCAGGATCACCACCGGCCCTTTTGCCGGCCCGAGTTCGGCATAGGCCACGTCCAGCACACCAGCACGCACGTGCTTGAGCGCGCCCAATGCGCCCTGCGGGGTCGCCGCTGCGGCAGGTGCAGTGGTCGAAGGCGCTGCAGCGGCGCTACCGACCAGACCAAGCTGGAACAGGCAGGCCAGCAGGGAAGCGCCCAGTACGTTGAAGCGGTGGGGCACGGTAGTTGCGCGAGTCATCAAGGTATTCATCATCGTCTCCAGAAGGAAAGCCCGTGGTGCGGAATCAAGGCGCGGAATGGCGCAACGGCGCGAACGCGGTGCGCAGTTCTTCGGCGAACAGCTGGGGTTGTTCCCATGCGGCGAAATGGCCGCCCCTGCCGGCTTGGTGGAAGTAGTAAAGCGAGGGGTAGGCCTGGCGCGTCCAGCTTTCCGGGGCCCGGTAAATCTCGCCGGGGAAGACCGTCACCGCGACCGGCACGCGGATGCTGGCCGTCTTCTGTGCGGCGGCACTGAAGTTGTTGTTGTTGTTTTCCCAGTAGAAGCGCGATGAAGACGCGCCGGTCCGGGTGACCCAGTACAGGGTCAGGTCGTCGAGGATGGCGTCGCGGCCGAGCACGGCTTCGGGGTGGCCGTTGCTGTCGGTCCAGGCCGCAATCTTCTCGTAAAGCCACGCCGCCATGCCGGCCGGTGAGTCGGTCAGCGCATACCCTACCGTCTGCGGGCGGGTCACCATCATCGCGCCGTAGGCGGCATTGCGGCCAAAGAACGTACTCAGCTGGTCGTATGCCTCGCGCTCGCTTGCACCCAGCCCGGGCGGCGCGGCATGCCCGGCATTGATGCCCTCCACCAGTTCGGCCGGAATCGTGGCCGGCATGTTCAGATGAATGCCCAGCAGACCCTGCGGCGCCTGGCGTGCCAGCGCATCGGAGATGACCGACCCGTGGTCGCCCCCCTGCGACACGTAATGGGTATAGCCCAGACGTTTCATCAGCACGTCCCAGGCCCGCGCCACCCGATCCGGGTTCCATCCCGGCGCCGTTGGCCGGCCCGAAAAACCGTAGCCGGGAATGGCCGGAATCACCACGTCGAAGGCGTCTTCGGCGCGACCGCCATGGGCTACCGGATCGGTCAACGGCCCGATCGCGTTGATGAACTCCAGCGGCGAACCCGGCCAGCCATGGGTGAGCACCAGTGGCATTGCATGCGGCTCGCGCGAGCGGACGTGGATGAACTGGATGTCCACCCCGTCGATGGTGGTGATGTACTGCGGCAGGCTGTTGAGCCGCTTCTCCACCCGGCGCCAGTCATAGCCGCTGCCCCAGTACCCCAGCAGGTCCTGCAGGGCGGCCAGCTGCACCCCTTGCGACGTATCGGTGACGGTTTCCCGGTCGGGCCAGCGGGTCTGCGCAATGCGCCTGCGCAGCTCGACCAGCTCCGACTCGGGAACATGCACGTGATAGGGGCGAATGCTGGTGTCGGGCGAACTCGGCGCGGGGGCGACCGGCGCGGCAAGCGCCGGTGCCAGCGGGCAGGCGACGGCGAAACCCAGCACGGCGACCAGGCGAAGACAGGCTGTGGTTCGGCGAGTACAAAGGACGGTTGAGGACATGGGGGGCTCCGCACGACGGAAGCGTCGCAGTGGGTGCATATCAGCAGGCCCCGCGCCGGCGCACACTTGAACCAAGGTATCGGTCGATACCTTTGTATGAGCCCGCCGGATCGACACCAAGGTATGGTTGAAACGCAGCGCAGCGACGCGCACCCTTTCCCGTTGACGATCGTCGAGCAGAGCCCATGGCGAAGACAGAACCCAGTGGGTCGGAAGACCCCACGATCGCCACGTTCCGTGCGCTGGCCGACGCCATGCCTGCCTCGGTACTGCTGATGACGCCCGACGGCCAGGTGGAATACGCCAATGAACAGGCGGTCGCATTCCGCGGTGCCAGTCTCGAGGAACAGCGCGCATGGAAGAATGCGCAGCTGATCCATCCAGACGAACTTCCGCAGGCCATCGAACAGTGGGCGCACTGCGTGGCCACGGGGGACCGGTTCGAGATGGAGTACCGCGTACGTCGCGCCGACGGCGCGTACCGCTGGTTCCACGTGCGCGGCCAGCCGGTGAGGGACGCAGCCGGCAGCATCCAGCGCTGGTGCTTCCTCGACGTGGACGTCGATGACCGTAAACGAGGTGAAGCGCTGCTGGCGCAGACACTGGCCGAACTGGCCGCCTCGAAACAGCGGCTGCGCGCCCTGATCGACACCGTACCGGGGTTCGTCTGGCAGGCCGCACCGGACGGCAGCGTGGAATTCCTCAACCAGCGCTGGTTCGACTACACCGGCATGCAGCCGGAGGACGCGCTGGGCAGCGGCTGGACCTCGCGCATCCATCCCGCCGACGCAGCGCCCCTGGGCGCATACTGGCATGCCCTGCTGGCGTCGGGCGAGCAGGGCAGCTTCGAGGCCAGGCTGCGCGGAGCCGATGAGCGCTACCGGTGGTTCCTGATCCGCGCCGTGCCGTTGCTGGACGACAGCGGAAAGGTGCTGCGCTGGTACGGGCAGAACACCGATATCGAGGACCGAAAGCAGGCCGAACTGTCGCTGGCCCGGGTCCGCTCGGAGCTGGCCCACGTGGCGCGCGTCGCGAGCCTGGGCGCGTTGACTGCCTCCATCGCCCATGAGGTCAACCAGCCGCTGGCCGGCATCATCACCAACGCCAATACCTGCATGCGCATGTTGAACGCAGATCCTCCCAACCTGGTGGGCGCACGCGAGACGGTGCGGCGCACCCTGCGCGACGGTAACCGCGCGTCGGACGTCGTCAAGCGCCTGCGGGCGCTGTTCGCCAAGGCCGATGCCACGGCAGAGCCGCTGGATCTGAACGAAGCGACCCGTGAAGTACTGGCCCTGGTCTCGGCCGAACTGGACCGTGCCGGCATCTCGCTGCAACTGAGGTTCGCAGACCCGTTGCCACCGGCGTGGGCCGACCGCGTGCAGGTACAGCAGGTCATCCTCAACCTGCTGCTCAATGCCAGCGAAGCCATGTCTGCCCTCGAGCACCGCACCCGACGGCTGTGCGTGACTACCGCTACCGAAGGCACCGACCGCGTGCGTCTGTCGGTGAGCGACTCCGGCGACGGTGTCGACCCACACGACGCGGAACGCATCTTCCAGGCCTTCCACACCACCAAGCGCAGCGGCATGGGCATCGGCCTGTCGGTGAGCCGCTCGATCATCGACAGCCACGGTGGTTCGCTCTGGGTGGAATCGGCCGAGATGGGCGGCGCCCAGTTCGCCTTTACCCTGCCCCGCGCGGAGGCACGCGCATGAGCCCTGCCCTGCTGGTGTCGGTGGTGGACGACGACGAATCGGTGCGCGAGTCGCTGCCCGACCTGCTGCGCGAGTTCGGCTACACGGTGGCCGCGTTCTCTTCGGCCGCCGAGTTCCTCGCCTCGGCCGAGATCGAGAGCACCCGCTGCCTCATCCTGGACATCGCCATGCCCGGCATGAGCGGCCCTGAGCTGATGCTGGAACTGCGCCGGCGGCACTACGCGATACCGCTCATCTTCATCACCGCACACGGCTCCGCCAGCGAGCGTCCACGCTTGATCCGGCAAGGTGCAGTGGAGTGCCTGGCCAAACCCTTCAGCGAGGCCGAGCTGCTGCGGGCGCTCAACGCCGCGCTGCCGCAGCCCTGAGCGACTGCCCGCCGAACCCCGGAGAACGCCCCATGCAGCATGCTTCCGCCCTGGTATACGTGGTCGACGACGATGTCTCGGTACGCGAGTCGCTCGAGCTGTTGATCGAACATGCCGGCTGGCAACCGAAGGTGTTCAGCTCAGCTACGGCATTCCTCGAACAGCCCCGGCCACAGGTACCGGCGTGTCTCGTATTGGACGTCCACCTTCCCGATCTGAATGGTCTGGACCTGCAGACGTCGATGGGGTCGCAACGACCGGACCTGCCGATCATCTTCATTACCGGGTACGGCGACATCCCATTGACCGTGCGCGCCATGCGCGCCGGCGCCGTCGAGTTCCTGACCAAGCCGTTCGATGACACCACGCTGCTGCGCGCCATTTCGGAAGCGCTGGCCTCCAGTGAGGCCGCGCTCCAGGGAATGGCGTCCGTGCAGTCGCTGCAGGACGCCTATACCTCGCTTACCCCGCGCGAGCAGGACGTGCTGGGCCTGGTGGTGCGCGGCCGACTGAACAAGCAGATCGCGGCGGAGCTGGACATCAGCGAGATCACGGTGAAGGCGCATCGCGGCAAGGCGATGCGCAAGATGGGGGCGAGATCGCTGCCTGAGCTGGTGAAGCAGGCGGCGTTGCTTGATCTGGGTCCCAACTGAAACCTGCTCCGCCTGCTCGCGCCTCGCGGATGAGCGCACCGGCTCGACCCCAAATGGCCCGCCGCACAGCGCTTGCGGCCGTCACCCCCACGAACGCGCCGGACCCGACACCCATATTTCAAACAAACGATTGAAACGCACGTAACTTCGCCGAACTGGACACGATCCACCGGTTCCGCCAGACTCCGCCCTTTCCTGTTACGTGGCACCCATGGCGAAACTGCTGGTCCTGCACGGCCCCAACCTCAACCTGCTCGGTACGCGCGAGCCGGGGGTCTATGGGCACACCACGCTGGCGCAGATCGACCAGGCCCTGCTGGCGCAGGCGCAGGCCGCCGGGCACGCGGTGGAGAGCCTGCAGTCCAACGCCGAGCACGTGCTCGTGGACCGGGTGCAGGCTGCCCGTACCGACGGTACCACCTTCATCCTGATCAATCCGGCGGCCTTCACCCACACCTCGGTGGCCCTGCGCGACGCGCTGGCCGCGGTGGACGTGCCGTTCATCGAAATCCACCTGTCCAACCCGCATGCCCGTGAACCGTTCCGCCAGCACAGCTATTTCAGCGACAAGGCGGTCGGCGTCATCTGCGGCTTCGGTGCCGACAGCTACCGTTATGCCATGGACGCGGCGCTGGCCCGGCTGGCAACGGCCTGACCCACATTGAATTGACCCGAGCGCAACGCGCTTCCCATCACACTGACATCAAAAACAAGAGGCCCCTATGGATCTCCGCAAAATCAAGAAGCTGATCGACCTGCTGGAAGAGTCGAACCTTGCCGAAATCGAAATCAAGGAAGGCGAAGAATCCGTCCGCCTGTCGCGCGCCCCGGTCTCCGGCTACGGCGTGGTGCAGGCCGCGCCGCAGATGGTGATGGCGCCGCCGGCTGCCCAGGCCGCCGCACCGGCGATGCCGATGCAGTCGCCGACCGAAGCGTCCACCGGCGGCACCGCCAAACCGGGTCCGGCCCTGCCGGAAGGCCACGTGCTGCGCTCGCCGATGGTCGGCACCTTCTACACCTCGTCCGCGCCGGACAAGCCGGCCTTCGTGTCGGTGGGCCAGCAGGTCAAGGCTGGCGAAACGCTGGCGATCATCGAAGCGATGAAGATGTTCAACCCGATCGAAGCCGATGCTTCCGGCACCATCGTGGCCATCCTGGGTGAAAACGGCCAGCCGGTCGAATTCGACCAGCCGCTGTTCGTGATCGGCTAAGGATCCGTCCATGCTCGACAAAGTCGTTATTGCCAACCGGGGTGAGATCGCGCTGCGCATCCTGCGCGCGTGCCACACCCTGGGCATCCGCACGGTGGCCGTGCATTCCACGGTCGACCGCAACCTCAAGCACGTGGCCATGGCCGACGAGTCGGTCTGCATCGGTCCGGGCCCGTCGCCGGAAAGCTACCTCAACATTCCGGCGCTGATCGCCGCGGCGGAAGTCACCGACGCCCAGGCCATCCACCCGGGCTACGGCTTCCTGTCCGAGAACGCCGACTTCGCCGAGCGCGTGGAAGAGTCCGGCTTCATCTTCATCGGCCCCAAGGCCGACACCATCCGCATGATGGGCGACAAGGTCGAAGCGATCCGCGCGATGAAGGCCGCCGGCGTGCCGTGCGTGCCCGGTTCGGGCGGCCCGCTCGGCGACGACATCGTGGCCAACACCAAGATCGCCCGTGAGATCGGCTACCCGGTCATCATCAAGGCCGCCGGCGGCGGCGGTGGCCGCGGCATGCGCGTGGTGCACGCCGAGGCGTCGCTGAAGACCTCCATCGAAACCACCAAGAGCGAGGCCAAGGCCGCGTTCGGCAATGGCGAGGTGTACATGGAGAAGTTCCTGGAAAATCCGCGCCACGTGGAAATCCAGGTGCTGGCCGACGGCCAGGGCAACGCCATCCACCTGGGTGAGCGCGACTGCTCGATGCAGCGCCGCCACCAGAAGGTGGTGGAAGAAGCGCCAGCGCCGGGCATCAGCGCCGAGCAGCGCGAAGAGATCGGCAAGGTGTGCACCGAGGCGTGCGTGCGCATCGGGTATCGCGGTGCGGGTACCTTCGAGTTCCTGTACGAAGATGGCCGCTTCTACTTCATCGAAATGAACACCCGCATCCAGGTGGAGCATCCGGTGACCGAAATGGTGACCGGTATCGACCTGGTGGTGGAGCAGCTGCGCATTGCCGCCGGCCACAAGCTCAGCATCAAGCAGAGCGACATCGTGCTCACCGGTCACGCGATCGAGTGCCGCATCAACGCTGAAGACGCCGAAACCTTCGTGCCGAGCCCGGGGCAGATCACCGCCTTCCATCCGCCGGGTGGCCCGGGTGTGCGCGTGGATACGCACATCTACGCCGGGTACCGCGTGCCGTCGAACTACGACTCGATGATCGGCAAGCTGATCGTGCACGGTCCGGACCGTGAGACCGCGATTGCGCGCATGCGCGTTGCGCTGAGCGAGATGGTGGTGGACGGGATCAAGACCAACGTGGCCCTGCAGCAGCGCATCATGCGCGACAAGGGCTTCCAGGCGGGTGGACAGAACATCCACTACCTGGAAAAGCGTCTGGCCGAGCGCAAGAACAAGTCGATTGCGTTGACCTGATCGCGCTGGGTTGTTGAATTGCGTGGAGCCGGGCAGAGCCCGGCTCTACGCGTTTTGGGGTCAGTCCCGTAGTGGGGTTGCCAGCAGGGGTTGCGCGCCGAGCGTGCCCAGCGCCTGGCGTGCGGCGCCCAGCTCCTCCAGCTGCAGTTCGCCCGGCGCCTTGCCGGTGACCTTGAACAGCACGTTGTTGCCGATCATCACCTGCGCTTCGTCCTGCAGCGAGAGCAGCCCGGTGGGGTGCGCATGCTTCTGTACCTGCAGGGTCACCACCGTTGAAGCGCCCTGCGTGCCATCGCCGGCGCCTGCCGCCGCGCTCACCGCGCGTCCCCGGTCGCCACTGGCCACCAGGAACGTCCGGCTGTAGACGACCTGCCCTTCCTGCAGGCCAGCCAGTTGCGCCGCGTCCACCGCCAGCGCCACGTACACGCGCCCCGCGTGCGGCGGAATGCGCGCCAGGCCGCGGTTGATCCGCGCCACTACCTGTTCGGAGTCGCGGAATACCGGCTGCAGGCTGCCGTACTGCAGGAAGTCATCCATGGACCGCCGGCGCCAGGTGAGGTAACTGCGGATCGCGGCGCGCTGCAGCTGGCTCAGGCGCAGCCGATCGTTCTGGGCCACCGCGCTTTCGTACACCTGCGCGGCCTCCAGGCTGGGCATGCCGCGGTACTCCACGTTGAACTCGGCCTGGGTCATGAACCGGTTTTCTTCCTTTGGGATGGCCTGGCGCATGTCGACGATGTGGTGCGCGGGCTGGCCACGACGATGCAGGCGCGCAGCGCCGGTGCCGCGCGGCAGGTAGACCGAAATACGCCGGGTGTGCTCGTCCACCTCGCGGATCCGCACGCGGAAGTAGCGCTCCCGGTAGCGCATGAAGTGGCGCAGGCGGCCACCCTTGAGGCTGATGTACCAGCCGGGGCGGCCGATGTCCGGCTGGAGGCCGCGTGCGCGCGCCTGCTGCGCGTCGAGTGCGCGCCCGTAATGCGTCTCCAGCGTGCCGGACAGCTCAATGGAGAACTCCGGCAGCAGCGCAGCGCAGGCCGCTTCCGGTGCGCGGCGGCAGCGCAGCGTGCGCACCGGCGTGGGCGCCTTTTCACGCAGGTGGTAAACGCCGTCGCGCTTGACCAGCTCAAGGGTGCCGATGCGCAGCGACAGTGCCTCTCCGAGCGTGGCGGCGTAGTAGCGGCCGTCCACGCAGACCGCGTTGCCGGCGCGCCCGCTGACGGCGTCGTTGTAGTACAGGATGCCCTCCGGGCCAAGCAGGTCCAGCCGCAGCGTGGCGTGGTCCAGTGGTCGCTGCGCTTTCAGCTGCGCTGCCACCGTGTCGAACAGGGGAATGGAGCTGTCGATGCGGGCAACGCGGGAGGTTGTGCCCTGCGGCGTCGGGACCCGCTTCCAGGTCCAGTCGCTGCTGTCGAACGCCACATCGACGTAGCCGGTGTCGTCCAGTACCTGCAGGCGTCCCTCGCTGATGCCCAGCGCACGCTCGCGGCCTTCGAACGGCACCAGGATGCGACCGTCGTGCAGTTCGGCGCTGGTCTGGCGGATGCCCACCTGGGGCGCGCGCGCGGGGCGAGGGTCCTCGACCGGGTCCGGATCCAGCCGGGCAGGGCCCGGCTCTACCAGGCCTCTTGCCCCACCGAGGGCAAGTGCGGCGTCGGTCAGTTCGGCGCGGTCCAATGGCTTGTGCTCGAGCGCGTCGGCGGTCAGGTCGAGCGCTTCTCCCGCCGTCTGCAGGGCGAACACCCCGCGCGCGCCTATGCCGGCCGCTTCGATGATGGTGGCGGCCGCATCGCCTGCCTGCAGCAGCGCACGCATGCCAGGACCCACGGGCGGCGCGCAGCGCACGCCTTCGTGGCGCTCCCAGGCGTTGCGGGCGTCGGTGAACAGTTCGCTGACCGGGCTGCGCAGGAGGCCCGCCACGGTGTGCAGTGCGCCCGGCATGCCGGAGGCGGGCGGTACGGGAATGCAGTTCGCCGACTGCAACGGATGGGCCGACACCGCAGGTGGGCGACCGGTTGTGGTCGGCATGCCGGTGGCATTGGTGATCGACAGCATCGCTGCCAATGCCTGCACCGGGGTTTCAACCCGACGAATGGCGCGGGTGTCCAGCGGATGGGGCGTCGGGGCGAAAACAGGGCGACCGGCATGGTGGCGACCGGTCGCGTGCCGGTGCTCGGCAGCGGAAGTGGGCATGGGCAGCTCGATGGAAGGGCGTGCCCGATGAAATCGAAGCCGCGCGCTTCTGTCCAAGCGACGCTGCCTACCTCAATCGCAGAATCGATAGATGCCGTGAATCATCGTGACGCAATCGGCACGATCAGCGCATGATCGGACCCGGCTGGCTGTGCCGGGTCCGTATCGTCAGCGGGCGGCGTCGGCCGCGGTGACCTCGGCCGCGGTGACCTGGGTGTCCTTGACCGGTGCCACGCCGAGCGACGAGGTCGGGTCGACGATCACCATGGTTTCGGTGGAGTCGTCCGGCCAGACCACCTGGAAGGTGCTGCCGGCCGGCAGCGAGGCGAACGGCATGCCGCTCTGCGCGCGGTACACCGCCGCGACCTGGCTGGCACCGGCCCGGCGCACGTCTTCCTGCGCCTTCACCGAGGTGAGCGTTACCTTGGACAACTTCCGGTAGCGGTCATCGTAGGTATCGATCATCACCAGCCCGACCGCACCGGCCGAGTAGGCCACGAACAGCGCCACCCAGAACCAGAATTTTGCACCATGCAGGAATCGACGGTAATTCATGCGCGGCCACTCCGCTTGATCAACTGTTCAACCAACGTCTTCATTTTTCCCGCACCTTGCCGCGATACCGCGGCGTCATACACGAATGTGGAAAAGTCCTGCCCACCGTCCTGCGAACAGATCCCTCCATTCGCACAGAAATTGTTCATCAGCACACTGTCCGGCCCGCAGGCCATGCCCAGTTCGCACGCGGCAAGACGCCACGCCAGTTCGCTGAACTGATCGCCCGCCACCAGGCCCTGCAGCGCGGCGTCGCCACTGGCGCGCTGGCCCATGGCCGTGGAAATGGCCATGTACGCTTCCGGATCGCGCGATTCCATCACCCGCTCGACCAGGTTGCGGCGGTATTCGGGACCGTCCTTCAACGGTTGGCCGTCGGCGAACAGCGCCGCTTCGGCCGCCAGGTTGCCGGCGCGTGCGGCCAGCGTGCGCTGGGTCAGGATCAGGCTGCGCCCCAGCCCGTCGCTGGACACGAACCCGGCACAGCGCCGTGCGACGCGTTCGCGTGCCTGCACCATCGGTGCCGACGCGCTCATGCCCATGCCGGTCAGAAGGGTATTGTCGAGCTGGTAGCCGCCCGGATCCATCGCATAGATGGCGCAGTAGTCGTACACGCGGCTGACCATCCAGCCGGCCTCGGCATTGCCGTTGGCCGCCTGCAGGCGCAGGCGCTGCGCATAGGCGAACAGGTCGGTGTCGCCTTCGATATCGGCGCGGATGTCCAGCGGCAATCCCGACGGCACCGCAGCGCTGCGTTCGCTGGCCAGCAACTGGCGCGCCAGCTGCCGGGCCTGCAGCGGCATCGTCGCGCCACTGGCGGCCGGCACTTCATCCGCCGCCGTGGCCGGCGCGTCCAGATGCAGCGCACGGCCGCCCGCGCGATACCCCACCACGCCCAGCAAGGCCAGGGCCGGTACCACCAGCAGCCAGGTTTTGAGGGTGGGCACGAGGGCCATTCAGGGGAACCGGTTCGCGGAACACACGCCGCAGGCTGCGGAGTTTAGCAATGACGCTTCCCGCTGTCTGAACACGGCATCCCATTGATTCTCAAGCCGGCGGGAGACCGAAGCTGCCGCCGCCCGGCGCAATGGTCTAGCATTCACCGTTTTCCGCAGGTTGTTACCGACATGCCGTTCCTGGAACTCACCCTCCATTGCACCGAAGCCACCCAGCCCCGCTACGAGAACGCGCTGGACGACGTCGGCGCGCTGGCGGTGACCCTGCTCGACGCCGATGCCGATACCAGCAACGAGCGCGCCATTCTGGAGCCCGGCGTGGGCGAAACGCCGCTGTGGAACGACCTGGTGCTGAGCGCCCTGTTTCCGTCCGACACCAATGCGCTGGCGCTGCTGGCCGCACTGGAAGCATTCGACCCGGGCCTGGAATGGAATACCGCCAGTTTCCGCGCGGTGCAGGACGAGGACTGGGAACGTGCCTGGCTCGACCAGTTCCAGCCGATGGCGTTCGGCGAGCGCACCTGGATCGTGCCGTGGAACCATGAACTGCCGGACGCCGCGCAGGCCGCCGATGCGGCCGTGGTGCGCCTGGACCCGGGCCTGGCGTTCGGTTCGGGCACGCACCCCACCACCGCGCTGTGCCTGCGCTGGCTGGACGGCCTGGCCGCCGAGGGCGCGCTGGCCGGGCAGACCGTGCTGGACTTCGGCTGCGGCTCGGGAATCCTGGCGCTGGCCGCGCTCAAGCTCGGCGCCGCCCGCGCGGTGGGCGTGGACAATGACCCGCAGGCGGTGATCGCGACCGGCGACAATGCCGAACGCAACGGCCTGCAGGACCAGGTGCAGGTCTTCCTGCCCTCCGACGAGCCCCAGGCGACCTACCCGGTGGTGGTGGCCAACATCCTGGCCTCGGCACTGGACGCGCTGGCCGACGTGCTGGCCGCGCGCGTGGCACCGGCTGGCCGGATCGCGCTGTCGGGCATCCTGCACGGACAGGAAGACGAACTGCTGGTGCGTTACGCGCCGTGGTTCGAGCAGCTTGAAGTGGCCCAGGACGGCGACTGGATGCGCATCACCGGCGTCCGTCGTGCTTGAATGAGGCACCTTCGCCCGGCGCTGACCCGATGACCGAGTCCACCCCGCCCCCGCGCCGCCCGCTGGCCACGTTCCTGCGTGCGTCTTCCGCGTCACCTTCAGATGACGCCACGGTGCCGCCGACGGATGTCGACGGGACGACAGCGGACAAGGAACGGGACATGGAAGTGGACAGCGCGTCGGACAACACGAGCAGCGAGAGCGACCGCGAGGACATTGCTGCGCCGGATGCAGCCATCGAACCGGAGGTCGCCGAACCGGTCTCCGTCGACAGCGCGCACGACCCTGCAGGCGATGAGGCGTTCAGGCGCCTGGCGGAGCAGCCCGAAGCGGAGGCGGCACCCGCCGCGCCCAGCTTCATGCGCGCACCCGAAGCGCCGCTGCCCACCCCGCGCTGGCAGTGGGGGCTGGTGGCGGGCCTGGTGGTGGTGCTGGCGCTGCAGATTGCCGTGGCCGACCGCGCGCGGCTGGCCGCCGACGCCGGCAGCCGCCCGTGGATCGCCGGGCTGTGCAGCGTGCTGCGCTGCAGCCTGCCGGCGTGGCAAGAACCCACCGCCTTCAGCATGATCGGCCGCGACGTGCGCCCGGTGCCAGGCCAGCCCGGGGCCCTGCAGGTGCAGGCCAGCTTCCGCAACGATGCGCGCTGGGCCCAGGGCTGGCCGTCGCTGCGGCTGTCGCTGTCCGACGCCGACGGCCGCGTGATCGGCACCCGCGTGTTCGCCCCGCACGATTACCTGGACCCCGCCGCGGACGCCGCATCGGTGCTGGAACCGGGCCAGAGCGCGCAGATCGCGTTCCGGGTGCGCGAGCCGGCCGCCTCCACCGTCGCATTCACCTTCGAATTCCTGTAACCCGGCATCCTGTCGGCGAGCGTGGCGGGGCGGCGGCGCACGCGCTAGACTGACCCCCTCCAAATTTTCCGCCAGGGTTGTGGTCCGCCCTGGCTTCGCACCGGGATCCTTCTTGAACGCAGTCCTTTCTCGTCCTGACAATAGTCGTGGCGCGCCGAAGCCGCCGCTGCGCGAGCACGTGGCCCAGTCGGTGCGTCGCTACCTGCGCGACCTGGATGGCTGCGACGCGGATGACGTGTACGAAATCGTGCTGCGCGAGATGGAAATCCCGCTGTTCGTGGAGGTGCTCAACCACTGCGAAGGCAACCAGAGCCGTGCGGCGTCGATGCTGGGCATCCACCGCGCCACCCTGCGCAAGAAGCTGAAGGAATACGGCATCGCCACGTAATGCCCGGGGGTGGTCGGGACGGCCTACAATATGGGCCCGCTCCGCTTCGATCTCCTGCCCCCATGAGTTCCGATCTGCTGCCCGTGCGCCGGGCCCTGCTTTCCGTTTCCGACAAGACCGGCCTGCTTGACCTGGCCCGTGCGCTGGTTGCGCGCAACGTCGAACTGCTTTCCACCGGCGGCACCGCCAAGGCGATCCGCGACGCGGGCTTGCCGGTCAAGGACGTGGCCGACGTCACCGGCTTCCCGGAAATGATGGACGGCCGGGTCAAGACCCTGCACCCGCTGGTACACGGTGGCCTGCTCGGCCGCGCCGGCCAGGACGAAGCGGTGATGGCCGAACACGGCATCGCGCCGATCGACCTGCTGGTGCTGAACCTGTATCCGTTCGAGAGCGTCACCGCCAACGCGGACTGCTCGCTGGCCGATGCGGTGGAGAACATCGACATCGGCGGCCCGGCCATGCTGCGTTCGGCCGCCAAGAACTTCGCGCGCGTCGCGGTAGCCACCGACCCGTCGCAGTATGCGGAACTGCTGGCCGAGCTCGATGCGAATGATGGCAAGCTCTCGGCCGCCAAGCGCTTCGCGTTCTCGGTAGCCGCGTTCAACCGCGTGGCCCAGTACGACGCGGCGATCAGCAATTACCTGTCGGCCGTCACCGCGACCGACGCGGCCGTGCCGCTGCGCACCGAGTTCCCGGCGCAGATGAACTCCAGCTTCGTGAAGGTGATGGACCTGCGCTACGGCGAAAACCCGCACCAGGCCGGCGCGTTCTACCGCGACCTGTACCCGGTTCCGGGCACGCTGGCCACGTTCCAGCAGCTGCAGGGCAAGGAACTGAGCTACAACAACCTGGCCGACGCCGACGCGGCGTGGGAATGCGTGCGGCAGTTCGACGCGCCGGCCTGCGTCATCGTCAAGCACGCCAACCCGTGCGGCGTGGCCGTGGGCGCCGGCAACGGCGATGCCTATGAACTGGCCTATGCGACCGACCCGACCAGCGCGTTCGGCGGCATCATCGCCTTCAACAAGCCGCTGGATGCAGCCACCGCCAAGGTGATCCTGGACCGCCAGTTCGTTGAAGTGCTGATCGCGCCGGACTACGAGCCGGCCGCACTGGAATACGCGCAGAAGAAGGCCAACGTGCGCGTGCTGCGCATTCCGCACGGCGACGGCCGCAACAACTACGACACCAAGCGCATCGGTTCGGGCCTGCTGGTGCAGAGCGCCGACAACCGCGGCATGAGCCGCGACGAGCTCACCGTGGTCAGCAAGGTGGCGCCGACCGACAAGCAGTTCGCTGACCTGCTGTTCGCCTGGAACGTGGCCAAGTTCGTGAAGTCCAATGCCATCGTGTACGCAAAGGACAACCGCACCATCGGCGTTGGTGCCGGCCAGATGAGCCGCGTGTACTCGGCGCGCATCGCCGGCATCAAGGCGGCCGATGCGAACCTGGTGGTGGAAGGTTCGGTGATGGCGTCCGACGCGTTCTTCCCGTTCCGCGACGGCATCGACGCTGCTGCCGCAGCCGGCATCAAGGCGGTGATCCAGCCGGGCGGTTCGATGCGCGACGCCGAAGTCATCGCGGCAGCCGACGAACACGGGCTGGCGATGGTGTTCACCGGCGTGCGCCACTTCCGTCATTGATTCTCCCCCTTCTGCTGCGAGAACTGCCTTGAAAATCCTCGTCATCGGCTCCGGCGGCCGTGAACATGCATTGGCCTGGAAGCTGGCCCAGTCTCCCCGTGTCAGTGAAGTGCTGGTGGCGCCTGGCAATGCGGGCACCGCGAACGAACCCAAGTGCCGCAACATCGCGATCAAGGTCACCGATCTGGATGGCCTGCTCGAGCTGGTGAAAGCAGAAGGCATTGAACTGACCGTGGTAGGTCCGGAAGTACCGCTGGTGGCGGGCGTGGTGGATCGCTTCCGCGCTGCCGGGCACCGCATCTTCGGGCCGACCGCCGCCGCCGCGCAGCTGGAGGGCAGCAAGGCCTACGCCAAGGACTTCCTGGCCCGGCACAACATCCCCACCGCGTTCTATGCGGTGCACACCGAGGTGGACGCGGCGCTGGCCTACCTTCGCGAGAAGGGCGCGCCGATCGTGGTCAAGGCCGACGGCCTGGCCGCCGGCAAGGGCGTGATCGTGGCGATGACCCAGCAGGAAGCCGAAGACGCGGTGCGCGACATGCTGTCGGGCAACGCTTTCGGCGACGCCGGCGCACGCGTGGTGATCGAGGAATTCCTCGAGGGCGAGGAAGCCAGCTTCATCTCGATGGTCGATGGCACCACCGCGCTGCCGATGGCGACCTCGCAGGACCACAAGCGCGTTGGCGACGGCGACACCGGCCCCAACACCGGTGGCATGGGCGCGTACTCGCCGGCACCGGTGGTGACCGACGAGGTGCATGCGCGGGTGATGCGCGAGGTGGTCAATCCCACCGTGCAGGGCATGATCGCCGACGGCATTCCGTTTACCGGGTTCCTCTATGCGGGCCTGATGATCGATGCCAGCGGCGCGCCGAAGGTCATCGAGTTCAACGTGCGCTTCGGCGACCCGGAAACCCAGCCGGTGATGCTGCGCCTGCAGTCGGACCTGGTGGAACTGGTCGAAGCGGCCATCGACGTACGCCTGCATGAGGTGGAAGCGCAGTGGGACGCGCGCCCGTCGCTGGGCGTGGTGATGGCGGCCTCGCCCTACCCCGAAGCGCCGATCACCGGCGATGTGATCCACGGCCTGGACCAGGTGCCGTCCACCGCCAAGGTGTTCCATGCCGGCACCACACTGGACGCGCAGGGCAACGTGCTCAGTGCCGGTGGCCGCGTGCTGTGCGTGGCGGCGCTGGGCGACAGCGTGGGCGATGCGCAGGCCAACGCGTATGCAGGCGTGGCGAAGATCACGTGGGACCACGAGTTCCATCGCAATGACATCGGCTGGCGTGCGATCGCGCGCGAGCAGGCCTGACCCTGCGATCGAACAGACAACAAAAAACCCGGCATTGCCGGGTTTTTTGTTTCGTGCGTTGAACCTGCATCAGGCAGTAAACAGCGCCTTCATCTTTTTCAGCGCGTTCGCTTCCACCTGGCGGATGCGTTCGGCGGAAACGCCGTACTCGTCGGCCAGTTCCTGCAGGGTGACCTTGCTGTCGGCGTCCAGCCAGCGGCGACGGATGATGTCGCGCGAGCGGGCGTCGAGCTCGGCCATGCCTTCGCGCAGCAGCTGCAGCTGGTTGTCTTCGCTGTCGGCACGCTCATAGGCCATCGACGGGTCTTCGTCGTTGGCGACCAGGAACGCGGCCGGCGACGGCGGCGCGTGGTCGTTGTCTTCGTCGGTCGGCGCGTCGAAACCGATATCGCGGCCGGACAGGCGCGATTCCATTTCGAGCACTTCGCGCTCGGACACGTTGAGGTCCTTGGCCACGGCGGTGACTTCGGCCGCGTTCATCCAGCCCAGGCGGGTCTTGGACTTGCGCAGGTTGAAGAACAGCTTGCGCTGCGCCTTGGTCGTGGCGACCTTGACGATGCGCCAGTTCTTCAGGATGAACTCGTGCATTTCGGCACGGATCCAGTGCACGGCGAACGACACCAGGCGAACGCCCATGTCCGGGTCGAAGCGCTTCACCGCCTTCATCAAGCCGATGTTGCCTTCCTGGATCAGGTCGCCCAGTGCAAGGCCGTAGCCGTTGTAGCCACGGGCCACGTGCACCACGAAGCGCAGGTGGGAATGGACCAGCTCGCGCGCGGCGTCCAGGTCCTGCTCGTCGCGGAAGCGGCGGGCCAGGTCCTGCTCGTCATCGACCGTCAACACCGGGATCTGGTGCACGGCGCCGATGTAGGCGTCCAGCGAACCGAGCGCACTGGGAATCGGAAGATTGTTTGCCACAAGGGCAGTAGACATGTTCTGGCTCATAGGTTGGCATTTTAGCAGTCACGGAATTGGACTGCTAAGGGGTGGAAAAGTTCCAGCGTCTCACTGATGAAACGATGGATCGGATCACCCCTCTAACCTACAGGGAAATGGTGACACTGGCGAGTGGTCAGGTGTCGCCAACATTTCCTTTGTATTCAACGATATAGGGCCAAATGCGTCATCACGGCGTGGTTTGGGCCGCACAATCCCACGTCCCGCTGCCCGTTCAGCTTGAAAACGTTGCCACCGGTTCAGCCCTGGACCCACAGTAATACCCCGAAAGGTTCAGGAAGAAGCCCTTGCTCTCATACCGCAGCTCGGTCAGGTCATCACTGAACTCCGTGAAGTTGTACCCGGCTCCAACCTTGAAGTTCTGCCCCACCTGCCGGTCCACCCCCACCAGCCAGCCCTGCTTGTCACCCCCCTCGCGCACGTCCAGCCAGCGGTACTCGCCCATCGCCTCCCACTGCGCGAACAACCGGTAGCGCAGCTGCAGGGCCGAGAAGTTGACCCGACTGTCCAGCCACGCGCCCTCGCCACGCCCGGTACGGTAGTCGCCCCAGCGACCGGCCAGCTTGGCCGCCAGCTCCCAGCGGTCGGTCAGCTGCATCACCCCTTCAAACGACACGATCTGCGACTTCTGGTCGTACACGTTGCCGCCTTCCTGGCCCAGCGACGCCACGTCATACAGATAGGTGTACTTGCCGAACGCCGCCCAGCGCGTGTTGTCGTGCGGGCGCCAGGCAAAGCCCAGGTTGGACTCGACCAGTTTCGCGTCGGCCAGCGGGTTGCGCGCATCGTCGGTGTCGGCATAGTTGGCGCGCAGGGCGATGCGCCAGTCTTCGTTGACCTTGTACAGCAGCCGGTTGGTGGTGACCCACTGGCGGCGCTCTTCGGCACCTTCGTCGCGACGGTACTCCAGCTTGCTGGTCCACTGCGTGTTGGCGTCGGTGCGCCCGCCATTGACGCTGTATGCGCGGCGGTCTACCCGGCCGGTGGTGGCGTCCAGGTTGCCATCCATCACGCTGAAGCCCAGCGTCCAGCCCTGCGACGGATAGAAATCCATGCCGAAGGTGTTGACCAGCCCCGCACTCTCGTCACGGCGGTCCTTGAGGTACTGGCTTTCGTTGAACACGTTGACCTGGTTGCTCAGCCGCCAGCGCTGGCCCAGCGTCCAGCCCGACTGCAGCCCGGTGTCGTTGTACAGCGGGTCGGTGGTGGTCCGGTCGGTGCTGTAGGTGTAGTTGCCGTAGAAGCTGTGCTCGGGCGTCATCCAGTACTCGCCTTCGAGCTTGGCGCCTTCGCCGCGGCTGCCGCTGCTGACTTCCGCGCCCAGGCTGGAGCGGTTTCCGAACAGATAGCGCGCGCCCAGCGTGGCCAGGTTGTTGTCTTCATAGGCGCCGCCGTCGTCGTCCACGGTCAGCTGCCCTACCCCGTACAGCTCCCACTTGGCGCCCAGGCGCTGCCGGTAGCTCAACGCCGCCAGCGTACCGGCCACATCGACGCCGGCATTTTCCTCCTGCACCCGACGCAACTCGGCGCCGAGCTGGCCGTCGTTGCCCAGCCGCCAGTCCAGCGTCAGCTGCGACTGCTCCACCGCCACCTCGCCCCGCTCGGCACGGCTGTAGCGGCCGTACAGGCTGAGGTTGTCGGTGAAGTAGCCAAGGAACTCCGCCCCGTACTCTTCCAGCGCCAGCCCGCTGTCCATGCGCGAGACCGAGAACCCCGCATCGACGTCGCGCCACCACGCGCCCATGCTCCAGTCCTGTTCTGTCCAGCCCAGTTCGCGCAGGTTGGCACGCGCTTCCACCGCACGCGCGTCGCCCTTGCGGTCGGGACTGACCGGGTTGCGCTGGATGAAGCTCAGGCCGCCGTTGTCCGAGTAGAAGATCGGCGCGGCCGTGGCTTCGGTGCGGGTCTGTTCCAGCTTCAGGTAGGTGCCGCGCCCGGCCTGCAGGGTCAGGTCGGCGCCCATCAGGCTGTAGTCGTCGCCACTGCGGTTCTCGTCGACGTACGTGCCACCCAGCGCGACGTGATCGCCGAACCATTGCTTGCCGCGCACGCCCGCGCTGACGTCGTCGGTACTGAAGCCGAGCGGGATGTACTCGTAGTCCACCAGCAGCAGCTGGTCGTAGCCATCCAGCGGGGTGTCGCGGGTCAACGTGCGCACGTTCTCGCGGGTGATCTGCGCCAGCGCGCGGGTCAGGAACAGGCGGCCCTGGATCTCGTTGATCTCGTAATCCACGCCACGGGTCAGGTTGGTGCGCACCTCGGTACGCCCCGTGGTGCGGTCGCGTACTTCCAGCACCACCTGCTCCGATCCGGGCAGCAGGTCGGTATGGCGCAGGTAGTAAAGGCTCCCGCCGGTGCCGAGGAATTCGCTGTGGCCCAGTGCGGACTGCGCCTCGGAACCGAACGCCTTCAGCAGCGAGCGCGGATCGCCCAGCGGGGTGGTGGCGCGCGAGCGCCAGCTCACGGCCGCACCGTACAGCGAACGCACGTACTGCCCATATTCGGTGCCGGTGAAGCCGGTGGCGAAGTTGCCCCACAGCGCCTGGTTCTGGTCCCAGTCCACGCGTACGTACAACCGGCCCTGGGTGTCCACGTCGCGGTAAGTAGTCGAATCGTCGCCGTACACCGGGTAGTACTGGTCCGGATCGAGGCGGCGGAACACATCGCGCGCGTCGGCATCCAGGAAGCCGTCGAACAGGCGCTTCAGCTCCTGGTCGTAGGTGTCTGCCTGTGCGGTGACCAGGTACTTCCCGCGATACTTGCTCTTCAGGTAGAACGCCAGCCGGCCCTCGCTGAGGAAGCTGTCGTCCTGGTCGCGATCGGCCGCGAGCGGGTCGAGGTTGCCGCTGGCGGTGTTGCTGGACAGCGTCACGTCGGCCAGCGCCACCAGGAAGCGGTAGCTGCCGGTCACGTCCACGTCCAGGGTGCGGGTCAGGGTCGGCGCGTCCAAGGCCTCCACCTGAACGCTGTAACGGTGCTGGCCGATCGGCTCCAGGAACTCGGCGGCGAACTTCTGCTCCAGGTCCACCGGGAAGCTCTGCCCGTTGATCATCACCCGCGCGCTCGGGCTGAGGCCACGCCCGTAGATGCGCACGCGCGAACCGTAGATCGGGATGTTCTGCTGGCGCAGCGCGTTCTGACCGTAGATGGCGTTGCTGAGCTGCTGCGCCTGCGCGTCATCGCCACTGAGCACGCGGCCCAGCGAACGCTGCACGTCGTCGCGCACCAGTTGGGTGCCGCGCTCGTAATCGGTGGGCAGCACCAGCTGGAAACGCTGCACGCTGGTTTCGTCGAAGGAACCGTCGCGGCCGTAGGCGCGGGCGATGTACTGCAGGTCGTCGCCCACACGCAGGTTGAGGTTGTCGGGCAGCTGGCCATCCCACTCGGTGTTGGCCACGTAGTCCACAGGCATGTCGATGCGCGCCAGCGGCGTGACCAGATCGGTATCGCTGCCGCGGTAGATCACCACTTCCAGCCGTTCTATGAACGACGAATAGTTGTTGTAACCATGGAAGCGCAGCGGCTTGGTCAACCGGCCGTTCTCGAACGGCGCCATCGAACCGGTCTGCACGTTGAGCACCGGCGCGGACAGGGCGGGGTCTTCGGTGGCCCACACCACCGCGCCGTCCGGCAGCTCGGTGGACGAGGCCGTGACCGAGCCGGGCGCCTCGGCGACCGGCGCGTCCGGCCCAACGGCGGGATGCAGCTGAAGCAGCAGGTCGTTGCCCTGCCGGCAGCCGTCCACGCCGCACAGCGTGGCGGGCACCTCGGGAGCGGGCTGGGGCTGCTGGACCTGGGCTTCGGCCTGGGCTGCCGGCAGCCAGAGGACCAACAGGAGCATCAGGGCGCTGAGTGAGGTCTGGGTGGTCATGGTCATCTCCTCAGCGGTCCGCACGGGTGGCGGGGCGATCCGGTGCAGCGGGCTGCACCTGGACCTGCACGTGCGCGGCGACGTCCGCAGGCAGGCGCGGCAGCAGTGCGTTTCGCAGTGCCTCCGCGCGCTGTCCGGCAAGCGCGGGTGTCGCCTGCCCCTTCGCGACGTTGACCCGTCCACCGCCTTGGGCCTGAAGCGTGCTTGCGGCATGCGCCAGCACCGCCTCGGCGGCTGCACCGAGCGTTGCCTGGCCGGGAACGAACAATGCTTCGCCGACCTCCAGCACCTGTTGAGGACGTTGCGGTGGCCCTTCGCCCAGCTGTCCGTCCGGCATGGCCACGCCGAAGTCGAAGCGCACCGGCAGCCCCGGGGTGATCCGACGTACCAGCGGGTTGCGCGTGGTGAAGCGCGCCTCGGCCGGCAGCGTGGTCGGGTCGACCTTCAGGATGAAGTTGCGTCCGCGCGCCTGGCCGCCGTTGATGCCGACCAGGTGGTAGCGGCCCCAGGCATCGGTTTCGATCACCAGGCCCTCGACCGACACGACGCGCACGCCGGGTATGCCGCGTTCGCCGGGGTCCTGTGCGCCATTGCCGTTGCGGTCGTCGAACACGCTGCCAATGACCAGGCTTTCGTCCAGCAGCGGGTCGCCGATCACCTCGACATCGGCAGAGGCCACGTTGCTGATGGTCGTCCCCAGCACGTCGTTGGCAGTGATGCGGTTGGTGTGGATGCCCACGCCCACGCCGGCGCCGACGCGCAGGTAATACACCAGCGTGGCGCTGCCACCGGCCGGGATGTCCACGCCGTCGATGCGCAGCGGCGCAATGCCGCTGGCGCGCGCCGCGTTGTCGGCGTCCTGGACCTCGAGGCTGCCCGGGATGAAGGTGAAGCCGCTCGGCAGGGTGTCGTACAGGGTTGCGCCCAGCGCGTCGACGTCGCCCATGTTTTCCACGGTGACCACGTAGCGCACCACATCGCCCACCTGCACGCTGCGCTGGGTGGCCTGCTTGGACAGCCGCAGCACGATCGTATCGGCGGTGACCACCACGTTGACCCAGCCTTCCACGCACACCGGCGTGGGCAACGAACGGTCGCAGATGTTGTAGCTGAAGTTGTCCAGCCCGCTGTAGCCGACGAAGGCGGTGTAGACGCAGTCGCCGTTCGCGCAGGTGGCACGGCCGCTGGACGCGGCACGACCCAGGCGCATGGAGGCCGGATTGATGGTCGCCCCGCTGGTGGTCAGGTTGTCCAGCAACGGAACCGTGGTAGTGGTACCGCTGAGCACGGTGATGTTCTCATCCACCACGTCCACGTCATTCGGGCCGGTCTGCACGGTCACCGTGGCGCTGCTGCAGTTCTCCGGCGTGGCTTCCGAGCAGACGCTGTAGGTGAAACTGTCCGTGCCACTGAAGTTGGTCATCGGGACATAGCGCAACCGGGCATTCGGAAGAACCGAGGCCGTTCCCATCGTGGGCGCGGCGCTGACGGTCACCACCACGTCGTCCGGATTGATCGGCGTGCCATTGGTAACGTCGTTGGCCAGCACCGGGACGTCCACCGCAACGCCTTGCGGGGTGGTCGCCTGGTCGTCGCTGGCCACCGGCATTGCATTGGGCGCAGCGGCCAACGTCACCGACAGCGTGCCGGTGTCGCACACGGTCGGCTGCGCTACCAGGCAGATCTGGTAGGTGGTGGTGTAGGTCGTGCCCGGGGTACCCGGCGCCACGGTCACGCTGCCGTCGGGCTGGATGGTCAGCGCGGGCGTGTTGACCGGGGTGAGCACCACGGTGGAGGGATCCACCGGCGCACCATCGAGCGTGTCGTTGTCCAGCACGTTGCCCAGGCCACTGCCGCCGCCCGGAGGTGCATCGGGCACGTTGTCGTCTGCCGCCACCACCACACCCGCATTGGCCAGGGTGACCGACACCGTGCCGACATCGCACACCGCCGGCTGCGTCACCAGGCAGATCTGGTAGGTAGTGGTGTAGGTGGTGCCAGGCGTACCGGCCGCCACATCCACGCTGCCATCGGGCTGGATGGTGATCGCCGCTGTGTTGGCCGGGGTCAGCACCACGGTGGTCGGATCGAGTGCCGCGTTGTTGTACGTGTCGTTGGTCAACACATTGGCTACACCGGCCGCACCGGTGACCGGTACGTTCGCCACGGTGTCATCGACCGCGTCGAGCAGGCCCGGCGTGCTGGCCAGGGTGACCGACACGGTGCCGATGTCGCATACCGCAGGTTGCGCCACCTGGCAGATGCGATAGGTCGTGGTGTAGGTCACGCCCGGCGTACCGGCCGCCACGTCCAGGCTGCCGTTGGGCTGGATGGTCAGTGCGGTGGTGTTGTCGGGGGTCAACTGCACCGTGGCCGGATCCAGCGCGGCGCCGTTGAAGGTGTCGTTGGCGAGGACGTTGACCACGCCGAGCGTACCGGTGGCCGGCACGTTGGTGAGGGTGTCATCCACCGCGTCCAAGGTGCTGGCAGTCACTGCAACGGCGACCGAGGCGGTATCGCACACATTGAGATTGGGTGCGGGCAGGCACGCCTGATAGGTGAAACTGTCGTTGCCGGTAAAGCCCGAATTGGGCGTGTAGCTGATGGTGTTGTCGCCGTTGACCAGGGCAACGCCATTGCTCGGCGGGGCCAGGACCGTGATCACCGGGTTGGCGGGCAGCGTGTCGTTGGCGGCCACGTTGAGCACGGTGGTGCCAGCGCCGGCGGACAGACTGTCATCGGCCGCGTCGGGCCGCACCGCGACCAGCGCAGTCGCCTGGGCACAGTTGGTGGGCTGGGCGTTCTCGCACACCTGATACGCAAGGTTGACCGCGGATGGCGGCGTTCCCGGCGCCACCGTGACCACGCCTGTCGACGCAATGCTGTAGCCCGCAACCGGCGTCACCAGCGTGGCGGTCACCGGCGTGGTGCCCGGCACGATGGGCGTTCCGTTGAACGTATCGTTGAGCAGCACGCTCGGCGTGTTTCCACCCGCGGCAGGTGCAATGGGCGTGCCACTGAAGTCGTCGCCCACGGCGGCCAGCGACGTGGCGGTCACGGTCAGGCTGACCGACGCCGTGTCGCAGACACTGGCGCCCGGGGCAGGCAGGCACACCTGGTAGGTGAAGGTATCGCTGCCGCTGAAACCGGCATTCGGGGTGTAGCTGATGGTGTTGTCGCCGTTGACGACAACGGTGCCGTTGGTCGGTGCCGCCGGAACGGTGATGACCGGGTTGAGCGGCAGCGTGTCGTTGGCGGTGACGTTGAGCACCGTGGTGGCGCCTGCACCGGCCGACAGCGTGTCATCGGCAGCGACCGGACTCACCGCGACCACTGCGGCGGCCTGCGCGCAGTTGGTCGGCACGGCGGTCTCGCACACCTGGTAGCCCAGGGTGGTGGCCGCCGGCGTAGTACCCGGCGCAACCGTCACCACGCCGTCGGCGCCCATGCCGTAGCCCGCGACCGGCGCGAGCAGCGTGGCGGTCACCGGCGTCGTGCCCGGCACGATCGGTGCACCGTTGAAGGTGTCGTTGAGCAGCACGCTGGCGGTAGTGCCGCCCGTGGACGGTGCAATCGGGGCAGCGGTGAAGTCGTCGTTGGTCGCGGCGACACTGGTGGCCGCAATGGTGAGGGTCACGGTCGCGGTATCGCACACAGCGGCGGCAGGCGTCGGCAGGCAGGCCTGGTAGGTGAAGCTGTCCGGACCGGTGTAGCCGGCGTTGGGGGTGTAGCTGATGGTGCCGTCGGGGTTGAACACGGCCGTGCCGTTGGTCGGCGCGACCGGGAGGCTCAGGGTCGGCGTGGCCGGCAGGGTGTCGTTGCTGGTCACGCTGAGCACGGTGGTGGCACCGGCCGCGGCGTTCAGCGTGTCATCGACGACCACCGGGCTGACCGCAACCACCGCGGTGGACTGCGCGCAGTTGGTCGGCACCGCGACTTCGCAGACCTGGTAGTTGAGCGTGGTTGCGGCCGGGGAAGTACCGGCTGCAACCGTGACCACACCATCGGGGGCGATGCTGTAGCCCGCGACCGGCGTGACCAGGGACGCCGCCACCGGCGTGGTGCCCGGCACGATCGGCGCACCGTTGAAGGTGTCGTTGAGCAGGACGCTGGCGGTGCTGCCACCGCTGGCCGGCGCAATCGGCGCGGCGGTGAAGTCGTCGGCGGTGGCGGCCAGCGTGGTGGCGCTGACGGTGATGGTCAGCGTGGCGGTATCGCACACTGCGGCACCCGGCGCCGGCAGGCAGACCTGGTAGGTGAGCGTGTCCGGACCGGTGTAGCCCGGCGTGGGGGTGTAGCTGATCGTGCCGTCGGGGTTGGCCACGGCACTGCCGTTGCCAGGCGCCACGCTGACGGTGACGGTCGGATTGGTCGGCACGGTGTCGTTGGCCAGTACGTTGAACAACGTCGTGGTACCGGCGGTGGCCGGCAAGGCATCGTCGGCTGCATCGGGACTGACCGCAACGACCACGCTGGACCCGGCACAGTTGGTGGGCACCGCGTTCTCGCAGACCTGGTAGTTCAGCGTGACTGCAGCGGGTACGGTGCCGGGCGCGACGGTGATCACGCCGTTGGCGTCCATGCTGTAGCCGGTCACCGGGGTGAGCAGGGTCGCGCTCACGGCGGTGGTGCCGGGCACGATGGGAGCACCGTTGAAGGTGTCGTTGAGCAGCACGCTGGCGGTGGTGCCACCGGCGGCGGGTGCAACGGGCGTACCGGTGAAGTCGTCGGCGGTTGCCGTGATGCTGCTGGTACCAACCGTCACGTTGACCGTGGCGGTGTCGCACACCGCCGCGCCGGGCGCTGGCAGGCAGAGCTGATAGGTGAAGGTGTCCGGGCCGGTGAAGCCGGCAGTGGGCGTGTAGCTGACGGTTCCGTCGCCATTGACCGTAGCGGCCCCGTTGGTGGGCGCCACCGCAATGCTCACCGTCGGATTGACCGGCGCGGTGTCATTGGCCAGCACGTTCAGTACGGTGGTGGTGCCGGCAGTGGCGGGCAAAGCGTCGGCCACTGCATCCGGGCTGACCGCGACCACGGCGGTGGCACCGGCACAGTTGGTCGGGACTGCGTTTTCGCAGACCTGGTAGTTCAGGGTGACCGCAGCGGGCGTGGTGCCGGCCGCCACGGTGATCACACCGTTGGGCGCCATGCTGTAGCCGGTGACCGGCGTGGACAGGGTTGCAGTAACGGGCGTGGTGCCGGGCACGATGGGCGCACCGCTGAAGCTGTCGTTGAGCAGCACGCTGGGGGTGCTGCCACCCGTGGCGGGCGTGATCGGCGTGGCGGTGAAGTCATCGTTGCTGGCGGTCAGGGTGGTGGCGCTGACGGTCACCGCGACGGTGGCGGTGTCGCAGACCCCGGCCCCCGGCACCGGCAGGCACAGCTGGTAGGTAAAGGAGTCCGCACCGGTGTAGGCACCGTTCGGGGTGTAGCCGATGCTGCCGTCGCCATTGGCCACGGCGGTGCCGTTGGCCGGTGCGCCGACAATGCTCACCACCGGATTGAGCGGTGCCGCGTCATTGGCCAGCACGTTGAGCACGGTGCTGGTGCCAGCGGTGGCCGGCAGCGCGTCATCGACTGCATCCGGGCTGACCGCGACCACCGCCGTCGCAGCAGCACAGTTGGTCGGCAAAGCGGTTTCGCAGACCTGGTAACCCAGGGTCACCGCTGCAGGCGTGGTCCCGGCCGCCACGGTGATTACCCCGGTGGGGGCCATGGTGTAGCCGGGCACCGCATTGAGCAGCGTGGCGGTGACCGGCGTGGTGCCCGGCACGATGGCCGCACCGTTGAACGTGTCGTTGAGCAGCACGCTGGCGGTACTGCCACCGGCCGCCGGCGCGATCGGGGTGGCGGTGTAGTTGTCGTTGGCGGCGGTGAGCGTGGTCGCGGTGACCGTGATCGCCACGGTGGCGGTATCGCAGACCGTGCCATGTGGCGCCGGCAGGCACAGCTGGTAGGTCAGGGAGTCCGGGCCCACGAACGGGCCGGTGGGGGTGTAGCTGAGGCTGCCATCGGCGTTCACCACGGCATTGCCGCCGACCGGGACCACGGTGATCGTGACCACCGGCGACACCGGCGCAAGGTCATTGGCCAGCACGTTGAGCACGGTGGTGGCCCCGGCGGTGGCCGGCAGCACGTCGTTGACCGCGTCCGGGCTCATCACCACCACCGCGGTTGCGGCGGCACAGTTGCCGGGCAACGCGGTTTCGCAGACCTGGTAGTTCAGCGCGACCGAGCCCGGCGGGGTGCCGGCAGCCACCGAGACCACGCCGTTGGCGGCCATGCTGTAACCCGACACCAGCGTGGTCAGCGATGCGGTCACCGGCGTGGTGCCCGGGACGATCGCTGCACCGTTGAAGGTGTCGTTGAGCAGCACGCTGGGCGTGCTTCCACCGGCGGGCGGTATCGGGCTGGCGCTGTAATCGTCGTTGACCGCGACCAGTGCGGCGGCGGCGATGCTGATCGCCACCTGCGCGCTGTCGCAGACAGCGCCATCCGGCGACGGCAGGCAGACCTGGTAGGTGAGCGTGTCCGCCCCACTCTGGCCGGCAGTCGCGGTGTACTGCAGGGTGCCGTCGGCCGCGAGCACGCCGGTGCCCTTGGTCGGGGCCAGAGTCACGGTGAAGGTGGCGCCGGCTGGCACGTTGTCGTTGGCGGCCAGGTTGAAGCTGCCCGGCTGCGTGCCGGTGACCGCGACGCTGTCGTCCAGCGCATCCGGCGCGATCAGCACCTGCACCGCAGCGGTGTCGCAGTTGGTGGTGGAGCCCAGTTCGCACAGCTGGTAGGTGAGCGTAGTAGCGCCGGCCGGGGCGAAGCTGGCCACGTTGATCACACCGGCCGCATCCATGCTGAAGCCCGTCGGCGCGCCGACCAGGTTCACGGTGACCTGCAGCGGATTGGCCGCTGCACCGTTGAAGGTGTCGTTGCCCAACACGCTGGGCGTACTTCCACCGACGCCCGGCGCGAAGGCCGGTGTACGGAAGTTGTCGTCCAGCGCATCCAGGGTGTTGGCAATGACGGTGATGTTCACCGTGCCGGTAGCGCAGGTGCCAGCGTCAGGTGCGGGCAGGCAGACCTGGTACTGCAGCGTCTGCGCACCGGCGCCGGCCGGGGTGTAGACGAAGGTGCCATCGGCCTGCAGCACGAAGCTGCCCGCCGCCGGGGGCGTCAGCACGCTGTAGGTGGAACCGGCAGGCGCGTTGTCGTTGAGGCTGACATCGCCCGGCAGCGGCTGGCCGGCCGGGGTGGTGTAGGTGTCATTGGCGGCCGCGGGCGCGATCAGCAATGCCACCTGCGCCGTGTCGCAGTTGCTGGTGGTACCCGCTTCGCACAGCTCATAGGTGAGACTGACCGCGCCTGCAGCGGCACCAGCAGGTACGTTGATCACGCCGGCACTGGTAATCGTGTAGCCCGGCGGCGGTGCATTGACCAGGCTCAGCGTAACCTGGGCGGCGGCGGCAGGCGCGCCGTTGTACAGGTCATTGCCCAGCACCGATGGCGTGCTGCCGCCGGTAACCGGCGAGATCGCCGGGGTGCTGAACGGGTCGTCCACCGCGTCGACCGTGTTGGCCGCAATCACCAGCGTGGCGGTGGTGGATGCGCATACCGCCGAGTTCGGCGCAGGCAGGCAGACCTGGTAGGTGAAGCTGTTGCTGCCGGTGCTGCCAGCAGGCGAGGTGTAGGTAAAGGTGCCGTCGTCGTTGAACACCAGCGTGCCCACGGTCGGCTGGGTGAGCGCGGCGAACACCGCGCCGGTCGGCGGCGCATCGTTGGTGCCCACGTTGCCGTTGACCGCCTGCCCGGACTGCACATTGAACGTGTCCGGTTGCGCCGGCGGGCTGACCAGCACCTGCACATTGGCGGTGCTGCAGTTGGCCGGCACCGCGTTTTCGCACAGCTGGTAGCTGAGCGCGGTGGCACCGGCGGGCACGCCAGCCGCCACCGTGATCACACCGGTGGACGCATCCAGCGTGTACCCGGCCACGCCGCCCTGCAGGGTGGCGGTGACGGTGCCCGGGGTGACCACGACGCCGTTGAGCGTGTCGTTGCCAAGCACGCTGGGCGTGCTGCCGCCGGTCAGCGCCGACACCGGCGTCGGGAACAGGTCATCGTTGGCCATCAGCGCATTCGCGCCCAAGGTCACCGTTACGAGCGCGGTGTCGCAGACCCCGGCGGGACTCGGCAGGCACACTTGGTAGCCAAACGTGTCGGTTCCGGTGGCACCGGCAGCGGCCGTGTAGGTGAAGGAACCCTCCGCATTGACGGTGACGCTGCCCTTGGTCGGCGCAGCACCGCTGGCGGTGAATGCCGAGCCGGCGGGGGTGTTGTCGTTGCTGCCGACGTTGCCCGACACCGGCTGCCCGGCGCCGGGCGTGGTGACGGCGTCGTCGACCGCATCCGGTGCCACCACCAGCTGCACGCTGGCGGTGTCGCACAGCGTGGGTGCGGCAGTCACGCAGATGCGGTAGGCCAGGCTGACCGGACCGGCCACGGCATTGGCCGGCACGCTGATGAGCCCCGCTGCATCCAGGGTGTAACCGGCCGGTGCCGTGATCAGGGTGGTGGTCAGGTTGGCGGACGACACAGGGGTGGCGTTGAACGTGTCGTTGGCAAGTACGCTGGTGCTGGTGGTGCCACCCGACGCCGCCGGGATCGCCGGTGTGGTGAAGTCATCATTGACGGCGTCGATGACGTTGGCGGTGAGGTTGACGGTGACCGTGGCGGTGTCGCACACGCTGCCATTGGGCGCGGGCAGGCACAGCTGGTAGGCGAACGTATCGGTTCCGGCGGCCCCCGCGTTGGCGGTGTAGGTGAATGCACCGGTGGACTGCAACACCACGCTGCCCTGGGTGGGGGCGGCGCCGGCCTGCGCGAAGGTGGCGCCGGCAACGGAGTTGTCGTTGCTGCTGACGTCCGCGTTGACGGCCTGGCCGGCCTGGACGGCAACGCTGTCGTCCACCGCGTTGGGGCTGACGATCAACGCGACGTTGGCACTGGCGCAGTTGCTCGGCGAGGCGGCCTCGCAGATCTGGTAAGTGAGCGCGACCGGGCCGGCGGCGGCCGTGGCCGGCACGCTGATGGTGCCGTTGGCGTTGATCGCGTAGCCCGCAGGCGCCGTGGTCAGCGTCGCGACCACGGCTGCATCGGCGAATGCGGCACCGCCCAGAGTATCGTTGGCGAACACGCGCGGCGTGGTGCCACCGGCCCCCGGCGCCACCGGCGTGGCGCTGTAATCGTCGTTGTTGGCGACGATGGCGGCGGCCTGCACCGGAATGGTCGGCGTGGTCCCGGTGTTGTCGCCCGGGGTTGGATCGGTGGTGCCGGGCGGCGCGGTGATGGTGGCGGCATTGGCCGAGATCGTGGCCGGGGTCACGGTGGGTGCAGCGCCGTTGACCAGCACCACCAGGACCTCCCCTACGCCGACGTTGACACCGACGTTGATGCTGCCGGTGCCCGATGCGGCGCTGCACGTGGTGGCTGCCGATACCGGCGCGCAGGTCCAGGTGACGCCGGTGAGTTGCGTCGGCACCGAATCGGACAGGGTCGCGCCCACCGCCTGGGACGGTCCCGCATTGCGTACTTCGATACGGTATTGGACCGGCGCGCCAGCGGCGACCGGCACAGGCGTGGTGATGGTCTTGATCACGCTCAGTTGCGCGGTGGCGGCAAGCGTATTGCTGTCGCTGCTGCTGTTGTTGCCCGGAGTGGGATCGGAGATGTCGGCCGGCGCGGTGACCGTGGCGCTGTTCACCAGCGGGTTGCGGTACGCCTGTGCGTGGACGCTGGCCGTAGCCAGGGTCATGAGCAGTGCGGCAAGGAAGCGGCGAACGCTGGCGGTCGACATGCAGGTATCCTCGATAGCACCGCGCAGGGGGCTCCCCACGCGCTACGCATTGCGACGTTGCTGTCGGCGCGCCACCGCGGCGGCGCGCCGGATGAAGACGACTAGTACGCGGCAGGGTCCGCGCTGAAGATCACCGGCACGGTGATCGTCGCCGTCCCCCCATTGATCAGGTCCACGCCCAGGCTTATTCCGTTGCTGCCTGCCGCACCGCCGCTGGCTGCGCTGCAGGCGCTGCCCGCCGACGCGGAGCAGGTCCACGGCGCGCTCAACGTGGCCCCGGCCGGGAGGGTGTCGGCGACCTGCGCGGCGGTTACCGCATCGGGCCCCGCATTGCTGACCGTGATGACGTAGCTGGCCGTACCGCCTGGCGTGTAGGTTCCGCTGCCATCGGACTTGGTGATCGAGAGATCGGCCTGTCGCGTGCGGTTGGTGATCCGGCAGACAACGTTGAGCGGCTGCGCGGACAACGCCGGCGAGGTGAAGGTGAAGTTCTGCCCGGTGCCGCTGGTCAGCGTGGTGCCCGCCTGGTCCTTGCATTCCCAGGTGCTGGCGTAGCGACTCAGTACGGTTGCGGTACCGGCGGTTTCGGCCAGCGTGTAGATCGTGCCGGGTGCGGTCACCACTGCCGTGGTCGCACCGTTGTTGCCGACGTTGGCAACGCTGGCCAGGACGGTGGCGCCCTGCGCGACGCTGAGGTTGAACACCCCGGTGTCGGTGGTAGGCGCAAGTGTCTTGACCAGCTGCACGGTGGCCGCGCAACTCTGCGAGATGCTTTCCACGGTAAACACGGCTTGGCCGATGCGGATGCCGAGCAGGCCCAGCAGGTTGTCGACCACGCCCCCCAACACCGCCGACAGCACCGGCGCAACCACGGCAGTAACCACCGGACGCAGGGTCTGCAGCAGGCTGCCCACGACGGCGTTCACGATGTTGCCTACCGGCAGTGGCAGCACGATCAGGTTGTTGACCAGGCGCACCACCGGCGTACCGCTGGTGATCTGCAGTTCCAAAGAGTTGACCAGGGAGGTGACCAGCGCAGTGGCGCTTACGGTCCCGCTTGTGAGCGTGCGGGTCTGTTTGAATGGCCCGGTGAACACCACGGACTGCGTTGACGGTGTCGCGGTGGCGACCGCGCGCAGCGACACGGCAAGCGGTATGTCCACATCGGCCACCCTCAGGCCAGCAAGCAGGTTGACGCCCACCGTCACCGCCAGCGACGTTGCGGTGATCGGGGTGACGCTGGCCGGGGTCAGTACGGCGGTACGGTTGAAGAACACCGCGTCGGCGATGGTGCCGATGTACAGGTTGACCAGGCCCGGGCGCGCCTGCAGGGTGACGGCGTTGCTGGCCAGGTTGACGGCGTTGATGGTGCCTTCGGCACGTGCGATGTCGGCATACACCGAAAGGTGCAACAGCGAGGCGGTGATGTTGGTGCCGGCCAGCGAGACCAGGCCGCCGATGTTGAGCCCGTTGAGCGCGGACACGAGCGGCGCGAGGGTCAGGCCCTGGGCGACGTCGAAGTCGAGCTTCAGGCGGATCGCGGCGCTGTGGAAGCCGGTGCCGACCGGGCCGCAGTTGTAGGTGGGCGGTTCCACCACCTGTGCCCAGATGCGGACGTTGGCGAGGCCACCGAGTCCGAGCGGGGCAAGCTGCGCGGTAGTCAGGGTCACCGGCGTGGGCGTGGTCACCACGTTGCGGAAGTTGTACAGCTGCACGCCGCCGGTGATGAGGTCGAGCACGTCCAGGTTGACGTTGGCCAGCGATCCGGGCGGCAGGCTCACCTGCAGCAGGTCGGCGAGGCGGATATTGCCGGTGAGGCCACCGATGGAGGGGGTGAGCAGGTTCAGCGCATTGGCGGCAGCGGTCTGGCCGTCGGCCTGCAGCACCGAGACCAGCGCGGCCTGCAGCTGGGCCAGGGTGATGTTCGCATTGAGCACCTGACTTGGGTCACTTACGACAACTCCCCCATTAAGTTGGGTAAGTAACGCATTCAGATTTACATCGGCAGCGGCCAGGCTGTTCCAGTCGAGCGCTGTTAGATTGATATTCGTACCAGGCAGCAGCGTGGAAAACAGCAGATTCAGCACGGGGCTCTCCGCGCTGCTTACCTGGACCAGCCGCGGGCCGGCCGAAACGCAGGCGCCGTTGGCCGTGCACGCATCCTGCGCCTTCACGGAGGAAACTCCGCCGAATAATGAGAGGAACATCACAAACAGCAGGCCGAATTTCGCAAACCTGAATCGTCCTGACACAATATTCACGCCTGAAACATTATCCATTTTCCGTCCCCCTGCGCCGAGCTGCATTGCTCCCGCACGGTTGGCGAACCAACCATGGGATCCATGCAGACCTGCTTTTTTCGACGTTTTTTGAATTGCCGGCGATGTGTGGCCGGTTTCACAATTAATTACGTCGGCGAACGGATTGACGCAAACAAGGTTTTGTGAAGACCGCAGTTAGCAGTACTGACGTTCACGGGAGAAAAGATGGGAAACCCTTGAGCGGCAGACACGGACAGCGATTCTGTACATTCGGAAAAAAGAATCGCTGCCCGGTTAGTATCGATAACTACCCATCGCAGAAAGGACACGCAAGGGAGAGATTTCAATGCTGTCGATGTCGGATCGAATTCGAGCAGCACGGACCACTGCAGGGCTTTCACAGACGCAGCTGGCCCTGGAAACCGGTGTAAAACGCAGTGCGGTCGCGCAGTGGGAGCGAAAGGAGGGCACTACCCCCAGCGTGACGCATCTGGCACAGATTGCCGTGGTCACCCGCGTACGGTTCGAGTGGCTGGCAACCGGAAGGGGATGTGCCAAACCCGACGGTGACGGCCTGCACGGCACCGTGCAGCCGAATGCGGATTACGTGCAGAACGACCTGGAAGGCAACATCCTGTCGCTGGTGCGGCGCCTGCCGCCGCGCAAGCGCCGGATGGCGCACGCCATCATCGAGATGCTGGGGGTATAGCCAGGTCCAGCGCCGCCCGTGGCGGCAACGACCAGTCGACGCGGCCCAGGCCGCGTCGCTCCAGGTACTCGTTGGCTGCGGAAAAATGCCCGCAGCCCAGGAAGCCGCGGTGCGCCGACAGCGGCGACGGGTGCGGCGCCTTGAGCACGCGATGGCGGGCGGTGTCGATGACCTTGCCCTTCTGTTGCGCGTAGCTGCCCCAGAGCAGGAACACCAGCCCCTCGCGCTCGCGGTTGAGGGTCTCCACCACGTGGTCGGTGAATCCTTCCCAGCCACGCTTCTGGTGCGCACCGGCCTGCCCTTCTTCCACGGTCAGCACCGCGTTGAGCAGCAGCACGCCGCGCTGCGCCCACGGCAACAGGCAGCCATGGTCCGGACGCGGCAGGCCCAGGTCCGATTCCAGCTCCTTGTACATGTTCAGCAGCGACGGCGGCACCGGTACGCCGGGCATCACCGAGAAGCTCAGGCCATGCGCCTGCCCTGCCCCGTGGTACGGGTCCTGGCCGAGGATGACCACCTTGACCTGCTCGAACGGGGTGGCGTCGAAGGCGGCGAAGATCTGCGGGCCTGGCGGGAATACATGCGTCCCGGCCGCCTTGCGTTGGCGCAGGTAGGCCGCAAGCTCACGCATCTCCGGGCGCAGCAGGTAATCGCCGATACGGGCCTTCCAGCTGGGTTCGAGCTGGATGCCCGCCTGTACGTCGTCGTTCATCGCACCATCGGTTTTTCGTTGAGGCGGGCCAGGCGCAGCTGGAACAGCACCTTGGTCACCAGCAGCCGCTCTTCGATCGGCTTCTGCACCAGGTCGTTGGCCCCGGCCTGCAGCAGGCTGGACTGGTTCAGCGGATTGCCGTCGCCGGTCATCACCAGCACCGGCAGGCGGCGCTTGCCGTAACCGAAGTCCACGCGCACGCGCTCGACCACATCCAGGCCACTGAGCTCGCCCTTGAGGGTCACGTCGGTCAGCACCAGGTCGATGCGGTGGCTGCTGCGGCCCAGCGATTCGGCGGTCAGCAGCGCGAAGGCCTCTTCGGCGGTCATCACGTGCAGCACGTTGAGGCTCTGGCGCTCGAGCATGCGCTTGGTCGCCTCGGCGACCACGCGGCTGTCTTCCACATACAGGATGGTGGCGCCGGGAATGGTTTCCGGCTGCACATAGCCGCGGATGAAGGTCGCCAGCGCCTCATGCCCCAGCGCCTTGTCGAAATAGTCGGTGACGTAGTCGGTGAAGCGGCGCTGCTCCAGGTGCTGCTGGGCGTCGCCGGAGACCACGATCACCGGCACATAGGCCTGGCCGGCGGTTTCGCGGACCAGCCGCGCCAGCGCCAGGCCGTCGCCGTCGCTGAGCGTGAGCGAGGTGGTGACCAGGTTGACCGGACCGGCCTCCAGCGCCATGCGCGCGTCTTCGATGCTGGCGCAGCCCACCACTTCCACGGCCGGCAGTTCGCGCTGCAGCACGTCGGCGATGAGCTTGCGGACCAGCTTGGAACCATCGACCACCATGACGCGCGGCGCGTCATCGACCAGGTGCTTCAATACTTGCGGACGCATGCAGGATGGGCCTTCAGGTTTCGGTCGGACGGGTCTGGCGCAGGAAGTGTCCCGTCACCAGCCACGCGCCCAGCCAGCCCAGCACTACGGTGCCGACCAGCACGAGCGAGGAATGCAGCAGGTCCAGCCCGTGCAGCACGAACGGGCTGGCATAACTTTGCGACAACGCGGCCAGCGGCGGGCGCAGGGCCAGGCCGGCTCCGCCGACCAGTGCCAGCGCCAGCGCGCCGGCGCCCAGGCCATACCACGCGCCCAGGTACAGGAACGGGCGGCGGATGAAGCCGTCGCTGGCGCCCAGCAGCTGCAGCACGCCGATCTCATCGCGGCGTGCCTGGATGTCCAGGCGGACCGTGTTGCCGACCACCAGCGCCGCACCGAGGCCCAGCAGCACCGACAGCACCTGCACCAGGCGCGTGCCGAAGCCCAGCCAGGCGTCCAGGCGCTTGCGCCACAGCGCGTCGTGCTGCACCAGGTCGGCCTGCGGCAGGCCTTCCAGCGACTGCGCCAGGCGCGCGTCGTCGGTGCCGTTGGCCGGGGTGATGATCAGCAGCGACGGCAGCGGATTGTCGTGCAGTGCATCGATCGCCTCGCCCAGGCCCGCGCTGTCGCGCAGTTCGGCCAGGCCTTCGTCCGGCGAACGCAGGGTCACGCCGGCCACGTCGGCACGGCCGCGCAGGGTGTCGGCCACCTGCTTCGCGGCGGCGGCGTCCACGTCGGTTTTCAGGAACAGGTTGATGTCGCGCGACTGCTGCACGCTGCCGGCAAAATGCTTGAGGTTGTCCAGCGCGATCGACAGGCCCAGCGGCAAGGCCAGCGCGAGGGCCATCACCATGATGGTCAGCAGGGTCGCCCACGGCTTGCGCCAGGCGCGGCCCAGGCTGAACACCACGCTGTGGCCGTGGTGGTGCAGCCACACGCCCAGCCGCGACGGCGCGGCGGCTTCCTTGTTGGTGGCGGTACTCATTCGGCCAGGTCCTGCGGCGAGATGTCGTCGATCAGTTTGCCGTGGTCCAGGATCAGCACGCGCTTGCGCATGGCGCGCAGCAGCGCCAGGTCGTGGCTGACCACCAGCACGCTGGTGCCGCGCGCAGGCAGTTCGGCAAACAGCGCCATGATTTCCGCAGCCAGGGTCGGGTCGAGGTTGCCGGTGGGTTCGTCGGCGACCAGCAGCTTGGGTTCGCCGACGATCGCACGGGCGATGCCGACGCGCTGCTGCTCACCGGCCGAGATCTGCGAAGGCAGCGCTTTTTCGCGGTGTCCCAGTCCCATGCGTTCGAGCACCGAGCGCACCCGCTTGCCGATGTCGCCGCGCCGGGTACCGCGCAGGATCAGCGGCAGCGCGACGTTCTCGGCGATGCTGCGGTCCATCAGCAGGCGGTGGTCCTGGTAGACCGCGCCGACCGCACGACGGTGATGCGGGATGTCGCCGCCGCGCACCTTGAGCAGGTTGCGTTCGTCGAACACCACCGCGCCACGGCTGGGCCGCTCGTCGAGATGGATCAACTTGAGCAGCGTGCTCTTGCCGGCACCGGAGTGCCCGGTAACGAACAGCATTTCGCCGGGCGCAACTTCGAAGCTGACGTCCACCAGTGCCTGGTGGCCGCCCGCATAGTGTTTGCTGACATTGTCAAAACGCAGGACGCTCATTCCCCGATTATGCAGGAGCGAGGCGACGGCGTGGGGATGCGGTGGCGCCCGTCCAACCGTTGGGCACCACCGTTGATCGGTCAGCTGCCCGAGAGCATGCGGCGGATCTTGCGGCCGATGCGGGTCAGGAACGAAGCGCCCGGGTCCGCAGCCGGTGCCGGGTTGCGCATCGACCTGGCGGTGACCTGCACCGGCGTCACCGGCTGGCCAGCGCCGCCTTCGGCGGTTGCGCCTTCGACCGGACGGCCGTGGCGACGACGACGGCGCTTGCGCGGTGCGCGCTCGCCTTCCACTGCCGGGCTGTTGGCGGCGGAGGGGGCACCGGCCTGCGCCGGCTGCTGCGGCTTCGGCGCGCCTTCGGTGGCCGGCTGCTCGCCTTCCACGCGCGGCTTGCGCTCACGGCGCGGCTTGCCATCGCTGCTGCGCTCGCCCGGGCCACGGCGTTCGCCACGGCCACCGGAGGGCTTGCCACCGCGGCTGCTGCCGCCGCCACGGCGCTGTTCTTCGGCGGCACGCGCTTCGCGCGCCTCGCGGAAGATCTGGCCCACGCTCTCGTTGTCGTCGGCCTCGCCTTCCGGCAGCGGCGCGCGCTCGGGGCGCGGCAGCGCGGTCAGCAGTTCGCTGGTGACCGCTTCGACCGGGATCTTCTGCTCGATGTAGGCCTCGATGTCCGGCAGGCCCATCGCGTAGCGCTCGCACGCGAAGCTGATCGCATCGCCTTCCTCGCCCAGGCGGGCGGTACGGCCGATGCGGTGCACGTAGTCTTCGGCGTCGAACGGCAGGTCGTAGTTGTAGACGTACTTGATGCCGTCGATGTGCAGGCCGCGCGCGGCCACGTCGGTGGCCACCAGGATTTCCAGCTGGCCCTTCTGGAAGCGGTTGAGCAGGCTCTCGCGCTTCTTCTGCGGCACGTCGCCGGACAGCACGCCGACGCGGTAGCCGGCCTTCTCCAGCGAACGCGCCACGCGCTCGACGAACACCTTGGTGTTGACGAACACCATGGTGCGCGCGCCTTCGCTGCGCGACAGCAGGCCCAGCAGCAGCGGGATCTTCTCTTCGTCGGCCGGGAAGTAGATGCGCTGGCGCACCCGTGCGGCGGTGATCGACTCGCTTTCCACCACCAGCTTCTGCGGCTCGTTCATGTGCTCATAGGCCAGCTCCAGCACGCGGTGGCTGAGCGTGGCGCTGAACAGCAGGGTCTGGCGCGTGGTGCGCTCCGGCATGCGGCGCAGCAGGAAGCGGATGTCCTTGATGAAGCCCAGGTCGAACATGCGGTCGGCTTCATCGAGCACGCAGATCTCGCAGGCGTGCAGCGAAACCACCTTGTGCTGCTTGACGTAATCGATCAGGCGGCCCGGGGTGGCGATGATGACGTCCACGCCCTGCTGCAGCAGTTCGCGCTGCTTGTCGTAATCCACGCCGCCGTAGACCAGCGCGAAGCGCAGGCCCAGCTCCGAACCGAACTTCACCGCGTCCTTGTGGATCTGGATGGCCAGTTCACGGGTCGGCGCCAGGATCAGCGCGCGCGGATCTTCCGGCTTGCGGTCGGCCAGCGCCGGGCGGGTCAGCAGGCGGTTCACCACCGCCACCAGGAACGCCAGGGTCTTGCCCGTGCCGGTCTGTGCCTGGCCGGCGACGTCGCCGCCGGGCAATGCCACCGGAAGGGTCAGCGCCTGGATCGGGGTGCAGCGGGTGAAACCAGCGCCTTCAAGGCCAGCCTGCAGGGCCGGATGCAGCTCGAAGGAGGAGAATGTCAAATCGGTCAGCGGTTTGTCGCTCATGAGTCCGTCTTGGTAAGGCCAGCCGACGAAGAGCGGGTGGCTTGCAATCTTGGGGGGCACCGTCGCCACTGCGGGCCCTGCGCCGGGGAAGGCGGAGGCCGGACCCAACCGGGTCCCGGGGCACCGCACAATGACCCAGTTTAGCGCAAACCCGCCCGGATACCGGCCCACCCCGTCGCACAGCCCATTGCGACGAAATCAAACCTGTCGTCGGGCGTCCATCCCGCGTAGCGACACGCCACGCGTGTCCCACGGAAATCCCCCGAAGCCGGCCTCTTCATTCCCCCAACCCCCAGTTGAACGCCGGCCTCCACCAGGCTGGAACCGCCAAACCCACCCCCCACATAGCTAGAGCCAACCCCGGCAAAGCGCGACGACTGTCACAGGACAAATCTTTCCAACCGGCACCTGCCACCCCGCGACGATAGGGGTACACTGCCGGCCGTGAGCGTCCAGGCATCCATCGGGCGCACCGCCGGCGACCCCAGGGGGAACGAGGCAGCAGAGCGGATGAGGCCTTGAATGGCCACGTCCAGGTGCACTCCAAAACGAGAGACCAAGATGAGCGACAAGGTTGTACACGTCGGCGACGCCGACTTCGATAGCACCGTACTGAATTCCAAGGAACCGGTCCTGGTCGATTTCTGGGCCGAGTGGTGCGGCCCGTGCAAGATGATTGCCCCGGCCCTGGACGAACTGGCCGACGCCTACGACGGCCGCGCCAAGATCGTGAAGGTCAACGTGGACCAGAGCCGCGCCCTGGCCGCCAAGTACCACGTCCGTTCGATCCCGTACCTGGTGGTGTTCAAGGACGGCGAGAAGGTCGGTGAGCAGATCGGCGCAGTGGGCAAGGCCCAGCTGGCGGGCCTGATCGACCGGGCCCTGGCCTGATCCACCCCGGCAGCCGGCCACGACCGGCTGCCCCCGCGGGCCCCACGCCCGCATGAATGACCCTGCCCCACCCGGCTTGCGCGCCGCCGCGAGCCGGTGTTAGTGTCGGCACATCCGGCCGCATTCGCGTGCCGCATCTTCTGGACGACGTTTCTTTCCAGAATCCCTTCCCAACGTTCGCCGCCCTGCCGGGCGCTCGCACCTTCCAGCGAGGAATTCAGCACTTGTCCGATATCACTACTTCCGAACCCGGGAGCGCCGACGCGCCCGCCGAGAAGCGCGTGCGCAAGCCGCGCGTCGCCAAGGCCGCTGCTCCCAGCGCCGACACCGGGTCCACCCCCGCCCAGAACGCCCTGCCCCTGGCTGCCGCGCCCGCCGCGCCGGCGCCGGCTGCTCCGGCACCTGTGCAGGCACCTCCGGCACCGGCCGCGTCCAGCGGCGATGCCCCGGCCCCGCAAGGCGGTGGCCAGGACGCCGGCGACGGCGGCCAGCGCAACAACAACAACAACAACAACAACAACCAGCAGGGCGGGCAGAACCCGTACCAGCAGGGCCAGAACCAGGGCGGCCAGAACCAGGGCCAAGGCCAGGGCAACCGCCGCGACCGCTTCCGCAATCGCCGTGACCGCGACCGCAATCGCGGCGGCGGCGGCGGTGGCTACCGCGACGACGGCATGCCGCAGGACAATGGCGAGCAGCAGCCGTTCGTGCGTACCCAGCAGGCCAACGTGCCCGAAGGCTTCCCGGTCTACTCGCTGAGCGACCTCAAGCGCATGCCGGCGCAGAAGCTGCTGGACATTGCCGACCAGCTGCAGATTTCCGAGGGCGTGGCCCGTGCCCGCAAGCAGGACGTCATCTTCGCCCTGCTCAAGGTGCTCACCCGCCATGGCGACGGCGTTGCCGCCGACGGCGTGCTGGAAATCCTGCCGGACGGTTTCGGCTTCCTGCGCGCGGCCGAAGCCAGCTACCTGGCCGGCCCGGACGACACCTACATCTCGCCCAGCCAGATCCGCCGCTTCAACCTGCGCACCGGCGACCACCTGTCCGGCCGCATCCGTTTCCCGAAGGACGGCGAGCGCTACTTCGCGCTGTCGATCGTGGACACCATCAACGGTGAGCCGCTGGAAGCGTCCAAGAACAAGGTGCTGTTCGAGAATCTCACCCCCCTGTTCCCGCGCAAGCGCTTCACCCTGGAACGCGGCAACGGCTCGTCCGAAGACATCACCGGCCGCATCCTCGACCTGATGGCGCCGCAGGGCAAGGGCCAGCGTGCGCTGATCGTCTCTCCGCCGAAGGCCGGTAAGACGATGATGATGCAGCAGGTGGCGACGGCGATCACCACCAACCATCCGGAAGTGCACATGATCGTGCTGCTCATCGACGAGCGCCCGGAAGAAGTGACCGAAATGCAGCGCACCGTGCGCGGCGAAGTCATCAGCTCCACCTTCGACGAGCCGGCCGCCCGTCACGTGCAGGTTGCCGAAATGGTGATCGAGCGTGCCAAGCGCCTGGTGGAACACAAGAAGGACGTGGTGATCCTGCTCGACTCGATCACCCGCCTGGCACGCGCCTACAACAACGTGGTGCCCAGCTCCGGCAAGGTGCTCACCGGCGGCGTGGACGCCAACGCCCTGCACCGCCCGAAGCGCTTCTTCGGTGCCGCGCGCAACGTGGAGGAAGGCGGCAGCCTGACCATCATCGCCACTGCGCTGGTCGACACCGGCAGCAAGATGGACGAAGTGATCTACGAAGAGTTCAAGGGCACCGGCAACAGCGAAGTGCACCTGAACCGTCGCATCACTGAAAAGCGCGTGTACCCGGCCATCGACATCAACCGTTCCGGCACCCGCCGCGAAGACCTGCTGATCGAGCCGGAGCTGCTGCAGAAGATCTGGATCCTGCGCAAGCTGCTGCACCCGATGGACGAAATCGCTGCGATGGAGTTCCTGCTGGACAAGATGAAGAACACCAAGTCCAACGACGAGTTCTTCGGTTCGATGAAGCGCTGATCGGCGCGGCTGTCGAAACAGAAAAGGCCCCGCATTGCGGGGCTTTTTTCATGGATGCGCGTCAGGGCCGCATGCGATCCAGCAACGGCCCGAAATGGATTGGTCCCAACGTTGCCACCGGATCCAGCGGCGGCTCCGCCATCTCCTCAGTCGCATCGACCTCGGCCTCCTCCTGCCCGGTCGCCCCATCCCCATGCTCGAACCCGATTCCCGCCCTGATCATCGTCGATACCGCGACAAGGATGAGCAGCGACAGCCCACCCAGCACATGCATCAGCGTCACATCGATCTCCCCGCGCCTGTGTAGCCATCACGCTACCGATCACGCGAAAAGCATCCTCTGCAACAACTCCCATTTCTGCGACGAACGCGACACACCATGTCGGTAGAGCCGGGCTCTGCCCGGCTGCACGAAGGGCAAGAGCGGCCGGGCAGAGCCCGGCGCTACGAATCCAGGCGTCGGCCGGCGTCCCGGTAGGCAACCGGGCGTGGCAGGGGGCTTAATTGCACACCACCGCACCTTCTGCCTTGTCGGCCTTCGCGGCAACACGCACCTGGGTGAACGCCGCTGCGAACGGCTTGTCGGCGGTGACCACGAACGGCGCTTCCACCGCGCCCAGGTCTACGCCCTTGCTGGCGAAGCAGGCCAGCGGGATGGTGACGGTGCGTTTCTGGCCCGGTTGCAGCGAGGCCAGGGTCGAGGCGATGTCCACGCCGCCTTCGCAGCCGGTACCGCACTGCATGGTCACCTTTACCCCCGACGCCGGCGGGTGCTGCACCATCACGTCGAACTGCAGGGCGCCGTTGCTGCGCGCCAGCGCGCTCAGGTTGCGCCGCGAGGTGCTGCGTGCGATCAGCTGGGCCGGGGCAAGCCAGGTCACTTCGCGAGCGTCCTGCTGGGTGTTGATCTGCACGGTGCGCACGTCGGCCACCGGCTTCTCCTTCGGCCAGCGCAGGCTGGCGTTGAGGTCGTTGCCGAGCGGCTGGGTGGCGCCGTTGGCGGCGATGTGCAGCGAGAACGGCGCGGTGTCCAGGCGGTTGAAGATCGGCAGGGTGGTCACTTCGCCGCAATGGTCGGGGTTGGCCTCCGGCAGGCGCGCGACCTGCGCCGGCTGCGCGTAGCTCAGGCCATAGCCTAACTTGAACAGCGGCGGGCGCTTCGGATCCGGGCGGTCGATCGGTGCCGGGCACGGCACGCCCGGCCACGGGAAGCTCAGCTTGCCGGTGAAGTCATGCGCCGACTTGCCGTCCTTGCCGGCGACCAGCACGTCGGTGATGCCCTTGCCTTCGGAACCCGGCAGCCACGCGGCGACGAACGCCTGCGAGAGATTGAGCAGGTCGTTGGTGTACATCGGACGGCCGGAGAAGTACACGGTGACCACCTGCTTGCCGCTGGCGGCCGCCGCCTTCAGCACAGCCAGGTCCTTGGGCTGCGCACGGCTGTGGCTGACCGTGTCCGAGGCGAGGATGTCGCCGTTGGTTTCGGCGTACGGCGTTTCGCCGATCACCGCTACCACTACGTCGAACTGCGTGGCGTCGATGTCGTTCGCGTCGGCATTGAAGGTGACCTGTGCTGCGCCCAGTTCGGCGCGCAGCGCGCCCAGCACCGAGTCGGCGTTGGGGAAGTCGGCATTGGTGTTCTCGGTGCCCTGCCAGGTCAGCGACCAGCCACCGGCCTGGTTGGAGAGGTTGTCCGCGCTTTCGCCCACCACCAGCACCCGTGCGTTGCGCTTGAGCGGCAGCACCTTGTCCTGGTTCTTCAGCAGCACCAGCGATTCGCGCACCGCTTCGCGCGCAAGCTCGCGGTGCTGCACGGCTGCGCTGTCGCCGGCGAACCGGCTGTCCGAGGGCTTGTGGTCGAACAGCCCGGCACGCAGCTTGACCCGCAGGATGCGGGTCACCGCATCGTCGATGCGCGCCATGGGAATCTCACCGCTCTCGACCTGGGCCATGGTGTTGGCAATGAACGCCTTCCAGTCGTCGGGCACCATCACCATGTCGATGCCGGCATTGATCGCCTGCGCACAGCTGTCGTTGCGGCACCCGGGCACCTGTGCGATGCCGTTCCAGTCGGACACCACGAAGCCATCGAAGCCCATCTTGTCCTTCAGCGCGCCCGTGAGCAGCGCCTGGCTGCCGTGCATCTTGCCGTAGTCCACGCCGCCGGCGCGGTCGTTCCAGCTGTTGAACGAGGCCATCACGGTCTGTACGCCCTCGCCCAGCGCACCGAAGTAGCCCTGGCCGTGCACGTTGATCATGGTCGCCTTGTCGACCGTGGACTCGCCCTGGTCGCGGCCGTTGTCGGTGGCGCCGTCGCCGATGTAATGCTTGGCGGTGGCCACCACGTTGCCGTCGGCGTTGAAGCGGCCCTGCGCGCCCTTGACGTACGCCGTGGCGAACTCACGCACCACCGCGGGATCGGAAGAGAAGCTTTCGTAGGTACGGCCCCAGCGCGGGTCGTGCGCGACCGCCAGGGTGGGCGCGAACACCCAGCCGATGCCGGTGGCACGGGTGGCGGTTCCGGTGGCGGCGCCGATGCGTTCGATCAGCGCTGCATCGCGGGTCGCGCCCAGGCCGATGTTGTGCGGGAACAGGGTGGCGCCGTACACGTTGCTGTGGCCGTGCACGGCGTCGGTGCCCCAGATGACCGGCACCGGGGTTTGCGCGTCGGTGGACAGCGACGCCGCGTGATAGGCATCGGCCAGCTTGACCCAGTCGGCCACGCTGGCGTGCTTGTCCATGCCCGGCCACGAACCGCCACCGTTGAGCACCGAGCCGATGTAGTACGTGCGCACCTGCTCGGGGGTGATCTGCTTGATCTCGGGCTGGGTCATCTGCCCGACCTTCTGCGCCAGCGTCATCTGGCCGACGATGGTGCGCACGCGGGCTTCGATGGCCGGGTCGGCTGCGATGGCGCTGGTCACCCGGGGCCAATCCTGCAGGCGCTCGGCGGCGGCGGCGACAGGGGCCTGCGCGGCCAAAGCCGTCAGTACACAGAGGGCAAGAACGGTCTTCCGGGCGCTGCTCACGGACATCTACCTCCAAAGGAAAATCATCGACAAGGGGGCGGATCGCGGCCGGTTGGGCGCGTCCGCTGACAGCGCTGTCATATAAGCCGGGCGTGGCGCTGTCAACCGTTGGCGCACGCCGATGTCCTGCTTTCACCGCCACTGCTGGGCTGGCGCTGTCCGGCGGTGCTGTCCACGGGCCATTGCTGTTGCATCGCCGCATGGAATCGGATGACCGTGCACGAATGCCCCGCGTCGTGGCACCATCCGCTGCGGCCGACCGGCACATGCAGAGGAACCATCGCACCATGCGTAGTCGTATCGAAGATGTCGCGGCGGTTGCGGGCGTTTCGATCAAGACCGTCTCGCGCGTGCTCAACCATGAGCCCAACGTGCGCGAGGAAACGCGCGAGCGCGTGCTCGCGGCGGTGACGCGGCTGGGCTACAAGCCCAACCTTTCCGCGCGCAGCCTGGCCGGGCAGCGTTCGTATGCGCTGGCGCTGGTGTACAACAATCCCTCGCGCAATTACCTCATGGAAATCCAGAACGGCATGCTGGAAGCCTGCCACGCGCACCACTACAACCTGATCCTGGGGCCGGTGGGCATCGGTCGGCGTACCCTGCCGGACCTGTCGGCGCTGTTCGAGAATTCGCGGCCCGACGGCGTGGTGCTGATTCCGCCGCTGACCGACGATGCCGTGGTGCTGGCCTACCTGGAAGAAAACGAGATTCCGTTTGCCAGCATCGCGCCGCGCCACCCCGAGGGCATCATCGGCGTGCGCATGGACGAGACCACGGCGGTGGTGGAACTGATCGGGCACCTGGTCAAGCAGGGCCACCGACGCATCGGGCACATCAAGGGCCCGCGCGCGCACGGCGCCTGTCAGTGGCGCCTGGCCGGTTACCGCCAGGCGCTGCGCGATGCGGGGATCGAGTACGACCCGAGCCTGGTGGTGAACGGTCAGTTCTCGTTCGAGTCCGGCATCGAGGCTGCCAATGCGCTGCTCGATTTGCCCGAGCCGCCCACCGCGATCTTCGCGGCCAACGACGACATGGCGGCCGCCGTGTTCCGCGTGGCCGGGCAGCGCGGGTTGCGCGTGCCGCGCGATCTTTCGGTGTGCGGCTTCGACGACACGCCGATTGCCGGCCACATCTACCCGGCGTTGACCACGGTGCGCCAGCCCACCGACACCATGGGGCGGATCGCCACCGAACAGCTGATCGAAAGGATCCGCTCGTCCGGCGCCGGCAGCATGGTCACCGTGGACCATGCGGTGCTGGTGCGTGAGTCCACCCACGCACCGCGCCGCCGCTGAACGCTCAGCCGGCCCGGCGCGAACCGCGCCAGGCGTAGAACACGATGAACAGGTAACACAGCAGCGGCAGCAGGAACGACGCCTGCAGGCCGTACTGGTCGGCCAGCCAGCCCACCGCGAGCGGAATCACCGCGCCGCCGACGATCGCCATGACGAGCAGGCTGGAGCCCTGCCCGGTGAGCGGACCCAGCCCGCCGATGGCGAGCGCGAAAATGGTCGGGAACATGATCGAGTTGAACAGGCCCACGCTGACCACGCTCCACTTGGCCAGGTTGCCGGTGCCGAGCATGGTCACCGCCAGCAGGCCCATGACCATCAGCGCAAAGATCCCCAACAGGCGGCGCGGATCGAACTTCGCCAGCAGGAACGTACCCACCAGGCGGCCGACCAGCGCACCGCCCCAGTACAGCGACACGTAGTGCGTGGCCTGCTGCTCGGTCAGCCCCTCGCCGATGCCGGGCATGGACAGGAAGTTGACCAGCACGCTGCCGATGGACACTTCCGCGCCCACGTAGAAGAAGATTGCCAGTACACCGAACGCCAGGTGCTTGTGGCGCAGCGCGTCACCCAGCGTTCCTGGGTGCCGGGTACCTTCCACGCCGGCGATGCTCGGCAGGCGGAACATCCAGATCGCTGCGGCCAGCACGAACAGCGCAACGGCGAGCCCGAAGTACGGCAGCTGCACCGACTGCGCTTCGGCGGCGCGGTAGGCCAGCGCTTCGGCCTGCGGCAGCAGTGCCAGCTGTTCGGGGCTGCGCGGTTCGGCGGCCAGGATCAGCAGGCCACCGAACAGCGGCGCGATGGTGGTGCCGAGTGCGTTCATCGACTGCGCCAGGGTCAACCGGCTGGAGCTGGTCTGCTCCGGGCCCAGCAGCGCCACGTACGGATTGGCCGCCACCTGCAACACGGTGATGCCGGTGGCCAGCACGAACAGCGCGCCCAGGAACAGGCCATACACGTGCAGCGCAGCGGCCGGCCAGAACAGCAGCGCGCCGACACCCGCAATGGCCAGGCCGGCCACGATGCCGCGCTTGTAGCCTACGGCCGCCACCAGGCGACCTGCCGGCAACGACATCAGGAAGTACGCGCCGAAGAAGGTGAACTGGATCAGCATCGCCTGCACCCAGGTCAGCGAGAACGCGGCCTTGAGGTGCGGAATCAGGATGTCGTTGAGGCAGGTGATGAAGCCCCACATGAAGAAGATGGCCGTGACCACGGCCAAGGCCGTGCGCGTGCTCTGTACGTGGTGCCCGCGAACCGCGGTGGAAGTCTCCATTGCGTGTCCTTCTGAAGGGAATGCCAGCCATGCGGCGGCCAGACATGGAACCCGCTCGGAACGAGATTGTCCAGCGCTGTCAGACAATCGGCCACATTGCGCGACAGCGCTGTCAGCGAGCACGCGATCACGGTTTGCGCAGTTCCTTTCTGCACTGCACAACGACCGCATGGGACGAGATCGGGTGCGTCACGTCCCGCCGAAAACCACCGCAGAGGCCTGCACAGCAGCGTTTTCCGGATTTACGCACAGGCACTTTGCGCATTCGGGTGCGTCGGCAGCGGGCAATGCAACAGGAGGTTGCATGGCAGTTTGTTGACAACGCTGTCAGGCGTGGGCCCAATCCGCCCAGAACGTTGTTGGTTCGTGCCAGAGACCGTAGGACTGCCATTACCGATTTCCCTGGGGAGGGAGCGCAATGAAGACGTACAAGGCTGTACCCCGCAAGGCAATGCTCACTTCCGCGCTGCTCGCCGTGCTGGCCGGGCCGGCGTGGGCCCAGGACACCAGCCGCGATGGCGCTGCGTCGTCCTCGCAGGGGCTCGACCCCGCCACGCTCGATACGGTGCAGGTCACCGGTATCCGCGGCAGCCTCACCTCGTCCATGAACCTCAAGCGCGACAGCCAGGGCGTGGTCGACGGCATCGTGGCCGAAGACATCGGCAAGTTCCCGGACACCAACCTGGCCGAATCGCTGCAGCGCATCAGCGGCGTGTCCATCGACCGTACCTCCAGCGGCGAAGGCTCCAAGGTCACCGTGCGCGGCATCGGGCCCGACTTCAACCTGGTGCTGCTCAACGGCCGCCAGATGCCGGCCTCCAATCTCGGCAATGGCGGTGGCGGCCTGTCCGGCTCGCGCTCGTTCGACTTCGCCAACATCGCCTCCGAGTCGATCTCGGCAGTGGAAGTGTTCAAGACCACCCGTGCCGACAACCCGACTGGCGGCATCGGCGCCACCATCAACGTCAAGACCCTGCGTCCGCTCGAAGCGGCGCCGGTGGTCAGCGTGGGCGTGAAGGCGGTCAACGACACCTCCAACGACAACCTGCCGCGCACCCTGAAGGGCTCGGACTTCACCGGCGAGCTGTCGGGCATCTTCAGCGACACCTATGCCGATGGTCGTTTCGGCGTGATGCTGAGCGGCAGCTACCAGGAGCGCGACTCCGGCTTCAACCAGGCCACCGTGGCCGAAGGCTGGGCCACGTTCGAAGGCGACAACACCACCGACTGGCGCGTGCTGCCGCAGCCGGGCCAGGGCTATGCCGACCGCATCCAGAACCGTCCGGGTCCGAACGATGTGTACGGGCGCCCGCAGAACACCGCGTACAACGTAAACGGCGTGCAGCGCCAGCGCACCAACGGCCAGGCCACCCTGCAGTGGAAGCCGGTCGACAACGTGACCACCACGCTGGACTACACCTATGTGGAAAACAAGGTGCAGCAGCAGCGCAGCGAACTGTCGGTGTGGTTCAACTACGGCCCGGGCGACAGCATCTGGACCAACGGCCCGGTCGCCGCGCCGATCATCTACAGCGAAGACATGGTCAATTCGGACGTGTCGATGGGTGGCGCGCAGCTGGCCACCAAGAACACGCTGGACTCGCTGGGCTTCAACGTGGAATGGGAAGTCAACGATGCGTTGACCCTGAACTTCGACGCCCACAACTCCACCGGCGAGTCGCAGCCGGACAGCCCGTACGGTTCGGCCGGCGTGCTCGGCGTGGCCGCGTTCGTGCGCGGCAAGACCACCGTGGACTACAGCGGCGACCTGCCCATCATCAACATCGCGCTGCCGCCGGGTGGCGTGCAGGCCGCCGATGCGCTGGTCACCGGCTCGGTATTCCAGAACAGCTACAACAAGTCCGAGGTGGAGCAGTACCAGGGCCGCGGCACCTTCAAGTTCGCCGACTACTCCGCGCTGGACTTCGGCGTCGGCTACACCGACGTGAAGAACCGCTCGGCCTCGGCGATCATGCAGCGCAATACCTGGGGTGGCCTGGGCACGCCGGCCGACTACGATGACAGCATCTGGTACGCCGACGACATGGCGAAGTACTTCGATGCGTTCTCCGGCCACAGCGATCCGCGCCTGACCGGCCAGTTCCTGGTGTTCGACTTCGACCGCCTGATCAACCGCGCCGCCCAGGTCGGTACCGCCTCCGACCCGGCCTGCCCGACCTGCTACGTGGCGCCCACCGAGTACTCGCAGGACATCCGCACCAACGAGAAGTCAAAGAGCGCGTTCCTGCAGTACCGCACCACCTTCGACTGGTCGATGCCGCTGAACGTGGCGGTCGGCGTGCGCTATGAGCAGACCGACGTGGACTCCACCGCGATGGTGCGCGTGCCCAACGGGATCAGCTGGAGTTCGGCCAACGAGCTCAACATCGACTATGCCAGCGAGAGCGGCTTCATCAGCGACAGCGGCAAGTACGACTACGTGCTGCCCAACATGGACCTGAAGCTGGACATCAGCGACAGCCTGGCCCTGCGCGGCAGCTACAGCCGCAGCCTGGGCCGCGCGGGGTGGGACCAGATCCAGAGCGGGCAGTCGCTGGCCGACATCGTGCGTACCCAGGGCGGTAGCGGGTCGCGCGGCAACCCGGCGCTGGAACCGCTGCTGTCGGACAACTTCGACCTGTCGCTGGAGTGGTACTACGGCGAGTCCAGCTACGCCTCGGTCGGCTTCTTCCGCAAGAACATCAAGAACTTCATCAGCAACACCATCGTCCGCGAGAACACCGGCGACCTGCACACGCCGGTCGGTGGCGCGTACTGGAATGCAGCGCTGGCGGCGGGCTGCGGCGTGTCCGACATGCCCTGCATCCGCGATTACATCTTCACCAACTTCAACGGCCAGCCCGGCGTGACCGCCACCGGCACCAACTCGGCCGGCCAGCTCACCGGCACCATCGTCGGCCAGCCCGGCGACCCGATCGCCGGGTTCGACATCACCCTGCCGGCCAACCAGCGTTCGGACCATCTCGATGGCTGGGAAATCGCGGTGCAGCACCTGTTCGGGCAGTCCGGCTTCGGCCTGGCCGCCAACTACACCAAGGTGAAGTCGGGGCTGACCTTCGACAACCTGAGCCTGGGCGACCAGTACCCGATGGTGGGGCTGAGCGACTCGGCCAACCTGGTGGCGTTCTATGACAAGAACAGCTGGCAGATCCGTGCGGCGTACAACTGGCGCGACAAGTTCCTCAACGGCATCGGCGGCCAGGGTCCGAACCCGAACTACACCGACGACTACGGCCAGCTCGACCTCAACATCAGCTATGCGGTCAACGACCAGCTGTCGCTGAGCGTGGAGGCGATCAACCTCACCGACGAGACCATGCGCACCTACGCGCGCCACACCAACATGCTGCGCTACGCGACCCAGACCGGCCCGCGCTACATGTTCGGCGTCCGCTACAAGTTCTAAGGCCCCAAGGCGGTCTGGCGGGTCTACACTCGCCAGACCGTCCCTGCCCCGCAAGCGACCCGCCATGCCTGCAACGCCCGGCCCGATCGACGAAGTCCGCGACCTCGACCGCAGCCAGCTGCCGGCGCTGCTGCCCACCTGGACCACGCCCAAAGTCATTCGCGGGCTGGTCGGCGACTGGCCGATGGTGGCCGCCGCGCAGGCCTCGGCCGATGCCGCCGTGGCCCATCTCAAGCAGTACGACCACGGCACCCTGCCGGTGACCGCGACCACCGCCCCGCCCGACGCGCAGGGCCGGATCTTCTACAACGCGGACATGAGCGGCTTCAATTTCCGCCGTGAGCAGATTCCGCTCAAGGTGGTGCTCGACACCCTGCTCAAGTACCGCAACGCTCCCGCTGCGCCCACCATTTATGTCGCGTCCACGACGCTGGACAGCTTCCTGCCCGGCTTCCGCCAGGACAACCCGATGGCGCTCGGCGTGGACGACCCGCTGGCGAGCATCTGGATCGGCAACCGTTCGCGCATTGCCGCCCACCACGACGTGCCGGACAACCTGGCCTGTGTCGCCGCCGGGCGTCGCCGGGTCACCCTGTTCCCGCCCGACCAGGTCGGCAATCTGTACATGGGCCCGCTGGACTTCACCCCGGCCGGCCAGGCGGTGAGCCTGGTCGACTTCGCCGCGCCGGACCTGGACCGTTTTCCGCGCTTCGAACGAGCCTGGGCCAGCGCCCAGGTCGCCGAGCTGGGGCCCGGCGATGCGGTGTTCATTCCCTCGCTGTGGTGGCACCACATGGAAGGGCTGGACGACTTCAACGTGCTGGTGAACTACTGGTGGCGCCCGGTGCCGGCATGGACCGACGCACCGATGAACGCCCTGATGCTGTCGCTGCTGGCCCTGCGCTCGTTGCCACCGGCGCAGCGTCGCCACTGGCGGGCGATGTTCGACCACTTTGTGTTCGCAACGGGCGCCGACGCCACCGCGCACATTCCCGAGCACGCCCGTGGGGTGCTCGGGCCGCTGGACGAGGCGATGGCGGCCAATGTACGCAGTGTTCTACGCAAGCGGCTGGAACGGTAGCGCCGACGGTTACCCTTGACCCGGCGAATCCGTGATAATCCGCGCCGTGACCGCTCGTCACCCTGCCGGTAGTTGAAGTCCATGCCCCTGCTGTCGTCCCGCCTCAACCTGGGCAAGCTGATTCTTGCGCTCGCGCTGCTCAGCTCGCTGGTCGCCCTGGCCAACACCCTGCATGCGAGCTACCGCGTACAGCGAGAGCAGCTGATCGGCACCACGCTGGAGTCCAACCGGGTCTATGCCAGCAAGCTGGCCGAGAGCACCCAGAACTTCATACTGTCGGCCCAGCAGCAGCTGGCCTACGCCGCCATCGAGCTGGGAAAGCAGAACCATGACCGCGCCGGGCTGGAAGCCCACGCCGCGCGCCTGCAGCTGCAGACCAACAGCTTCAATTCGGTGCTGATCGTGGACCCGGCCGGCACGGTGCTGGCCACCTCGCCGCTGAGCCTGGCGCTCACCGGCATCACGCTCAACAGCCAGGGCAACAGCGAAGCGCTGAAGCGCCGCGAGCCGTACATCAGCGACCCGTACCAGTCGGCCACCGGGCGCCTGCTGGTGGCGATCTCGCACCCCATCTTCGACGCGCAGGGCCAGTACCGCGGCTACGTCAGCGGCACCATCTACCTGCGCGAACGCAGCATCCTGCAGAGCCTGCTCGGCAAGCACTACTACCGCGACGGCTCGTACCTGTACGTGGTCGACCGCAACGGCCGCATCCTGTACCACATCGAGCCGACCCGGGTGGGGCAGTTCGCGCTGGAGAATCCGGCGGTCAAAGCTGTAAGCCAGGGCCATTCGGGCGCGCAGGAAGTGCGCAACAGCCATGGCGTGCTGATGCTGGCCGGCTACGCACCGGTGCCCAGCGTGGGCTGGGGCGTGGTCGCGCAGCGTCCCACCGCCGCCACCTTGGCGCCGCTGTCGCGGTTGATGAAGGCGGTGATCTGGAACGCCATCCCGCTGGGCGTGCTGTCGCTGCTGGTCACCTGGTGGTTCGCACGGCGCATTTCGCTGCCGCTGTGGCAGATGGCGCGCAACGTGCAGAACCGCGACACCGGCATCGCCATCCGCCATGTCAGCGGCATCCGCGCGTGGTACTACGAGGCCGCGCACCTCAAGCAGGCGCTGCTGTACAGCTTCAACCTGCTGCAGGACCGGATCGGCAAGCTCAGCCGCGCCAGCATGACCGACCCGCTTACCGGCCTGCAGAATCGCCGTGGCCTGCAGGAAGGGCTGGAAGACTGGCAGGCGCGCGGGCAGCCGTTCGGCATCGTCGCGCTGGACATCGACCGATTCAAGACCATCAACGACCGCTTCGGCCATGCCGTGGGCGACGCGGTGATCCTGCGCATCGCGCAGATCATGCGCGACGACTCGCGCGACACCGACCTGCTGTGCCGCAATGGCGGCGAGGAATTCCTGATCCTGCTGCCGGGCATCGACGTCGCGGCCAGCGCCGCCATCGCCGAACGCCTGCGCCGGCAGGTGGAAGCGGAAGTGTTCGAGGAGGTGGGCACGGTGACGGTATCGCTGGGCGTGGCCCACTACCCCAGCTACCACGAGGACCCGCACCAGGCGCTGCGCCTGGCCGACAAGGCGCTGTACATGGCCAAGGAACAGGGCCGCAACCGCACCGTGGTGTACCCGGCGCCGGAGGGCCCGGCGCAGGGGTGATGGGAAGCGCGATCAGCCGCCCAGCGGGGTCAGCAGGCGTGGGCCAGTGTTGACGTCGGCCATGTAGATGCCACCAGACGCCAGCGGACCGTAGGTATCGCTCGCGCGCTGCTCGTCCGTACGCCAGGTCGCCGGCGTGCGCGGGCCGGGAATATAGACTTTCCACTTGCCATAGCCTGCTTCCTTGCCGCTGTCATTGAACGCGTAGTCGACAGGAACACGAATCGTCCAGAACGGCGCATCCTTCGCATCGCCCGTGGTCGGCGCACGGAAGGTCCAGCGCTTGGCGGTGTTGACGGTCTGCCGTGCGAAGGTATCGCGCAGCTTCTGCATGCGACGCTCGTCCGTGAGCACGCGCAGGTTCACCTGCTCGGCAACGGCATCCAGGACCTGGCCGTCGCGCCCCACCTTCACGATGACGATCACGTCGCCCTGGCCACCCATTTCCAAGGCGTATGCGGGGTAGACCGGCGGCTGCAGCTTGATCCAGGTCACCTCGTCGGTGCTGTTGCGGTCATAGCCACCGAAGGTAGCTCCCTCCAACGTCACCATGTCGTTTCCGTCGGGACCGGCCTTGGCCGACAGGCGGATCGACACCACGGTGCGCGCACGTACCGGTTGGCCGTCACGCATGACCGGCGCGAAGCGCCAGGTCAGCACCGAGCGTTCCACGAAGTCCGCAACATCGGCAGGTATCTTCTCACGCTGGTCCAGCGCAAAGGCTTCCACCTGGCCTTCGGCACCGATGTTGATCTGACCGCCCAGCACCATGCTGCCTTCGGCGGCGGCGCGCGCTTCGCTTTTGGAAATTGCGGCCGCCTGCGGCACTACCGCCATGACGCCACAGCCCAACGCTACCGCCAGTGCAACGTATAGAACAGAACGCATCGAATCCCCTCCCTGTGATCTGAGCAGCGAGCGTAGCGCATGCCGTCGGGTTCGTCATCGGCCCCCCTGCCGCGCAGGCAGGACGGCCGGATGCGCGATCAGCCGCCCAGCGGGGTCAGCAGGCGCGGGCCGTCGTCCAGGTCGGCCATGTAGAGGCCGCCGTCGGCCAGCAGGTCGGGCGCCGCGTTCGCGTCAGCCCGAGCATTGCTGAACGGCGCGCGCTCGTGCGGGCCCGGAATGTAGGCTTCCCATTCGCCATAGCGCTCCATGCGCGGCTCGCCCATGGCGTAGCGCACCGGCACCCGTACGTTCCAGGACTCGGCGTCCTTGGCGGCGCCGGTGGTCGGTGGGCGGAAGGTCCAGGTCCGTGCGGCGGCTTCGGAGGCACGCGCCAGCGAGGCGCGCATGGCGCTCATCTGCCTTTCCTTGCCGACCACGCGCAGGTTGACCTGCTCGGTGAACACATCGGCCACGCTGCCGTCGCGTGCGATCTTGAGCAGCATCAGCACGTCACCGCGCCCGCGCACGGCGTACACGTCCTTCGGGTAAATCGGTGCGGGTCGCGCGATGAAGGTGACGCGGCTGGTGCTCTCCGGGTCGTACTTCGCAAAGCTGGCGCCGGTGACGCGCACGTTCGCACCATCACCGTTCGAATCGGGCTGCTGTACCAGGCGGACTATCACCGGGGTCTGGATGGCCACGGCAGCACCATCGACCATCATCGGCGCGAAGCGCCATGCCTGCACCTGGCGGGTGACGAACGCCGCCAGGTCGGCCGGCACCTTGTCGGCGTGCGCCAGCTCGAAGGCGGTGACCTGGCCTTCGGTGCCAATATCGATCTTGCCGCTCAGCGTCATGCTGGCCTGGGCGGTCTGCCGCACTTCGCGTGCGTTCTGTGCGATGGTGTCACTGCTCGCGACCAGCCCGGTGCCGCCAACAGCGAGGGCCAAGGCCAGAAGGGGGGAATAACGCATCTCACCTGCTCCTTGTGATGAGTGTCGAGAGTACCCCACCGGTATGTCAGGGGTAAATCACGCCAGCCGGTGGGTGTCCGCGTAGGGCAATGTGTCAGGGTAGTTCCCGGCCGCGAAACATCCCTGCAACCCCTGCCACCACAGGGGATCGAACAGATGACCATGGTGTTCGCGAACCGCAGCAAGTTCTGCTGCGGGGAGTCCCATGAACGGCGCGAACCGTTCCGGAAACACATCTCGCGGGCCCACATGGAACCACGGCTCGTCGGCCATCACTTCGTCGGCATTGCGCGGCTGCGGCCACGCGCGGAACACGCAGTCGCTGACCAGGCACAGTTCATCGTAGTCGTAGAACACCGCACGCCCGTGCCGCGATACACCGAAGTTCTTCGGCAGCATGTCGCCGGGGAAGATGTTGTTGCGCGCCATGTCGGTGATCGCCTGCGCGTAGTCCAGTGCGGCGGCGCGACGCGCCTCGGCGGTCTGCTCGCGCAGGTACAGGTTGAGCGGGCGGAAGCGGCGCTGAACGTAGCACAGCGCGATCACCAAGGTGTCGCCTTCCTCGTGCACGCTGGCGGCGCACTGGGTCAGCAGTTCCTCGCGCAATGCCGGCGAGAAGCGCGATTTCGGGAAGCGCAGGTGGCGGTAGGGCTGCGCGTCCAGCAGCCGGCCCACGCGGTCCAGGTTGAACACCAGCGCGTACTTCTCTTCCACCTGGTGCCGGGTCATGCTCTTGGGCCAGGCGAAGCGGTCGCGGATCAGCTTGAATACCAGCGGGTAAGTGGGCAGGGTGAACACCGCCATGACCATGCCCGGCGTGCCCTCGGCATGCACCAGCTGTTCGTCGGGGTGGTCCAGGAAGTGACGGAAGAAGGTGCGGTAGCGCTCGGTCTTGCCCTGCTTGGCGCGGCCCAGCACGGTGTAGATCTCATCGATGGGCTTGGCCGGCAGCAGGCTGCGCAGAAATACCACCGCGTCGCCCACCGTGGCCAGGTCGGCCTGGAAGTAGCTGCGCGATACGCCGAACAGGTGCGCCACGTCACGGCGCCGGGTCAGCACCGCCTCGGCACGCAGGCCGGCGCCGTCATTGACCAGCGCGATCACGCAGGGCGAAAAGCGGTGTTCACCGAACACCCGCCCCACCAGGTAGGCGCGGCGCTCGCGGTAAAACACGGTGTCCAGCAGTTCGATGCTGCGCACCGGATGCGTGCCCCAGTGCTGCAGGTCGTCCTGCAGGCGCACGGCGATCGCCGCCGCGCAGCGCATCTGGTGCGCGTAGGGCACCTCGAAACGATAGTCGCCCAGCACCCGCATGAACGCCTCGACCGGGCGCGTGGTGGACACCGCGTAGGTGTGGCGCGCGACCGGATGGGTGATGGCGTCGGACGGTTCCACGTCCAGCGCCATGAACTCGACCTCGGCATCCACGCCTTCGGTGGCGAACAGGCGCCGCGCCAGGGTGTTGTAGAAGGTCTTGTACAGCTCGGCGTCGATCAGCGGCCCGACCAGGGCGGCGTACGCCGCGTGCACGCCCAGCCAGAGGCTGCGGCTGCCTACCGCCTCTCCTGCGGCGCGCCGCAGCGCATCCACGGTCTCGGCAATGCAGCGGTCGTACAGCCCGATACGTTCCACCGCGTCACCCTGCGCACCGCTCCAGTCCTGCGTCTCGAAGCGCACCCGCGCGCGCCGCGTGACGCTGGCAAAGCGCGCGTGATAGTCCTCGAACCCCCCGCGGACCAGCAGGGCAAGGGAGGCGGCCAACGCGACTTCATCGTGGGAATCGGCAACAGGCATGCAGGGCAACCGGAAGGACCGCCCCCATTGTGCGCCCGCGCGGCGTGCGCCGACCACCCCGGAGTGGTCGGCGCCTTTTGCACTCACATCACCAGCGCGCCTTCCACGTCCTGCACCTTGCGGCGCGCGAGCGCCAGGTTGGACTTGTTGCGGTCGAGCACCAGGTACAGGAACAGCCCCTTCTTCTTCGCTACCGGGCGCAGGATGTGGTACGCGGTGCCCAGCGAGATCAGGATGTCTTCGATGGTGTCGTTGAGGTTCAACGATGCCGCCGTCTTCATCTTCGCGCGGATCACTTCGGTGTTGCCTGCGGCGGCCACTTCCATGTCCATGCCCGAGCCGGCTTCGCCCAGCAGCATGCCGCTCTCATAGTCCACAAGCGCAACTGCCTTCGCGCCATCGATCTGCATCAGCGAGTTCAAGGTATCGCTCACTGCGTTGTTCATGTTGCCCATGCTGCACCCCGTTCTGGTTGTCGAGCCCCTAGGTTCCCTGCGGATCGGCTCGTGATCCGCTGAGTTCGGCCATGATGTTGCGGCCACATTCCTTCGCACTCCAAAGCACCTTGCCGGTCACGCAGGTCGCGTCGCAGGCCGTCATCAGCAGCAGCGGTACCGGCGTGCAGGGCAGGGCCAGCATCAGCACCTTGCCTTCACCGGCCTCCAGCATCAGGACCTCCAGCTCGCCCAGCGCCAGCTCGCGCCCCACCGCAGCTGCCAGCGCCAGCATCGCGCTGGTCATGGCAGCCAGGCGTTCGCCGTTTCCATGGGTGCCCGCCGCCGGTACCAGCGCGAAGCCGTCCACGCTGGCCAGCACCGCGCTGCGCACGCCGTTGATGTCGTCGGCGAAGGCCTGCAGGTGCCGGATCACGCGCTCACGTGTGACCGGATCCAACCGACGTACGTCGTGCCCGTCAGCCATGACCCGGTACCAGCTCGTGGACTTCCATCTCACTCATCAGCACATCCATCAGCGAAAGCCCCTGTTCGCGATTGCGTGCGTCCACCGGCATGACCGGCAGCATCCGGTTGCCCCAGCCCGCTACGGCGGTGCACGTTTCAAGATCGAATGAGGGCGCCAGGTCCAGTCGCGAAACGCCAATGACCGCCGGCACGTCGGCAGCATGCTGACGCAGCACCGCGACGTAGTCCTGGAGCTCTTCCACCGCTGCCCAGCGGGTCGCATCAAGCAGCAGCACCACGCCGCTGGCGCCCTGCAGCAGGATCGGCCAGATGAAATCGAAGCGCTGCTGTCCGGGGGTGCCGTACAGGCGCAGGCGGTCACCGTTGGGCAGGTCGATGTCGGCGTAGTCCATCGCCACGGTGGTGGAGGCCTTGTCGGCACCCGCGCGGTCGCTGTTGGGCACGTCGGTGTCCACCACCGCGCCGGCCGCGATGGCGCGGACCAGGGTCGACTTGCCACTGCCCATGCCGCCCAGCACCACGATCTTGTGTTCGCGCACGCTCAGCCCCCGCCCCGCTGGCGCACGCTGCGCCACATGCGCGACAGCAGCGTGCCGCCGCCGCCCGGGGCACGCACCGCTGGCGCATTGGACTGGAAGTCCTCCACCGCGGCGTAGCCGCACAGATACGCCGGATGCACCACGTCGCGCACGGCATCGTCCCGTACATCCAGCAGGGTGGCGCACTCTTCCACGCTGCAGGCGCGCTTGAGCAGCAGCGAACACAACCGGAAGCTGTCGTGCTGGTTGCCGAGGACGCGGAAGTCGGGCCAGCGCAGCAGTTTGACCCGTGCGCCGCGTTTCAGGCGCGCGTCCAGGTCCTGCCAGTGCGCGGGACGCTGGCCCCACTGCCACAGCAACGGGCGCAGCGGCTGCCGTGGCAGGGCCCCGGCGAGCTCCTGGTAGCGGCGTTCGGAAAGACCATGCAGCGAGAGCATGTCGAACACATCCGACAGGTCCTGCGCCAGGCTGGCGGCCGGTACTCCAACCGGCACCACCATCTGGTCCTGCACGAAGTCCAGCAGCAGCTGCGGTTCGTCCTCCAGGACCAGCGCGGCATGCCCCTGCCGCGACTGCAGGCGCTCGCGCAGCGCGCGCGTGATCGCCTTGGCCCCCTGTGCGCTGCGCGGTTCGTCGATGCTGTTGACCGCGGCCGGCATCCCCCGCAGCGCGCACTCGATGGCACTGTCGTCGAGTACGCCGCGATTGGCCCCCTGTCCCGGCCGCAGCTGGCCGTCCTGGTCTTCCACCCAGAACTGGATGCGCGGACGTTCGCGCACCATGCGCAGCGCGGCGTTGCGCAGCGCCGGCGTGTCCTTGATCACCAGCAGGTCGCACTCATCAAGATCGCGACAACTCCGCACGGTTTCGGCCGGCAATGACGCGGCCACACGCAGGCGTTGCAGCAATGCACGTTCACCCTGGATATCCGATCCGACCACGAGAACCCTGGCCATCGCCCTTCCCCTGGTTGCGCTTCCCTGCCACCCCCACATGCGTGGCGGAGCACAGCGTGCCAGAACCCTGTTGGCGGGCGTCACGTATTTGCAGGCAAAAATGGAGGTTCGTGTCGGAAATGGGATTGCCAACAAAAAACCCGCGCCGGGGCGCGGGTTTTCGATCGATCACCGCTGTGGCGGGGGTCGAACCTTACAGTGCCGCCAGGGCCGCGTTGAAGGTGGTGCTCGGACGCATCGCGGTGCTGGCCTTGGCCACGTCCGGGCGGTAATAACCACCGATGTCCACCGGCTTGCCCTGCGCGGCAATGAGCTCGGCCACGATGGCCTGCTCGTTGTCGGTCAGTGCCTTGGCCAGCGGCGCGAAGCGGGCCTTCAGTGCGGCGTCGTCATCCTGCGCGGCCAGGGCCTGGGCCCAGAACAGCGCGATATAGAAGTGGCTGCCACGGTTGTCGATGCCGCCCAGCTTGCGCGAGGGCGACTTGTCGTTGTCCAGGAACTGGCCGTTGGCCTGGTCCAGGGTCTTCGCAAGCACGCTGGCACCGGCGTTGTTGTAGCGGTTGCCCAGGTGTTCCAGCGACGCGGCCAGGGCCAGGAACTCGCCCAGCGAATCCCAGCGCAGGTAGTCTTCCTCGACGAACTGCTGCACGTGCTTGGGCGCCGAACCACCGGCACCGGTTTCGAACAGGCCGCCACCGGCCATCAGCGGCACGATCGACAGCATCTTGGCGCTGGTGCCCAGCTCCATGATCGGGAACAGGTCGGTGAGGTAATCACGCAGCACGTTGCCGGTCACCGAGATGGTGTCCTCACCCTTGCGGATGCGGTCCAGCGAGAACGCGGTGGCTTCCACCGGCGCCAGGATGCGGATGTCCAGGCCGCTGGTGTCGTGGTCCTTGAGATAGGTTTCGACCTTGGCGATGACCTGCGCATCGTGCGCGCGTGCGGCGTCCAGCCAGAACACGGCCGGGGTGCTGCTCAGGCGCGCACGGTTGACCGCCAGCTTCACCCAGTCCTGGATCGGCGCGTCCTTGGTCTGGCACATGCGCCAGATGTCGCCGGTCTGCACGGCGTGTTCGAACACCACGGTGCCGGCGTCGTCGGTGACGCGTACGGTGCCGTCGGCCGGGATCTGGAAGGTCTTGTCGTGCGAGCCGTACTCTTCGGCCTTCTGTGCCATCAGGCCGACGTTCGGCACCGAGCCCATGGTGGCCGGGTCGAACGCGCCGTGCGCGATGCAGTCGTCGATCACCGCCTGGTACACGCCAGCGTAGCAACGGTCGGGGATGACGGCCTTGGTGTCCTGCAGCTTGCCGTCGGCATTCCACATGCCGCCGGAGTCGCGGATCATCGCCGGCATCGAGGCGTCGACGATCACGTCGCTGGGCACGTGCAGGTTGGTGATGCCCTTGTCGGAGTTGACCATGGCCAGGCCCGGGCGCTTGCCGTATTCGGCAGCCAGGTCGGCCTTGATCGTTTCCTGGGTGGCTTCAGGCAGCTGCGGCAGGCGCGCGTACAGATCGCCGATACCGTTGTTGGGATCGAAGCCAGCCTGCGTGAGCACGTCGGCGTGCTTGGCCAGTACGTCCTTGTAGAACTCTTCGACGACCACGCCGAACATGATCGGGTCGGAGACCTTCATCATGGTGGCCTTCAGGTGCAGCGAGAACAGCACGCCCTTGGCCTTGGCGTCGACGATCTGCGCCTGCACGAAGGCAGCCAGTGCGTTGCGGCTCATCACGGCGGCGTCGACGATCTCCCCGGCCTTGACCGCGGTCTTTTCCTTCAGCACCACGACGCTGCCGTCGGCCTGCTGCAGTTCGATCTTCAGGTTGCCGGCGTTGGCCAGGGTGGCCGACTTTTCGCTGCCGTAGAAATCACCGCCGTCCATGTGGGCCACGTGCGACTTCGATTCGGGCGACCACTTGCCCATGCGGTGCGGATGCTTGCGGGCGTAGTTCTTGACCGACAGCGGTGCGCGGCGGTCGGAATTGCCTTCGCGCAGCACCGGGTTGACGGCGCTGCCCTTGACCTTGTCGTAACGGGCCTTGATATCGCGCGAGACGTCATCGGTAGGCACGTCCGGGTAGTTCGGCAGCGCAAAGCCCTGGTCCTGCAGTTCCTTGATCGCGGCCTTCAGCTGCGGCACCGAGGCGCTGATGTTGGGCAGCTTGATGATGTTGGCGTCCGGGGTGGTCGCCAGCTGGCCCAGTTCGGCCAGGTGGTCGGCTTCCTTCTGGTCGTCCTTCAGGAAGTCCGGGAACAGCGCCAGGATGCGGCCGGACAGCGAAATATCACGGGTTTCCACGGCAATGCCGGCGGTGGCGGTGTAGGCCTCGACGATCGGCAGCAGCGACTGGGTCGCCAGGAACGGGGCTTCATCGGTAAGCGTGTACAGAATCTTGGGCGTGTTCGACATGGGGGTCTGATGCTCTCCGGGTAACCCCCTCATTGTCGCGGTTTCGGACCCGGGGAGCAAAGCCGCGCCATACGCAAAGGTACTGGTCAACAAAAAAGACGCAGCCTCGCGGCTGCGTCCATCGTGAGCCCGTGCCGGGAGAGAGTCGGCGGGACTTACTTGACCTCGAACTCCTGCGGCGTTCCGGCCGCCTTGCCATCTACCATGACTTCCGCGCGGTACTTGCCCGTCGGCCAGCCGTTGGCATTCGTGAAGCTGATGTTGGTGGTCTCGGCACCGGTGGTGTTCAGTGCCTGGCTCTGCTCGCCTGCCACCTGGCCGTCCTGGTAGGTCAACTTGGCGCCGACATTGGCATTGTTGGCGGTGCCGTCGGTGCGGATCGAGACGATGATGATGTCCTTGGGCCCGAACATCGCGGTCGGCGCAACCGACTTGTCGGCAGCGGCGGTCTTGCCGACGCTGACAGCGGAGACGTTCACCGGCGCGGCAGCGGTCATCGGCTGCGGCGCGGCCGGTTCGGCCGGTGCAGTCGCAACCGGAGCTGCCGGCTGGGCGTTGTTGTCGGCGGTGTCTTCCTTCTTCTTGCAGCCGGCGAGCGCAACGGTGGCCAGCAGGGCGGCAAGAACGGCGGTACTGATGGACGTCTTCTTCATGGAATTCCTCCCTGGGAATGAGTGGCGTGCAGTTCGAGTGGGATCAGGATTTCGCCGGGATCTTCAGGACCTGGCCGGGCTGGATCTTGTCCGGGTCGTCCAGAAGGTCCCTGTTCGCCTCGAAAATACGGTTCCAGGCGTTGGCATCGCCCAGCTCGTCCTTGGCGATCTTCGACAGCGAGTCGCCCTTCTGTACGGTGTAGGTACTGCCCCCCACCTTTTCGGCCGTGGTATCGACCGAAGCGGTCACGCCGGAGAAATCGGCCTTCTCCACCTTTTGTGCAGTGGTATCGACGCTGGCTTTGACACCGGAGAAATCGGCTTTCTTGTCGGTACTCATCCACGCGCTCCTTTCTGGATATGACAACCTGGATGGCACGGTGTCACAGGCATTGTTAATGGGGCATGGCGCGGACGTGAAGGATTCGGGCGCTTTTCTGAACAGGGCCCGGGGCGGCGGCCGGCCACGCTAAAATGGCCGCATGAATACCCCCCAGGACTCCAGCCTCGGTCGCGAGGTTGCTTACCCCTCCCACTACGATCCCGCCCTGCTCTTCCCGATCCCCCGTCGCGCCGCGCGCGAGGAGATCGGGGTGGACGAGGCCCACCTGCCGTTCGTCGGCCACGACCGCTGGCAGGCCTATGAGCTGAGCTGGCTGGACCGGCGCGGCAAGCCGCGGGTGGCGGTGGCCACGGTCAGCGTGCCGTGCACCTCGCCGAACCTGATCGAATCCAAGTCGTTCAAGCTGTACCTCAACTCGCTCAACAGCACCCGCTTCGACGACGACGAACAGGCCCGCCAGCGCATCGCCGGCGACCTGTCGGCCTGTGCCGGGGCGGTGGTGAACGTGGTGTTCGGGGTGCCGCCGCTGGTGGACGGCGCCGAGGGCGAGTCGCTGGACGAACTGGACGTGGCGATCGAACGCTACGGCCCGCCCGCGCCGGAGTACCTGTCGGCCAATGCCGGCCAGGTGGTGACCGAGACCCTGAGCTCGGCCCTGCTCAAGTCCAACTGCCCGGTCACCGGGCAGCCGGACTGGGCCAGCGTGAGCGTGCGTTATCGCGGTCCGCGCATCGACCGCGAAGGCCTGCTGCGCTACCTGGTGAGCTACCGCGAACACGCCGAGTTCCACGAACAGTGCGTGGAACGGATCTTCAACGAGATCACCCAGCGCTGCCAGCCGGAATGGCTGGAAGTGGAGGCGCGTTACACCCGCCGCGGCGGGCTGGACATCAACCCGTGGCGGGCCAGCGCCGGCATCGAAGCGCCGGCGCGGACCGTGCGGGAAATCCGCCAATAATCAGGTCGCGGGCGCGTTGAGGAAGTCCAAAGACACCTGCAGCAGCGCCCGCAATCCCACATCCAGCGCCTTCTCGTCCAGCAGGAACTTCGGCGAATGGTTGGCCGGGGCGGTGGCCGGGTCGATGCCTTCGCTGGTGGCGCCGACGAAGAAGAACATGCCCGGCACCTGCTGGGCGTACAGCGAGAAGTCTTCGGCGCCCATCTGCAGCGGCGGCTCGTAGACGTTGGCTTCGCCGACCACGGCCTGCAGGCTGGGCAGCATGCGCGCGGTCAGCGCCGGGTCATTGACCGTGGCCGGGTTGCCTTCCGCCTCGTAGATCTCGGTCTGCGCCTTGGCGCCATGCGCGGCGGCGGTGTGCTCGGCCACGTTGCGCAGGTCGGCGAAGATCTGCTGGCGCATGCCCTCGTCGAAGGTGCGGATGGTGCCCACCATCTCCACTTCATCGGGAATGATGTTGTAGCGGATGCCGCCCTTGATCGCCCCGAAGGACACCACCGCCGGCTGCTTGGAAATATTGGAACGACGGCTGACGATGGTCTGCGCGGTACCGACCAGGTCGGCGGTGGCCACGATCGGGTCGACCCCGTTCCACGGCGCCGAACCATGGGTCTGGCGGCCGATCACCTTGATCCCGAAGCGGTCCGAAGCAGCCATCAGCGGGCCGCTGCGGACCGCGATCTGCCCGGCCTGGACGCTGGAGAACACATGCAGGCCGAACACCGCATCCGGCTTGAAGTCGGCGAACAGGCCTTCCTTGAGCATCAGCGAGGCGCCGCCTTCTTCCGGTGCCGGCGCGCCTTCCTCGGAGGGCTGGAAGATCAGCATCACTTCGCCGGGCAGGTTGGCCTTCATCTTGACCAGTGCGTCGGCCACGCCGAGCAGGGTGGCGGTGTGCGCGTCGTGGCCGCAGGCGTGCATCACCCCGACCGGCTCACCGCGGTAGGTGCTGGTGGCCTTGGAGGCGAACGGCAGCCCGGTCTGTTCGGTCACCGGCAGCGCGTCCATGTCAGCCCGCAGGGCGATGCGCGGGCCGGGCTTGCCGCCCTTGATGATCGCGACCACGCCGTGGTGGGCGATGCCGGTCTTCGGCTTCAGGCCCATCGCGCGCAGCTGTTCGGCGACCCTGGCGGCGGTGCGCTCTTCGCGGTTGGACAGTTCCGGGTGCTGGTGGAAGTCGCGGCGCCATTCCACCACCTGGGCCTGCAGGCGGGCGGCGGCGGCGGTGACTTCGGGGCGCTCGGCCGGGGCGGCGGCGGCCAGCGCGGGGGAGGCCAGCAGCAGGGCGGACAGCAACAGCGACAGACGGGGCATGCAGGTCTCCACGAAGGCAATCAGGGTGATGAACCTGAATGTAGGGCATCCGTTTGGTTTGCGCTGTAACTTTCGGGGCCCCGGTGCGTTGGAGACTGAGGCACCGCGAGTGGCTCGGCGGTCGTCCCAATTGAACCTTGGAAGCCTTCGCCGGTCTGACCGCCCGTCCCATCCGTCATGCATTCAGGGTCACGCCGGACGGGTATCCTGCGTACCTGCCAACCGGGCCCCGCCCTTCGCCTGCCTCAGGAGTTTTTGAATGTCGCGTTTCTGGAAGATCGTGCTGCTGGTGATCGCAGTGCTGGTGGTCGGGCTGGTCGGCATGCGCATGCTCGGCGGCGGCAAGGCAAAAGACGCCAGGGGCGGCCCGCAGGCCGAGGCCGGCAAGGACGGCGAGCGCGACAACGGCCCGGTACCGGTGACCGTGATCGACGCCGCCCGCCAGGACGTGCCGGTGTATGCCAGCGCGCTGGGCACGGTAAGCGCGATGAACACCGTGACCGTCAGCCCGCAGGTCGGCGGCCAGCTGCTGAGCATCAACTTCAAGGAAGGCCAGGAAGTGAAGCAGGGCGACCTGCTGGCGCAGATCGACCCGCGCACCCTGCAGGCCAGCTATGACGAAGCCGCCGCTGCCAAGAAGCAGAACCAGGCGCAGCTGGCCACGGCCCGCTCCAACTTCCAGCGCTCCAATTCGCCGGAATACCGCCAGTACGTCGCCAAGACCGACCTGGACACCCAGCGCAACCAGGTGGCCCAGTACGAAAGCGCGGTCGCGGCCAACGAAGCCAGCATGCGCGCGGCCCAGGTGCAGCTGCAGTACACCCGCGTCACCGCGCCGATCTCCGGCATTGCCGGCATCCGTGCGGTCGACGCCGGCAACGTGGTCAGCGCCGGTACCGCGATTGTCACGCTGACCCAGGTCCACCCGATCCACGTGGTATTCAACCTGCCCGAGCGCCAGCTGCCGGACGTGCGCCAGGCGCAGCAGGCCGGCCCGGTGACCATCGCCGCGCTCGACCGCAACGACGCCCACGTGCTCACCGACGGCGGCACCCTGGACGTGGTGGACAACCAGATCAGCAGCGACAGCGGCACCTTCCGTGCCCGTGCCCTGTTCGACAACAAGGACAACAGCCTGTGGCCGGGCCAGTTCGTCAACGTGCGCATGCAGCTGCGCACGATCGCCGGTGGCGTGGTCATCCCCACCCAGGCGGTGATGCGCGGTCCGGACGGCGAGTACGTCTACATCGTCAAGCCGGACAACACCGTGGCCATGCAGACCGTGAAGAGCGGCGTGGAAGTGGGCGACAGCCACGTGCAGGTCACCGAAGGCCTCAAGGGCGGCGAGCGCGTGGTCAGCGAAGGCCAGTTCCGGCTCAAGCCGGGCAGCAAGGTCACCGCGCTGAAGCCGGGCGAAACCCCGGCCGCCCCGACCGAGGCCGAGCTCAAGGCCGCCGCGCAGAAGCAAGGCGGCGGTGGTCGCCGTGGCGGCGGCCCGCGCTGACCGCGCGCCCCGTGTCCGCGACGCCGGCCCGCTGGTCGGCGTTCGTGTCCTGCATCGCCGTTTGACGTAACAGCAAGGATCCGCCCGTGGGCTTTTCGACGATCTTCATCCGCCGCCCCATCGCCACCTCGCTGCTGATGGCGGGCCTGCTGCTGCTCGGCATCCTGGGCTATCGCCAGTTGCCGGTGTCGGCGCTGCCGGAGATCGACGCGCCCAGCCTGGTGGTCACCACCCAGTATCCCGGTGCCAACGCCACCACCATGGCCTCGCTGGTGACCACGCCGCTGGAGCGCCAGTTCGGGCAGATCTCCGGGCTGGAGCTGATGACCTCCGATTCCTCGGCGGGGTTGTCCACGATCATCCTGCAGTTCTCGATGGACCGCGACATCGACATCGCCGCGCAGGACGTGCAGGCAGCGATCCGCCAGGCCACCCTGCCCTCGTCGCTGCCCTACCAGCCGGTCTACAACCGGGTGAACCCGGCCGACGCGGCGATCATCACCCTCAAGCTCACCTCCGACACGCGCCCGCTGCGCGACGTGAACAACTACGCCGACTCGATCCTGGCCCAGCGCCTGTCGCAGGTGCAGGGCGTGGGCCTGGTCTCGATTGCCGGCAACGTGCGCCCGGCCGTGCGCATCCAGGTCAATCCGGCGCAGCTGTCGAACATGGGCCTGACCCTGGAAGACCTGCGCAGCGCGCTGACCCAGGCCAACGTCAACGCGCCCAAGGGCTCGCTCAATGGCAAGACGCAGTCCTACAGCATCGGCACCAACGACCAGCTGACCAGCGCCGCCGAGTACCGCGAGACCATCATCAGCTACAAGAATGGCGCACCGGTGCGGCTGGCGGACGTGGCCCAGGTGATCGACGGGGTCGAGAACGACCAGCTCGCCGCCTGGGCCGACGGCAAGCCGGCGGTGCTGCTGGAGATCCGTCGCCAGCCCGGTGCCAACATCGTGCAGACCGTGGAGCGCATCCGTGCGCTGATGCCGCAGCTGCAGAACGTGCTGCCGGCCGACGTGCACCTGGAGGTGTTCTCCGACCGCACCGAAACCATCCGCGCTTCGGTGCATGAAGTGCAGTTCACCCTGATCCTCACCATCGGCCTGGTGGTGGCGGTGATCTTCGTGTTCCTGCGCCGGCTGTGGGCGACCATCATTCCCTCGGTGGCGGTGCCGTTGTCGCTGGCCGGCACGTTCGGGGTGATGGCATTCGCCGGCATGTCGCTGGACAACCTCTCGCTGATGGCACTGGTGGTGGCCACCGGCTTCGTGGTCGACGATGCAATCGTGATGATCGAGAACATCGTGCGCTACATCGAGCAGGGCAAGAGCGGCCCGGAGGCGGCCGAGATCGGCGCACGCCAGATCGGCTTCACCGTGCTCTCGCTGACGGTCTCGCTGGTGGCGGTGTTCCTGCCGCTGCTGCTGATGCCGGGCGTGACCGGGCGGCTGTTCCACGAGTTCGCATGGGTGCTGAGCATCGCGGTGGTGCTGTCGATGCTGATCTCGCTGACCCTCACCCCGATGATGTGCGCTTACCTGCTCAAGCCCGACGCGCTGCCCGAAGGCGAAGACGCACACGAGCGCGCGCATGCAGCCGGCAAGCAGACCGTGTGGAGCCGCACCGTGGGGCTGTACGAGCAGAGCTTGGACTGGGTGCTGGAACACCAGCGCCTGACCCTGGCCGTGGCGGCCGGCGCGCTGGTGTTGACCGTGGTGCTGTACATCGTGATCCCCAAGGGCCTGCTGCCCGAACAGGACACCGGGCTGATCACCGGCGTGGTCCAGGCCGACCAGAACATTGCGTTTCCGCAGATGGAGCAGCGCACCCAGGCGGTGGCTGAAGCGCTGCGCAGGGACCCGGCCGTGACCGGTGTGGCCGCTTTCATCGGCGCCGGCAGCATGAATCCCACGCTCAACCAGGGCCAGCTGTCGATCGTGCTCAAGGAGCGCGGCGACCGTGACGGCCTGGACGAGATCCTGCCGCGCCTGCAGCAGGCGGTGGCCGGCATTCCCGGCGTGGCGCTGTACCTCAAGCCGGTGCAGGACGTGACCCTGGACACCCGCGTGGCCGCCACCGAGTACCAGTACTCGCTGTCGGACGTGGACAGCGCGCAGGTCGCGCTGCAGGCCACGCGCCTGACCGAGGCGCTGCGCCAGCGTCCGGAACTGGCCGACGTGGACAACAACCTGTCCAACCAGGGCCGCGCCCTGGAGCTGACCATCGACCGCGACAAGGCCAGCGTGCTGGGCGTGCCGATGCAGACCATCGACGACACCCTGTACGACGCGTTCGGCCAGCGCCAGATCTCGACCATCTTCACCGAACTCAACCAGTACCGCGTGGTGCTGGAAGTAGCGCCCGAGTTCCGCACCAGCACCGCGCTGATGAACCAGCTCGCCGTCGCCTCCAACGGCGCCGGCGCGCTGACCGGCAGCAACGCCACCAACTTCGGCCAGGTCACCTCGTCCAACTCGTCCACCGCCACCGGCATCGGCGCGCAGAACACCGGCATCCCGGTCGGTGCCGGCGACATCATCCCGCTGGCGGCGCTGGCAGAAGGCAAGGTCACCAGCACGCCGCTGGTGGTCAGCCACCAGCAGCAGCTGCCGGCGGTGACGGTGTCGTTCAACATCGCGCCGGGCTACTCGCTGTCCGACGCGGTCAAGGCGATAGAAGAGACCAAGGCCAGCCTGGACATGCCGTCGCAGGTGCATGCGCAGTTCATCGGCAAGGCCGCCGAGTTCACCGGCAGCCAGACCGACGTGGTGTGGCTGCTGCTGGCGTCGCTGGTGGTGATCTACATCGTGCTCGGCGTGCTGTATGAAAGCTACATCCACCCGATCACCATCATCTCCACCCTGCCCCCGGCCGGCGTGGGTGCGCTGCTGGCACTGATGGTGTGCGGGCTGAGCCTGTCGGTGGACGGCATCGTCGGCATCGTGCTGCTGATCGGCATCGTCAAGAAGAACGGCATCATGATGGTGGACTTCGCCATCGAGGCACGCCGTGCCGGCGCCAACGCGCACGAAGCGATCCGCCGCGCCTGCCTGCTGCGCTTCCGCCCGATCATGATGACCACCGCCGCAGCCATGCTCGGCGCGCTGCCGCTGGCACTGGGCACCGGCATCGGCTCGGAACTGCGCCGCCCACTGGGCATCGCCATCGTCGGCGGCCTGCTGATTTCGCAGCTGGTCACGCTGTACACCACGCCGGTGATCTACCTGTACATGGAGCGCTACTCCGAGTGGCTGCGCGAGCGCCGTGAACAGCGTGCGCTGCGCAACGGCACCGCGCAGGACCACGCGTGAACATCTCTGGCCCGTTCATCCGCCGCCCGATCGGCACCGCGCTGCTGGCCATCGGTTTGTTCGTGGTCGGCCTGATGTGCTACCTGAAGCTGGGCGTGTCGGCGCTGCCGAACATCCAGATTCCGGTGATCTTCGTGCACGCCAGCCAGTCCGGCGCGGATGCCACCACCATGGCCTCCACGGTGACCGCACCGCTGGAGCGCCACCTGGGCCAGCTGCCGGGCGTGGACCAGATGCGCTCGTCCAGTTCCGAAGGCAGCTCGCTGGTGTTCATGGTGTTCCAGAGCGGAGTCGACATCGACTCGGCCGCGCTGGACGTGCAGACCGCGATCAATTCGGCACAGGCCGACCTGCCCTCCGGGCTGGGCTCGCCGATGTTCCAGAAGGCCAACCCGAACGACGACCCGGTGATCGCGATCGCGCTGACCTCGCAGACGCAGTCGGCCGACGAGCTGTACAACGTGGCCGACTCGCTGCTGGCCCAGCGCATCCGCCAGATCAGCGGCGTTTCTTCGGTGGATATCGCAGGTGCGTCTACGCCCGCCGTGCGCGTGGACGTCAACCTGCGCCTGCTCAACGCGCTGAATCTCACCCCGGACGACCTGCGCAACGCAGTGCGCGCGGCCAACGTGACCTCGCCCACCGGCTTCCTCAGCGACGGCAACACCACCACCGCGATCATCGCCAACGACTCGGTGGCGCGCGCGGCCGACTTCGCCAACCTGGTAATCAAGACCCAGGACGATGGGCGGGTGATCCGCCTGAAGGACGTGGCCAACGTCTACGACGGCCAGCAGGACGCCTACCAGGCGGCCTGGTTCGACCACAAGCCCGCGGTAGTGATGTACGTGTTCACCCGCGCCGGCGCGAACATCGTAGAGACAGTGGACCGGGTCAAGGCGCAGATTCCGATGCTGCGCGACTACCTGCAGCCGGGCACCACGCTCACCCCATACTTCGACCGCACCCCGACCATCCGCTCCTCGCTGCATGAAGTGCAGATCACCCTGCTGATCAGCCTGGCGATGGTGATCCTGACCATGGCGCTGTTCCTGCGCCGATTGGCGCCGACCCTGATCGCGGCGATCACCGTGCCGCTGTCGCTGGCCGGTGCGGCGCTGGTCATGTACGTGTTCGGTTTCACCCTGAACAACCTGAGCCTGCTGGCGCTGGTGATCGCGATCGGCTTCGTGGTCGACGATGCGATCGTGGTGATCGAGAACATCATGCGCCACCTCGACGAGGGCATGCCGCGCATGCAGGCGGCGTTGACCGGTGCGCGCGAGATCGGCTTCACCATCGTGTCGATCACCGCCTCGCTGGTGGCGGTGTTCATTCCGTTGCTGTTCGCCAGCGGCATGGTCGGCGCGTTCTTCCGCGAGTTCACCGTGACCCTGGTGGCGGCGATCGTGGTGTCGATGATCGTCTCGCTGACCCTGACCCCGGCGTTGTGCAGCCGCTTCCTGAGCGCGCATGCCGAGCCGGAGAAGCCGTCGCGGATCGGTCGTTTCCTCGACGCCACCCACGACCGCATGCTGCGGGTCTACACAGTGTGCCTGGACTTCTCGCTGCGCCACGCGCTGCTGCTTTCGCTGACCCCGATCCTGCTGATCGTGGCCACGGTGATGCTGGCCGGTGCGGTCAAGAAGGGCTCGTTCCCGCCGCAGGACACCGGCCTGATCTGGGGCCGCGCCAACTCCAGCGCCACGGTCTCGTTCGAGGACATGGTCAACCGCCAGCGCCGCATCACCGACATGCTGATGGCCGACCCGGCGGTGAAGACCGTGGGCGTGCGCCTGGGCAGTGGCCGGCAGGGCTCCAGCGCGCAGTTCAACATCGAACTGAAGACCCGCAAGGAAGGCCGCCGCGAAACCACCGCGCAGGCGCTGGCACGGTTGAGCGCCAAGGCCGACCGCTACCCGGACCTGGAACTGCGCCTGCGCGCGATCCAGGACCTGCCCAGCGACGGCGGCGGCGGCAACAGCCAGGGCGCGCAGTACCGTGTGTCGCTGCAGGGCAACGACCTGGCCCAGCTGCAGGAATGGTTGCCGAAGGTGCAGGCCGCGCTGAAGAAGAACCCGATGCTGCGCGATGTCGGCACCGACGTGGACACCGCCGGCCTGCGCCAGAACATCGAGATCGACCGGGCCAAGGCCGCGCGCCTGGGCGTGTCGGTCGGTGCCATCGACGGCGCGCTGTACGGCGCGTTCGGCCAGCGCCAGATTTCCACCATCTATTCGGACATCAACCAGTACAGCGTGGTGGTCAACGCGCTGCCCGAGCAGACCGCCACCCCGCGCGCGCTCGACGAGATCCACGTGCGCGCCGGCAACGGCGAGATGATTCCGATCACCGCCGTGGCACGGCAGGTGCCGGGGCTGGCGCCACCGCAGATCACCCACCAGAACCAGTACACCACCATGGACCTGAGCTACAACCTGGCCCCGGGCGTGAGTACCGGCGAAGGCGAGGCGATCATCAAGTCCACCGTGGACGGCCTGCGCCTGCCCGGCGACATCCGCATCAGCGATGGCGGCGGCTTCAACGTGCAGCTCAATCCCAACTCGATGCTGATCCTGGTGCTGGCCGCCATCATCACCGTCTACCTGGTGCTGGGCATGCTGTATGAAAGCCTGGTGCACCCGGTCACCATCCTGTCCACCCTGCCGGCGGCAGGCGTGGGCGCGCTGCTGGCGCTGTTCGTGACCAACACCGAGCTGTCGGTGATCTCGATGATCGCGCTGGTGCTGCTGATCGGCATCGTCAAGAAGAACGCGATCATGATGATCGACTTCGCGGTGGTGGCCCAGCGCGAGCACGGCAAGAGCCCGCTGGAAGCGGTGCGCGAAGCCAGCATCGTGCGCTTCCGCCCGATCATGATGACCACCATGGTCGCGATCCTGGCCGCAGTGCCGCTCGCGATCGGGCTGGGCGAGGGCAGCGAACTGCGCCGCCCGCTCGGCATCGCGATGATCGGCGGCCTGCTGTTCTCGCAGAGCCTGACCCTGCTCAGCACCCCGGCGCTGTATGTGATCTTCTCGTGCCTGCAGCAGCATTGGCGCGCATGGCGGGCGCGGCGCCGCGAGAAGGTGGCCCTGCGGCGTGCGGCGCGCGCATGACCGTTATTTGACGGAAGACACCCAAAAGAGAACAATTCGCATCAGCCACGGTCCTGCCACGCCTCGCGCACCGCGCTGAATCCGCCTTCCGCGGGCAGTGCCCCGACTCAGCCACGCCCTCTTCTTTCCGCCATCCACCGATCGCGGACGGTGTGCTGCTGTCCGCAGAGGACCCCCACTACATGCGTGCTTCCGTTCTTCCGCGCCGTGCCCTGCGCCCGGCCCTGCTTGCGCTTTCACTGTCGCTGGCCTGCACCGCCCACGCCCAGTCCCGCTCGGCCACCGAGCTGGACGCGGTCAAGGTCACCGCCGAGCGCACCCACACCGACACCGGCGCACTGGGCGACCGCCCGGTACGCGATACCCCGTTCGCGATCTCGGTGATCGGCCGCGAAGACATCGAGAAGCGCCAGGTGGTCTCGCTGGGCGAGGCCTTCCTGACCGACCCCTCCGTGGTCACCCAGGTCAGCGCCTACGCCAGCGGCTGGAGCTCGCCGATCCGCAACCGCGGCATCGACCTCAGCTACGACAGCTACCGCGTCAACGGCCTGCAGGTCTCGTCCTGGGGCACCGAATGGCCGCTGGAAGTGATGGAGCAGGTGGAATTGCTGAAGGGTCCCGGCGGTTTCATGTACGGCTTCGGCCAGCCCGGCGGCATCATCAACTACGTCACCAAAAAGCCCACCGACACCCCGACCTTCTCCGCCCAGCTCGGCTGGCGCGAACAGGGCATCGTCAGCGGCCAGGTCGATGCAGGCGGTCGTTTCGGCAACGAACAGATGTTCGGCTACCGCTTCAACGCCTACCAGGAGAAAGGTGAAACCTTCAACGGCGGCGAGGTCGACCGCAAGGTCGGCGCGCTGTCGCTGGACGCCCGCCTGAGCGACAGCCTCACCTGGACCTTCGACGGCGTGTTCCAGCAGCGCGACCTGGGCGAAGAGTCGCCGCAGTACTACTTCATCGGCTTGACCGAACTGCCGCGCCCGATCGCCGGCGACGTCAACAACGCCATCCCCGGCACCTTCTACGACACCCGCTCCAGCCTGCTCTCCACCGCCCTGCACTGGCAGATCAACAGCGACTGGAAGGCCAGCCTGAGTTACGGCTACACCTCGTCGTGGAACGACGTGAACAAGATCTTCGCCTACATCGATGACGTGAACGGCGATTACGACATCAACGCCTACGAGCTCGGCGGCAAGAGCGAATGGAAGCTCGCCCAGGCCATCGTGCAGGGCCGCTTCCAGACCGGCCCGCTCTCGCACCAGCTGGTGGCCGGCGTCTCGCACCAGACCGGCCTCGGCTGGGACCGTCCGTACGAATGGAACAACATCGGCCGCGGCAACCTGTACCAGCGCCCGACCGTGCGCCACGACGCGGTCGGCTCGCACGAACTGACCCGCGGCAGCGAAACCATCCAGCAGGCCGTGTTCCTCAGCGACACCGTCGACGTCGGCCACGGCTGGTCGCTGCTGGCTGGCGCGCGCTACAACGACTTCGAGAACAAGGGCAGCTACCACACCTACCCGGTCACCCCGACCTACGCGGTCATGTACAAGCCCGCCGACGAAGTCACCCTCTACACCAGCTACGTCGAATCGCTCGAAGCCGGCAGCCGCGTCGGCAGCGACTACATCAACGCCGGCGACGTGCTCGACCCCACCATCAGCAAACAGTTCGAGATCGGTGCCAAGATCGAATACCCGCGCTGGAACGCCAACGCCGCCGCCTTCCGGCTCGAACGCGGCGCCAACATCGACCGCCTGACCAGCGCCGGCAAACTGCTCGTGCAGGACGGCATCACCCTGTACGAAGGCGTGGAGGTCAGCGGCAACGTCCTCCTGAGCGACGCCTTCAGCCTCGGCGGCGGCGTCACCTGGCTCGACCCCACCTACGACAAGCTCTCACCCGACAGCATCACCCAGCAGGGCAACCGCACCGCAGGCGCCGCACGCTGGAACGGCGTGGTGCACGCCGATTACAGCGTGCAGCAGGTCGAAGGCCTGAGCCTGTACGCACTCGCCCGCTATTACGGCGATGTGTATTACGACGCCGAGAACACCCTGAAGCTGCCGGATTACACCCTGGTCAACGCCGGCGTGGGATACCGCATGCAGGCGAACGGACATCCGGTGACGTGGCGCGCGAGCGTGGAAAACCTGGCCAACAAGAAGTATTGGTCGAACGCCGGCATAGGCCTGCCGCGAACCTTTGCAGTGAGCGTAAGGTTTGATCTGTAATTGATTCTCCCATCCGCACGCGACCCTGTGTGGGGGCGGCCGCCGGGTAGCCCCCGGAGAGACGCTAGAAAACATGGATGTTTTCTAGCAGCCCCCATGGATGGGTTCACGGCGTGTCTCGGAGCGGGGCTGCCCGGTGGCCGCCCCAGCCCGTAGCAATTGAGACGCTGCCTTTCGCGCAATCCAACAGTCCCTCGCCGCCGCGATGCAGGATTCACCGCGATGACGCAATAATGAGGCGCCCCCGCACCACGAGTCCGCATGTCTGCCCGAGAATCCCGCCTGAGCCGCCTGTGGGCGCATGAGAAGGCCAGCTATGGCCTGCGGGTCTTCATCGCATTGTCCGCCGCCATGGGCGTGTGCTGGCACCTCGACCAGTTGCCCGCCCTGCCCGGCGTGTTCCTCGGCATCATCGCCAGCGCCATTGCCGAAACCGACGACAACTGGTGGGGCCGGACCAAGTCCGTCGCCCTCTCCCTGCTCTGCTTCATCGCCGCTGCCGCCGCCGTCGTCCACCTGTTCGCCTGGCCCTGGCTGTTCATCGCCGCCCTCGCCCTGGCCACCTTCAGCCTGACCCTGCTCGGCGCCCTCGGCGAACGCTACGCCTCCATCGCCCAGGCCACCGTCACCCTCGCCATCTACACCATGATCGGCCTCGAACAGCATGGCGCCGCCGACCGCGCCCAGGCCTTCAGCGCCGTCAGCCACCTGCTCGCCGGCGCCCTCTGGTACGGCCTGCTCTCCATCCTCTGGACCGCCTTGTTCTCCAATCGCCCCGTACGCGAACGCCTCGCCCGCCTCTACATCGAACTCGGCCGCTACCTCCAGCTCAAGGCCGACCTGTTCGAACCCGTGCGCGACGCCGACGTCCAGAAGCGCCAGCTTGCCCTCGCCGAACAGAACCGCCGCGTCGTCGACGCCCTCAACACCGCCAAGACCGCCATCCTCGCCCGCTTCGGCCGCTCCGGCCGGCCCGGCGTCCAGTCCGGCCTGTACCTGCGCCTCTACTACATGGCCCAGGACTTCCACGAACGCGCCAGTTCCTCCCACTACCCCTACGGCGCCCTCACCGACGCCTTCTTCCACAGCGACGTCCTGTACCGCTGCCAGCGCCTGCTCGCCCTCCAGGGCGAAGCCTGCGCCAGCCTCGGCACCGCCATCCGCCTGCGCCGCCCCTTCGACTACGGCGAACGCACCCGCCAGGCCACCGCCGACCTCACCGACTCCCTCGCCTGGCTGCGCGCCCAGCACAACCCCCAATGGCAGCGCCTGCTGTCCTCCCTCGACCTGCTCGGCCACAACCTGCAGAGCATCGAACGCCGCCTCTCCGAAGCCGCCCAGTCCGAATCCACCCTCGACAACGTCGACACCCGCCTGCGCGACACCAACCCGCATACCCTGCGCGAAATGGGCGTGCGCCTCCGCCAGCAGCTCACCCCCGGCTCCGTGCTGTTCCGCCACGGCCTGCGCATGGCCATCGCCCTGATCGTCGGCTTCATCGCCATCCGCCTGTTCAACACCCAGAACGGCTCCTGGGTCCTGCTCACCATCGTCTTCGTCTGCCGCCCCAACTTCGGCGCCACCCGGCAACGCCTTGCCCAGCGCGTCGCCGGCACCCTGATCGGCCTCGTCCTCACCTGGGCCCTGCTGCAGCTGTTCCAGGACCTGCGCCTCGAACTGCTGATCGCCCTGCTCTCGGCCCTGCTGTTCTTCTTCACCCGCAGCGACCGCTACCTGGTCGCCTCGGCCGCCATCACCGTCATGGCCCTGACCTGCTTCAACCTGATCGGCGACGGCTTCCTGCTGATCTGGCCGCGCCTGGTCGACACCCTGCTCGGCTGCGCCATCGCCGCCGCCGCCGCGTTCCTGATCCTGCCCGACTGGCAGGGCCGCCGCCTCGACCTGGTCATGGCCCGCGTGCTGCAGCGCTGCGCCGGCTACCTGCAGGCCGTGCTCGGCCAGTACGGCAGCGGCATGCAGGACGACCTCGCCTACCGCGTCGCCCGCCGCGACATGCACAACGCCGACGTGGCCCTCTCCACCGCCCTGTCCAACATGCTGCGCGAGCCCGGCCACGTGCGCGGCAACCTCGACGCCGGCTTCCGCTTCCTGGCCCTGTCCAATACCCTGCTCGGCCACCTGTCCGCGCTCGGCGCCCACCGCGCGCAGCTGGACAGCTACGCGCAGGACGCGTTGGCGCGCTCCAGTGGCGAGCGCGTGCAGCAGGCGATGCAGGAGATCGCCGGTGCGCTGGAGCGGCGCGAGGCGGTCGATGAAAGCGCGAACAACGCCGACCGCGCCTTGGCCGAACAGCTTGAACAGGTCACCGACGACATGCCGCCGAAGCTGCAGCTGATTCGTACCCAGATCGCGTTGATGCTGCGGTTGCTGCCGAAGCTGCGTGGGGCGGCGAATGAGGTCGGCGCACCGCGCCGCAACGCATTTGACGCCCCGCGATGACGAACGCGTCGCCACGCGCCCGCACAATGAATTCCCGGAACCGTAGCGCCGGGCTCTGCCCGGCTGCATGTTAGGCTGCGCCGGTCTGCAAGGAGACTCCATGTCCGGCCACAGTCAGTTCGCCCTGCTCCGCCAGCGCCGCTTCCTGCCGTTTTTCATCGTCCAGTCGTTGGGTGCCTTCAACGACAACGTGTACCGCCAGGCCATCATCGGCCTGCTGTTCTACCTTGGCGTCAGCCAGGAAGAACAGTCGCTGTACACCACGCTGGCCCCGGCCATCTTCATCCTGCCCTACTTCCTGTTTTCCGCCCTCGCCGGCCAGATCGCCGAGAAGCTGGAGAAATCGCGCCTGATCGTGATCACCACCACCATGGAGATCGCGATCATGTCGCTGGCCGCCGTCGGCTTCCTCACCCAGAACATGCCGATCCTGCTGGTGGCGCTGTTCTGCACCGGCCTGCAGTCCACCCTGTTCGGCCCGGTGAAGTATTCCGTGCTGCCCTCGGTACTCAAGCCGGAAGAACTCACCGGCGGCAACGGCCTGGTGGAAATGGGCACCTCCATGTCGATCCTCACCGGCATGATCAGCGGCGGCATCATCTTCACCCTGGCCGGCAGCTTCGGCCCGGTCGTGGCCGCCACCGCCGTGATCGGCCTGGCCATTGCCGGCAACATCACCGCGCGCATGATTCCCAAGGTCGACGCCGGCGCGCCGGACCTGAAGATCAACTGGAACCCGATTCCCGAATCGCTCGCCGTGCTGCGCCTGGCCAAGAAGCAGAAGGCCGTGGCCAACGCCATCCTGGGCGTGTCCTGGTTCTGGTTCGTCGGCACCATGCTCACCTCGCAGCTGCCCACCTACGCGGTGGTCAACCTCGGCGGCGAACCCACCCTGTACATCTTCGCGCTGGCGCTGTTCTCCATCGGCACCGGCGTCGGCTCGCTGCTCTGCGAAAAGTTGTCCGGGCGCACGGTGGAAATCGGCCTGGTGCCGCTCGGTGCATTCGGCATGACCGCCTTCATGCTCGACCTTTACTTCGCGCGCGCCGGCACCGCCACCAGTGCCGGGCTGGGCGTGGCCGCGTTCGTCGCGGCGCCGGGCAGCGTGCGCATCATCGTCGATCTGGTCGGCATCGGCCTGTTCACCGGCTTCTTCGTGGTGCCGCTGTTCGCGTTGATCCAGAGCCGCACCCCGAAGTCGGAAATGTCGCGCGTGTTCGCCGCGCTCAACATCCAGAACTCCGGCTTCATCGTCGCCGCCGCCATGATCGCGCTGGCCACCCAGAAGTTCCTGCACTGGACCATTCCGCAGCTGTTCCTGGCGCTGGCCATCGCCAACGCCGTGGTGGCGATCTACATCTTCACCATCGTTCCCGAATTCCTGATGCGCTTCCTCAGCTGGGTGATGGTGCGCTTCCTGTACCGGCTGCGCCCGCACGGCATCGAAGCGAACGTGCCCGACGAAGGGGCCGCGCTGATCGTGTGCAACCACGTCAGCTACATGGACGCGCTGATCCTGTCGGCGACCATCCCGCGCCCGGTGCGCTTCGTCATGTACTACAGGATCTTCAACATTCCGGTGATGCGCTGGATCTTCCGCACCGCCAAGGCGATTCCGATCGCCGGCGCACGCGAGGACCCCGCGCTGATGCAGGCCGCGTTCGACGAAGTGGACCGTGCGCTGGCCGAAGGCGAACTGGTCTGCATCTTCCCCGAAGGCGCACTCACCCGCGACGGCGAAATGGCCGCGTTCAAGTCGGGTGTGGAGAAGATCCTGGAACGCCGGCCGGTTCCGGTGGTGCCCATGGCATTGCGCGGCATGTGGGCCAGCATGTGGAGCCGGCGCGACAGCCGCCTGGGGCGGATGCGGGTGCCGCGCCGCCTGCGCGCGCACATCGAGGTGATCGCCGGGTTACCGGTGGACGGTGCCACCGCGACGGCGGAAGGGCTGGAAGCGCAGGTCCGCGCACTGCGCGGCGATCAAGGCTAAAAACCGACAAAACAAGCCGGATCGTGCAAGCAACGGGCCGCATGCGGCCCGTTTCCGTTCGTGCCCACATGGGAAAAATCCCAAAACGGGGGCATGTAAACGCATACATCCGTCGGAACTTCGGTTAGATTACCGGCCATAGGGGGTGTCTATTGGCGTTGGGAGATGCCAAGGGACAACCAATGGAATGGAGCCGTACTTGAATCATCTGCCGCCACCGACCCCGTCGGGTGTAGTCGTTCCCAACAATCTTGTGTGGGCGATCCTGACCACGCTGTTCTGCTGCCTGCCCTTGGGCGTGGTGTCGATCGTGTATGCCGCCCAGGTCGATGGCCGCCGCGCCGCCGGCGACGTGGCCGGGGCGTATGCCGCATCGCGCAAGGCCGCGGGGTGGGCATGGGCGTCAGCGCTCGCGTTGCCGGTACTGCTGCTGTTGTGGTTTGGCTTGTTCGGCGGCATTGCCGCGCTGGGCGCTCTTTCCGAACTCTGAAACACCTTCTGTTCAACCCACCCTTGAAAATGGAGCTTCATCGATGAACGCCACTGCCCCGCAAGTCCCCAACAACCTGGTCTGGGCCATCCTGACCACCCTGTTCTGCTGCCTGCCGGCCGGCATCGTCTCGATCGTGTTCGCCGCGCAGGTCAACGGCAAGCTGGCCGCCGGTGACATCGCCGGTGCGCAGGAGTCGTCGGACAAGGCCAAGAAGTGGGCCATGTGGTCGGCCATCATTGGCGTCGTCGGCATCGTCCTGTACATCGTCCTGGTGATGGTGATGGGCGTTGGCGGCGCGATGAGCGGCAACTACTGATCGCACCCTGGACGGCCCGGTCCGGCGCCCCTGCGGGGTGTCCGGCTCGGGCCGTTCTGCCGTCATGACGATGCCTTCCCGTTCCGTTCTGTCGCGCTGGGCGCCGCTGGCGATCAGTGCCGGCCTCGCCGCCGGCGCGGCCGTGGTGCTGCGCCATGTCAGCCCGTATGCCGCGAACAGTCCGCTGCCGGGGTGCCCGTTGTATGCATTGACCGGGATCTACTGCCCGGGCTGCGGCAGCACGCGCTGCCTGTATTCGCTGGTGCATCTGGACTGGGCCGGCGCGATGGCGATGAATCCGCTGCTGGTGATTTCGCTGCCGTTCCTGCTGTTGATGCTGCTCAACAACGCGGGCGTGCGCGTGCGTGCGCTGGACCCGTTGATGCGGGTGCTGGCCAATCCGATGGTGTGGTTGGTGGTGTTGGTGGGGTATGCAGTGATGCGTAACCTGCCTTGGTATCCCTTCAGTTTGCTTGCGCCGGGCGTGGCATAGACCGCTTGGGTCGGCCAACGGCCGACGCTACCGGCGGGCGGTGCATCAACCTTGTTTACGTCACCCAGCCTGCGATCACCAGCAGGGCGAGGGCGGCCATCCATAGCAGCAGCATGCGCCAGACCAGGCTCATGGCATCGCGCAGCTCGGGCAGGCGGCGCCATACCGGTACCATGCCGGCATCGCTGTAATCGTGCGCGTCTTCGCGCAGTTCGGCGCTGACACTGGCGCGCGCAACCGCGCCCAGGAAGTCGGTCGAGGCCACCCAACGGTTGCCGTGCGCGTCGCGCCACGCCTTGAAGGCGGTGTCGAAGTTGCCGACCAGCGCCATCGACAGCGACATCAGCTGCGCCACCGGCCACTCCAGCCAAGACAGCACCTGTCGTGCGCCCACCACGGTTTCCACGTCGGCCAGCGAACGCATCGGACCCACCGCCAGCAAGGCCAACAGGCGGTACGCCAGCGCCCCGACCGGACCCAGCAGCAGGAACCAGAACAGCACCGCGAACCAGCGCCGCAGCGCATTGAGCAGGGTCGCCTCGACCAGCGACGGCACGTCCTCGTGCAGGCTGCCGCCAGCCGACTGCAGCTGGCCGATGGCGGCGTGCCGGGTGGGCGCGTCGTCGGCGTCGATCACCGCTTCCACGTCGCGATCCAGGTCGCGCGGGCCCCAGCAGATCACCAGCGTGGCAATGCCCAGCAGCAGCGACGGCAGGCCGAACAGGCGGTCGTGGAACAGCCACTGCAGCAGCGCCATGGCCACCACGAACGGCAGCAGCGCCAGCACCCAGCCGTGCCGGCCGCGCCAGGCGCCGGCCTCCGGGGCATGCGCGTCCAGCCACTGCAGCCAGCGCCGGTAGAGGCCGAACCGGCGCAACGCCACTGCCGCGGCAGGCGCGACGTGGCCCAGGGCCAGGGCGACCAGGACTGCGACCAGGGTGGTGAACATGACTGCCTCCGTTCGGTTTCTGGCCGCTACTATGCCGTGCGCCCCGGCCATTCCCCGGGGCCACAGGTAATGTACGCCGCCCCGTGTTCAGGCAGCGGCAACGCTTCGCCCCGGGTCACCCGACCTGGCGGCGGTACCAGTGTTCGATCAGGCTGCGCGAAATCGAGATCGGCGGCGACAGGCGGATCCCCTGCCCGTCGTCCTCGATGTCCCGGGCCAGCGCGGCGCCCACTTCCTCGGCGGTGAACCAGCGCGCGTCTTCGAGCTCGCCGTTCACGGTCGGGATGTCGTTTTCGGCAGTTGCACTGAAGCCCAGCATCAACGCGCCCGGGAACGGCCACGGCTGGGTGCCCAGGTACTGGCAGTGCCGCACCCGCACCTTGCTTTCCTCGAACACCTCGCGGACCACGGTCTGCTCCAGCGATTCGCCCGGCTCGACGAACCCGGCCAGCACCGAGTAACGGCGCGGCGCCCAGTTGGCCTGGCGGCCGAGCAGCAGCCGCCCGTCGTTCTCCACCGCCACGATCACCGCCGGGTCGACCCGCGGGTAGTGTTCGGTGTTGCACTTGGCGCAGCGGCCGATGAAGCCGCCCCGGGTGAAGGCCACGGCGCCGCCGCACACGCCGCAGAAGCGCGTGCGCGATTGCCAGTAGGACATGCCGCGTGCGTAGCAGAAGGCGCTGGCGTCGGCAGCCGACCAGGTGGTGGCCGACTCGCGCAGGTCCACCCGCTGCGGCGCGGTGGCATCCACCGCGGCCGATTCCACCGAGAACCACGCCTGCTGGCCGCGCAGGCCCAGGAAGATCGCCGTGCCGGGGCCGCCGCCGAGCTCGGCACCGGTCAGCGCCAGCGGCTGGCCGTCGTCCCCTGCCAGCGCGCGACCATCGGCATCGATGACCAGCACGCGCGCCTGAGGCCACAACTGCAACAACGCGTCGGCGTCGTGGCGCATCGTGTCGGCGCGTTCAAGGGGATCGGTGGTGAATGCAAAACCGGCCAGCGGCAGGGAGATGTTGGACATCCGCAAAGCCTGCCGCGATTCAACCGGAACAGCAAGTCACATGCTGAAACTGCTGCCGCAGCCGCAGGTGGTCTTCGCGTTCGGATTGCGGATCACGAACTGTGCGCCGGTCAGGCTTTCGGTGTAGTCCACTTCGGCGCCCATCAGGTACTGCAGGCTGAGCGGATCGACCAGCAGGGTCACGCCGTTGGTGTCCACGGCCAGGTCGTCGTCGGCACGGTTCTCGTCGAACTCGAAGCCGTACTGGAAACCGGAGCAGCCACCGCCCTGGATGTAGACGCGCAGGGCCAGCGAATCGCTGGCTTCGTCCTGGATCAGTTCCTTGACCTTGGCCGCAGCGGCCTCGGTGAAGTTCAGCGGACGGTCCAGCGACTGGTAGTTCGGCGCGGCGGCAGGGGCGCCGGGCAGGGAAACAAGCGTGCTCATGCACCCAGCATGGGGGTGCATGGGCACGCTTTCAAGCGCCCGGCATTCAGGCCATGGCGTCGGCGAGCTTCCTTCGGGCGTTCCCGTCCTTGCCATCCTTGGTGACAGCGGGCTCTTCGGCCGGTGGCGGCAGCGCCATCTGCGCCGCGCCATGGATCAGGCGACCGGTCAGCTGGGCGCCAGCGTTCATTTCCACCACCTGGTAATGGACGTTGCCGGTCACGCGGGCGCTGGGGGTCAGCTCGACCCGCTCGCTGGCGTGCACGTCGCCGTCCAGGCGGCCGCTGAGCACGACCACGTGGGCGCGGATCTCGCCTTCGATGCTGCCCTGTTCGGCCAGGGTAAGGGTGGCGTTGGTGGCGCCGTCCTGGGCGATCACCTTGCCCAGGATGGTGCCTTCCACGTACAGGCCACCGCTGAATTCCACGTCCCCGCGGATCACCACCTGCGCGCCGATCAGCGCGTCCACGACCAGATGCCCGTCGCGGTTGGACTTGTTGCTGCCAAACATGGGTTTACTCCCCTTTTTCTGCCGTTGCTGGTGCAGCCGGTGCGCCGGCCTGCTTCCAGTCGAATACCTGGGTGGCGCCCCCCGCGCCGGTTCCCAGCGTGACCCGCACGCGTTGCGGGGTGAAGTCTTTTGGCAACATGACGCTGCCGGTGAGCTGCTGGAAGTACCGGAAGGAGTAATCCTGGCCCGGCACCTTGGTGCGCTGGTGCAGCTCGTCCCAGCTGACCGAGGTCAACTTGCCGTCCTTGACGCCTTCCACCGTGAAGCGCATCTGGCCCTGGCTGATCGCGCCACGGTTGAGGTTCTGGGTCAGCACCACGGCGTACTGCCAGGTGCCGCCCGCTTCGGGCGAAAACTCGATGGAATGGGTGTTCAGGCCCTTGCGCTGGCTGGTGGCGCCGACCAGGCGTTCGTAGAAGGCCACGTCGGCGCGCAGGCCGGCGATCTCCTCGTCGCGCTCGCCCAGCGAGGTCTGCACCTCGTTGTTGGCGGCGCGGCTGATCCGGTCCGAGGCCTCCAGGGTGGCCTGGCGCTGCTGCAGGTCCGCGACCTGCTTCTGCAGCGTCTCGGCACGTGCCTGCGCGGCGTCGAGCTGGCGGCCGACGTCGCCACCGGGGCTGCCCATCCAGCGGCCGAGCAGCACGGCCAGGACCAGGCTGGCCAGCCAGATGCCGCCGAGGATCAGCAGGCGGCGGCGATCGGGCGCCGCCGGGCTGCCCGGGCGCCGGATCTGGATACGCGAAGGTGTCGGATTGTTCATGGCGTTTACGGCGGTAGCGCCGCGTGGGCGATACCGACACGACCCCTGTCGGAAAGAGCGACTCCCTAGTGTAAGTCAGGGTTGGCACATTTTTCGCCCTACCCCCCGCCCCGGGCAGTAGCGTTCAGGGACGTCATCCCCGATAGTGTGGGCCTGTGCACACTTTGACGCCGGAGCGCCTGCCATGACCGAGGCCCACCTGTTCGTGATCGGCATCCTGCTGGCCTGGCTGGCCGGCATCCGCGTGTACCTGACCGTGTTCGGCGTTGGCCTGGCGGGCCTGCTCGGCTGGGTCGAGCTGCCACCGGCCCTGCAGGCCACCGAGTCGTGGTGGGTGCTGGGCACCTCCGCGGCGCTGGCCGCGACCGAATTCGTGGCCGACAAGATTCCCGGGGTGGACTCGGCCTGGGACCTGGTCCAGACCCTGGCCCGGGTGCCGGCCGGCGCCTTCCTGGCCGCCGCCACGCTGTCGCCCGATGGCGAGCTCAACGCGACCTCGCTGGCCGCCGGGGCGGGGGTGGCACTGGCCAGCCACGGGCTGAAGTCCGGCACCCGCGCCCTGCTGAACACCTCGCCCGAGCCGGCCAGCAACTGGGTCGCCTCGGCTGCGGAAGACACCGTGGTGGTGGGCGGGCTGGCGCTGGCGCTGGCCCATCCGTGGCTGGCGCTGGTCGTGGTGGTCGCCTGCAGCCTGATCGGCGCGCTGGTGGTCTGGCTGGTCTGGCGCACCCTGTGGAAGGGCATGCGCTGGCTGCTGCGGCAACCGGCCGGTCGCGTTCCCGCCACCCGCGATACCGCATAATTGCGCCGCAGACAGGGAGTACTGATGGCCGTCCAAGACAACGCTGTTGCATCCACCCGCGCCACCCGCGCCGAGACCCCGCCCGCCGACCACTGGCAGCGCTGGGCCAGTGCGGAGGCCGTCGCTTCGGCGCGCGCGCCCAGCAACGTGGTGCCGCTCAATGCCGGCACGGCCGCGCCCGCAGCACCGACGCCGCCGGTCCTGCCGCCTGCGCAGTGGCAGGACGACGGCGCGCAGCTGCCGCTGGGCAGCGAGGCCCCCTACCGCGTGCTGATCGTCGAAGACGACCGTTCGCAGGCGCTGTTTGCACAGAGCGTGCTGCATGGCGCCGGGATGGAGGCGATCGTGCACAGCGAAGCCGAAGGCGTGCAACAGGTGATCACCGAGCAGCGCCCTGACCTGATCCTGATGGACCTGCACCTGCCGGGCCTGGACGGCATGCGCCTGACCGCGCTGATCCGCCAGCAGCCCGGCCAGCAGCTGCTGCCGATCGTGTTCCTCAGCGGTGACCCGGACCCGGAGCGCCAGTTCGAAGTGCTCGACAGCGGCGCCGATGATTTCCTGAGCAAGCCGATCCGCCCGCGCCACCTGATCGCCGCGGTCTCCAACCGGATCCGCCGCGCCCGCGCGCAGGCCGCGATGCAGCCGGGCGCCCAGGGTGCCCCGGCAATGAACAATCCCGAGACCGGCTTGCCTACCCGCCACCACGTGATGCAGCAGCTGAGCGGCGCGCTGGCGCACGGTGAGCATGGCGGCCTGTTCTTCATCGAGGTGGCCAGCGCATTGGGCCTGCGCGAACGCTATGGCTATGCCGCGTTCGAGCGCCTGATGGTGCAGGCCGCGCAGCGTCTCGCCGACAGCGCGCACCCGCACCTGCTGGCGCGCCTGAACGACAACAGCTTCCTGGTGCTGGCGCGGGGCCTGGACGAGGACACCCTGGACGCCATGGCGCACCAGTTGCGCGATGAACTGTCCTCCCGCGCGTTCGTGATCCGCGACGAAGAGTCGGTGCACCTGCGCGGCGTGGTCGGGCATGCACAGCTGTCCGGCGGCTTCAGCGACGCCGGTACCGCGCTGGAAGCGGTGGAACGCACCACCCTGCAGGCGCGCCTGCTGCCGTCCGGGGTGGCCGCGCACGTGCGTCGGGAAGACGTGGCCGCGCAGGAACACCTGGCCATGCTTGAAGGCCAGCTCGAACCGGCCTACCAGCCGATCGTCGCGGTGGCTGGCGGCAACACCGCCCAGTACCAGGTGCTGCTGCGCCTGCGCCAGGCCGACGGCAGCGTGCTCAACGCCGGCCAGGTGATTCCGGCCGCGGAGGCGGCCGGACGCATCGCCGACCTCGACCAGCAGGTGCTGGACCACGCGCTGGGCCTGCTCGATCTGTACCAGCACGCCACCCAGCCGCTGAGCCTGTTCGTGTCGCAGTCGCTGCGCACGCTGGCCCGCGATGCCTTCGCCGACTGGCTGCTGGAAACGCTGCAGCAACGCAACCTGCCCAGCAGCGCGCTGGTCATCGACGTGCGCCTGCCCGACGCGCTGATCCACACCGTGACCCTGCAGCAGTTCTGCACGCGCATGAGTGCGGCCGGGGTGCGCTTCTGCCTGAGCCAGTTCGAGCCGGGCAGCGAAGCCAATGCGCTGTTGAACCAGCTGCCGCTGGCGTTCGTGCGCATGGCCGCGCGCTTCTCCAGCAGCCATGCCAACCAGCAGACCCGCGATGAACTGCGCGCGGCCATCGACGCCGCGCACCGCGCCGGCGCGATGATCATCGGGCAGCAGATCGAAGATCCCCAGGCCGCTGCGGCAATGTGGATGGGCGGGGTCGATTTCATCCAAGGCAACATGGTGCAGTCGGCCGGGAGCGAACTGAACTTCGACTTCCACAACGCGGTGCTCTGACCATGACGACCCAAGGACGGGTTCCCTCAGCACTCTGGTTGGCGGCGATCGCCGCCGCACTGGCGGCCACCGCCAGCGGCATGGCACTGGCCGGCGCCAACGGACCGTGGCCGGCGATTGCCGCCGGCACGGCTGCCGCCGCCGTGATCGCCGCGCTGGTCGCCGTGGGCCGCTGGCGCGAGCTGCAGGCGCAGCAGGTGCTGTTGCAACGTCGCAATGAAGCGCTGGCCGGCGAGCGCGACCATCTGCAGCGCGCCGTGCAGCAGCAGGACATGCTGGAGCGCGAGCTGCTGCAGGCCAAGCAGGCCGCTGAAGCGGCGGCGTTGGCCAAGGGCGAATTCCTGGCCACCATGAGCCACGAGATCCGCACCCCGCTCAACGGCATCCTGCCGATGCTCGACCTGATCGCACGCGGCCAGCTCGGGACCGACCAGCGCCAGATGCTGGCCACTGCCACGGTCAGCTCGCAGCAGCTGCTGCGGATCGTCGACGACATCCTCGATTACTCCCGTCTGGAGGCCAAGGGCCTGGACCTGGAGATCACCACCTTCAACCTGCGCGAGCTGCTCGAAGGCATCGTCCAGCTCATGCAGCGCAGTGCCGAGGCCAAGGGCCTGGCAGTCTCGCTGGAACTGGACCCGGCGGTACGGCTGTCGGTGCGCGGCGACCCGGTGCGGCTGCGCCAGGTGCTGGGCAACCTGATGGTCAATGCGATCAAGTTCACCGAGCGCGGCCAGATCCGCCTGAAGGTGACCCGCCTCGGCGAAAACGGCAGCGAACACCAGCTGCGCTTCGAAGTGATCGACACCGGCATCGGCATCGACGGCACGCAGCAGGCGCGGCTGTTCCAGTCCTTCAGCCAGGCCGACGCCTCGACCACGCGCATCTATGGCGGCACCGGCCTGGGCCTGGCGATCTGCAAGCGCATCATCGACCTGATGCACGGCCAGATCGGGGTAAGTTCGACCCCGCGCCACGGCGCCACGTTCTGGTTCGAGATTCCGCTGCTCAAGGTGGCCGGCGACCTGCCTGCGGTACCCGCCAGCACCCGTGCACTGCTGGTCAGCGAAGACCCGCTGCTGGTGCAGCGCCTGCAGCGCGTGCTGCAGCACCACGACATCCGCCTGCACACGGTGGACAGTGCGTCGGCCGCGCTGGACATCCTGCGCGCGCCGGTGCGCCCCGGGATCGAACCGGACCTGGTATGGGTGATTGCCGATACGCACGCACTGCGCCACGGTGCGACCGCGCTGCATCGCGCGGTCCTGCACGACGCCCGCACGCCGACCCCGCGCCTGCTGTGGCTGCAGGGCGAGGAACCGCTGGCAGCACTGCTGCGCGAGAACACCCAGGTCCTGCCGCGCGACACCGACGAGGCGCTGCTGCATGCGCTGCTGCGCCCGGCGCAGGCCAGCGCGCGCCCCGCACCGCTGCTGGCCAGCGTGGAGCCGTACAGCGGCCCGGTAGAAGCCCCGCAGCTCGGCCTGCGCCTGCTGCTGGTGGAAGACAACAGCACCAACCTGCTGGTGGCCCAGCGCCTGCTGCAGGTGCTCGGCTGTACCGTCACCACCGCCAATGACGGTGAGCAGGGGCTGGCGCAGTTGCAGCGCCAGCGCTTCGACCTGGTGTTGATGGACTGCCAGATGCCGGTGCTGGACGGCTACAGCGCCACCCGCCGCTGGCGCGAACAGGAAGCCGGACAGGGCCGCACCCGCCTGCCGATCGTGGCGATGACCGCCAATGCGATGGCCGGCGACCGCGAGCGCTGCCTGCAGGCCGGGATGGACGACTACCTGTCCAAGCCGGTCAACCGCGAATCGCTGCAGGCCTGCCTGCTGCGCTGGCAGTTCCGGATGGAAGACAACGCCGCCGACGCACGCAATGTGCGGGCGGCAGCGCCGACGCCCGAGGCCGCCCCCAGTCCGCCGCCCCTGCCCACGGTGATGGCGCCTGCACTGCTGGACAGCAGTGATGAGCCCAGCCCTTCAGTACTCGACGCCGAGGTGCTGGACGAACTGCAGGAGGTGATCGGCGCGGAGATCGCAACCATCATCGGCGTCTTCCTGGAAGACACGCCGCCCCTCATCCGCCAGTTGCAGGATGCCTCGGTGGAGGCCGACCTGGAACGGCTGCGGGCGCTCGCGCACAGCCTGAAGTCGGCCAGTGCGAACGTAGGGGCGATGGCGCTCTCGGTCGCGGCGCGTCGGATCGAACACGACGCCCGCGCCGGTACGCTGGAGCGCCCGGCCGTGGCCGTGGCGCTGCTGATTGCCGAATACGCGCGTGCGCGGCTGGCGCTGGCCGGCTACCAGGCCAGCGTGCGCGCCAGCGAACTGCGCTGACTCACTCTTCCAGCTTGGTGAGCAGGTAGTTCGGCTCGCCAATGCGCTCGATCAGTTCCAGCTGGGTTTCCAGCCAGTCGATGTGCTCTTCCTCGTTGTCGAGGATCTTCACGAACAGCTGGCGGCTCACGTAGTCGGCCACCGAATCGGCATACGCCACCGCTTCGCGCAGGGTGACCACGCCTTCGCGTTCCAGCGCCAGGTCGCACTGCAGGATCTCGGTGGGGTTCTCGCCGATGCGCAGCTTGCCCAGCGCCTGGAAGTTCGGCAGGCCTTCAAGGAACAGGATGCGATCGGAGAGCACGTCGGCGTGCTTCATCTCCTCGATCGATTCCTTGTACTCGTGTTCGGACAGTTCCTTCAGACCCCAGTTCTTCAGCATCTTGGCGTGCAGGAAGTACTGGTTGATCGCGGTCAGCTCGTTGTAGAGGACCTTGTTGAGGAATTCGATGACCTTGGCGTCGCCCTTCATGACCGTGCTCCTGCAGCGTGAAAACGCCGGCACTGTAGCGCGTCGCGCGCCGTCATGATGAAACGCGAATCAGAACCGCTTGCCGTCAGGCAACGAGGCCCAGGACAGGCAATGGCAGGTCATGGGTATTGCGGGCCTTGGCCAGCAGGTCGGCGGCCATGTCCAGGCAGGAACCGCAGGTGGCGCCGCAGCCGGTACGCATGGTCAGCTCGGACACGCTGGCGACACCGCTCTGGGCGGCTTCGCGGATCTGGTGGTCGGTAACCCCGTTGCAGATGCAGACGTACACGTGCGGACTCGGCAGGCAGGCCCGGATCGGCCTGTGGCTATTCCAATCGAAACGAGAATGGTTGTCAATTTCGGAAATGAATCATTCTCGATACGGTTCAGCCAACCCGTTCAGGCACAAAAAAAAGACCGATCTTTCGATCGGTCTTTCTTCGTATTTGGCTGCCCCGGATGGATTCGAACCACCGAATGCCTGAGTCAGAGTCAGGTGCCTTACCGCTTGGCGACGGGGCAATAACTGCGTGCAATTGTTGCACTTTTTCACTAGAAAACCAAGCGGACTTGGTGGCTATGGGTGGACTCGAACCACCGACCCCAGCATTATGAGTGCTGTGCTCTAACCGGCTGAGCTACATAGCCCTAGTGAGCCGGCAATTCTGGACATGTAAACCGAATCTGTCAACACTTTTTCACCGCGCTTGTGAGTGGAGTGCGGGCATGGCACAGTCCCGACCAGTAGATTTTTCTAGGAGTCCGCATCGTGATCGATCCGGACGGCTATCGACCGAACGTCGGCATCGTGCTGATGCGGCAGGACGGGCAGGTGTTCTGGGCACGACGTGTGCGCCGGGATGGCTGGCAGTTCCCGCAGGGTGGCATGAACACCGACGAGACGCCTGTCGAAGCCATGTATCGCGAGTTGCATGAAGAAACAGGCCTGTTGCCCGAGCACGTGGAAGTGCTGGGTGCGACACCGGGCTGGCTGCGCTATCGCCTGCCGGCCCGTGCCATCCGTCGCAATGAGAAGCAGGTCTGCATCGGCCAGAAGCAGGTCTGGTTCCTGCTGCGCCTGGCCGGCGACGAATCGCACGTCAAACTGGACCATACCGACAGCCCCGAGTTCGACCAGTGGCGCTGGGTGGACTTCTGGTACCCGGTGGAACACGTGGTGATGTTCAAGCGCGGCGTGTACGCGCGCGCGCTGCGCCACCTGGCGCCGCTGGCGCGGGGCGTGGCCGGCACCGGCGTGGATTCGATGCCCAGGTCCGCACAGGAAGCCTGGATGCCCGGCAATGCGGCCGGGCACGACCGTCCGCGCAAGCGCGCACCGGTGCCCAAGCGCGGCGGCGGCTATTGGCCACGCAGCAAGGCCAAGGGCGAACCGGGCGCGGTCTGATCCCGGTCGGCCCTGCTGAAACGACAAAAGCCCGGCCGAAGCCGGGCTTTTGCGTTCCTCCCAGCGGGATCCCGAAGGATCCCACGCCAGGCGCGATGGATCAGCGCTTGGAGAACTGGGTGGCGCGACGTGCCTTGTGCAGGCCGACCTTCTTACGCTCGACTTCACGGGCGTCACGGGTCATGAAGCCGGCCTTGCGCAGTTCGGACTTCAGGGTTTCGTCGTACTCGACCAGCGCGCGGGCGATGCCCAGGCGGATCGCACCGGCCTGGCCGGTGGTGCCGCCGCCAGCGGCGGTGACCATGATGTCGAACGATTCGGTGTTCTTGGTCAGTTCCAGCGGCTGACGCACGATCATGCGTGCGGTCTCACGGCCAAAGAACTCGTCCAGCGGACGGCCGTTGACGGTGATGTTGCCGGCGCCCTTGCGCAGGAACACGCGGGCGGTGGAGGACTTGCGGCGGCCGGTGCCGTAGTTTTGAGTGATAGCCATGATTAGATATCCAGAACCTGGGGCTGCTGAGCGGCGTGCGGGTGCTCGGAACCCGAGTACACCTTGAGCTTGCGGTACATGGCGCGGCCCAGCGGGCCCTTCGGCAGCATGCCCTTGACGGCGGTTTCGATGACGCGTTCCGGGTGGCGCTCAAGCGCCTGGGCCAGGGTTTCGGTCTTCAGGTTGCCGATGTAGCCAGTGAAGCGGTGGTACAGCTTGTCCTGCAGCTTGTTGCCGGTGACGGCAATCTTTTCTGCATTGATGACAACCAGGTAATCACCGGTATCAACGTGGGGGGTGTAGACCGGCTTGTGCTTGCCGCGCAGACGGCGGGCCAGCTCGGTGGACAGACGGCCCAGCGTCTTGCCGGAGGCGTCGACGAGATACCAGTCGCGCTGGAGGGTCTCGGACTTTGCAGTGAAAGTGCTCATGAAAGAACTCAGGTAGGTCGGGCTCATTGCGGCCATGGAGCGGCCGGAACTCTGCCACGCGTTGTGAAGAGGCGGGATTGTACAGTGCAACCCTTGGCCATGCAAATGGGCGAGAATCACCCTTCCCCCGCCGCCGCGATGCCCACCCGGATGACCGCGTACCGCCAGATCACCCCGCTCGACCACCTGCTGACCGAGGCCCAGCGCGCCCTGGACACGGTGTTCGGCAACCCGCCGGCCAGCCGGCCGTACCCGGCCGAGGCCACCGACGAGGCGCCGTTGGCCGGCGCCGAGCGCCGCCATGCGGCCGGGCTGATGCGCATCAACCACGTCGGTGAGGTCTGTGCGCAGGGCCTGTACTTCGGCCAGGCCGCCGTGGCGCAGGAGCCGCAGACGCGCGCCCACCTGCTCGAGGCGGCCCAGGAAGAGACCGACCACCTGGCCTGGTGCGCGCAGCGCCTGCGCGAACTGGACAGCCGGCCCAGCCTGTTCAACCCGATCTGGTATGCCGGCAGCTACACCATCGGCACCCTCGCCGGCCTGCGCGGGGACGGCTGGAACCTGGGCTTCGTGGTCGAGACCGAGCGCCAGGTGGAAGCCCACCTGGACGAACACCTGGACACCCTGCCCCCGGCCGACCAGCGCAGCCGCGAGATCCTCAAGGTGATGAAGATCGACGAGGCCCGCCACGCGGACCATGCCGAACATGCCGGCGCGCGGAAGCTGCCGTTCCCGATTCCGGGGGTGATGGCGTTGGCGTCCAAGGCAATGAAGAGCATTGCCTACCGGATGTAACCGGGATGCCGCCGGGCCCAGGTAGTGCCGGCCGCTGGCCGGCTCCAGGCGATGCCGGACACACCAGGGAGCCGGCCAGCGGCCGGCACTACGGTCAACCCGAGACCAGCTTCAGGCCGATAACACCCGCCACGATCAGCCCGATGCACGCCAGCCGCGGCGCCGAAGCGCTGTCGCCGAACAGGAAGATGCCCAGGATCGCCACGCCGAGCGCGCCGATCCCGGTCCAGATGGCGTAGCCGGTCCCTACCGGAATGGTGCGCAGGGCCTGGGTGAGCAGGTACAGGCTGATGCCCGCCGAAATGATGGTGGCCACGGTCGGCCACGGCTTGCTGAAGCCGTCGCTGTATTTCAGGCCAAGCGCGAAGCCGATTTCGAACACGCCGGCCAGCAGCAGGTAGATCCAGGGCATGGGGATTGCCTCCTAAACAAAAACAAAACGGCCCGGTGTCTTCACACCGGACCGTCATCGGCAGGTTGCCGTGGAACAATGATTCTGCGCAAAACAGATGTTCCACAGGGCGGGACGTCCCGCCTGCCTGCCACCCCGCCGGGGCCAGGCCCGGACGGTGGAGCAGTGTATTACTCGGACAGGTTGCGGCCGTGGAACAGCTCTTCGATCTCGCGCTTCAGCAGCGCTTCGATCTTCATGCGTTCCTTGAACGACAGGTTCTTGGCCTTCTCTTCGAACAGGTACTGGTCCAGGTCGAAGTCCTTCAGGTGCATCTTCGTGTGGAAGATGTTTTCCTGGTAGACGTTGACGTCGAACATCTCGTAACGCGACTTGATGTTCTTGGCCAGGAAGTTCTGGATCGAGTTGATCTTGTGGTCGATGAAGTGCTTCTTGCCCTTCACGTCACGGGTGAAGCCACGGACGCGGTAGTCCATGATCACGATGTCCGATTCCAGGCTCTCGATCAGGTAGTTCAGCGCCTTCAGCGGCGAAATCACGCCACAGGTAGCCACATCGATGTCCGCGCGGAACGTGGCGATGCCTTCCTGCGGGTGGGTTTCGGGGTAGGTATGGACAGTGATGTGGCTCTTGTCCATGTGCGCTACCACGGCGTCGGAGATCAACTCCTTGCCCGCCAGCTTCTTGTCGATCACCGGTTCTTCGGAGATCAGGATCGTCACCGAAGCGCCCTGCGGATCGTAGTCCTGGCGCGCCACGTTGAGGATGTTGGCGCCGATGATCTCAGCGACATCGGTCAAGATTTGAGTCAGCCTATCGGCGTTGTACTCTTCATCGATGTATTCAATGTAACGCTGGCGCTCCTCTTCGGTGCGGGCGTAACACACGTCATAGATGTTGAAGCTCAGCGCCTTGGTGAGGTTGTTGAAACCCTGCAACCTCAGGCGAGGCAACGGCTTGACCACGGCGGTCGATCCTGTGTGTGGTGGGAAAGGAACAATTATGGGGCAAACTGATCGAGGGCGAAACTTGCATTGAAACAAGTTGCTGTGTTGGGGTTTGCCCTTCACAACCCTGATCGTTAAGCTCGCGGCACATAGCCGTGAATTGTTCATGAGCAAAGGGAGCGCCTCAACGTGTCATCTGTGCGCCTTGCCACGAGTCCATTGGCCCTGGACATCGCCACCATAGATCGCTTTCTGGCCCACAGCCATCGACGCCGTTACCCAGGCCGCACCGATGTTTTCCGCCCCGGCGACCCTGCGGGCACCCTGTACTACGTGATCAGCGGCTCCGTTTCCATAATTGCCGAGGAAGAAGACGACCGCGAGCTGGTCCTGGGCTACTTCGGCTCGGGCGAGTTCGTGGGCGAGATGGGCCTGTTCGTGGAGACCGAGCGCCGTGAGGTGATCCTGCGCACCCGCACCCCGTGCGAGCTGGCCGAGATCAGCTACGAGCGGCTGCACCAGCTGTTCCTGGGGCCGCTCTCCACCGACGCCCCGCGCCTGCTCTACGCGCTGGGCCAGCAGGTCTCCAAGCGCCTGCTGGACACCAGCCGCAAGGCCAGCCGGCTGGCCTTCCTGGACGTTACCGACCGCATCGTGCGTACCCTGCACGACCTGGCCCGTGAGCCGGAGGCCATGAGCCATCCGCAGGGCACCCAGCTGCGCGTGTCCCGCCAGGAGCTGGCGCGGCTGGTGGGGTGTTCGCGTGAAATGGCCGGGCGGGTGCTCAAGAAGCTGCAGAGCGACGGGCTGCTGCACGCCCGCGGCAAGACCGTTGTCCTGTACGGGACGCGCTGATTCCGGTTGCCGGCCTACGGCCGGCCGCATGGTGGGGCATGACAATGCCCTTCACACGGTGCCGGTAGGCTGAATGCATGGCACCTGGCAGCGAATTCTACTGGTTCATCCTGATCGGCCTCGGCGCGCAGCTGGTCGACGGCGCGCTGGGCATGGCGTTCGGGCTGGTGTCCTCGTCGGTGATGCTCAGCATGGGCATCCCCCCGGCGGCGGTCAGCGCAAGCGTGCATACCGCCGAGGTGTTCACGACAGGCGCCTCCGGGGTGTCGCACCTGGTGGCGGGGAACGTGGACAAGCGGCTGTTCCTGCGCCTGGCCCTGCCCGGCGCGGTCGGCGGGGTGGTCGGTGCCTACGTGCTGACCCAACTGCCGGGTGAGGCGATCCGTCCCTTCATCTACGCCTACCTGCTGGTGCTGGCGGTGTTCATCCTGCTGCGCGCGGCCGGGCGGCTGGTGCCGCGTCAGGAAGTGAAGCGGGTGCCGGTGCTGGGCTTCTTCGCCGGGCTGCTGGACGCCAGCGGCGGCGGCGGCTGGGGCCCGGTGGCCACCTCCACCCTGCTCGCCCGCGGCGGCCAGGCACGCACCACCATCGGCACGGTCAATGCCGCCGAGTTCGTAGTCACATTGGCGGTGTCGATCACGTTCCTGCTGTCGATGGGCCTGCAGTACCTGAACATCGTGGCCGGCCTGCTGATCGGCGGCATGATGGCCGCCCCGCTGGCGGCGGTGCTGGTGAAGCGGGTCAAGGAACGCTGGGTGCTGATTGCGGTGGGCGTGCTGGTGCTGTCGATCAGCCTCTTCCAGATCGGCCATGCAGTGAAGGGGTGGTTGGGTTAACCCCGGTCACCGCCGCGGTCGACGCAGCCCCAGTTGAGGATCCGGGTACCCGGCTTCAACACCTGGCGGAAGTACGCCACCTTGGACACCTTCGGGTTCACCACCACCGGCTCCTTTGCGGCCAGCAGCAGCGGCAGGTCGGCGGTGCTGTCCGAATAGGCCACGTCGATGTCGCCGTAGCCACGCTCGCGCAGCATCCGCATCTTTTCTTCGTTGTGGCAGTGCCGGGTGGCACCCACAGCGCCAAAGCGCGGCCCGACCTCGCTGCCGATCACCGGCACGCCCTGGTGGGCGACGAAGGCCAGGATCGCGCGGGCCAGCTCCGGCGGTGCGCCGGTCGCCACCACCACGCGGTCGCCCTTGGCACGATGTTCGGCGAACACCTGCAGCGCCTGCGGCAGCAGCTTGGCGCGCAGCTGCGCCTCGTGCTTGAGCACGTAGGCGTCGATCACCCGGTTGAATTCACGCGCACGGTGCAGGCCGAAGGTGGCGATCCAGACATAGACCGAGATACCGGTACGCCGCGTCGGCAGCATCGCCACCAGCGGCCCGGCGACCGGCGTCACCAGCAGCGCGCCGAGCAGCCGCAACGGGTTGCGCTTGATGAGCGAGGCGAACAGGTGGCTGCCGGAGTCGCCGTCGTACAGGGTGTGGTCGAAGTCGAAGACCACCAGCGGCGCGTCGTCGTGCGGAGTCGGGTAGTTCGCTGTCATGCGCTGAAGAATAGCTGACGCAGGCCCTCGCCGGGTTCTTCGACCCGCATGAAGGCCTCGCCGACCAGGAACGCATGCACCCCGGCGTTGCGCATCAGGGTCACGTCGTCCGGGCCGAGGATGCCACTTTCGGTGACCAGCAGGCGGTCGCGCGGCACGGCTTGGCGCATCTCCAGGGTGGTCTGCAGCGACACCTCGAACGTGCGCAGGTTGCGGTTGTTGATTCCGATCAGCGGCACCGGCACCTGGATGGCACGCTCCAGTTCGTCGATATCGTGCACTTCCACCAGCACGTCCATGCCCAGCTGCATGGCCAGGTCGGACAGCTCGGCCAGCTGGCGGTCTTCCAGCGCGGCCACGATCAGCAGGATGCAGTCCGCGCCAAGCACGCGCGCCTCGTACACCTGGTAGGCGTCGATCACGAAATCCTTGCGCAGCACCGGCAGCGTGCACGCGTCGCGCGCCTGCTGCAGGTAGGCGTCGGCGCCCTGGAAGAAGTCCACGTCGGTCAGCACCGACAGGCAGCTGGCGCCGCCGAACTCATAGCTCACCGCGATGTCGGCCGGGTGGAAGTCCGGGCGGATCACGCCCTTGGACGGGCTGGCCTTCTTCACTTCGGCGATCACCGCCGGGTTGCCGGCGACGATGGAGGCGCGCAATGCATCGGCGAAACCCCGTACCGGCGGCGCCGCGGCCAGGCGCTCCTGGAGCGCTTCCAGCGGCACCCGGGCGCGGCGCTCGGCCACTTCTACGGCCTTGCGGGCCAGGATGGTCTCGAGGATGTCGCTCTTGTCGCTCATGTCGTTCAGGGTCCTTCAGGCCGGCCATTATCGACCAGCCACGGGTGAGGCGTGAAGGCGGGCTCAGCCCGCCGTGCGGATGCGCCGGGTGGCGTCCACGTAGTCGTGCATGCGCTGGCGGGCGCTGCCGTCGGCAATGGCGGCGCGGGCGCGGGCCAGGCCGTCGGCGATGCTGCTGGCCACGCCGGCGACGTACAGCGCCGCGCCGGCGTTGAGCGCCACGATGTCCAGCGCCGGGCCCGGCACGTTGTCGAGCACGCCGCGCAGCATCGCGATCGATTCCTCCGGACCGCTTACCTTGAGGTTGCGGCTGGCCGACATGGCAATGCCGAAATCTTCCGGATGGATCTCGTACTCGCGGACCTTGCCATCGCGCAGCTCGCCGACCAGCGTGCCGGCGCCCAGCGAGATCTCGTCCATGTTGTCGCGGCCCCACACCACCATGGCGCGCTCGGCGCCCAGCTCGCGCAGCACGCGCGCCTGGATGCCCACCAGGTCCGGATGGAACACGCCCATCAGCACGTTGGTGGCACCGACCGGGTTGGTCAGCGGACCGAGGATGTTGAAGATGGTGCGTACGCCCATCTCGCGACGCACCGGCGCCACCACCTTCATCGCCGGGTGGTGCATCGGCGCGAACATGAAGCCGATACCGGTCTCCGTAATCGCCTGCGCCACTTCTTCCGGGCGCAGTTCGATGACCGCACCCAACGCTTCCACGGCATCGGCGCTGCCGGACTTGGACGACACGCTGCGGTTGCCATGCTTGGCAACCTTGCCACCGGCCGCAGCGACCACGAACATGGCGCAGGTGGAGATGTTGAAGGTGTGCGAGCCGTCGCCACCGGTGCCGACGATGTCGATCAGGTGGGTCTTGTCCTGCACCGGTACCGCCAGGGCCAGCTCGCGCATGACCGTGGCCGCGCCGGCAATCTCGCCGACCGTTTCCTTCTTGACCCGCAGGCCGGTGAGGATCGCCGCAGTCATCACCGGCGAGACCTCGCCGCGCATCACCTGGCGCATCAGGTCGACCATTTCGTCGAAGAAGATTTCGCGGTGTTCGATGGTCCGCTGCAGCGCTTCGTGGGGGGTGAAGGTCATGCGCGGTGTCCTTGCAGGAAGTTCTTCAGCAGGGCGTGGCCATGCTCGGTCAGGATCGACTCGGGGTGGAACTGCACGCCTTCGACCGGGAACTCGCGATGGCGCAGGCCCATGATCTCTTCCATGGAGCCATCCTCGTTCTCGGTCCAGGCGGTCACTTCCAGGCACGCCGGCAGCGTGGTCTTGTCCACCACCAGCGAGTGGTAGCGGGTGGCCTGGTACCGGTCCGGCAGGCCGGCGAACACGCCCTTGCCTTCATGCCGGATCGGCGAGGTCTTGCCATGCATGATGGTGCCGGCGCGGATCACGTCGCCGCCGTACACCTGGCCGATGCCCTGGTGGCCCAGGCATACGCCGAGGATCGGCGTGGTCGGGCCAAGCCGCTGGATCAGCTCCAGCGATACGCCCGCTTCGTTGGGCGTGCACGGGCCGGGCGAGATCACGATGCGCTCGGGCTTCTGCGCGGCAATCTCGTCCACGCTCATCGCATCGTTGCGCACCACCTTCACCTCGGCACCCAGCGTCTGCAGGTACTGCACGAGGTTGTAGGTGAAGCTGTCGTAGTTGTCGATCATCCACAACATCGGAATTTCCTGGTCAGAGGCCCTTGGCGGCCTGGGCTACAGCGCGGAACAGGGCGCGGCCCTTGTTCATGGTCTCGTCCCATTCCTTGCCCGGGTCCGAGTCGTAGACGATGCCGGCGCCGGCCTGCACGTGCAGGCGGCCGTCCTTGATCACCGCAGTGCGGATCGCGATGGCGGTGTCGGCGTCGCCATGCCAGCCGATGTAGCCGATGCTGCCGGCGTAGACATTCCGCTTGATCGGCTCCAGCTCGCGGATGACTTCCAGCGCGCGGATCTTCGGCGCGCCGCTGACGGTGCCGGCCGGGAAGGTGGCGCGCAGCACGTCGGCATAGCTCAGGCCCGGCTGCAGCTGCCCGGTAACTTCGCTGACGATATGCATGACGTGGCTGTAGCGCTCGATCACGAACTGCTCGCCCACTTCCACCGTACCCGCCTTTGAAACACGCCCCGCATCGTTGCGGCCGAGGTCGATCAGCATCAGGTGCTCGGCGCGTTCCTTCGGGTCGGCCAGCAGCTCGGCTTCGAGTGCGTTGTCTTCTTCCACCGTGGCGCCGCGCGGCCGGGTACCGGCGATCGGGCGTACGGTGACCTCGCCGTCCTGCAGGCGCACCAGGATTTCCGGCGAGGAGCCGACCACCTGCACGTCGCCGGTGTCGAGGAAGTACATGTACGGCGACGGGTTGAGCGCGCGCAGCGCCCGGTACACGTCCACCGGGCGCGCCTTGAACGGCACGCTCAGGCGCTGGCTGAGGACCACCTGGAAGATGTCGCCGGCGCGGATGTATTCCTTGGACTTGTCCACTGCGGCGATGAAGCCTTCGCGGGTGAAGCCGGACACGAAGTCGTTTTCGTCCAGCACGTCGCGGGTGATCGGCGCCGGGTAGCCCGCACCCGGCGCGCGCAGCTTTGCCACCAGCGTGTCCAGGCGTGCCTGCGCGTCGTCCCATGCGCCAGACTGGCCGGGGTCGGCATGCACGATCAGGTACAGGCGGCCCTTGAGGTTGTCGAACACCGCCAGGTCTTCGGAATGCAGCAGCAGGATGTCCGGGGTGCCCAGCTCATCGCGGCCGCGCGGCGGGGCCAGGCGCGGTTCGATATAGCCGATGCACTCGAACCCGAACCAGCCGACCAGGCCGCCGGTGAAACCGGGCAGGCCCGCCAGCTTCGGCACCGAATGGGCGCTGCGCAGCGCCTCGACCTCGGTGAACGGGTCGGCCACCTCACGGGTTTCCACCACCTGCCCCGCCTCGCTGACGGTCAGGGTATGGCCGTGGAAGGCATATACGCGCCGCGCCGGCAGGCCGATGATCGAGTAGCGCCCGAAGCGTTCCCCGCCTTCGACCGATTCGAACAGATAGGTGTGCGGGCCGTCGGCGAGCTTCAGATAGACCGAAAGCGGCGTGTCCAGGTCGGACAGCACTTCGCGGACGACGGGGATGCGGGTATGGCCTTCAGCGGCCTGCTGCTGGAACTGCTCGAGCGTGATCAAGACGACTTTCCTTCCGGGAAACGGCGGTGGCGGGACGGACGACGGCAACAGGCCACCATCGCCACCAACGGCGAGCGGAAGAAAGGGTATGCGGGGTCGTCAGAATGGACACCCGGGGACTGTACCGCATTGGCGGCACCGGATGGAACCCGCGCGCGCCCGGTCCAGTCACGGCCCCGCCGGCGGTTCAGCCGCCGACAGGGCCAGATGCGTCAACCCATGCGGCGTGCGGCCTGCTGCTCCTGTTCGCGCTGTTCGGCGCCCAGGTCGGTCACCAGCGCCGGTGTCGCAGCGGTGCGCGCCTGCTGGCGAGTGGCCTCGGCCACCTGCTCGGTGCTCACGCTGAGCGGCTGCTGGCGGCCGGCGACCACGTCCACCTGGGCCAGGTGGCGGTGCACCGACGTCAGGTCCTGGGTATCGACGGCGAAGACGCGGGTGCGGTCCTCGCTGAGTACGACCCGCTCGATGCGTTCCAGTCCTTCCTGCGTCGCCTTGGCCGCCAGCGCACCGGCCAGCTGGTCGCTCTGCAGGTCGGGCACGCGGTTGTGGGCCGCATCGATTCCATGCACCCCGGACTGCGCACCCTGGAACATGTGGTACTGCCTGTGGCCTGGGTCGTTGATGCCGACCACCAGCGTGGATGGCTCGGCGGCGACGGCCGCGTGCTTCTCCGCCGGGTGCTGGACGCGTTCGTGCTGTTCCAGCAGCGTGCGCGCGTGCGCCTCCTGCTTCCCGAGCTCGGCATCGAGACTGGGAATGACGGTATCGGCCATGCCATGGCGCGCGGCCGCCTCGCCGAAGGACGGCATGATGCGGTTCGCGAACACGGCGGTTTCGGCGAGGTTGAGCAGGTTCAGCGGGCGGTTGGCGGTTGGCACGTGCGTGGCAACGGCCGCCGCGGTCGCAGTACCCACGCCACCTACGGTAGCGAGTACGGCCGGGGCCTGCGCAGTGACGTTCTTCACGTGGTACGCGGAGAAGTCGTAGCCCTGGTCGACGTAGGCACCTGCGGTGGCATAGCCATTTCGCAGGGTTCCGGCGACCCACTGGCCCTGGCGGTCGATGCCGTCAGCGACGCGTTGCCCGGCCGCCCGCACGGTGGCGGCGTCTTCGCGCGCCTCGCGTTCGGCTTGAACGGCGCGGCTTTCCTGGGCGGTACGGATCTGCTCGGCGTTGGCCTGCAAGCGCTTCGATACGTCGTCCAGCCCGATCAGGTCCGCACCGGCAGACAGCGCCGACAGCGGCCCGGCCATCAGGTGGCCGCGCACGCGGTCGCGGGTGGCTTCCACCATGCCAGTCAGTTCGCGCCCACTGGCGATCACCGTGGTGCCCCCCTGCACGCCAACGCTCAGCGTGGCCGAGCCGGTTTCCACCACCTTGCCGACCACCATGCCCTGCACCCGCGCGACCTGCTCCAGGCCATCACCGGTCTTGTCCAGTGCGTACGCCACGCCGGCACCGGCACGTTCGACCTGTTCGCCCGCTACGCGACCGGCGCGCATGCCCTGCGCACCGGCGTGCAGCACGGTGGAGAGAGGACCCGCGAGTTCGGCGACCTGGCTGGGCGCGGCGGTGCGTGCGCGGTCGACCAGCTCGCCCTGCGCATTGCGGGTCTTGGCATCAAGCACGATTTCCATCTGGCCGGCGGCGACCGGCACGTTGCGCAGCGCTTCGTTGCCGGGCTTGGACCCCAGCTGCTCAACGAACTGTGCGGCGGAGGTCTGCGCCCCGGGCGGCAGCATCTCGCGCATCTTTTCGGTGACGAGCGACTGCATCATGGGTTCCTGCAGAAGCTTGCTGGCTTCGTTGGCCAGCAGCCCGTAGCCATTGCGCTGATGCTCGTTCAACCGCTGCAGGCCGTTCTGCACATCGTTGAGCACTTCGCCACTGGTTTGATACGTATGCACGGTCTGCTGCGGATTGAACACAGGTAGCCCGTTGTCTTTGGCGTACCGCGAAGCGGTGTCGGGATGCAGGCCGGCTGCATTGAAGGTGGTGGCACGCGCACCGGTCACGGCCGAGGCCGCAGAGGCCATGCCGCCACCGAGGGAGTGGCCGGCGATCTCGAATCCACCGGGAATGTCGCGATTGATGGTCGCCGCGAGCCGCATCGCGCGATCGTAGTAGTCACTACGCATGCCGATGCCCTGCTGACCGTTGTTGAGGAAGTCCTCCCCGCCGGACTCGCGTCGCCCTCCGGGTGCAGACGGGTCGATGATTACGCCCGTCGAGCCTTTGTAGACCACGACCGGCTTGGCAGCTTCACCGAGCACGGCCTTGTCGGGCAGGTAGATCTCCGCACGGAACCCGGACTGCAGGGGATGCAACAGGTCACGGATTTCATCGTCTTCCAGATTGATTCCCGCAGCGCGCAGCGTGGCGGGATCCTCGCTGGCACGCGACCAACCCACCGGCGGTGCACCGTCACCCTTTGCGGAAAGGTAGACATCGGCGGCGAGTCCGGACATCTCCCGTGCGTGATATGTCTCCTGAAGTCGATCTGCTTCGCTGTCATTGCCGCTGTCGCGCAGCTGCTGGACGAGGAGATGGTTCTGCTGGACGGCGCTGGCACGCGCCTGGAATTCGGGACCACTCATGGCAAGCTCCATTGCACAGTGAAGGCGCGCGATCCCCCCGAGCCGCGCTGCTTATCGAATAGCAGAACACTTTGCTAATGTCACCCTTTCAGGGGCTTCAACATCAGGATGATCATGCGCGTCAGTCTTCACAACATGATGACAAAAGGCCTCATAAGTGCGGCTTGGCTCACACTTTTTCTGGTCAATGGATGCGCCGCGTCCTCTTCACATGGGGCTGCGGATTACTTCGAAGGAAAAGCGCTGCAGCTTGCCGTGGCGACCGAGAACGGCGATGAAGACGCGATCAGGCGACTGATCAAGGAGGAGGGCGTTGATCCTGACAGGACCTTCGCACGCAGGGACGGCATCCCGCTCGTGGCCTGGCCACTACGTGCACGAAATCTGGATGGTTTGCGCGCACTGCTGGTCAACGGCGCAGATCCCAATGCCCGCGAAGTGAAGCAGATGAACGGCCGGGAGATCCGCTTCAACAACGCGATGGTCTATGCGGCCAAAATGGACGACCCGCGCTTCCTCGAGCTGCTGCTCGAGCATGGCGGCGATCCGAACACGCGGAATTCTGCCAATGAAACGTTGATGCTCCAAGCGTTCCTCAGTGGCAATCAGTGGAAGAACATCCAGACATTGATTGCGCACGGGGCAAACATCAACGAGTCCAACCTCCGCAAGGGCGATGACACGGTCCTGAGCTGGTACACCGGTCGGGGTGGCTTCGATTCCGCGTATTGGTTGCTTGAGCACGGCGCCGATCCCACCTTGGCGTCGCGCCCGCCGGCAGGGTCAAGCGCTCCTTCGCGCCAGCTGATGGTGGAAGACATCTACTGGGAAATCACGACGCCCGACCTTCTGCCGTGGCAGAAGAAGTCTCAGGCATGGCTGGTTGCACGGGGCATTCCGCGTCCGCCGATGCCTGAGCACATCAGGAAAAAGCGGGAGGCGTTCGGTTTTCCGTCGCGGGAAGAGGATGTGCCGTTGTTGTGAGAGCAGCCGGGCAAAACAGCCGGGCAGAGCCCGGCTCTACGCCAGGAGCGCGCTGTCCAGTGGAAGATGCATGCGCAGGCGCGATGCGACGCAGTCGATGCGGAAGCGGCGTGCCTTTACCGGTTCGCCGTCCAGATTGAGTGTCATCGGTTCGTCGGCGTCGATCTCCACCCACGGCGCACGGGTGCGTTCGGCCACCTGCTCCAATGCACCCTGCTTGCCGCCGCGTACCAGCGCGGCAAGGGTGGACGCGACTTCGCCGCTCAGCTCGGGAATCACGGTGACATCGAGCAGGCCGTCATCGACCAATGCCTCCGGGCACAGCACCTGCCCACCGCCGGCCTGGCGGCCGTTGCCGATTCCCAGTGCGATGAAGCCCCCTTCCCAGCTGAAGTCCGGCGTGCGCAGCCGTGCACGGATCGGCTCGATCCGGCCAAGCCGGGAGATGCCGGTAACCAGGTAGGCCAGACCACCCAGCACCTTCTTCAGACCTTCGTCGGTTTCCACCGTCACCTCGGTGCCGAAGCCGCCACTGGCCACGTTGGCGCACCACCACAGATCGCCCTCGGCATCGATGCGCAGCAGGTCCAGCGGTCGGGCGGCTTGGGCCAGGATCATCTGCAGGGCCTGCAGCGGCTCGTCGGGGATCCCGGCGGCTGTGGCGAAGTCGTTGGCGGTGCCCAGCGGCACCAGTCCCAGCGAAGGCAGGGCGTCGGCCGTTTCATCGCGGTGCGCCAGAGTCTCCGCCACCTCGCTCAGGGTACCGTCGCCCCCGGCAGCAATGATCGTATCCACCCCGTGCTCGATGGCTTCGGCCACGTACCGCTCGGCATCGCCATCCTCCCAGGTCACCCGGACTTCCAGGGTCACCCCCTGCTCGCGCAGCGCATGCACCGCCTCGCGCACCTCCTGGTTGCCGGTCGACTTGCCATTGAGGATCAGACGCCAGCGAAGACCACGCATACAGCACTTCCACGGTAGGGGGAGGCGCAGGCTATCAGGGGGATGTGTCAGGCCCAGTGAACGTCATCAAACGGTCACTGATCGCCCGGAGAATGAAAGTCCATAGCAGGGACGATGGATGGAGGCAGGATCAGCCTCCCGCTATTCCCAGGGCCGCATTCGCAAGAGTGCGGTCTTTTTTTTACGACGCGAATTTCTTCAACGCATCGCCTTCGAGCCGGAACACCGTCCATTCACTCTGCGGCTTCGCGCCGGCCGCTTCGTAGAATTTGATGGCCGGTTCGTTCCAATTCAGCACCGACCATTCGAACCGCCCGCAGCCTTCGGCAACGGCGATGCGGGCGATGTGCTGCAAAAGGGCCTTGCCGGCGCCGCTGCCGCGATGGGCCGGGCTGACGTACAGGTCTTCCAGGTAGATGCCGTTGCGGCCCAGCCAGGTGGAATAGTTGTAGAAGTACACCGCGTAGCCGATGGCGGTGCCATCGACGTCGCACACCAGCGCGCGGGCCTTGGCGTCGTTGCCGAACAGGCTGGCGACGATGCCGGCTTCGTCGGTCTGCACCGACGATTCGGCTTTCTCATAGATCGCCAGTTCGCGGATGAAGCGCAGGATCAGCGCGGCATCGGCGGCAGTGGCGGTGCGGATCTGCAGGCCGGCCGCGCCCATGCTCAGCCCCGCGCCTTGGCGACGTTGTGGCGCATCTGGTCGATCACGTCCTTGTAGCTGACCGGCGCGTTGAAAATGGCCGAGCCGGCCACGAACGCATCGGCGCCGGCGGCGGCGATCGCGCCGATGTTGTCGGCCTTGACCCCGCCGTCGATCTCCAGGCGCACGTCGCGGCCGCTGGCATCGATCTTCTGGCGGACCACGCGCAGCTTGTCCAGCGCCGAGGGAATGAAGGCCTGGCCGCCGAAGCCCGGGTTGACCGACATCAGCAGCACCAGGTCCAGGTCGTCCAGCACCCAGTCCAGGATGTCCACCGGCGTACCCGGATTGAGCACCAGGCCGGGCTTGCAGCCCAGCGAACGGATCAGCTGGATGGTGCGGTGCACGTGTCGGCTGGCTTCGGGATGGAAGCTGATGTAGGTGGCACCGGCCTCGGCGAAGTCCGGAATGATGCGGTCCACCGGTTCCACCATCAGGTGCACGTCGATCGGCGCGGTCACGCCGTGCTTACGCAGTGCCTGGCAGACCATCGGGCCGATGGTCAGGTTCGGCACGTAATGGTTGTCCATCACGTCGAAATGCACCCAGTCGGCGCCGGCGGCGAGCACGTTGTCCACTTCTTCGCCAAGGCGGGCGAAGTTGGCGGACAGGATGGACGGGGCAATGATGCAGTTGGACATGGCCGGGGCCTTCAGGACGTATGAAAAGAGGGGGCGCGCGCGCTCAGCGCTTGCGCAGGGTCTTGATGCGGTCGTAGGCGGCGTTGAGCTGGCGCGACCGGCGTTCGGCCTGCTGGCGCAGCTCGGGGGCGGCGCCCACGACCTTGTCGGGGTGGTACTGGGACATCAGACGGCGGTAGGCCAGGTCGACCTCGGCGTCGGTGGCTTCGGAGGTCAGCCCCAGCTCACGGTAGGGGTTCTCCCTGTTCAGGCGGAACCAGTCGGAATCGAAGGCATGCCCGATGAGCAGGCCGACCACGGCGCCGAACAGCGGATTGGGCCTGAAAAGCAGGGCGCCGGCGATGAATCCGAGCAGTTTTCCGTACCAGCGCATGGTCGTCGGGGCGGCCGTGGCAACAAGGGATCCTCATTTTACGTCACAGCGGGCCCAACCCGCTTTACACTAGGCCGCCCGCTGTCCCTGCGGGCCCTCCGGGTGCCCTGGGCAGCTGTCTCGACGAAGCCTCAGGAGTGCCCGTGCCGACCACGTTGTTGCAATCCGATCTCCCCGGCCTGCCCTTGCGCCATCGCGGCAAGGTGCGTGATGTTTTCGACATTCCACGCGAGCGGCTGCCCGCCGGCACCCCGCCGGGGGACTACCTGCTGATGGTCGCGACCGACCGTCTGTCCGCCTTCGACGTGGTGCTTCCGGACCCGATCCCGGGCAAGGGCGAAATGCTCTGCCAGGTGTCGAACTTCTGGTTCGCCAAGACCGCGCACCTGATGCCCAACCACCTGACCGGCATTGACGTGGCCAGCGTGCTGCCCGAGGGCGTGGACCCGGCCCTGTATGCCAAGCGCGCGGTGGTGACCCGCAAGCTCAAGCCGGTGCCGGTGGAAGCCATCGCCCGCGGCTACCTGATCGGCAGCGGCTGGAAGGACTACCAGCGCACCGGCAAGGTCAGCGGCATTGAACTGCCCGACGGCCTGCGCCAGGCCGAACAGCTGCCCGAGCCGATCTTCACCCCGTCGACCAAGGCCGCCGTGGGCGACCATGACGAGAACATCGACTTCGACGCGATGGTGAAAGCCGTAGGCGCCGACCTGGCCGAGCGCGTGCGCGACGCCACCCTGCGCATCTACAAGTTCGCCGCCGATTACGCGCGCGAGCACGGCATCATCCTGGCCGACACCAAGTTCGAGTTCGGGACCGACGCCGACGGTCGCCTGTACATCATGGACGAAATGCTGACGCCGGATTCCTCGCGTTACTGGCCGGCCGACGAGTACGAAGTGGGCACCAGCCCGCCGAGCTACGACAAGCAGTTCGTCCGTGATTACCTGGAGACCCTGGACTGGGGCAAGACCGCTCCGGGCCCGTCGATTCCGGCGGAGATCATCGAACGCACGCGCGCCAAGTACGCTGAAGCGTTGCAGCGGCTGGCGGGAATTTCGGTCGACTGAGGAACCTCGATGTCCACGACTACCCAGCTTGTGCGACCCATCGACCGGTATTTCGCCAGTTACTCGGCTGACCACCGCAATACGCTGAACCAGCGCATCCATGTGGTGGCGGTACCGGCGATCCTGTGGTCGGTGGTCGCCCTGCTGTGGTGCCTGCCGCCGTTGATCACCTGGTTCCAGTACGGGGTATGGGCAGGGGTGGCGATGTTCACCGCATGGTGCTTCTACAACCGGCTCTCACGCCGGTTGGGCCTGGGGATGCTGGCGTTCTTCTTCGTCTCCGGCTGTACCTGTCGGCTGCTGGAAGCCGAGATCGGCCTGTCCAACCTGGCCTGGCTGGGGCTGGGCGTGTTCGTGGTGGCATGGATCGCGCAGTTCATCGGCCACAAGTACGAAGGGCGCAAGCCCAGCTTCCTCACCGACCTGACCTATCTGCTGATTGGCCCGGCCTGGGTGATGGCCAAGTTCTACCGCCGGATGGACTGGCGGTACTGAGCATGCGCCGGGCAGCCCCCGGCGCCACGCGAACCTGAACGAAAATCATGCTCACTCCTGCTCCACGCGGGCGGGTGGAGCATGGCCGTGGGAGGGCGGTTGGACGGGGGAACCGTTCATGTTCGGGACGCGGTTGCGCAGCGCGCAGCCCCCGTCATTGCTGGGCCGACCGGCCGCCGGACATCGCGTTGCGCGGAATGTCCGGACCGCTCCATACGCGATGGAACGTACCCGAATGGGCGTCTGCCTGGCGATAGATAAAATGAATCACGCACGTTGCCTGCAATTGATGGCGTAATCGAGTCTTTCCGCGACAAATCCCCGCCTGTTAGACTGAAAGGCCTGCTCGTGAATCGCGCATTCCCTGCATGAATCCCAGCCTTCTCCTGCTGCTTGCCCTGCCCTTCCTGCTGGCGGTGGCCGTGGCCGTGTTCCGCCGCAGCTCCCGCGCTACCGCCGCCTGGATGGCCGCCGCCGCACCCGTGGGCGGTCTGGCGCTGCTGGCAACGATGACCCCCGGCATCCTGGATGGCGGGGTCTTGCGCAGTTTCGGGGAGTGGCTGCCGCAGATCGGGCTGGCCTTCTCGCTGCGGCTGGACGGGCTGGCCTGGATGTTCGCCGGGATGGTGCTGGCGATCGGCGCGCTGGTGGTGATGTACGCGCACTACTACCTGAGCCCGCGCGACAACGCGCACCGCTTCTACTGCTACCTGCTGCTGTTCATGGGCGCCATGCTGGGCATGGTGCTGTCGGGCAACCTGCTGCTGCTGATGGTGTTCTGGGAAATGACCAGCATCAGCTCGTTCCTGCTGATCGGCTTCTGGTCGCACCGCCAGGACGCCCGCGAGGGTGCGCGGATGGCGTTGGTGGTGACCGGCGGCGGCGGACTGGCGCTGCTGGGTGGCGTGCTGCTGATCGGGCGCATCGTCGGCAGCTTCGAACTGGACGCGGTGCTGGCCGCCGGCGACCTGATCCGCAGCAGCCCGCTGTACCCGTACGCGCTGTTCCTGGTGCTGGCCGGCATCTTCACCAAGAGCGCGCAGTTCCCGTTCCACTTCTGGCTGCCGCATGCCATGGCCGCGCCGACTCCGGTGTCGGCCTACCTGCATTCGGCCACGATGGTGAAGGCCGGCGTGTTCCTGCTGGCGCGGCTGCACCCGGCCCTGGCCGGCACCGACCTGTTCTTCTATACGGTCAGCGGGATCGGCGCGCTGACCCTGCTGATCGGTGCCTGGAACGCGATCTTCCAGCACGACCTGAAAGGCCTGCTGGCCTATTCGACGATCTCCCACCTCGGCCTGATCACCCTGCTGTTCGGCCTGTCCACGCCGATGGCGGTGGTGGCCGGCGTGTTCCACATCCTCAACCACGCCACCTTCAAGGCTTCGCTGTTCATGGCCGCCGGCATCATCGACCATGAAACCGGCACCCGCGACATGCGCAAGCTCGGCGGGTTGCGGCGGCTGATGCCATTCACCAGCGCGCTGGCAATCATCGCCTCGCTGGCGATGGCCGGCATTCCCCTGCTCAACGGCTTCCTCTCCAAGGAAATGCTGTTCGCCGAGGCGATCACCGCACAGGGCCCGGAGCCGATGCGCATCGCCGTGTCCATCGCAGCGCTGCTGGCCGGCGTGTTCGGCGTGGCCTACAGCCTGCGCTTCGTGCACGACACCTTCTTCGGCAAGGGGCCGCATGACCTGGACCGCGTGCCGCACGAGCCGCCGCGCTTCATGAAGGTGCCGGTGGAGATCCTGGTGGTGATCTGCGTCGCCGTGGGCATCGCCCCGGCCCTCACCGTGGCACCGGTACTGCACGCAGCGGCCTCGTCCATCCTGGGCCCGGCCATGCCGGCGTACAGCCTGTCGATCTGGCACGGCTTCAACATGCCGCTGATGATGAGCATCGGCGGGGTACTTGGCGGCATCGCGCTCTACTTTGGGCTGCGCCGCCTGATCAACCTGCATGCAGTGATCACCCGCGCCACCGGCCGCAACCTGTTCCACAAGCAGCTGGACGTGGTGTTCGGGTTCGCCCACTGGCTCACGCACACGCTGGCCAACGGCAGCCTGCAGCGCATGCTGATGGCGCTGGTGGTAGTGGCGATCATCGTGGCCGCCGCCCCCTTCGTGGCCAACCCGGTGTCGCCGAACTGGCCGTCACCGCAGCCGTTGTCGCTGCTGGGCTGGCTGGTGTGGGTGGTGATGATTGCCTGCGCGCTGGGCGCGTTGTTCCTGTACCGGCAGCGCCTGCTGGCGGTACTGGTGGTGGGCGGAACGGGGCTGATGGTCTCGCTCACCTTCGTATACCTCTCGGCGCCCGACCTGGCGTTGACCCAGCTGCTGGTGGAAATGGTCACCCTGGTGCTGATGTTGCTGGGCATGAACTACCTGCCGGCACAGTCGCCACCGGAGAAGTCGCAGTGGCGCAAGCGCCGCGACGCGCTGATCGCGGTGGTCGGCGGCGCCGGCCTGGCCGCCATGGCCTACAGCGCCATGACCCTGCCGCCCAACACCATGGCCGGCGAAATGCTGGCGCGGGCCCTGCCCGAGGCGTATGGCGAGAACGTGGTCAACGTGATCCTGGTCGACTTCCGCGGGTTCGATACGTTCGGCGAGATCACCGTGTTCGGCATCGCCGCGCTGGTGGTGCACGCCATGCTGCGGCGCTCGCGCATGGCGCCGGAGCAGATCATGCCCGGCCCGCCCATCCAGCTGCCGGTGCCGGCCGACCTGGCCCAGGTGATGTTCCCGCTGACCCTCACCGTGTCCATCTTCCTGTTCCTGCGCGGCCACAACGCGCCTGGCGGCGGCTTCATCGCCGGCCTGGTGCTGGCGGTGCCGCTGCTGATCCAGTACGTGATCCAGGGCACCGCGTCGGTGGAGTCCCGCTTCGGCTTCGACTATATCCGCTGCATCGGCGCGGGCCTGTTGATCGCCATCGTCAGTGGCAGTGCCTCGATGCTGTTCGGGGTGCCGTTCCTGACCAGTGGCCATATCGACCTGGACGTGCCGCTGATCGGCACCGTGCCGCTGGCCAGTGCCATCGGCTTCGACACCGGCGTGTACCTGGTGGTGTTCGGCGGCGCGATGCTGATCCTGTCGATGATGGGCACCGTGAAGCCCTCGCGTACCCGCGACTCGCGCAAGGGCGAGATCGATCCCAACCGCCGTTCGGCACGCACCGGGGAGACCCACTGATGGAACTGGCCCTGGCAAGTGCAATTGGCGTACTGGGTGCGATCGGCATCTACCTGCTGCTGCGCGCGCGCAGCTTCGACGTGATCCTGGGCATGACCTTCCTGTCCTATGCCACCAACCTGCTGATCTTCGCCGGCGGCCGGTTGGTCAGCGGCAAGGCGCCGGTGCTTCGCGCAGGACTGGATTCGAACCTGGGCAACTACACCGACCCGCTGCCGCAGGCGCTGGTGCTCACCGCGATCGTCATCGCCTTTGCGATGACCGCGGTGAGCATCGTGCTGGCCATGCGCAGCCGCAGCGACAACCACAGCGACCATGTGGACGCGCACGAGGATGAGGCTTCCGAGCTGCCCGATACCGCGCCCGGCCGGGAGGGTGGCGCATGAACCATGCGGTGATCCTGCCGATCCTGGTTCCGCTGGTCGGTGCTGCGTGTTCACTGTTCGTCGAACACCGCCGCTACGGGCCGACGGTGCAGCGCACGGTCGCGTGGACCACGCTGGCGGCGCTGGCCGCCGCCGTGGGACTGCTGTTCGCGCAGACCGCCGACGGCAGCATCGCGGTCTACCTGCTGGGCGACTGGCCCTCGCGGCTGGGCATTTCGCTGGTGGCCGACCGGCTGTCGAGCTGGATGCTGCTGACCACCGTGCTGCTGGCCATCCCCTGCCTGCTGCACGCCTGCTCGGGCTGGGACCGCCGCGCACCGCACTTCCATGCGCTGTTCCAGTTCCAGCTGGTCGGGCTGAATGGTGCGTTCCTCACCGGCGACATCTTCAACCTGTTCGTGTTCTTCGAGGTGATGCTGATCGCCTCGTACGGCCTGCTGCTCAGCGGCGGGCGCGGCCTGCGCATGCGCATCGGCCTGCACTACGTGGTGTTCAACGTCACTGCCTCGACCCTGTTCCTGATCTCACTGGGCCTGCTGTACGCCTCGCTGGGCTCGCTCAACATGGCCGAGCTGTCGCAGCGCATCGCCGACGTACCGGCCAGCCACCTGACCCTGACCAAGGCCACCATGGGGCTGTTGCTGCTGGTGTTCTGCAGCAAGGCCGCGCTGATGCCGCTGTACCTGTGGCTCCCCGAGGCCTATGCGCGCGCGCCGGCGGCGGTGGCTGCCCTGTTTGCGATCATGACCAAGGTGGGCCTGTACGCCGTGCTGCGGGTCAGCAGCCTGTGGTTCGGCGAGGACGCCGGTGCCATGGCCGGCTACGGCAGCCAGTGGCTGTTCTGGGCCGGCGTGGCCACGCTGCTGCTGGGTGGGCTGGGTGTTCTGGCCGCTGCGCGCCTTCGCGTGCTGATCTCCTACCTGGTGGTGGTGTCGGCGGCGACGCTGTTCATCGCCTTCTCCGTCCGCACCCCGGAAGTACTGTCGGCCGGGCTGTACTACCTGCCGCACTCCACCTTCGTCGCCGCCGCGCTGTTCCTCATCGCCGACCTGATCCGTCGCCGCCGTGGCGGTGCCAGTGACCGCAAGGAAGTCATCGCGCCAATGCCCGGCAAGGAAACGCCCGCGGTGCTGTTCCTGATCGGGGCGGTGTCGGTGGCCGGCCTGCCGCCGCTGTCCGGGTTCCTGGCCAAGGCGGCGCTGCTGGCCGGCATGCCGGCGCAGTACACCGCCGTGGTCTGGGCCGCCGTGCTCGGCAGCAGCCTGATGGTGATCGTGGGCATCACCCGCGGTGGCATCCGCCTGTTCTGGCGCGTGCCGGTGCTGGAAGAGGGCGTGCCGCCGCCGCGCAAGGCCCCCACCCGCACCGTTGAGCTCTTCGCCGCCGCCCTGCTGCTCTGCTATGGCATCGGCATGAGCGTGTTCGCCAACCCGTTGATGCAGTACACCGATGCCATGGCCGCCCAGCTGCTCAACCCGCAGGAGTATGTGGGTGAACTGCGCGCGACCACGCCGGAGATCCGCAACCCATGAACCGTCGCCCCCTCTTCCGTCGCGTGTTTCCCTCGCCGTCGCTGAGCGTGATGGTGACCGGGTTCTGGGTGCTGATGTCCGACAGCTTCACCCTGGGCCAGATCCTGCTCGGCATGGTGCTGGGCGTGGTGGTGCCGTTGTTCGCCGCGCGGCTGGACCGTGAGTTCGCCCGCATCGGCACGCTGCGGCCGCTGCCCAAGCTGGTCTGCGTGACGCTGTGGGACATCCTGGTCTCCAACATCCGCGTGGCGATCCAGGTGCTGGGACCCGAGCGTCGCATCCATCCCGGCTTCATCTGGCTGCCGCTGGACATCGCCAACATCCACGGCATTGCCGCGTTGACCAGCATGATCACCCTGACCCCGGGCACGGTGTCGGCCGCGCTGTCCGACGATCGCCGCTATCTGCTGGTGCATGTGCTGCACCTGGAAGATCCAGACGCGCTGATCAAGGAGATCAAGCGCCGTTACGAAGCCCCGCTGATGGAGATTTTCCCATGACCGGTTTCACCTTCATCCAGACCACCATGGCGGTGTGCATGCATATCGTCGGCCTGGCCATGCTGATGGCCACCTGGCGCCTGCTGCGCGGTCCGACCGTGCCCGACCGGATCCTGGCGCTGGACACCATGTCGGTCACCGCCATCGCCGAGCTGATGCTGTTCGGCATGTACCTCAACTCGGCGGTGTACTTCGAAGCAGCGCTGCTGATTGCGATGCTGGGCTTCGGCAGCACCGTGGTGCTGAGCAAGTTCGTGCTGCGCCGGGACATCGTCGAATGATCACCTTCATCCAGGTCGCGCTGTCGCTGCTGCTGCTGTTCGGCTGCTTCTTCATCCTGGTCGGTGCGCTGGGGCTGGTGAAGCTGGACACGTTCTTCAAGCGCCTGCATGCACCGACCAAAGCGAGCACGCTGGGCGTAGGCTGCGTGTTGTTGGGCTCGGTGCTGTACCACATCTTCCTGGGCGAAGACCCGCAGCCGCGCGAGCTGCTGATCACCGTGTTCCTGTTCATCACCGCGCCGATCAGCGCGCACATGATGGCCAAGGCGGCGCTGTCGCTGATGATGGAAAAGCGCCCGAGTCTGCCGGGGAACGAGACGGCGGAAGAGGAGCAGTTGCCGCCTCCGCGTCCGCGCATGGGGCCAGAGAGGGGCGACGATGGCGAACGCGTCGCCACGCGCACGGATCCCACCGCCGACCCGGAACAAGAGCTCTAATATTCAGCGAAGGCGCGTGATCGCGCACCGCGTTGGACACGCATGGCGTGTCGCTACGTGCGGAGCGACCACATTGCGCTGATCGGCGTAGCGACACGCCATGCGTGTCCCACGGGGCGCCGCAACATTCCGGATGCGGAACGAACCAGACGCATCAAGCCAGCAGCGCCAGCTCCAGAATCACCCACCCTACGAACGCCACCAGCAGGATCCCGCCTTCCTTCCGGCTGACCACCAGGTCGCCGCGCAGCATCGGGTACAGCACCAGCACGAAGGCGATGGCCGCCGGCAGCTCGAGCTTCACGAACGACTCGGGCAGCGCCAGCGGGCGCAGGGCGGCCATGCCGCCTACCACCACCAGCAGGTTGAACAGGCTGGAGCCGATCACGTGGCCCAGCACCATGTCGCCCTGGCCGCGGCGAGCCGCCACCATGGCTGCCGCCACCTCCGGCAGCGCGGTGCCGATGGCGACCGGCAGCAGGCCGACCAGCAACGGCGACCAGCCCAGGCTGGCGCCCATCACCGGCGCTGCACCGACGATCCAGCGCGCGCCGTAGTAGAGGCACACCGCCGCGAACACCACGCGGATCAGGTTGAGGCCCAGGCCGGTGCGGGTCATCGCGTAACCGGCAATCGCCTCCCGCACCCCTTCCGACTCCCGCTTCGCCGCACGCAGCACGAAGGCCAGCAGCGCAACGAAGCCCAGCAGCAGCACTGCGCCTTCCCAGCGCGCGATCACCCCGTCCAGGCCGAACACGATCAGCGCCAGGCTGGCCACGGCCAGCAGGATCAGCAGCGGCGAGAGCAGCCGTGCCCGCACCAGCAGCGGTGCAGCCAGCGCCGCCAGGGCCAGGGTCAGGCCCACGTTGACGATGTTGCTGCCCACCGCGTTGCCGAGCGCCAGGTCCTCGGCGCCGACCACGAACGCGCGTGCATTGACCACCAGTTCCGGCAGCGAGGTGCCGAAGGTGACCAGCAACAACCCCGCCACGAAGGGCGAGGCGCCGAAGCGCTGGGCCAGCCCGGAGGCAGCCTTGACGATGGAGTCGCCACCCAATGCAAGCAGCAGCAGGCCCAGCAGGAACCAAGCGGTAGCAGCGATCATTGGTGGATCCCCAGGTGTCGTGGCCCGATTCTAGGAACAGCCCTCTACGTAGTCCACCTGCGGGGTCTGACCAACCCGCCAGGCGGTGACCTTGCCATCCCCATCGATCTCGAAGTTGACCAGCGCGCCACCCTCGGCCACCGGGCGCACCCGCAGGTTGTGGCCGCGTTCGTCGTACTTGTGGGGCATCAGGTCGCCACGCTCCGGGTACAGGGTCTGCAGCTGGCCCAACGACATGCCGACCTTGCCACCACCCGGCGCCGCGATCCGGTCGTTGCGCACGTCATAGCGGACCAGGCGGTTGCCTTCGATCATCAGGATCACATCGTCAGCCTGGCTGCCCTGGGGACGCAGGGCGTGGCAGTAGTCGTCGGGAACTTCCCCCTGCAGGGGCTCCTTCCACGCGCTGCGCACCTCGTCAAGGCTCGAACCGAGGGTCAGGGGACCGTAGCCGTCCAGCCGGGCTGGACCCTGCGAGGCGGGCTCTGGAGCCGGGGTTGCGGGCGCGGTGCCCACAGGCGCGGCCGCCGCCGGCCCGGCTACCGCCGCCTCAGCGTCGGTCGACGGGGTCTCCGGAGCGCGGTCGCATGCGCTCAATGCCAACGCCACGCCCAGCGCCAAAACGCCTCCCAGCTGTTTCATCTGCAGGTCCTCCTGTGTGTGGTGCGCAGGCTAGCGTGGGAAATGTGCAGCCCGTGCATTCAGAGCGTGCCTGTCATCACAGTTACACGTCGGCCGTTCAGGCTCGGCATGCACCGCTTCGACCCCCATGCCCATGCAACCGCGCAAGACCGATCTCGCCCGCGACGCCCTGCAGGCCCACCGCGCGCCCCTGGACATGCGCCAACGGCGCCTGCTGATCCTGTGCGATGGCCAGCGCGACCTGGCCCAGCTCTCCGCCATGATCGGGCCGGAGGCGTCGGCGATGGTGATCCAGCTGATCCAGGCCGGCTACCTGGTGTCGACCGCCCCGGCGGAACCTGCACCCGCAGCGGTACCGGTGGCCTCGCCGACGTTGGCGGCACCCGCGCCTGCGGCCTCCGCCGCCGCACCGGTCACCGAGCGTCGCCGCTCGATGGTGGCCGCACGCATCTACCTGCTCGGCATCCTGGAACTCCAGCGTCACCCGCAGGCTGCCGCACTGCTGCATGCGCTGCAGCAGTCGCGCAGCGACGACCAGGTGATCGCGGCCCTGCACAACGCGCTGGACGCCCTGCCCGGCCTGACCTCGCCCGGCTACTGCGAGCGGGTCCGCCAGCGCCTGTTCGAGGTGCTGCCGGAGTCCCATCTGGCACAGCTGGAACAGGCCGGGGTGGTGGCGGGCTGACGCCCGCCTTGGCTCACGCGCTGAAGTTCTTCTTCAAACCCTTCCAGCACTGCTGGTAGCCACGCTGGCGGTGCGCAGCGTCCATCGCCTGCGCGGTGGGACGGATCACGCCGCGGGTTTCGAACATGAAGGCCATGGTGTCCTTGATCACGTCCGGCTTGCTGAGGTCAGCGGCAGACGCCTTCTCGAACGTGGCCGCGTCCGGTCCATGCCCGCTCATGCTGTTGTGCAGGGACGCGCCACCGGGCACGAAGCCTTCGGCCTTGGCGTCGTAGGCGCCGTGGATCAGGCCCATGAACTCGCTGGCGATGTTGCGGTGGAACCACGGCGGCCGGAACGTGTCCTGCGCGACCAGCCAGCGGGGCGGGAAGATCGCGAAGTCCATGTTGCTGGTTCCCGGCGTGTCACTGGGCGAGTGCAGCACCAGGAAGATCGACGGGTCCGGATGGTCGTGGCTGATCGAGCCGATGGTGTTGAAGCGGCGCAGGTCGTAGCGGTACGGCGCGTAGTTGCCATGCCAGGCGACCACGTCCAGCGGCGAATGGTCGATGGGCGCGCGCCACAGCTGGCCCTGGAACTTGGCGATCAGTTCGAAGTCGCCGTCCACATCCTCGTAGGCGGCGTGCGGGGTTTCGAAATCGCGCGGGTTGGCCAGGCCGTTGGAGCCGACCGGCCCCAGGTCGGGCAGCTTGAGCAGCGCGCCGAAGTTCTCGCACACGTAGCCACGGGCCTGTCCGTCCGGCAGCTCCACACGGAAGCGCACGCCGCGCGGGATCACCGCGATCTGCTGCGGTTCGATCTCGATCACGCCGAACTCGGTGAGCAGGCGCAGCCGACCCAGCTGCGGCACGATCAGCAGCTCGCCGTCGGCGTTGTAGAAGTAACGACCCCGCATGTCGGCGGTGGCCGCGTACAGATGGATGCCCACCCCGCCATGCGCGTCGGGCGAACCATTGCCGCCCATGGTGTACAGGCCGTCGACGAAGTCGGTCGGCGTGCCCGGCAGCGGCAGCGGGTCCCAGCGCAGCTGGTTGGGCGACACCGCGCCGTGCGCGAAGTCGCTGTGCAGGTGCGGCTGCGCGTACGGCTGGAACTCGCCGTGGGTCACCGCCGGGCGGATCCGGTACACCCAGCTGCGCCGGTTGCTGCCGCGCGGTGCGGTGAAGGCGGTGCCGGACAGCTGTTCGGCATACAGCCCGTGCGCGACCCGCTGCGGCGAATTGCGGCCAACCGGCAGCGCGCCCTCCACCGCCTCGGTGGCGAACTCGTTGCCGAAGCCGGTCTGGTAGCCGCGTGCGGAGATGGAGGACGTCATGGTCGGTTCCTTTTCTTACAGAACGCCGCGCTTGATCTGGTCGCGCTCGATGCTTTCGAACAGCGCGGTGAAGTTGCCTTCGCCGAAACCTTCGTTGCCCTTGCGCTGGATGATCTCGAAGAAGATCGGCCCGATGCAGTTGGTGGTGAAGATCTGCAGCAGCTTGCGCTGCTTGGTTTCCGGATCGGCGTCGATCAGGATCTTGTTCTTCGCCAGCCGCGGCACGTCTTCGCCGTGGCCCGGCACGCGCATGTCGATCACGTCGAAGTAGGTTTCCGGCGTGTCCAGGAACTCCACGCCCTGCGCGCGCATCGCTTCAACGGTGTCGTAGATGTTCTCGGTGAAGCAGGCGATGTGCTGGATGCCCTCGCCCTTGTACGCGTCCAGGTACTCGTTGATCTGGCTCTTCGGGTCGGACGATTCATTCAGCGGAATGCGCACGATGCCGTCCGGCGCGGTCATCGCCTTGGACACCAGGCCGGTCTTCAGGCCCTTGATGTCGAAGTAGCGGATCTCGCGGAAGTTGAACAGGCGCTCGTAGTAATCCGACCACTGCTGCATGTTGCCGAAATACAGGTTGTGGGTCAGGTGGTCGATGAAGGTCAGGCCGAAGCCGACCGGACGCGGATCGGCGCCTTCGATCGGCGCATAGTCGGTGTCGAACATGCTGCCGTGGGCACCATAACGGTCCACCAGGTACAGCATGCAGTCGCCGATGCCCTTGATCACCGGGGCCGGCACGGCCTTGGTTTCCGGCTTGAAGTCGACCACTTCGGCGCCGTTGCCCAGCGCAAGGCGCAGCACTTCGTCGCCCGGCTTCTTGAAGCGGATCGCGAAGCCGCAGGCGCACGGACCGTGCTTGTCGGCGAAGTCCGAAGCGAACGAATCGGGTTCTTCATTGACCAGGAAATTGACGTCGCCCTGGCGGTACACGGTGATGGCGCGCTGCTTGTGGCGCAGCACGGCGGTGAAACCCATCTTGCGGAAATAGTCGTGCAGTTCGGCACCCCGACCGGCCGGCGCGGCGAATTCGACGAACTCGAAGCCGTCGATGCCCATCGGGTTCTCGAAGGTGGTGACCTGCATGCCGGGGTTGGGGGCGTGCGACGCGGTTGCGGGCTGGCTGCTCATGATTGGGCTCCGAAGCGGCCCACCCCCGGAAAAAACCAGGTGCGGGCGGAAGGCAGACCCGCGAGAATGCGGAATCCGGAAACAAGGTTATAGTTTCACATGAAACCACCATCAAGGTGCACCGCAGCATGAGCCCAGCCGATCCCAGCAGCCACAGCATCCGTGCCTCGCACGCCCTGCTAGACCTCGAGCAGTTCCTGCCCTACCGGCTGAGCGTCCTGTCCAACCGGGTCAGCGGCAACATCGCCAAGCTGTATGGGGACCGGTACGGCCTGGCGATTCCCGAATGGCGGGTGATCACGATCCTGGCGCTGTACCCGGGCTCGTCGGCCAGCGAGGTCTCCGACCGCACCGCGATGGACAAGGTGGCGGTCAGCCGGGCCGTGGCCAGACTGCTCGAACGCGGCTTCATCAAGCGTGAAACCCATGGCGACGACCGCCGCCGCTCGGTGCTGGCGCTGTCTGCGGCCGGTTTCGAGGTGTACGAGACCATCGCCCCGCTGGTGATCGAGATCACCCGCAAGCTGATGTCGGTGCTCAGCGAGGAAGAGGAGCAGATGCTGGAAAGGCTGATCCTGCGCCTGGCCGGCGACGGCCTCCAGCGGATGGACGAGGGCTAGCTCAGATGTTTCCGCCGCGCATGCACCCACGGCGCAGCCAGCGCACCGATCGCACCGGCGGCCAGGCCCAGTGAGGCCGCCACGGCGGCCGCTTCCAGCGCGCCCGGCAACGCCAGCGCGGCGATCACCAGCAGCGCGGCCGGCAGCGCGATGAAGGTGGCCAGGAAGTACCGCCAGCGCGGCGCCCAGGTTCCCACCTGGAGCAGGCTGACCGGCATCCAGGTTTCGCCCGATGCGTCTTCGGCCAGTTTGGCCACCACCTTGGGCAGGTCCACTTCCACCGGACCTTTGCCGGTGCGTGCGGTGGCCAGCGCCCGTGCCACTTCATCGATGACCGGGTACGACGCCGGCCAGGACGTGGGTGCGCCCACGCCGTAGGCGGTCAGCAGCGGCACGCTCAGCCACGGCGCCAGCAGCGGGCGCAGCTTGCGCCGGTCCAGCACGCACCACACCTGGGCAACGCCATGGGCCACGACGCTGTACAGCGCCAGCTGGCCGGGCTCGGGATACGGCAGCACGTGGACCCGCGCGGCCATGCTGGGGTAGCCCATCTGGCGCAGGAAACCGGGGCGGGTACGCCCTTCCTGCGCCCAAGCCAGGCCCAGCGGCGCCACCAGGTACGCTTCGGCCGGGTCTTTCACCCCGGCGCCGGCGCGGTCGTCGCTGGCGAGGAAGAACGCCAGCGATTTCGGTTCCGCCACGTCGGCATGGTTCCAACGGCCGCTGTCGCCCAGCACGTGCCTGAGCGGCAGCCGCGCCGGCGCGGTTTCGGCTTTGGTCGCGTTGTGCAGGTAGGGCAGCACCGAGAGCACGAAGGCCTGCAGGTCGACGCCGCGGGCGCCGCTGCCCTGCCATTCGCTCGGCAGCAGGCCGGCCAGCGCCGGGTTGCGCGCCAGTGCGTCCAGTTGCGCCTTCTGCTCCACCAGCTTCTGCACGGCGGCCTTGAGCAGCACGTTGTCCGGAACCGATACCAGGGGCAGGCGGTACAGCGTTGCACCCGGGTCGGGCGTGTCGGCATCGCCAGCGTGAGCGGAGTGGTCGTCCAGCAACACCTCCGCCGGCGGCAGGCTCACGCCGCCCGGTGCCTCGAGGGCGGTGTCTGAAGTGCTGTCACTGGAGGCAGGCTGCATGCGTTCATTAGCGGCATCGCGCCCAGGAACTGTAGTGCCGGCCGCCGGCCGGCTCCTCGCGCGACCAGGCCTTGCCAGGAGCCGGCCAGCGGCCGGCACTACGTTCCATCGGAACGATCGGGCAAAAAAAATGCCGCGATGGTCGCGGCATTTTCCTGGTTTGCATCAGGGCGCCTGTGGCGGCGCCCAGTCCTTCATGAAGGCTAGGAACTTTTCGCGGTTGTAGCCCTTGGGCTGGCCCTTGTCGGCTTCCAGCTCGCCGGTGAACTGCGAGTGCAGCAGCGTGCCCTGCGCGTCCAGCACGAACAGGTGCGGGTAGCCCTTGATCTGCGGGTACTGCGACAGGAACGCGGCGTTCTCGTTGTCCTCGCTGTAGTTCACCTTCATCCAGACGTAGTTGGCGTCGCGGAAGCTGCGGATCTCCGCATCGCCCTCGACGAACGCGTCCAGCAGGTGGCACCACGAGCACCACTCCCCGCCCACGTCCAGCACGATCCGCTTGCCGCCCCGCTGGGCTTCGACCTTGGCGGTGGCCAGGTCGGCCACCGGGTCGCGGGCCGGATCGAACTGCGCATTGAGCGCGGCCACCGCAGCGACGTCCGCGGCGGCCGGCGTGTTGCCCGAGGCCACCGGTTGGCTGGGATCGGCCACCGGCGGCTTCTGCTCGGTGGTGTCCAGCGGCTGCGCAGGTGCGGCGGTGGGCGCCGACGGCGAACAGGCGGCCAGCAGGCCGGCCACGATCAACGAAGCACCCACAGCGGACATGCGCATCGCAGACCTCACTTGACGCCGTGCATCAGCTTGTTGATCAGCGGGGCGATCAGGAACAGCACCACGCCCGAACCGATCAACGCCCAGAAGCCGAAGGTGTACCCCTTCAGCGCCGACTCAACGGTCATGCCGCCTTCGCCGCTCACCACGCCGGCGAAGATGCCCGACAGGTTGTTGCCGATGCCGGTGGACAGGAACCAGCCACCCATGCCGAAACCGACCAGGCGCACCGGTGCCAGCTTGGTCACCATCGACAGACCGATCGGCGACAGGCACAGCTCACCCACGGACTGGATCACGTAGACCATGAACAGCGTCCAGAACGGGATCTTGCCGTCCACCACCATGCTGGACAGGGCCAGCATAAGCAGCGCGAACGCAGCGCCGTTGAACAGCAGGCCCAGGCCGAACTTGCGCGGGATGGACGGATTGGCACGGCCAAGCTTGATCCAGATCCAGGCGATGATCGGGGCCAGCGCGATGATGGCCACCGAGTTCACCGACTGGAACCACGCGGTCGGGAAGGTCCAGCCACCCAGGTTGCGGTTGACGATGTTGTCGGCCAGGAAGGTGAAGGAGCTGCCGGCCTGTTCGAAGAACATCCAGAACATCACGTTGAACGTGAAGATGATCAGCATCGCGATGACGCGGTCGCGCTGCACCTTGCCTTCGCGGATGCCTTCCACCAGCAGCAGCGCACCGAGCGCCACGAACATGATGCCGAGGATCCAGGCCAGCGCGGTGGCACCAGTGGAGAGCAGGAAGTAGGCCACCGGAATGGCGACCAGCGAGCCTACGAACACCATCACCACGCGGCCCATGCCTTCGCCACCGGCCGGCGGTGCGCCGATGCCCTTGAGCCCGGCGCGGCCGATGTAGAACCACACCAGGCTGAGCAGCATGCCGATGCCGGATGCGATGAACACCATCTTGTAGGACGGCATCGCTTCGGTACCGAAGACCTTTTCGGCCAGGTACTGGGTCAGCACCGGGGCGATCATCGCGCCGATGTTGATGCCCATGTAGAAGATGGTGAAGCCCGAGTCGCGGCGCTCATCCTTCAGGCCGTACAGCTTGCCGACCATGGTGGAGATGTTCGGCTTGAACAGGCCATTGCCGATGATGATCGTGGCCAGGCCCAGCTCGAACACTTCCTTGTTCGGCATGGCGACCATGAACAGACCGGCGGCCATGATCACCGCGCCGGTCAGGATCGAACGCTGGTAGCCCAGCACGCGGTCGGCCACGTAGCCACCGAAGATCGCGGCGGCGTAGACCAGGGCCAGGTAGGCGCCGTAGGTGCGGCTGGCTGCGGCCTGCCCGGCCGAGTCGCCACCGAAGAACTGGGCCACGATGTACAGCACCAGCGCCCAGCGGATCCCGTAGAACGCGAAGCGCTCCCAGAACTCGGTCATGAACAGCATCCACAGCGGGCGCGGATGGCCCATCGTGGTCTTGAACTCCGGCAACGCCGGTTCGGGAACGGATTTCGCGGCGGCGTCTACGCTCATGCGGGATTCCTGGGTTCGGTGGAAGACATGCACGTCCGATGTGCGAAACAGCGCGGGAGAATCCCAGAACAACGGCGTTCACGTCAAATACACACCAATCCGTGCAACTGCCGGCAAGGTTGCTGAACTTGCACCTGCAACCATCGCCCCACCGCCGCCAGCGCAGCAACGGCGGGGCCTGCCGCACCGTACGGCGGTTCTGGCAGGCAAACATGAATGGGTGGCGGAAGCGCCGCGCCGGCTCAGGCCTCCGGCGGCAGCGGATCGTCGTTGCGGATCGTGGTGCGCACCTGGAACAGCTCCGGGAAGAAGGTCAGCTCCAACGCCTGGCGCAGGAAGCCCACCCCGCTGGAGCCACCGGTGCCGCGCTTGAAGCCGATCACCCGCATCACCGTACGCATGTGGCGGAAGCGCCAGAGCTGGAAGGCGGTTTCCAGGTCCACCAGGTCTTCGCACAGCGCGTACTCGCGCCAGTAGCGGTCGGTGTTCTGGTAGATCCGCTCGAACACCGGCAGCAGCGTGTCGTCGGACACATGCGGCGACTGCCATTCGCGCGCCTGGTAACCGGCCGGGATGTCGTGGCCGAAGCGTGCCAGGTAGCGCAGGAACTCCTCGTACAGGCTGGGCGCGTCCAGTACCTGCTGCAGCTGCGCCTGCCCCGCCGGGTCATGCGAGAACACCTGCAGCATCTGCGCGTTCTTGTTGCCCAGCAGGAACTCGATGTAGCGGTACTGCAGCGACTGGAAGCCCGACGACGGGCCCAGCACGTCGCGGAAGCCCATGTATTCGGACGGGGTCAGCGTTTCCAGCACCGACCACTGTTCGGTGAGCTGGCGCAGCACCTGCTTGCTGCGCGCCAACACCTTCTGGCACTGCCAGACCTGGTCGTTCTGCAGGAAGCCGATCGCCGCGCGCAGCTCGTGCCCCAGCAGCTTCAGCCACAGCTCCGAGGTCTGGTGCTGGATGATGAAGAGCATCTCGTCGTGGTGCGGCGGGTTGGACAGCGGCTGCTGCGCCGAGAGCAGCTGGTCCAGCCGCAGGTAGCCGCCGTAGGTCAGGCGGCCTTCCAGGTCGGTGTGGATGCCGGCTTCCAGATCGCGTTGGTTCTTGTCGACAGACATGGCGGGGACCGCTTGAGGGGCAGAAAGGGTAGCGCAGTGGCCGGGTCGCTGGGCAGGCCGCACCCTACGCTGGCGTGTGGAACCGGCGGTGTCCCGCGTTCAGCGCGGACGGCGGCCGGGACCGGCTTGGGCGGGGCCGCAGGCGGCGAACCGCTCATGCGCCGTTGATACAACTGAATACGTTGATGTTATTGGCGTTGGGGGTCCTTCCCGGGGTATACCGGGGTGCTGCCCGGAGCAGTTCTTGCTGCGCCGCAGGACGGCTTTTTCATACGCCTTCCTTAACATGGCAATTCATATCATTTGTAACTTCCTGTCGAAGGTGCAGTACGCAATGACGGTTGCCGCTGAGTTCAAGATCGAATACCTGCAGTACCTGGACACGGACGGCACGCTCGTCCGCGATGACCTGCCCGAAGCCCTGCGCGACCCGCGCGCGCTGCTGCCGATGTTCAAGCAGATGCTGTTCGTGCGCGTGTTCGACGGCAAGTCGATCGCGCTGCAGCGTACCGGCAAGCTGGGGACCTACGCCGCCTGCCTGGGCCATGAGGCCGCGCACGTGGGCATCGGCGCGGCCATGCAGAAAGACGACGTGTTCGCCCCCTCCTACCGCGAGTATGGCGCCATGTTCATGCGTGGCGTGCGCCCGCGCGACGTCCTGATGTACTGGGGCGGCGACGAGCGCGGCAACGACTACGGCGGCAATGCGGCCAAGGACTTCCCGTTCTGCGTGCCGATCTCCACCCAGTGCCTGCACGCCGCCGGCGCTGCGCTGAAGTTCAAGCTCAACCAGGAGAAGCAGATCGCCGTGGCCGTCTGCGGCGACGGTGGCAGCTCCAAGACCGACTTCTATGCTGCGCTGAACTCGGCCGGTGCCTACAAGCTGCCGCTGATCCTGTGCATCGTCAACAACGGTTGGGCGATCTCGGTGCCGCGTTCGGCCCAGACCGGTGCGGAAACGCTGGCCCAGAAGGGCCTGGCCGGTGGCCTGCACTGCCTGCAGGTGGACGGCAACGACCTGATCGCGGTGATGGCCGCCATGCTGCAGGCGCGCGAGCGCGCGCTGGCCGGCGACGGCGGCACCGTGCTGGAACTGATGACCTACCGCCTGTCCGACCACACAACCGCCGATGACGCGCGCCGCTACCGCGACGATGCCGAGGTGAAGGACGCCTGGCAGCGCGAACCGATGCTGCGCCTGCGCAAGTACCTGATCGGTGCCGGCGTGTGGAGCGATGAAGAAGAACAGGCGTGGACCGTCGAGTGCGGCAAGCGCGTGGACGAAGAAGTGAACCTGTACCTAAACACGCCGGTGCAGCCGGTCGAGGCGATGTTCGACTTCCTGTATGCCGATCCGCCGCAGGACCTGCTGGCCCAGCGCGCCCAGGCGATTGCCCTGGAGCAGCGCCATGGATGAGATCAAGAACGGCGCCTCCGGCGCGCAGACCAACGCCGCCGACAGCGCCGCCGTCGCGCGCGGAGAAGAAACGATGACCAGCACCCCCATCACCCTCATCGAAGCCATCACCCAGGCCCTGGCCTGGGAGCTGGAGCACGACAAGTCGGTGCTGGTGCTCGGCGAAGACGTCGGTGTCAACGGCGGCGTGTTCCGCGCCACCGCCGGCCTGCAGCAGCGCTTCGGCGCCGACCGCATCCTGGACACCCCGCTGGATGAAACCACTATTGCCGGCCTGACCATCGGCCTGGCCGCACAGGGCATGAAGCCGGTGGCCGAAGCCCAGTTCGACGGCTTCATGTACCCGATGGTGGACCACATCGTCTGCCACGCCGCGCGCCTGCGTTACCGCACCCGTGGCCGTCTGCACTGCCCGATGGTGCTGCGCGTGCCGTGGGGCGGCGGCATCCGCGCGCCGGAACACCACAGCGAAGCCAACGAAGCGATCTTCACCAACGTGCCGGGCCTGCGCGTGGTGCTGCCTTCTTCGCCGCAGCGCGCCTATGGCCTGCTGCTGGCCGCGATCCGCGAACCGGATCCGGTGATCTACATGGAACCCAAGCGCATCTACCGCCAGTACAAGGAAGTAGTGGTCAACGACGGCGAAGCGCTGCCGCTGGACGTGTGCTTCGTGCTGCGCGACGGCACCGACGTGACCCTGGTGACCTGGGGCGCGCAGGTGAAGGAAGCGCTGGAAGCGGCCGACAAGCTGGCCGGCGAAGGCATCAGTGCCGAGGTGATCGACGTGGCCACGCTGCGTCCGCTCGACTTCGCCACCATCGCCGAGTCGGTGGCCAAGACCGGCCGCTGCGTGATCGTGCAGGAGGCCCCGAAGACCGCGGGCTTCGGCGCTGAAATCGCCGCGCGCCTGGCCGAGGAATCGCTGTACGACCTGCTCGCGCCGGTCGAACGCGTGACCGGCTACGACACCCACATTCCGCTGTTCCGCCTGGAAATGAAGTACCTGCCGAGCGTGGACCGGATCGTCAGCGCGGCCAAACGCGCGGTGGCGGCAGGCTGACATGCGGGCCCGTCTCCTAGGCCCGTACCGCAGCCAGTACCCCAACCCGCTCCGGTTCCGCACCGGCCAGATCGTCGAACTGGGTGTTCGTGACGAGGAATGGCCGGCGTTTGCCTGGGTACGCACCGATGACGGGCGTGCCGGCTGGGCACCGGTAGCGTGGTTGCAGAGGTTGGACGAGGGTCGCGCGGAAGCACTGCGCGACTACGACGCCCGCGAACTGGACGTGGACAGTGGCGAAATGGTCAAGCTGCATCATGAACACGGCGGCTGGTGGTGGTCCGAACGCGCAAACGGCGCGACGGGCTGGCTGCCGGCCCGCGATCTCGAACTGCTGGAAGAGAACTGCACATGAGTGAGAACAAGAATTTCCACCTGCCCGACCTCGGCGAAGGCCTGCCCGACGCCACCATCGTCGAGTGGTTCGTCAAGGAAGGCGACGTGATCAAGCTGGACGAGCCGCTGGTCTCGATGGAGACCGCCAAGGCCGTGGTTGAAGTGCCCTCGCCGTTCTCCGGCACGGTGCTGAAGCTGGCCGGCGGCGCCGGCGACATCATTCCCACCGGCAGCGTGCTGGCCCAGTTCGTACTGGACCCGAACCTGCCGCAGCGCGCCGATGGCCAGGACACCGGCCACAGCCACAGCCACGGCCACGCGGCGCCGGCGCCGACACCGAGCACCGGCCAGACCGCCCCGGCGCAGCCGGACAAGGTGGTGGCTTCCGACGATGGCGGCGAGATCGCCAAGCCGGGCGCCGAGCGCGAAGACGAAGGCACCGTGGTCGGTGCGATGCAGAGCTCCAACGCCGTGCACGCCGAACAGGCGGTGGCGGTAGGCGGGGTCAAGGCCGTGCCGGCGGTGCGCGCCACCGCGCGCAAGCTGGGCGTGGACCTGACCCGCGTGCGGGCCACCGGCGCCGACGGCGCGGTGACCATGGCCGACGTCAAGCAGGCCGCTGCCGACGGCAGCGCCAAGGTCGGTGCGGCACCGGCACCTGCGGCGGCAGCCCCGGTGGCGGCAGCCGCCCCGGTCGCGCGCGCCGCTGAAGCCCGCGCGCCGTTGTCGGCCGCCGGCAAGCCGATGCGCACCCAGCCGCCGGGCGTGGTCGCCAAGGGCCAGCCGGAGCAGCTGAAGGGTGTCCGCCGCAACATGGCACGGGTGATGGCCGACGCACACAGCAAGGTCGTGCCGACCACGCTGAACGACGACGCCGATATCCACGCCTGGGCGCCGGGCAACGACATGACCGCCCGCCTGGTGCGTGCGATCGTGGTCGGTTGCCAGAAGGTCCCGGCGCTGAATGCCTGGTTCGACGGCGACGCCCTGACCCGCACCCTGCACGCACACGTGGACGTGGGCATCGCGGTGGACACCGACGACGGCCTGTTCGTGCCGGCCCTGCGCAATGCCGACGTGCTGGATGCACGCGGCATCCGCGAAGGCGTGAACCGCCTGCGTGAGCAGGTCGAAGCGCGCTCGATCGCGGCCTCGGAGCTGAGCGGCTACACCATCTCGCTCTCCAACTTCGGCATGTTCGCCGGTCGCTATGCCACCCCGGTGGTGGTACCGCCGTGCGTGGCCATCGTCGCCGCCGGCCGTGCCCGCCACCAGATGACCCCGGTCATGGGCGGCGTGGAAGCGCACAAGGTGATCCCGCTGTCGGTCACCTTCGACCACCGCGCGGCCACCGGTGGCGAAGCGGCCCGCTTCCTGCGCGCGATGCTGGACGACCTGGCCCTGGCCAACTGACCGGCTCCACGTGAGGAAGTGACGACGGCCACCGCAGGGTGGCCGTCGTCGTTTTGGGGGGGTTCAAGCCGGGCCCCGCCGCGCCGATACTGTTCCAACCTCACCCTGTCCCAAGACCGCCGCATGAAGGACCCGCAGGACGCCCTCCCCAGCCCCGGCCCCGGCACTGCCGTGGGGCGGCTGCTGTCGCGCCGCCTGGGCGCGGCCAAGGCGACCGGGGATACGGTGGACACGCCCGTCGCCAGGGGCGGCAGCAGCGCCCAGCTGCAACGCCTGTTCGCCGGCGCCGAGCAGCCCGAACCGCTGCTGGCGGCGTTCGCCGACGGCATGGCCACCCTTCCCGGCGAGCTGGGCGACATGGGCCAGCGCCTGCAGTCGGCCCAGCGCAGCGCCGACTGGGTCAGCTACGGCCGCGCCATGCGCCAGCTGATCGACAAGTACATCCGCACCATCGAGCAGGACAGCCCCGACGGCCCGCCCGACAGCCTGCGCCTGCGCGAACTGCTGCGCATGACCCTGGGCGTGACCGTAGCCAGCCTGCTGCAGAACATGCCCGAACTGAAGGACGAGCCGGTGCAGCTGGCCGCCGAGCTGCGCCACTGGCACCCCGGCCAGCCGCTGCAGCCGCTGGAGCTGCGCCTGCGCGAGCTCACCCACCAGATCGGCGTGCGCAGCGACGGCTGGCAGGAACAGCAGGAACTGCTGCTGAGCCTGTTCGACCTGCTGCTCGAGAACATCGGCGAACTGCTCGACGACAGCAGCTGGCTGCATGGTCAGCTGCATGCCGTACGTGCGCTGATCGGCGGCCCGCTGGACCGTGACTCGGTCGAGCAGGCGCGCGCCAACCTGCGCGAAGTGATCTACAAGCAGGGCCTGCTCAAGCAGGGAATCGTCGATTCCAAGGCCGCCATGAAGAGCCTGATGGGCGACTTCATCGAACAGCTGGATGGCATGGCGGTCAGCACCGGCGAGTACCACGATCGGATCAGCAGCTATGCGCTGGCGCTGAAGGAAGCGCGCAGCATTGCGGACCTCAACCAACTGCTGCAGGACGTGCTGCAGGACACCGGCCGCGTGCAGGAACAGGCGCTGCAGGCACGCGACCACCTGGGCAACGCCCGCCGCGACGTGGAACAGGCCGAAGCGCGCATTGCCGAGCTGGAACAGGAACTGCGAGACGTCTCCGGGCTGGTGCGTACCGACCCGCTGACCGGTGCATTGAACCGGCGCGGCTTCGACGAGCTGCTGGAACGTGAACTGACCCGCGCCGAACGGCACGGCCACCCGTTGGCGCTGGCGCTGCTGGACCTGGATGACTTCCACCAGACCAACAGCGACCACGGCCACCCCGGTGGCGACGCGATCCTGCGTCACCTGGTCACCGTGTGCCAGCTGCTGCTGCGCAGCTCGGACACCATCGCGCGCATCGGGGGCGACGAGTTCGTGCTGTTGATGCCCGAAACCCCGGGCGCCGACAGCATGTCCACCCTGCAGCGGCTGCAGCGATCGCTGGCGCAGCGGCCACTGCAGCTGGACGGCCAACGCGTACCGGTCCACTTCAGCGCAGGCCTGGCCCAGTGGCAGCCCGGCGAAAGCGGTGACGCCCTGCTCAAGCGCGCCGATGCGGCGCTATACGCCGCGAAACGGGTCGGTAAGAACAGGGTACAGGCGGGGTAGAGCCACGCCCTGCGTGGCTGTCGCGATGCCGCACCCCGCGTAGCGACACGCCACGCGTGTCCCAAGCAGTGCCGGATTCAGTGCGCGGTCTTGCCGCGCGCCTTCTGGATCCCGGTCACCACCGCCAGCACTACCGCGCCGGCAATCACGCCGACCACCACATTCCCCAGCGCGCTCACCAGCCAACCCCACTGCCCATCCCCGCCCAGCCCCTGGACGAAGTGATGCAGCGCCGGCACGTTGTGCACCAGGATCCCGCCACCGACCAGGAACATCGCGGCGGTACCGGCCACCGACAGGAACTTCATCAGCCACGGCGCCGATACCAGAAGACCGCGACCGAACGCCGCCAGCGCCCCACCCTTGCGCGACAGGTACAGCCCCGCGTCATCCAGCTTCACGATGCCCGCCACCAGCCCATAGACGAACACCGTCATGCCCAGCGCGATCACCACCAGCGCGGTCAACTGGTTGAGGAACGGCGCGGCCGATACCACGCCCAGCGACAGCACGATGATCTCGGCAGACAGGATGAAGTCGGTGCGCACCGCGCCTTTGATCTTGTCCTTCTCCCACGCCACCATGTCGACCTTCTCATCGGCCAGCGCAGCGACCCGTTCGGCCTTCTTCTGCGCGTCTTCTTCCTTCGAGTGCAGGAAGCGGTGCGCCAGCTTTTCCACACCCTCGTAGCAGAGGAAGGCGCCGCCGATCATCATCAGCGGCACCACGATCGGAATCGGATAGCCCTTGCCCTTCAGCCACGCTTCCAGCGCGCTGATCGCCAGCGCCGCCGGAACCAGGATCGCCTTGTTCACCAGCGAGCCCTTGGCCACCGCCCACACCACCGGCAGCTCGCGGTTGGCGCTGACCCCGGTGACCTGCTGAGCGTTCAGCGCCAGGTCGTCGCCCAGCACGCCGGCGGTCTTCTTCGCCGCCACCTTGGTCAGGATGGAGACGTCATCCAGCAGGGCGGCGATATCGTCGAGCAACGCAAACAGGCTGGCACCGGCCATGGTCATCCAGGAATCGAAGGGTGGCAGCGATTCTGCCCGATCCGGCCGCGTTCGTCGAAGATCGCCGGGATTCACCAGCCCACCACTTCCCGGCGGCGACACTGCGGGTCTGTATCGCCCCGGAGCCCTGCTTGACTACCACGCCCCTCGTCCCCGGCTCACCCTCGCTGGTCAAAGGCATGAACCGCCGCAGCCAGATCCTGCGCCTGCTGCTGCGCTACCGGCACTCGGGCGTGTTTTCGGGCATGAACCTGGACGCACGCGCCGTCCACGACCTGCCGCCGGAAGGAAATCCGGAGCAGTTCGTCACCGACCTGGAATCGCTGGGCCCCACCTTCGTCAAGCTGGGGCAGATGCTGTCCACCCGCCCGGACATGGTGCCGGTGGAATTCGCTACCGCGCTGGAGCGCATGCAGGAAAAGGTGGCGCCGATCCCGGTCGAGCGCGTCTACGGCATCATCGAGCAGGAACTGGGCGCGTCGGTATCCAAGCTGTTCGCCAGCTTCGACCCGGTGCCGCTGGGCTGCGCCTCCATCGCGCAGGTGCACCGCGCGCAGCTGCATGACGGCCGCGAGGTCGCGGTGAAGGTGCAGAAGCCGGAAGTGGCCGCACAGCTGCGTTCGGACCTGGAAGTGCTGCGCAGCTTCGCGCTGGCCGCCGACCACCTGACCCAGGTGGGCCGCCGGGTGCGCCTGCGCGACTGGCTCAACGAATTCGCCAAGACCCTGATGCAGGAGCTGGACTACCAGGCCGAAGCCGAGAACCTGCAGCGCTTCGGCCAGCACCTGCGTCCGTTCAAGCCGCTGTGGGTGCCGCAGCCGATCTGGGACTACTGCAGCCACCGCGTGCTGACCATGGAACTGGCGCAGGGCGTGCGCGTGGACATGATCCCCGACGTGCGCCGCACCGAAGAACCGATGGCACCGCTGGCCGCCGCCCTGATCCGGGGCTACATCGACCAGATCTTCGTGCACGGGGAGATCCACGCCGACCCGCATCCGGGCAACCTGCGGGTCACCCCCGACGGCCGCCTGGCGATCTTCGACCTGGGCATGGTCGCGCACATGCCGCCGCGCCTGCGCGAGCGCCTGCTCAAGCTGCTGTTCGCCGCCGTCGACGGACGCGGCGAGGAAGTGGCCGATGAGATCATCGGCATCAGCACGCGCCTGGAAGCCTTCGACGAGGAGCGTTACCTGCGCGAGACCGGCCAGGTCATCGCGCGCTATGCGGCCAGCGGCACGTTCTCCGAGGGCCGCGTGGTGCTGGACCTGGTGCGGATCGCCACCGCCAGCGGGTTGCGCACGCCGCCCGAACTGAGCCTGCTGGGGAAGGCGCTGCTCAACCTGGAAGCCGTATGCCGGCTGCTCTCGCCCGACCTGGACACCCGGCGCATCGTCGAACGGCAGCTGCAGCACGTGATGCGTGCTCGCCTGAAGAAATCGCTCTCTGCCGCCAACCTCGCCAGTGAGGCGATGGAAGTGCAGCAGCTGTTGCGCGAAGGCCCGCGCAAGATGTCCGACATCCTCGCCCTGCTGGCCGAGAACCGCCTGCAGATGAAGGTGACTGGGCTGGAAGAATCGCGCCTGATGGAGAACCTGCAGAAGATCGCCAACCGGGTGTCGGCGGGCATCGTCACTGCCGCGCTCATTCTTGCTGCGGCGTTGATGATGAAGGTGGATACCGGCTGGCATTTCTTCGGCTATCCCGCGATCGCATTCACCTTGATGCTGATCGGCGTGATCCTCGGGCTCGGCATCATCCTCAGCGCACTGTTGTTCGACCGACGTGCGCGCTCGCGGGAAGAACGCGGTCATCGCTGAGCTTTCACGCGCGCTTTACCCTTTGCAACACGATGCGGTGTAGGCATCCAGCGCGCGTTTTCAACAAACATTTCAGTCAGGTTCGTGCATGCATGATCGGGTCATCTGCCTGTCATGTGGGTGTGCTTGGCAGCCGGTTCGTCTCCGCTGCCGATGATGCCTATGCCCTGGATCCTGCTGCTGTCGCTGTTGCTGCTCACCTGGCTGCTGCTCGCCTCGGGTCGCTGGGCATGGTGGAAGGCCAGCTTGATGTCGGTGCTGTTGCTGGCGCTCAGCGCGTGGTGGCTGATCAACAAGTTGTCCGGGGACGGACTGAATGCAGCAACGCTGTACCACCTTGGCGCCGACATGGAAGGCGCCGGTGTATCGGACTTCAAGGGCTACATCGCCGGCTTCATCGCACTGGTCCTGCTTTCGCTGCTGCCGCTGCTCACCCCGCGGATCAAGCGCTGGCACCGCACCGCACACGGCCGCAGCGTGTTTGCCGGATTCCTTGCGCTGTGGGTGGTGGCGATCGGGGTCAGCCCGCTGTACCGCGACGGCCAGCGCCTCTACCAGCAGACGCGTCCGGTCGACTACAGCATGGTGGCGCCGGAGTATCGCGTCCTGCAGCAGGCGTTGCGTACGCCGCGCAACATTGTGTGGATCTACGGCGAAAGCCTGGAACGCACCTATCTGGATGAAACCGCATTTCCGGGGCTGATGCCCAACCTGAACCGCCTCGCCGGCCAGTCGCTGGACGTGCGCGGCCTGGTGTCGGCCGAAGGGGGCGGCTGGACCATCGCCGGACTGGTGTCGTCCATGTGCGGCGTGCCGCTGACCACCGCGCAGGGCGATGAGAACAGCATGGACCGCATGGGCAGCTTCCTGCCCGAAGCAGTGTGCCTGGGCGACTACCTCAAACAGCAGGGCTACACCAACCACTACATGGGCGGCGCCAACGGGCTGTTTGCCGGCAAGGGCCAGTTCCTGGCCACGCACGGTTTCGACGCAGTCGACGACCTGGCGTGGTTCAAGCAGCAGAAGATCGCGCGTTCGCACTTCTCGCCGTGGGGCGTGCACGACGATGTGCTGCTGGACAAGGCCTTCGACCGCTTCATGCAGCTGTCCAAGGCCGGCCAGCCGTTCATGCTGACCACCCTGACCATGGACACCCACCACCCGGCCGGCCACCTGCCGGTGGCGTGCAAGCGCACCCGCTACCAGAGCGAGTACGGCAACATCGGCATGCTCAATGCGCTCAAGTGCACCGACGTGCTGATCTCGAAGCTGGTCGACCGCATCCAGGCCAGCGCCTACGGGGATGACACCCTGATCGTGATCGCCTCCGACCACCTGGCCATGCCCAATGACCTGAGTCACATCCTGGCCAGGCAGACGCGCGAGAACCTGCTGCTGTTCCTGGGCAAGGACATCGCGCCGCGCCAGTTGGCCGCGCGCAATGGTTCGACCCTGGATTCGGGCGCTACCCTGCTCAGCCTGGTCGACCCCGGGATCGGCGAGATCGGCTTTGGCCGTTCGCTGCTGCACCCGGAGCAGTCCAACAGCGCCAGTGCCGCCGCGTTCCGCGAGGGTGGCAAGGACTTCCCGCGCTACCTGGCCTTCTCGCGCTCGCTGTGGCTGGGCGACAAGACCCGCCAGCTGCGCATCGACGAGGACAACCAGGTGGTGATCGGCCTGCAGCACGTGCAGCCGCCGGTGCTGCTGGAGTACGACAAGACCTGGGACCTCAAGTCGGTCTACCTGGAAAACACCTCCAAGCAGTTCGACCTGGCCGACCCGGCCAACACACTGGCGTACGTGGATCGCTGCACCGCCTTCGAGGACGGCTCGGCCGACGGCGACTGGTGCGCAATGCTGGTCAATCGCGACAAGGGCATCAAGCTGTATCGCGACGACCAGCTGCGCCAGGGCTTCGCCGTGGACGCGCCGCTGGACCCGTTCAACGGCCCGCGCCCGAGCATCCGCCAGGCGCACATGATTACCCAGAAGGGCCGCCGCACCCGCGCCGGCCAGTACATGCTGCAGCTGGTCGCGAAACAGTCGCCCGACCGCGGCTTCTGGATCGAAGCGGTGTCGTCCAAGCGCAAGGTGGTGGTGGCCCAGCAGTGGGTACAGCCCGATGCCGACGGCCGCATCACGGTGCCGGTCGGGCTGGACCACGAAGTGGATGACCTGGAAATCCGCGCCTGGTTGAACCATGCCGAGAAGCTGGCGGTGGACACGTTTGCGCTGATCCCGTCACGACGTGGCAATCGCGGCTGAAAGTGGCGCTGCGGGCTGTACAGCGCGCCCGTTCTGCGATGACACGCACAGCCTGATCGACGCTGGATCGGCAGAATCGGCGCCCGCCGCTGTCGATCCGGGGAGCACATCATGCTGGGCACACTGCAGGGCGCGGGCCGCACCTCGGCGCCGCCGCCCGTTGCTGTTCCTGCACCGATGGAACCGACACCCGGCGTTGCGCCCGTCAGCCTGCGCAATGGGGCGTGGGGTCATGGCAATGACACGACCGACGTCCCACTGTCCCCTGCGCTGACGCGCCTGTTGCGACGCTGCCCGCTGCTTCCTTCCGAGCTCGCCCGGGTCGAAGCGCGGCTCAATGAAGCGCTTGCCGCCACGTCGCCAGACGCGCTGGGCACGCTGTTGGCAGCCGCGCTGAGAGATGCGCCGCTGCCAGCCCGACCCACGGCGCTCGACAACGCGCTTGCCGCCCAGCCCACCGTGCCGATGCCGGTGGCGGACGCGTGGCAGCGGGAATGTGCCCGGGTCGTAGCGGCCCTGCTCAGCGGGCTGGGCCAGCTGCAGTGCAGGCGCGCGGCCGGCATGGCGCTGTATGCCGTCAGCAATGCAGCTTTGGGGCCGGAGGGCGCGCGCCTGCTGGCGTGGTCGCAGCAGGCAGCGGCGCTGCCACAGGTGCTGCAGGCGCGGCGCGTGCTGCCCTGGCTGGAGTGGCTGTGCCAGCTGCCGCTGCCCTCGTTGCGCGGTGGCGCGTGGGTCGAACCGCTGATCGCGTTGCTGCCGCACTGGCTGGAGGGCGTGCTGCAGCAGGCCGCTTCCGGACATCGCATGCTGCACCGGACACTGGAACTGCCGTCCACGCCGTTGCGCCTGCTGCTGCTCGGCACGGCGTGGGCCCTATGGTTCCGGCAGCAGCCGACCGCAGCGCCGGCCACGACGACCGGGCAGCGCCTGGCGCGATTGCCCGCGGCGCTCGACCAGCTGGACCGGGTCGGCACCGGCGCACGCGCGCTGTTCGAGCCTGCCAGGTCCGAACTCCCGGATGCCGCGTCGGCGCCCCGGCACTGCACGGCGCTCGCCGCCACGGGTGCATCTGCCTCCACGAAGCTGCTGCACCCTGCGCTGCCTGTGGCCATGGCCGGCGCAGCCACCGTGCCTGCGTTGGCGCGGCAGTTCGGGCCGCGACGGGGTGTAGCCCTGGCGGCCGGCGTGGCCACCGCCACGGCCGGTGCCGGCCTGGCTGTGTGGGCGTTCAATGCTGCGGCCACGTCGGCGCCCCGCACCGGCAGCGCGCGGTTCGAACCGTTGATGCGGGCTGGAGAACCACGCGACGTCGACACTCGGCGCGAAGCGCCCCGACGACCGACGCGTTCGCTGGATCCGTGGGCAACGGGGCAGAACGAAGCGGCGGCACAGGACCAGGTCGCCTTGATCGAGTCGCTCTGGACGCTGCGCGATGCCGCCGTCACCCAAGGCAGCGTAACCATTCCGCATACCGCGTTCAGTCCCGCGATCGGATCACCGTTCGCGGTGGCGCTGCTGGCCATACGGGAGCAGCTGGGCTGGCTCTACCGCCAGGACGACTTCCAGCAACGTCTGTACGCCGAGCGCACGCCGCCCTCGACGATACGGGTGGCCGACGGCCAGGTGCATGCCGCACGGGCGACCTCGGGCACGGTGATCCAGCTGCATCCGCAGTTCGATGCGGACGGTATCAACACCTGGTCGACGCCCACCGAAGTGCTGCTGTTGGACCTGCAGCGCAGCGTGCGCACGGCTGGCGGCTGTTTCGACAATGCCGTTCCCGGCCGCCTCGACTGTGCGCTGGGGTTCTACCTGGGCCACCCCATGTCCACCAGCACGCAGCGACCGCTCGCGATCGACAGCGCCATCCAGCAGCTGGAGCGGCGCCTGCAGTTGCCCGACGGGCAGACCGCCACGACCAACGAAACCACGATGCTTCGGGAGCTTCAGCACCAGGTCCGGCAGCTCAAAGCAGCGCCGATCCGCGGGCTGGAACCGATCTGGCGCAGCTGGCGGCCCGATCCGCGCTCGCACCTGGGCCACAACATGGCACTGGCGCGCAGCCTGCTGCTGCAGGTGTCCCAGCACGCCGAGGTCATCGCGCTGTGCTGGCACCACCACGCCGACCCGGCCCAACTGGAGTATCCCGCGCACGGTCCAGTGCTGGCCCGCGGCCTGCAGGACACGCGCGCCGTACCGCTGTTCGACGCCGGCCAACCGCCTGCGGCGTTGGCCGCCATCGACAGCCTGCTGCGCGGCCTCTCCACCCTGCTGCATGCCCCGGTGCGCTCGGATGGTCGGCTGCGGATGCCGGAGATGCTGGCCTACTACGCCGCACCGCTGCCTGCGGCGCCGATCGACGACGCACCGTTCGACGCCTGCCTGGCCGCGCTCGACCGGCAACTGGCGCCACCTCCGCCACCGATGCCGCAACCCCGTCGCGTGGAGGTCGAGTGGGACGAACGCACCGACGCTTTGGCGCAGCAGGATCACCAGCGGCTGCTGAACCACCTGTGGGAGCGCTTCGATGCACGGCCCCACAGCTGGGAGGAAGCGCTTGAACAGCAGAGCCTGGCGCCCACCGCGTCCTCGCCGCTGCTGGCAGCATGGCGCAAGGCACAGCAGCAGCTTCGCCAGGTCTACGAGCAGCCTGTGATCTGGCTGGACATGCGCCGCCAGAACGCCACCTTCCCTACCCTGCGGGTAGGGACCGACGGGCTCACCGCACAGGTGCGCGGCGGCGGGCGCAGCGTGATCATCGCCGACGGCCTGGCCAGCCGCATGGCGCCTCCGCTGTCGGACTGGCTGGAAGCGCTTTACCGCATGACCGACCGGTTCGGCCGGTTCTCGCCCGGTACATCGGTACCGCTGGCAAATGCCCTCCAGTTCCACGGCGCGTTGCCGCCGCTCTCGACAGCACCCTGCGCGATGCCCGTACTCTGCACACAGGCCCGCCTGCTGCTGGCCATCGCGCGGGTGCACGAGCGCTGGCTGCGGCAAACCCCGATGCAACCGGCCTGGCGCCAGGCGAGCAATGAGCTGCAGGATCTCGCCCAGCTGCTCACGCATCACCCCGACGCAACCGGCGAGGACCATCGTGCCGCACTGGGCACCGCTACTACGACAAACCTGCATCCGGCACTCCATGCCTTCGCCGGACTGCTGGCCTCGCCTGGGCTGCAGGCCACGCTGCAGCGTCGGCAGCTGGTGCCGCGCTGGCTGGGCGTGGATGTCGAAGGCAACGTGGCTGTGCAGGATGCGGCAGGCGTGCTGCATCCGCTCGACCGCAACGACACCTGGCAGCACGACCCTGACGCCATACCGCAGCTGGCCACCCTGCGCGCGGTCGCGTACCAGCTGGGTAGCCAGGTCCGTTCCGACGGTCGGGTCAATGTATCGGACATCCTGACCGCGCATGGCGGCTGCGGGCCCGAAGAGGAAACCCACTACGACGGTGCGGCACGCTGCGTGGAGCGCCTGCTGGCGGAACTGCGGCTGGGTATGCGCGCGGACCTGCTGCATGCGTGGGATGTACTGGATGCCAGCGACCTTGCCCAGGTTCGCGCCACCACTTCTGACTTCCTTGCGCAGCGCGCTCCTGGCGACCAGACCCTGCTGGAGTATCTCGCCCGGCCGCTGGTCGAACGCGGCGAGATGGCCTGGGACCAGGTGCACCGTGCCAGCCATTTTGTCGCCGCCATGGCGCGTACGCCGCGCGCGGAGGTGCTGCAGACCGCGTTGCTGCGCGCGCTCGGCTGGTACCAGGGCAGCCTCCATGCGCCCACCTCGCCGACGCTGCTGGCCAGCCTGATGCGGGTGGCGATCGTGCTGGACCTGGGTCCACCCTCAAACCGCGATGCGCGGGTGCTGCTGGGCTACCGCCTGCACAAGCCGTCCAACTGGGGGCGCACCTTCGCCGAGATCCGGCTGGACTTCCTCGATTACCTGCGCAGCATGGGGCGCGTTCCCACCTCGATGCTCGGCATGGCGACGACACTGGCCCTGCAGGACGCGGCGCCGGAACTGCTGACGCGCGATGTGCCGCCCAATCTGGTGTATGCCAACACCATCGCTTCGATCCATTTCGTCGCGGGGGTGCACCTGGCCGAGCGCATCCGTCGCGGACTGTCGCAGCAGATGCGGTTCAGTGAACTGCTGACCCTTTCGGCCGACCTGATGGAGGGCAAGGACGTGCCCGAGCTGGTCAAACGGCTGACCCTGCAGGCACGACGCCTGCCAACCCACGACTGGTACGTGTTCCGCCAGCTGGACCGGGGATCTTCGCGACCGATGCGCCGCGCCGAGCGCATCGAGGCGGCCCTGCTGGCCTTCGACCATCGAGTGGCCGACATCGAGCGCGCGGTAGCCGACGTACTGGCCCCGCTGCCTTACCGCATGCCGTTGGTGGAGGCGGAAATCCGCCGGCTGTTTCCGCGGTTCCCCGGGGTGCTCGCCGAACATGCATGGAATTCCACCGGCTTCCTGCTCTGCCACGACGACAACCACTTCGGCCGCAGCTTCCCGTTCTTCGAGCTGGTGGCTGGCGGTGCGCTGCGCAACAGCAGCGACCGTTGGCGGCCGTGCCGCACCTTCGTTCCCGACACGCCGCTCAACCACGCACAGGGTAATCCCCGCTACGAGGCCGCACTGCAGAACGCTTATGCGCGCATGAAGCCGACGCTGCCACGCCTGGCAGACATCAACGCGCGCTATCAGCGTCGCTTCGACGCGTACTTCCGCAACGCGCAGCGTGGCTACGGCGTGCTGATCGAAGAGGCGCTGTACCAGCGACCCGAAGAAGAGCGCGATGCGTTGCGGCGCGGCGATGTCCAGGTGTTCACCCTGCGCACGCATGAGCCCGACCTGGAAGCCCGGCAGGAAACCCGCAACGACACCGACCCGTATCGTGGCCGCTTCGGCGTGGTGTATACCCTGAACATGACCGGCCAGCTGCGCCACTTCCAGCTGTTCCCGCTGCAGAGCCGGATCGTGCCGTTGCCGTTGGACGGGGCCCTGCCGCTCGGCGGCGAACTGCAGAAGCGCAAGGTTCGCCTGCGCAGCGGCAACATGGCCACCGTGCACGTCCGCCGCGGCACGCCGCTGCCAGTGGACTGGGACGCGTATGCCAGCGACAAGGCACCTGCCGCCGGCAGGCTCTCCAACGTGATCGTCGAGCCGCTGCTGGTGCCTCCCCGCACGGGCGACCGCGACAATGTCACCCGCTCACCGTTCCATGCGCTGATCGAACCGGTCCAGTACGGGTTCTTCTGGCTGGACAGGGAAAGCTTCGAAGGCGAGGGCATGGCCCTGACCGGTTACGAGATCTACCTGGGTGGCGCGCCCTTCTGGCTCAGCGCCGTGGACTTCATCGTGCCGTTCGTGGAGAACCTGCGCCGGATCTCGTCGAAGAACCGCAACGAGTTCGCCATGGCCGCCTTCGGGCTATACCTGGAAGCGATCATCGTGGTCGGGCCGGTGGCCAGCGGCATGGTGAAGGTGCTGGCCAGGCCCGGGATGAAGCTCACCGTGCCGCGCCTTGCCGAGCTCTCCAAGGTGCTTGGCCGCGGCACCGTGGACGCGCTCAACCCGGCCGCCGGCAGCGTGGCACTGCTTCGCGTGGGCGTCAGCGTGGTCCAGCGCACCGCGCGCGGCAGGCTGCGCTTCCTGTGGAAGGTGATGGGTCGGCAACCCCCGCCCGCCCGCGCCCTGGGCATGCGCTGGGCGATGCGCGAAGGCATGGCCATTGCAAAGGAAGGCAGCTCGCTCGCTTCGCCGTTGTATGAGATCAAGGTGCGCACCGTGGATGGCATTCCCGGCGCAATGGTGTCGCCCCCGCCCATCGCCAGCGGCAGTCGCACCCTGCACCTGGTCGACCCTGCCACGCTGACCCTGTACGGGCCGGCATTGCAGGAACGGCTGGGCGAAGGCGGCAACGCGGCCGGCATGCTGATCAAGGTAGGCGGCAGCCCGCGCACCCCGCACGTGTCGCCGGGCAAGGCGCTCAAGCCGATCAAGCAGGGCGGCAAGGCCTCCGACGAAGACGCCGACGACGAACAGGGCGAGCTGCAGCCGCCTGTGGTGATCCTGCCCGACCACCGCGCACTGGGCGTGCCGGCGGCCCATCGCTGAGACCGGCCGCCGGCGCTGGTCAGGGTGTTTCCGGAGGTGGCGCCGGATCCCGGACCAGGTGGATGTCGGTCGGGGCCGACAGCGCGATGCCTGCTGCCGCGAACTTCTGCAGCATGGTGAAGTACAGGTCGCTGCGCACGCCGTAAACCGCACGCGGTCCCGAGGTGTAAGCGAAGCTGTTGATCGCCACCTGGCCGTTGGCGATCGAATCGATGAACACCGACGGCGCCGGGTCGGCCAGCACGCCCACGTGGTCGGTGTACGCATCGAGCAGGATCTGCCGCACCAGCGCCACGTCTGCGCTGAGCGGTACCGTGAACTGGATCTGGATCCGGCCCTGCGCGTTGCCCATGGTCATGTTGCGCACGGTCTTGGTGATCAGCTCGGAATTCGGCACGATCAGGGTCGACTTGTCGCCGACCTGGATCTCGGTGGAGCGCACGTTGATCCGCTTGATGTCACCTTCCTGGTCGCCCAGCTTGACCCAGTCGCCGATCTTCACCGGCCGCTCGGCCAGCAGGATCAGGCCCGATACGAAGTTCTGGGTGATCGCCTGCAGGCCGAAACCGATACCCACCGACAGCGCGCTGACCACCAGCGCCAGGCGTTCGAAGCCGATCCCCAGCGCGGTCAGCGCCCACAGCACCGCCGCGATGATGCCCAGGTAGCGGGTCACGGTGCTGATCGAATTGCGCGCACCGGCGTCCAGCTCGGTCTTGGGCAGGTAGGTGTCGCTCAGCCAGCGCTGGAACGCCTGCATCACCCCCCACACCAGCAGGAAGGCGAGCACCGCATAGAGGATGTTGCTGGGTTTGAGGGTGATGTTGTCGCCGATGCTGATGCCCTTGGACAGGGTATCCAGGCCACCGTACAGCGCGCTGAGGTTGCCGAACGGCGCAGTCAATGCAATCACGGCCAGCAGGATCACGCCGATGCGCAGTGCTGCCGACAGCAGCACGCCGGCCTGCACGACGCGCGATTCACTGAGCCCGGTGGTCAGCAGTACGGTGCGGCCCACGCGGCTGGTGGGGCACAACAGCCACGTGGCCAGGTCGTCGACGAACTTCATCAACAGCGATGCGGCCATCAGCACCACTGCGCCCCAGACCAGCTGCTGGCCCACGAACAGAGCCAGGTTGAGATACCCCAGCAGCGTGGCAATAACCGCCGCGGCCACCACCAGGTGGCCGGCCAGCCGCGCCACCACGATCCAGCCACTGCGGCGCGGCGGACCCTTGGGCTTGGCATTCGGGTCGGCCTGCGCCTGCGCTTCCAGCTTGGCTTCGGCCTCGTCGGTCTGGCGGCGGTGCAGGCGTGCCAGCGACACCAGGATGGCGATGATCAGCGCCATGTAGGTGATCGCGATCAGGCCATCGACCGCCACGGTGGTGATGGTGCTGGTGCGCGCGGCGCGGTTCAGTGCGACCAGCACGATGCTGATCCAGGTCAGCCCGGCCGCACCCCAGGCGTATTTGCGCAGGCGCCAGGCAGCGGCGTCGTCCAGGTTCAGCAGGCGCCACGACGGGCGCTTGGGTACCAGCAGTGCAGCGCTCAATGCGGTGATGAAGGCCGCGATGAAGGTCGCCACCTGCAACATGAGGGCCACGTTCTGGAGTCGCGGCGGAATGGCCCCGATGGCGTCCAGCGAGCCCACCACCACCACCCCCGCCAGCCCGGGCAGCAGCGTACCCACCGCCAGCAGCCACACCGCCAGGCCCGAGCGGCGCAGGCGACCGTCCGGCGCCCGCTCGGACGCCGCGTAGCGGCGACCCGCCGCACGCAACCACAGCCGCTGCGGGAAGAACATCAACAGCGCCACAGCCAGCCCGGTCAATGGCGCGCTCCAGCCGTGCTGGGCAATGGCCTTGCGCGCGGTGCTTTCGCCCTGCCGGTACAGCGCGCCCAAGCGCGTCAGGTCAGCCGGCACGTCCTTGGCGAACTGCCGCCACAACGTGGGCGACAGCGGCGAATTGACCTTGCGGGCCAGCTCTTCGCTGAACTGGGTGACGCGCATCTTTTCGATGTCCGCGCCCAGCTGCTTGGCATCCACCGCCAGCAACTTGGCGCGCGCGATCGCGGCGGCGATATCGGCGCGCTGCTGGGTCAGCGACTTTCGCTGCTGGGCCAGCTCGCGCGCCTCCACGGTGCCTTCCGGAACGGTGCCCAGCTGGGTCAGGCGATTGTCGAGCTGGTCCAGCTCGGGCTGCAGGCCGCCCTGGGCGGCGTCGGCGTCGCGCTGCACCTTCATGGCGCGGTCGAACAGCGAGCTCAGGGTCTCGCGGGTTTCGGCGTCGGCCAGCGCGTCGCGGATCGCGTCCAGTTCCTTGCCGGCCTGGGACAGCTGCGCCTTGGGCTGTGCGGTGGGATCGTCGGGGGCCTGCGCCCAGGCCCCGGGGGCCATGCACAGCCAGACACTCAGCAGCATCGCGGCCAGCGGCCGCAGCAGGGAATTACGAGGACGGAAAGACAAACCTGCACCTGGAGTTCACGCGGACCACCGCGCCTGCCGGGACTATAAACCGAGCCCTGTTCACACGGAGTATGCGTGTGTAAATCGCATCGTTCAGGCTTCACCCGGCCATGGCGGCAGCCCCGGCATCGTGGCGTCCACTTCCACTACGGGGCCCGCGATGACCACCCATGCCGAACTGAAAACCGTTGCCGATCTGCAGCTGCCGCGCTACGTCGGCACCTGGTACGAACTGGCCCGGCTGCCGATCAGGCACGAGCCTGAAGACTGCACCGACGTCACCGCCCATTATTCGGTGAAGGACAATGGCAACGTCAAAGTGGTCAACCGCTGCATCGTCAATGGGGAAGTGGAGGAAGCAGAGGGCGAGGCCCGCCGGGTAGACAACGATCCCGCACGCCTGGAAGTGAGCTTCCTGCCGGCGGGCCTGCGCTGGATCCCCTTCACCAAGGGCGACTACTGGGTAATCCACGTAGCGCCGGACTACAGCGTCGCCCTGGTCGGCAGCCCGGACCGCAAGTATCTGTGGTTGCTGGGGCGCGAGCCCACGCTGGATGCCACCACGGCCGAGCACTACCTGGAAGTGGCGCGCCTGCAGGGCTTCGACCTGACCCCGCTGATCCGCACTCCGCACACCGGCCATCCCACTGCCTGATCGCGCATGGACCTCAAGAGCGGCTATCCCTTCTGGGCGGTCAGCAACGGGCTGATGCATGCCTTCCCGCCGCTGCGCGAGGACCGCAGCTGCGACGTGCTGGTGGTGGGCGGTGGCATCAGTGGCGCGTTGATCGCCAATGAACTGTGTGCGCACGGCCATGACGTGGTGCTGGTGGAGCAGCGCGACATCGGCTGGGGCAGCACCGCCGCCAGTACCGCGCTGCTGCAGTATGAAATCGATACGCATCTGATCGACCTGGCCAAGCGCTTCGGCGAAGCCGATGCGGTATTGGCCTACCGCGCCTGCGCAGAGGCGATTCCTGCGCTGCGCGCGGTGGCCGCCGGCTTCCGCAGCGTGGATTGCCACCCCATGCAGAGCCTGTACTACGCCAGCAAGCGCCGGCACGGGCCGGTGCTGCAGGACGAGTACGACCTGCGCCGGAAGCACGGCTTCGACGTACGTTGGCTGGACGCGGAAACGGTTCGGGCGGAGTACGGCGTGCCCGCACCGGGCGCCATCCTCAGCGCGCTGGCCGCGCGGGTCGATCCCTACCAGCTCACCTACCGCCTGCTGATGCGCCTGGCCAAGGCCGGCTGCGCGGTACACGACCGCACGGTGCTGCACCGCCTGGAACCGACGGCGCGCGGGGTCACCGCCACCACCCCGGAAGGGATGCGCATCCGCAGCCGGCACGTCGTGCTGGCCACCGGCTATGCGGGACAGCGCTGGCTGAAGCAGAAGGTGGCGCGCAACCGCAGCAGCTACGCCTTCATCACCGACCCGATCGACCCGGACCTGCTCGGCCCGCTGGCCGACACCATGGTCTGGGAGTCGGCGCGCCCGTATCTGTACATGCGCAGCACCAGCGACCACCGGCTGCTGGTCGGCGGCGAAGACGACGCGGTGGACATTCCCGCCCGGCGCGACCGCCGCATCGCGGGCAAGACCGGCACCCTGCTCAAGCAGGTGGGAAAACTGTTCCCGCACCTGCCGCTGCAACCCGCCTTCTCATGGGCGGGCACCTTCGCCGAGACCGAAGACGGGCTGCCGTTCTTCGGCCCGCACCCGCAGTGGGGACCGCGGATCCTGTTCGCCATGGCTTACGGCGGCAACGGCATCACCTATTCGATGATCGGTGCCGAACTGCTGCGGGCCCGGATCGAGCGCCGCCGCCACCCGCTGGCCGGCCTGTTCGGGTTCGAGCGCCTGGATCGCTGACCCAAACGGCGCCACTACAGGCATCATTCAAGCAACGGCTGCTAGCGTCAGCGCTGTCGGCCGCCTTGCCTTGCCCCGGAGCCCACCATGATCCGCCCGCTTTCCCTGCTGCTGTTGCTGATGGCCCCCGGCGTCGTGCTGGCACAGTCCGCGGCCGGTGCCACCGGCCCGCAGTCGGCCACCGACCTGGACCTGTCGCTGCCGCAGCAGCCACTGCAGTACCTGAACGACCCCAGCCTGCGCGGCGACCCGCCGGGCACCTTCTATGGCGACAAGAGCGGTCGCCGTGCGGTCCAGCGCGATGCCGCCGGCAACCGCATCGCCGACGTGGTCGACGACAAGCTGCGGGTCAACGGCAGCATCACCACCGGCATCGGCTATGCCAAGAACTTCGGCAACACGCACTACAACGCGGCCGAGTTGAACCTCAACAAGAACTACACCAACGACGAAGGCAAGACCCGCAACATGAACCTCAACATCCAGATCAGCGAGGGCAAGGGCCCTGGCTTCTATGGACCGTATGGGGCGGGTTACGGCGGCTACGGCCCCGGTTTCTGGGGCGGTCCGCCGCCGGTTGGCTGGTAAGCCGGCTCAATCCCACCAGTTGTCGCGCTGGGTGGAAATGATCCGCCCGTCATGCCCGCTCATGCGCACGTCCACGCGCTGGTTGCGGGCATTGCGCGCTTCCAGGGTCCAGGTGGCGCCGTCGCGTTCCACCGACTCGATCTTCGTCAATCCGGCCTTGCCTGCCAGGCTCAGGATCTGCCCGGCCTCCAGCATCGGACGGCCGCTGAGCGGATCGAAGATCTCGCCGTTGGCCGGGTCGACGATCACTTCGGCCAGGCGGCCGTCGGCGCGGATGACATCGGCCTCCCACACGCCATCGTCGCGCTCGAGCTCCATGACCTGGGTGTAGCCGGCGGCGCTCAGCTTGGCCTGCACCTCGGCGGCGTTCAGGGAGGCGGCAAATGCCGGGGCGGTGGTGAAGGTGGCCGCCAGCGCGGCGGCAAGGATCAGCTTGTTCATGGGGGTGTTCCTGAAGGTGACCGGATCATCCCGGCGCCGCCAGTCTGGCAAGCGCCCTTAAGCGGAGCATGAGGCCCGCTGTTAGGACCCGTTTAAAGGCCCCGCGTATACCGTATGGCCATGAATACCCTCTCGCTGCTGCTGCCCCTGTTGTTGAGCGCCTCGGCCCAGGACCCCATGCGGGTGCTGGACGGCGGCGCACGCCAGCAGGACGCCGTGCGCCAGGCGGTCAAACAGGGCCGCTATGTCCCGCTGGAAACCGTGGTGCGCGACGCCCTGCGCCGCTACCCCGGGCAGCTGCTGGAAGTGGAGCTGGACGACGGCGAGTATGAGATCGAGATCCTCGGCCCCAACGGCGTGGTAATGGAGCTGGACTATGATGCGACCAGCGGCCGCCTGCTCAAGATGGAAGAGGACTGATGCGACTCCTGCTTGCCGAGGACGATGCCCTGCTCGCCAGCCAGCTGCAGCTGCTGCTGGAAGACGCCGGGTACGTGGTGGTGCACAGCGGTGAGGGCGTGGATGCCGAGTACCAGGGCCAGGTGGAAGACATCGCCGCGGCGGTGGTCGACCTTGGCCTGCCGGGGCTGGATGGCCTGAGCGTGATCGAGCGCTGGCGCCAGGCCGGGCGCGATTTCCCGGTGCTGGTGCTGACCGCGCGGACGCGCTGGCACGACAAACTGGCCGGCTTCGACGCCGGTGCCGACGACTTCCTGACCAAGCCGTTCCAGCCCGAGGAGCTGCTGCTGCGGCTGCGCGCGCTGATCCGGCGCAGTGCCGGCCATGCCAGCCCGCGCCTGCAGTGCGGCCCGCTGCGGCTGGACGTCAACGCCGGCCGCTTCGAACTGGACGGCGTGCTGCTGCCCCTGAGCCCGCAGGAACACCGCATCCTGAGTTACTTCATGCACCACCCGGACGTGGTGATCAGCCGTTCGCGGCTGGGCGAGCATGTCTACGAGTCCGGCTTCGATCCCGACTCCAACACCCTGGACGTGCTGATCGGCCGCATCCGCCGCAAACTCGGCAGCACGCTCATCCACACCCATCGCGGCCAGGGCTTCCGCCTGTCGGCGCACCCATGAACACCCGTTCGTTGCGCAGCCGCCTGCTGCTGGCCGGTGGATGGGGCATGGTGCTGGTCTCGGCACTGGCCACCTGGTGGCTGGGCGCGATGTACGAGCGCTCCGCGCAGGCCACCCTGGACCAGCAGCTCAACGCGGACCTGCTCGCGGTGCTGGCCCTGCTGGAGGTGGACGCGCAGGGGGCCGTGCAGGTGCGCGACGAGCTGCGCGGCGAGCGTTACCGGCGGGTGTTTTCCGGTGCGTACTGGCAGTTGCTGGATGCGCAGGGGCAGCCACTGGGACAGTCGCGCTCGCTGTGGGACGAAACGCTGCCTGCGCCGGCCACGCTGCGTACCGGCCCGGCCCGGTCCTTCGATACCACCGGCCCGCTGCAGCAGCCGCTGCGTGCGATGGCGCAGCAGGTCACCCTGCCCCGTGCGGCCCTGCCGCTGCGGGTGATCGTGGCCACCGACCGCAGCCAGCTGGATGCCCAGGTCACGGCCTTCCGGCAACGTACCGCGCTGGCGCTGATGGTGCTGATCGCGTTGTGGTTTGCGGTGCTGGTCGCCCAGGTGCATTACGGGCTGCGTCCACTGAAGCAGCTCGGGCGCATTGCCGAGCAGGTGCGCAACGGCGAGGACGTGCGTTTTCCGCAGCAGGGCCTGGTCCGCGAAGTCGCGCCGCTGGCCGCCGAGCTCAACGCATTGCTCGACCACCACGGCCGCATGGTGCTGCGCGCACGGCGCAGTGCCGAAGACCTGGCACATGCCCTGAAGACGCCGCTGACGGTGCTCTCCACCGAAGCCGCAGGTGCCGGCACCGACTGGCGGCAGACGCTGCGCAGCGAAACCGCACGCATGCAGGCCAGTATCGACCGCTACCTGGCACTGGGCGTGGCCGCCGACCATCAGCAGCGCACGCCGGTGGCGCCGGTGGTCAGCGCGCTGTGCGGGTTGATGCAACGCGTGCACGACGAGCGTGGCGTGGTGTTCACCTGCGCCGCCGACGCACCGGGCGTGTTCGCAGGTGCGCGCGAGGACCTGGAAGAAATGCTGGGCAACCTGCTGGACAACGCCGGCAAGTGGGCGGCGCAGCGGGTGGAGGTGGGCGTTGCGCTGGCCGACAAGCGGCTGCGGATCACCGTCAGCGACGACGGCGACGGCCTGCCCGAAGAAGACCTGTCGCGGGTACTCGGTCGTGGCGTGCGGCTGGACCAGCGCGCGCCGGGCAGCGGGCTGGGCTTGGCGATCGTGGCCGATATCGCCGAGAGTTACGGCGGCGGGTTGGTGTTGCGGAATGGGACGCGCGGGTTGGTGGCGGAGCTGGTGTTACCCGCGGGCTGATCCCGCGTGCATGAGCCAGCAATCCATCGCATCCAGCACGATGTGGATCATCAACCCGATCCCGAACAACCGCGTCTTCTTCGGAACGCACAACCCTGCATACACCGCGATCGCCGGCGCCGTATGCAGCGGATGGAAACCGATGCTGCAGCGGTTCGGCGCATAGATCGGATCGGCCAGCAGGTGATCCAGGTCGATGATCCAACCGAGCAGCATCAGCGCCCACGCCGACAGGAAGCGCTTGCGCCAGAACATCCACGCCAGCAACGCCGGTATGGCGGCGTGCAGGAACAGGTGGACGATGGCGCGACTGCTCAGACCAGCGGCTCGTCAGACAGGTACGTGTAACCGGTCAACCCGGCTTCCAGTGCCTCGGACAGCTCCTGCGCGCGCTCCGGCGACAGGTTCGCCGCGGCCACGCGCTCGGCGTAGCTGGCACGCAGATCGGCCAGGCTGTAGCCCACGTAGTCCAGCATCACGTCGGTGGTGTCGCCGCGGCGTTGCTGGGTGATGGCGTAGCCATCGGCATCGGCCAGCACTTCCACCGCGTCGGTGTCGCCGAACAGGTTGTGGATGTCGCCCAGGATTTCCTGGTACGCCCCGACCATGAAGAACGCGATGCGATAGCTTTCACCCGGGCGCACCGGATGCAGCGGCAGCGAGGTATCCAGGCTCTCGTTCTCGACATAGGTCTTCACCATGCCGTCCGAATCGCAGGTCATGTCGGCGATGATGCCGCGACGCTGCGGCACTTCGTCCAGGCGCTCGATCGGCACGATCGGGAACACCTGGTCGATCGCCCACGCATCCGGGATCGACTCGAACACGCTGAAGTTGACGAAGTACTTGTCCACCAGGCGTTCGTTCAACTCGTCCAGCGCCGGGCGGTGGCTCTTTTCGTCATAGCTCAGGCGCGCCCGCACCGCATGGGCGATGGCGTAGAACAGGTCGTCGATGCGCGCACGCTGCGGCAGGTCGATCTGGCCCAGCGCGTAGCTGGCCAGGCCTTCGGCATGGAAGTGCTGCGCTTCCTGGAACAGCTCCACCGCCGGGCGCTGGTCCAGCTCGCCATGGATCTCGCGCAGGTGGCGGATCGCCGCCGGCTCGTCGTCGTGCTGGTCCGGCACGCGGCCTTCCTGCGCTTCTTCGACCTCGGAGACGTTGGCGATCAGCACCGCGTGGTGCGCGGTCATCGCGCGGCCGCACTCGGTGACGATGCGCGGCGGGGTCAGGCCGTGCTCTTCACAGGCATTGGCCAGCGGCTGCACGATGTTGCCGGCGTACGAATCCAGCCCGTAGTTGATCGAGCAGAAGCTGCGCGAACGGGTGCCTTCGTAGTCCACGCCCAGCCCGCCACCCACGTCGACGTGGGTGATCTTCGCGCCCAGGCGCGACAGCTCCACGAAGTAACGGGTGGCTTCGCGCATGCCGTTGGCGATGTCGCGCACGTTGGAGATCTGCGAGCCCATGTGGAAATGCAGCAGGCTCAGGCAGTCGGCGTACTCGGTGTCGCGCAGCGACTTCCACAGGTCAAGCAGCTGGCGCGGGGAGAGGCCGAACTTGGCCTTGTCGCCGCCGCTGTTCTGCCACTTGCCCGCGCCCAGCGAGGCCAGGCGCATGCGCACGCCCAGGCCCGGCTTCACGTCCAGCGCCTTCGCTTCCTCCAGCACCAGCTTCAGCTCGGACGGCTTCTCGATCACGATGAAGGTCTGCAGGCCCAGCTTGCGGCCGATCAGGGCCAGCCGGATGTACTCGCGGTCCTTGTAGCCGTTGCAGACGATCAGCCCGCCCGGGCGCGACAGCGCCAGCACGGCCATCAGTTCCGGCTTGCTGCCCGCTTCCAGGCCGAAGCCCTCGCCATGGTGGCTGGCCAGGGTGCCGGCCACGCCCCGGTGCTGGTTGACCTTGATCGGGTACACGGCGGTATAGCCGCCCGGGTAGTCCCAGTCGGCCTGGGCCCGGCCGAACGCGGCCTGCAGCTTGCCCAGACGCTGCCCCAGGATGTCCGGAAAACGCACCAGCAGCGGCAGCTTGGCCCCGCCCGCGCGCGCGGCGTCCACGATGTTGGGCAACGACACCACCGGGCCGTCCTGGCCAGTCGGTCTCACCACCATGTGTCCAGCCTGATCCACGTCGAAGTAGCCATCCGCCCAATGCGGAATCGAGTAGGTCTTGCGGGCTTGGTCGAGGGACCAATCGGTCATTTCAGTGGGCCTGGTTGGTAAAAAAGGGGGTGCATGATAACGCCTAACAGGCGACAGCTCCGTTATCATGCGCGCCCGCGCCCGACCCCGGGGATTGAACCTGAACAGGCGCGGACCCCGGCTCCACCTTCTCCGAACAGGACTGTTACACCATGACTGACAACACCAACTGGTACATCGAGCATTTCGAGCGCACCGGCTCGGCCATCGGCTATCGCCTGAAGGGCAAGCTGGACGAGGTCCAGTCCCCGTTCCAGAAGATCGAGATCTTCGCGACCACCGACTGGGGCAACCTGATGACCATCGATGGCGCCATCATGCTGACCAGCAAGGACAACTTCTTCTACCACGAGATGATCAGCCACCCGGTGCTGTTCACCCACGCCGCGCCCAAGCGCGTGGTGATCATCGGCGGCGGCGACTGCGGCACCCTGCGCGAAGTGCTCAAGCACAAGGGCGTGGAGAGCGTGACCCAGTGCGACATCGACGAGCAGGTCACCCGCATGGCCGAGAAGCACTTCCCGGAGCTGTGCGATTCCAACAACGACCCGCGCGCCGAGCTGATGTTCGACGACGGCGTGGCCTACATGGCCAACTGCCCGGCCGGCAGCGTGGACGTGGTGATCGTGGACTCGACCGACCCGGTCGGCCCGGGTGAGGGCCTGTTCAACAAGGCCTTCTACGAGAGCTGCTTCAAGGCGCTGAAGGAAGACGGCATCCTGGTGCAGCAGTCCGAGTCGCCGCTGATGCAGCTGGACCTGATCAACGAAATGCGCACGGAAATGGGCAAGGCCGGCTTCCAGTCGTTCAAGACCCTGCCGTTCCCGCAGCCGTGCTACCCCACCGGCTGGTGGAGCGTGACCCTGGCGCGCAAGGGCCAGAGCAGCTTCGACTTCCGCCAGGCGGATTCTGCCTCGAAGGGCTTCGAGACGCTGTACTACACCGCTGCGCTGCATACCGGCGTGCTCGTCACCCCGCCGTTCGTGCAGGCTGCGCTGAAGAGCTGAGGTTACGGAGGAGCCGGCCGGCGGCCGGCACTACAAGAAAAAACCCGCGCCGGTGACGGCGCGGGTTTTTTTGGCTCCGGTAGTGCCGGCCGGCGCCGGCTCCAAGCGGTCCTAGATCGCCCAGATCCCCGCAATCACCAGCACCACCAACCCCCACTTGATCGCGTGGTAGGCGAACGCACTGCGCGCACGCAGGGCCTTGGCCTTCAGCCGCACCTTGTACAACCCACCAAACGCCTTGTTCACCCCGCCGGTCGGGTCGCCGGGGAAGTTCGGCGAAGCGCCGCCGGCCAGCAGCGTGGCGGCCACGGCGCGGTTGAACAGGCCCGGCAGGCCGAAGCGCAGCGGGCGGGCGATGTCGCAGAACAGGATCACCCGGTCCTCTTCGGTTTCATTGTGCGCGTGGTGCACATAGGTTTCGTCGAACATCATCCACTCGCCGTCGCGCCAGCTTTTGCGGATGCCGTCGACCTCGATATAGCAGCGGTCGTCATTCGGCGTGGCCAGGCCCAGGTGCAGGCGCAGCGAACCGGCGAACGGATCGCGGTGCGGGCGCAGCTCGCTGCCCGGCGGCAGCTGCGCGAACATCGCCGCGCGCACGTCCGGAATCGACTCCAGCAGCGCGGTGGTCTGCGGGCACAGCGACCTGGCCGACGGGTGCGACGGTCCGTACCACTTCAGGTAGAAGCGCTTCCAGCCACGACGGAAGAACGAATTGAAGCCGGCGTCGTTGTACGAGCTGGACGCCGCGATCTTCTCCGCATCGCGCAGCGCCAGCGCCTCATCGCGGATCATCTTCCAGTTCGCCCGCAGCGGTTCCAGCTGCGGGAACTCCTTGCCCGGGTCCAGGAACGGCGTGGTCGGCACCTTGGAGAACAGGTACATGACCACGTTGATCGGCGCCATGAAGCTGGAATGGTCGAGCAACTGGCGCGACCAGCGCGCCCGGACCTTGCCGCGGTAGTGCACGTACAGCACGCAGGCCACGAACAGGGCCACCACAATAATCTTGATCATCAAGCATCCACCGGCCACTGCCGGAACCCGAAGGTGTAAGGGGGAGAGCCGGGCGCGACGGAGACGTGCCGTCAGGTGCGGGACTGCCGCGCGGGCGCATTCAAGCCCGCTATGGTCCGGGCCAGCCGGTCCCGGGTCAAGCCAGTCCCCACGGGACATTCAGACGCGCGACGCTCTGTTCCACCCCCGGCTACGACATTTTTCCGACAAACACTGGTTTCATGTACTCCCGAGTACTAAAATTAACGAAACCTTCATCCATCCCCCATTCAGTAGCACCGGTACGCCTGACGCTTTGCGCCGACCGCCGGGTCGCCTTGGAACGTCATGACTACCCCTGTTGCTGCGTGTGTCGACGACACCGCCCCCGCCGAGCTGCTCAAGCGCGGCGAACGCCTGTTGGAACCCGATGTCTACCGCACCTGCCTGAACGGGCAACCGGCCGTGGTCAAGGACTACACCCGTTACCGCGGCACCCCGCTGTCCCCGGTGGCCCGCCTGCTGGTCCGTCGTGAGGCCCGCATCCTGCAGCGGCTCAGCGGCTGGAAGCACGCCCCGGCCCTGCTCGGCACCATCGGCGGCCTCGCGCTGGGCATGGAATTCATTCCTGGCCAGACCCTGAGCGCGGCCCAGTCGGTCGGCATCGAGGTGTTCGAACAGCTGCAGCATGCGCTGAGCCGCCTGCACGCGGCCGGCATCACCCACAACGACCTGCATGGCACCAATGTGATGGTGAGCGGCGGCGTGCCGGTGCTGGTGGATTTCACCTCGGCCTGGCGCAGCCCCCGCTGGCTGCCGGTGCACCCGGTATCGCGGCAGCTGCGCCGCAGCGACATGAAGAACCTGCTGAAGATGCGCCAGCGCCTGACCGGCGCCCGCCCCAGCCCCGCCGAAGCAGCGCAGGTGGCCGACCCGCGCTGGGTAGCCGGGGTGCGGGTGGCGTGGAAGCGGTTCTATCGGTGGTTCAAGGGCTAGAGCGCGTCCGCGTCCAACTCGCCCGTACGAATCCGCACCACGCTGCCGAGGTCGTACACGAACACCTTGCCGTCGCCGATCTTGCCGGTGCCGGCCGCCTTGACGATGGCTTCCACCACCTCCTCGACCTGCTCGTCGGTCACCGCCACCTCGATCTTCACCTTCGGCAGGAAGTCGACCACGTACTCGGCGCCGCGGTAGAGCTCGGTATGCCCCTTCTGGCGGCCGAAGCCCTTCACCTCGGTCACCGTGATCCCGGTGACACCGCGCTCGGCCAGCGCCTCGCGCACATCGTCGAGTTTGAACGGCTTGACCACCGCCATGACCATCTTCATCTATCGGCTCCTTTGATCTGCGGCGCAAGGATAACGCTATCCTAGTGCCTGGCCAGCCCCACCCGCAGAGATCCCCATGATTGACCTCAACCAGCTCGATGACCTTGCACGCCGCCTGAGCGACATGGTCCCGCCGGGCCTGCGTCAATCCCGCGAGGAGCTGCAGGCCACCTTCAAGAGCGCCTTGCAGGCCGGCCTGGGCAAGCTGGACCTGGTGACCCGCGAAGAATTCGACGTGCAGCGTGCGGTGCTGCTGCGTACGCGGGAGAAGCTGGAAGCGCTGGAGAAGACCGTGGCGGCGCTGGAAGCCAGCGCTGCCGCTCCGGAGCGTCCGGCGCCCTGATCCTCGGTGAAGCGTCGCCACTGAGGTAGCGCTGCGGCTTCTTCTGAATTGCCCGCGCGGCTCCAACCGACAGGCATCTCAAGCGCCACCGGGCAAGCTCGCAGATTGTTGAGTCAACCCGGAAACCTGCATGAGCCTTGCGCTGGTGCACAGCCGCGCGCGCGTTGGCATCGCTGCGCCGGCGGTACGTATTGAAGTGATGTTGAGCGGTGGCCTGCCGCATACCACCATGGTCGGCCTGCCCGAGGCCGCTGTGCGCGAATCGCGCGACCGCGTGCGTGCCGCGCTGTTGTGCGCGCACTTCGACTACCCGCAGCAGCGCATCCTGATCAACCTGGCGCCGGCCGACCTGCCCAAGGAGGGCGGGCGCTTCGACCTGGCCATCGCGCTCGGCATCCTGGCCGCCAGCGACCAGATCGACCGGCACCTGCTGGCCAATTACGAGTTTCTTGGCGAGCTCGCCCTCACCGGCGAACTGCGCGGTGTGGATGGCGCCCTCCCCGCTGCCATTGCCGCCGCCCAGCAGGGGCGTACGCTGATACTCGCGGCCGGCAATGGTGAAGAGGCGGCACTGGCCCAGCATGCGGACGTACGCGTAGCCCGCACCCTGCTGGAGGTCTGCGCCTCCCTGGCCAGCCGCTCGCTGCCGCATGCAGTACCCGCACCTGTCACGCCGTTGGCGGTCGCCGACCTGCGCGACGTGCGCGGACAGCTGCAGGCGCGTCGCGCGCTTGAAGTGGCAGCGGCCGGCGGGCATCACCTGCTGCTGCTCGGTACGCCGGGCTGCGGCAAGACACTGTTGGCGTCACGCCTGCCCGGCATCCTCCCCGATGCAACTGAAGACGAGGCGCTGGAAACGGCGACCATCGCCTCGTGCAGCGGCGCAGGTATCGACGCAGCGCGCTGGCGACACAGGCCTTATCGCGCCCCGCACCACACCGCCAGCGCGGTGTCGCTGGTCGGCGGGGGCACGCATCCACGACCGGGTGAGATCTCTCTTGCGCACAACGGTGTGCTGTTCCTGGACGAACTGCCCGAGTGGAGTCGCCACACCCTTGAAGTACTGCGCGAACCGCTGGAGTCCGGCACGGTGATGGTCGCGCGCGCCGCGCGCACCGATCAGTTCCCTTCCCGCTTCCAGCTGGTGGCGGCGCTGGAAAGTAGTATATAGACATGTTCCAGATGCAAAAGCTCCCGCTGTATAGGCCAAAGACCGATTGATATCAGGAACGCGAACCGAATAGGATCAGACGTGACCACTTACTCGTTCAATGTCTACAGGAGTCATCTAGGAACAACGCGAACATACGTGACGCACATTCTCTATGCGTCGCCGCCCTCGAGCCTAATATCTCGGTCGTTGAGCGAGATGGCCAAGTCAACCCGCAGACGCAAGATGTCCAGTACAACTATCAGCCAGTTGCGTCGCCTCTTGGCCTCAGCTTCGCTGGATACGAAGCGGTTACTAGCTTACGAACCCAACGTATTTGATGACAAACAACTGTTGCGCTTGCTTAGCTCGACCTTCAACGACCTGGAGGATCGCAAAAACATAAGCCTAAGCGCAAAGCAACAGCTTTTCAGAGCACTGCTAACGTGCCTTTCAAACAGCAACCCACCCTTGCTCAATGGAAGATTTCTCGCTTGGTCCGAACAGAACCTGCCGCGATTTAGGAGGACCGCGCGTGCGCGCCCCTCCCCGCTCCTTGATCTCATCCCACAACAAGCCGCGCAAGGCCTCACGCCTGACTTCAGCCCTGCAGCCGCGCTTGACCACGTCCACGATCAAATCGAAAACGCTTGCCGAGCAGAAATAGAAGAATATCGCCAGATGCTACTAGATCAGCACGCCCTGCTGAACAGCGTTAAGTGCAACGACATCAGTGAGGATAGCTCTCATGATGGCTACCTAGAAAATCCGCGATTACGCAAGGCTCACAGGGACGCGCTGGAGCAGTTCGTAGGCTGCGTAGAGAACAACGAGCCGCTCCCAGACCCGCCCCTCAACCTGCTGCCGGCCTTGCGGAAAAGGTACCAATTACCGAGCAAGAACGCACGACCTTGGCTGCTTGCGCAGTACCGGCTCCCAAACCAAACGCTGCATGCGATATTCATACTTGTCGCGCTCAGAACTGGCTGGAACCCCCAGAGCGTCGCGTCGCTGACGATAGACAATCTGGGCGGCGAGCCAGGTGGAAGTCTTTTGCTTCAGTCGTTCAAGCTAAAGACAGACGACAAGACGCCGGCGGTTGCCATATCGCGCAAAGACAAGCTAGCACAAGATGCAATAGGTCTACTTCGATCCAACCTTTACTGGGCCAAGAAGCTAAAGATGGTGCCGGCGAATGAGAATCGTCTCTGGATTGGCTGGAGCTCCAAGCCAGATGCCCGGCAGATAGTTGCAGACGGGCATCTCCTGCGCAGATTCATAGATAGGCACAATCTCACTCCTTTTCGACTGAAGGATCTCCGCAGCCTTCGTGTCTCCATTGCGTACGTTAAGCACCGAGACCTAGATCAGGTACGTCTGATTCTAGGACACCAGTCCTTCTCCAGCATCGATACTTACCTCCGATCCACCGTAATATTCAAGCTAAACGAGTCTAATATCCTCAGATTTCAGCATCTTCTTGAGAAGGAGTTGCTCTCCAGCAATCAGCCTCCGCCACAAACCTTCTCCACGGGTGACGGCGGACACTGCCGCGATTCTTCAAAAAGCCGCTTTGCAGGAGGTATGACCCCGTGCGACGGAATGGGATGCCACATCGGGACGACCTGTGAAAACTATACCCTTCGCCCTACGAAAGAGTCCGTGGCAGATGCGCTAAGAACTCTCCACTCTTACAGAGAATGCTGGCAGGCACTCGCAGATCAGCAACCCGACCGATTTTGGGATATCCACCTGCCACGGATCGTGCATATTCACGTCATGCTTGAAGCAATCCGAGACCTGCGTCCAGATCTTCTGCCCGAAGGGATGTGGAAATGAACTCCACCAAAGCGAACCGCTCCGCACCAGCCTCTTGTGAAGAGACAAGTGACTATGATCTCGACCAAGCACGTCAACTGCGTCTGCAAGGATCACTGCTCTTGCACCAATCAGGCGCAGATTTGTGGTCCTTAGATTTGAGCCAGATCCATTTTAGATCTGCCAGAGACCCGGCGGCGGCCACATCCCTGTATAACGAAGAGCCAGCCCGTCGAGCCGCACTCTGCTTCACGCAGAACGTCATCTCCAGCCGCCGCAGCTTCATACCAGACAGGCGATCGATCACGCGACAGATCTACCTACTAAGAAACGTCTATGACTGGCTAGCACCCCAGGGCACCGATAGGCTTAGCCGAGCGACGCAAGATCAACTCAGTGAGATGATGGCGAGCTTTGCAGAGCTCGGGTGGCCGCACTCGCTGGGGATAGTATCGCGATGGACAAGCGCGGCATCTCTTTTCAACGAGGATGACACGGAACTGGCGTTTCACTTTCACTCTGAGGGCGGCGCACGCTGCATCAATGCGATCAATCAAGGCTACTGGCGACCCCGATTGGGTTGGGGAGGTGGTGTTCCTGTGCCCAGGGAAGTTCGCATGATGCTGCAGGACATAGTTGGCGCACGATACAGCCGAAAGTGGGCATCAACGGACGGAAATTATCTTCCACCAAGCAAAAACGTGCTACGAAACACGATTGCATTCATTAATCAGTGGCATTCAGTCCAAGAGGATTGTGATAAACCCAGTTTTCGCATTTCCCGGAACTCAAATCGTATGGCAAGCCGTCTCGCCAGACGTAGTTCCGCAAAGACTGGTGTTCTCACTGTGACCGACGCAGGATCATTGATGAAGTCCGCGACATTCGTCATTGATGAAGTTCTGCCGCTGCTAATCGAGCTCCTCAATGAACCATTCACAGCTAACCGTCGCTCGCGGCATCGGAGGGTTGCCCAACGCGCTCTGGAGACCAGCTCCGCAAGAGAAGCGATCGAGACTCTGCTCTCACGGCCTATCGTCCGATGGCTTTGGTCCGGATCACACGGACGAAACCCAGAGGAGCTATGTGTAGACCAGCTAATTGCAGCAGTACAAGGCGCAGCCTTCATTATCATCTGCGCAATGAATGGACGTCGGTCTGGAGAGGTCTGTCATCCGACGACCGGATTGCGGACAGACTCGCTCATCGTTCTGGACGAAGACTTGCTCATAGCTAAGATGTCATTCTACATAGAGAAGACGCGCTTCTGCAGAGAGGATTTCTATGTCAACGCGCTTACTGTCCGCGCGTACCAAGCTCTGCTTAGCCTCAGAGCGCACCTAGGCCAAGGAGAGAGTGTCAGCGAGACGCCTGAGAGCATCTTCGCACTAGCTCGTAGAAGCGAGTCGAGCCTTCCAGACAGCAAGAGGCCGCACTTCTCACCCACATCGGACACAAAACGAACGCGCACCCTGAACAGCTTTTTCGAGGTCGCCGGAGAGCGTTGCACGGTTGCCAACTTGGCACCGCATAGCCTGCGGCGATGCTTCGCACTCCTTTACTACTACAGGTTTGAGCAGTCAGATCTACTCAGTCTCCAACAGCACCTCCGCCACACCACAATCTCAAACACAATCCACTACGTCACGGGGGACACTGGCTACTTCTTCCCAGATGTTGAGAGGCGGCTATTCCATCCAATAGACAAATCTGCGTTTCCCTGCCGCGAACTTCAAGACGTTTCGTACGAAATCCTTGTGGAATCTATCCACTCTATTCTGGCCGGCACGGGCGCGGCGGGCGGATTTGTGAAGTTCGTCCGGGCACTCTACCGACAAATGGTAGACGCATTGACGGAAGGAGATAATGCAGCTGCTCTGATCGCCGATCGGCTAAGGTCAAATGAGCATGTACTGAGGCCCATGCCATTCGGACAGTGCCATTCGACCCGGCGGCGATCATCTATAGGGAACTGTAGAGAACGAGGGAGACTACATCATGAGCACGCCTCGCCCGCCTTGTGCTTCTCTTGCCCGTTCCACTTCACATCTCCGGCCTATTACAAGTCGGTCTCGCTGATCAAGACGTCTATGGAGGCCGCCAGGAGCCAGGCCGCAGAGGGCTCGGTCCAGGCGGGTTACCTGAACCGGCAGATTGAGCACCTTCAATGGCTATTGCGGCATGTCTCACCACAAGGGGAATCGGCCCAATGACTCATATTTCAATCCAGCGAAGAGATCGCGCTAGGCACAACATTCAAATAAAGATCAACATTCTGAGTGGCTGGATCATGCACGGAGTGCCGAAGCACCCCACAACAGGACTCGCAGAGTACTTCCCAACTACTCTGCGGCAGTTCAAAGCGTGGGACGGCTTACTCAACAGCGAGGACCTCAGGCTACAGCTACCGTCGATAGCGAGAATCGGAAACGACACCCTTGACGCCAATCAGGATCTGAAGGCCTCAGCCAGCTCCATAATCGCGCTCCTAAAGGCCCGCTCCGTATGTGCTTCGAAAGTTAAGCAAGCAAGTGCAAGCAACAAAGAGCAGGCTCAAGTTCTTCTTAAATTGTTAAATATCCGAAACTCTGAACTGGTAAGCCAGCAGCGCGAAATCCGGCGACTGAAAAGCCAGATCCAGTTGCTTGAGCGACGTCTGGAGGTCCGATGACACTCATTACAAATGGACCGAGACTCTCTCGATCTGATGCGTACTGGCATCTGTCAGGGTCCGATGGCCGAACTAGTTGGCCTTGCTTGGATTACCTCATCGACTGTGTCGACAGGCAGCGCCTTCGGCCTGCAACAGTAGAGCTTAGAGCGTATGCACTGAAGATGTGGATTTCATACCTAGAGCAGCAGAATGTGAACCTACTGCACGCTTCGGATGCAGAACTCATTGACTTTGCAAGTCACAAATACTTGCGCCAAAGTGGAGGCGCATTCGGCGACTCCCAAGCGAGGAAGAGGAGCATAAATCAGATCGTCAGGTCCATCTACCGGCTCTACGCGTGGCTCCAGTGTTCGAGTTACGGAGAGGGCCTAGCGTTGCTAGGACCGTCTAGATGCCAGTTTATAAGCACTCTGAACGAACCGGGCAAGCAGCGGTCACGATCAGACTTTCCATGTACGTTTCGCTTCGCTGGAGAGCGTAGTAAGCACAACCGCTATCACATCCCGGATGATGCGGACCGTGCAAGGATGGTCGAGCATTTCTACAGCAAGTACTCTCAAGGTGTCGCACTAAGGAACGCTCTGCTTTTGGATATCGCCTTGAGCACCGGCTGGAGGCGCGGCTCAATCGCGTCACTTTCTGTCGACCAGTTCTCTGCAGAAGTGCTCGATTCCGAACATATCTTGGTCACTCCTCCAGAGCAGAAGTTTGGGTACACACTTTCATTCAGTATAAGCAGCACGTTAGCGACTAGGATCGGCGCATACATACGAGGCCCGCGTTCGGAGATCGTTCGCCGCACTGGCACAAGCTCAGTGAAGGTCTTCTTGAGCGCAAAGCGCGGCACTCCGCTGACCGCCGCTGGTATCACTAAGGTTTTTTCAAATGCACGCAAGGCGTTAGGGCTCCCGCCAGGAGTCGGCATTCACTCTTGGAGACGCGCATTTGCGAATCGGGCAATGGCTCGGGAAGTCGAGCGGCGGCGACGAATAGGGGTCAATGGCACGTTCAGCGATGTAGCAGCGGTGGTTGCAAGCCAACTCGGCCATGAATCGTTAAAGAGTCAAGAGGCGTACATTAGAGGGCATGGCTCGCTCGAGGCCAACGATGGGGCCGGCCACGGGAACACCTAAGATGTTGCGCCTCGAAGCAGCGTTTGGCGTGAGCTGACGACCACATTCATCTTCAGGAAGTGTTGTCGAGTAGACCGAATCATGTGTCACGTCCATTCTTTTGCTCCCGGCGACGATGTTGACCGGCGTGCCCGACGTTTCCCTCTGCGCCACCTAAGTCGAGTTCACGGGGGCGCGCGTAAAGTGGGATGCCCTGAGCAGCGAATTCTCGATCGAGCTGCATGCGCACTTCTTTGCTGAAGGCTGTCATTGTCTACACCACCGACTGAAATCAGGATCTAGATTGCAACACGCCTTGGTTCCACGGCGCAATTCCGCATCGCCGCTCAGCCTGGGAACCGACAAGCAGCGCAAGGCCAGAAGGTGCCGCCGCCCTGGCTCTTAGGACGCTCAAGGACGAAAGAGGTGCGTTCAACCTAGCTTAGTAGTCAGGTAGTCTGGGACTGCCTGCAGCTTCATTACATCCGCTCTGCGCAGACGGTTGAGCTAGGCTGTAGCAAACCCCGTGAGTGGGAGTGGCCACGGAGGCAGTACTCAATCTCCTGCACGGTGTACGGGCTGCACCGATCTAGACGTCAGCGGCGATGTCAACGGTGGCCGCCGTGAAGTCTGATCTCCTCTGCCTGCTGGAGGATAGCTTCGGTGTGGCTGACCAAAAACAATCAAAGTAAGAACGGTGTCGTAAGAATGTTGAACTCGAGCGTACGTAACCCCTCGTTCAGAGCCGCCAGACAGACCCTGTGTGCGAAAAATGTCATAAATAAGTGAGGATGGACGGATAGCTGAACGACAAGGACCACAGACCTTGGTGTTTTTTTATTTCTTATCGTAGACAATGCGCACACACGGACGGCCGCCAAGGTCCGTCTCCCGCCAACGGCTGATCATTTAGCTAATGCATCGACGTCTTGCTTCTATCATTCGGTTCTTGGCTGCACTGCTTCTTGCGGTGTGCCTAGTGGTGCCGACGGTCGAGGCCATGACATGCAGCGACCAGATGGATGAGGGCTCCTCGCAGGAAGTGCCGAAGCCGTCTGATCAGAAGAAGGATCAGCTTTCGGCACACGGACACTGTCATCATGGTGGCGCGCTTCATCCGCCTTTCCTCTTTCCGCTAAGAGATGTTGTGGTGGCGGATGAGCCAATGACACTTGTGACCGCCGGAAACCTTCCGTCGGATAGGCTCGACGGTTTGATCCGTCCCCCCAGGGGCTGACAGCGATTCCTTTGCTCATTTTGTGAGCGAATGAACCGCCGCGTCTCCCCGCATGACTGGCAGCTCGTCTGCTGCTCTTCGAATCGTGCGTTGCGACCATTGGAGTCGCTGGGTGACCAGGCACTCTTGCTCCGGATCCGCCTGCGCGCGGTACCCGCTGCTGCACCTTTGATATTCCGGGTATATCCATGTCCACGTTCATGGCCTGTGCGTATAGTGCGCTCGGGGCCGGTCTTCCTGCTCTTCAGGTTCCTCCTGCGCAGCCAACTGGAGGCCTCGAATGAAGAGCGCTTCATGGTGGCGCAATCGCCCAGAAGTCGGTCAGACATGGCTGATCATCGCCGTCTCTCTCTACTTCACGGTGGTCTTCAACAACGCGTTCGTTCGGTTCATTCTTGGAGCCTCGAACCACGAAGGAACTGCGCAGGCGCTGGTAATGAGCACCGCGCTAGTGTTCATCACCGGACTCCATGTGTTGCTCTTGTCCTTGCTCGGGTGGCGTTGGACGCTCAAGCCTATCCTGCTGGTGATGATTCCGGCATCCGCCGCCGCCGCCTACTATTCGGACAACTACGGCATCTTCTTTGATGCGAGCATGGTGCGTAACGTCTTCAGGACGGACACTGCGGAAGCAGGCGAGCTAATGACTTGGGGGTTTGCAGGCGCGATGCTCTTAAAGAGCGCGCCGCCGTTACTCGTAGTTGTCTGGATTCGAATTCGTAAGGAGAGCAGCATCCTTCGCCTGCTGGTGAAGAGGGTGCTACTGGTTGTCGCCACCTTGGTCATCACTAGTGGCGCAGTTATGTCGCAGTTCGACGATCTCTCATCGCTGATGCGCAACAATAAGTCCGCGCGGTACTTGATTACGCCTGAGAACTACATCGTATCCAGCATCCGCGTCCTACAACAGGATCGGCGCGCACCACGCGGACCGCTGTCCAAAGTGGCCGAGGATGCCCGATTGGACCCTCATCCGATTGGTTCCAAGCCTCATCTACTTGTGATCGTTGTAGGCGAGACTGTCCGCGCGCAGAACTGGGGCCTGAGTGGGTATGCGCGTCAGACGACGCCAATGTTGGCCAGGCGTGATGTGGTCAATTACGTGGACGTGACCGCCTGCGGATCTAATACCGAGGTTTCCGTCCCTTGCATGTTTTCCGTGTATGGGAGGCGCAGTTATGACCGGGACAAGATCAAGCGGTCCGAGTCGCTTCTGCATGTGCTGGAGCGGGCGGGCGTTAAGACTCTCTGGCGCGACAATCAGTCCGGCTGCAAAGGCGTCTGCGCGGATCTTGCATTCGAATCGTATAGGGAGCCGCCTGATCATCCCTTGTGCACGAACCAAGCGTGCCGTGACGAAGTGATGTTGAGTGGACTTCATGGCGCCATTGACGACAACCCCGGTGATGTCGTGGTAGTCCTGCACCAGCTGGGGAACCATGGACCGGCCTACTTCAAGCGATACGGCGAAGAGTTCAGGACGTTCACCCCCGACTGCCGCAGTGCTGATCTTGGCAAGTGCACTCGAGAGGAGATCGTCAACGCATACGACAACGCAATTGTCGCCACTGATGACTTCCTCGCTAAAGCTATTGACATGCTGGCTGCGGACACTTCACACGACACCGCGATGATCTACGTATCAGACCATGGCGAATCGCTGGGAGAAGGAAATCTATATCTTCACGGACTCCCTTATGCGATCGCCCCGGCAACTCAGGTCAAAGTCCCAATGGTGGTGTGGTTGTCCGAGGGCATTCAGCGCGAACGCGGAATCGACCCGTCCTGTCTACGGGCGCAAGCCGGCAGCTCCATTAGTCACGACAACCTGTTTCATTCGGTGCTTGGCCTTATGGAGGTTCAGACAGAGGTCCGGGACGAAGGTCTAAACCTGTTCGGGAGATGCGAGAAGCCGAATGCGGAGACCGAGACGCCCACATCCGGCCAGTCGAAGAGGTCCGGAACGTCAAAGATTGCTGAAGTTCTGGGAGATGAACATGGCTGACATTTACGGCCACAAACCTCGCGGCCCTCTGGGGGTTATGAAGGCTTTTCGGTGGTCTCTTCTTGGAATACGGGCAGCTTGGCTGCATGAGTCCTCGTTTCGGCTAGAGGCGGTCATGGCGCTGCTGCTCGCTCCGGCAGCCTTCTGGATTGCCGATTCGCCAGTTGAGCTCGTACTGCTTATAGGCTCGCTGTTGATCGTTTTGGCAGCAGAACTGCTTAACTCAGCCGTCGAGGCGGTCATAGAGCGGTACGGGCCTGAGTACCATGAGCTGGCCGGGCGAGCCAAAGACATGGGTTCGGCTGCCGTATTCATGACGCTCACCAACGCAGGGGTGACCTGGATCGCCATAGCGGCCATGTGATGGGTCTCACGCCACAGCCGCTTAAACCGCGGCGGTAGAGCACGGAAGCTGTCCCAGAAGTGAATAGCTCCGTGCTAATGGCGTATCGCCGCCGATTGTTATTGTATCCCCTCTCAAGTGGTTGATAGCCTTTGAAAATGCGCCACGTCTCCCGGAAAATTGGGTTCGTTCTACTGATGCTGCTGATGGCGGCGTTCGTGGTCGTTCCTATTTCCGACGCGTTGGCGTGCTCGGCTGAGCCGCATTCAGCGGCCAGTGCCCCGCAGGATGCGGCTGGGGACTTGGATGGGAAGTCGGACCATGAGGTCCCGGGGGCCGGATGTAGCCACGGCCACTGCCACCATGCCAGTGCCAGCCTTCCTTTGGAAGCCGCGACCCCGCCGCAGTTGACGCTTCCGGCGGTTTGGAACGCTCATACCGGCGCTAATGGCGATGCGGTTGTTCTAGACGGGCTAACGCGCCCACCCCAGGGCTGATCAGAGCTTGACCCGCACATTGCGGGATCTGGTTTCTTTTCATCTCTGGAAAACTCTACATGTCGACCTCCACACGTCGGCCGCTGCATGCGGCCGGGCTGTTCGTGGCTGTCCTGCTGGCGCTCGCGCCGGCGGGGCCTGCCGCCGCGCAAGCTTCTCCCTCCTATGACGACCTGCTGGGTCGTCTTGATCAGTTGTCTGGCACCATTCAAGGCGTCGCATTGTCTGAAGCCGCCGATGCGCGTGTTCAACAGGCCCGTGCGCTTAAGAACCCCACGGTTTCTTACGACCTTGAGAATGCCCAAGGTACTGGCGCGTACCGTGGTACCAGCAACGCTGATTCGATCATCACCCTTTCTCAGCCGCTGGAGTTGTTTGGCCAGCGCGGTGCACGTGTGCGTGCGGCACAAAGCGAAGCCCAGGCTGCGGGACTGCGTAGCGAGCTGAGTCGGAGCGAAGTGGCCGCACTGCTCGCAACGACCTACGCACAGGCCGAAAGCGCACTGCGACGCTATGATCTAGCCAACGAGGCACTCCAGCTGATTCAGGAAGATGCCGCCGCCACGAGCGCCATGGTCCAGCAAGGTCGCGAGCCTCAGCTCCGGGCAGTGCAGGCGCAGAGTGAAGTGTCCAACGCCAAAGCGGCTCTGGATGAAGCCTTGGCGTTCCGGGACGCGGCCCTTGCTCGGTTGGCCGGTGCAGCACAGCTGGATGCGTCGGTTGACGCAATAAGTGAAAGCCTCCTGGATCGCGCCCCGCCCATGCCTACCGGCGACGCTCGTGCGGCATTGGCGGTCCGGATCGCAGAGGCAGAAGCGGCGACGGCGGGCAGGCTCGTGGACGTGGAGCGCAAGCGCGCGCTTCCCGACCTGAGCGCAACCGTGGCGCAGACAAACTTCCGCCAGGCAGGCGAGCGTGCGTACAACATCGGCGTGAGTCTCTCAATCCCACTCTTCGACCGGAACAGCGGCGGCATTCGTGCGGCATACGCCGAGCAGCGAGCCGCTGATGCTCGTCTTGAACAGCAGAAGCGCGAGAGTGAAGCAAATCGGGTTTCCGCGATTGCGTCATTGAAGGCATCCAACAGCCGAACGCGTGCCGCTGACGAAAGCGTCACGGCCGGTGAAGAGGCCTACCGCCTTGCTCGCATCGGCTTTGAAGCCGGCCGGATATCCCAATTGGAACTGCGCAGCACGCGTTCGACGTTGATCGCCGCGCGGGCCTCCGCCGTTGACGCAAGGCTCGCGCGCGTGGCCGCCGAAATTGAACTTGCCCGTCTCGAAGGACGCGCCCCCTTTCTGGAGCAGAAATGAACAAGCCTCGTAATCCCATTCTCGTCGGCGCGCTGCTGCTGTCTGCCCTGGTCCTTACTGGTGGCTTGACCGCCTGCCAAGGTTCTAGTGAAGCCCCCACCACAGAGAAGGACGCGTCGGCCAATGAAGACGGCCACGGTCATGCGGAGGGTGAAGGTGAAGGCGAGGACGGTGCCAAGCCCGCCGATGACCATGCCGGGGAAGCCCCTGGCGCGCACGCAGAAGAAGAGGCACCGGAGGGTGTGGTCCAACTGACGGCCGACCAGATCAAGGCATCAGGAGTGGGCGTAATCGCCGTGGGGCGTGGTGGCGGCGCTTCCACGCGCATTGCCGGACGCGTAGAGCCCTCGATCGGGGCGCGCGCATCGGTGGCCGCGACGGTGACCGGCCGCGTGGAGCGAGTGCTGGTTGCGCCGGGCTCACAGGTCAAGGCCAACCAGACACTTGCTGTCGTGGTCAGCGGCGACGCCGCCACCTTCCGCGCGGCGGCCGTCTCGGCGGGCGCGGAGGCCGAAGTCGCCCGCCTGGTGTACGGCCGCGACAAGGCACTGGTTGAGCAAGGTGTCGTTGCACGCCAAGAGATGGAGACGTCTCGCGCGCGCTCGATTGCTGCGGAGGCAGCCGCTGCAGCGGCCCGTGCCCAAGCCGCAGCCAACGGCTCGCCCGACAGTTCCGGCCGGGTGAGCATTACCAGCCCGGTTTCGGGGGTGGTCGGCAACGTGCAGGTCACGCCGGGTGGAGTGGTGTCGGCGGGCAGCGTGGTGGCAGACGTCTCGAACCCGGACATGAACGAACTGGTGTTTACCGCACCTCCCGCATTGGCCTCACAGGTCGCCGCCGGCATGAAGCTGGAAGTGACCGCACCGACCGGGGCATTCCAGGCAGAAGTCACTGGCGTGGCCGCTGACATTCGCCAGCAGGGTGGTACCACGGTCATCCGCGCGAAGCCCCTGACGGCGGCGTTGCCGCCTGCCGGATCACCGATTTCGGCGCTCGTGGTGGCTGACGGAGACGCAGATTCGCTGAGCGTCCCGGCCGACGCCGTGCAGACGGTGGACGGCAACAGCGTGGTGTTCGTCGAAACCCCGGAAGGCTTCAAGGCTACCCCGGTCATGGTCGGGCGTCGTGCCGGCGGCAGCGTCGAAATCGTCAACGGCCTCAATGGCACCGAGCGCATCGTCGGTACCAATGCCTTCCTGCTCAAGGCCGAACTGGCCAAGGGTGAAGCCGAGCACGGCCACTAAGGAATCCATATATGTTCACTATCATCATAGAATCAGCGGTCCGTTTCCGCTGGTTGGTGGTGTTCCTTGCCGCGATGGTGGCCAGCTGGGGCTTGTTCCAGCTGAGCAAATTGCCCATTGACGCGGTACCGGACATAACCAACAGACAGGTGCAGATCAACTCGATCGCGCCGGCGCTCACCCCTGAGCAGATCGAGCGGCAGGTGACGTACCCGCTTGAGACCGCGTTGGCCGGCATCCCGGGGCTGAACACCACACGCTCGCTGTCGCGCAACGGCTTCTCGCAGGTCACGGCGATCTTCACCGACCAGACCGACATCTACTTCGCGCGCCAGCAGGTGGCCGAACGCATGCGCGAAGCGGCGGACAGCCTGCCCGAAGGTGTGTCCCCGGTCCTGTCACCGGTGACCACCGGCCTGGGTGAGGTTCTCATGTGGACGGTGGACTTCACCGACTACGATCCGAAGAACCTGGCACCCAAGGGGCAGGCAGGCTGGCAGGAGGGCGAGGTCTACCTCACGCCGGAGGGTAACAGGCTCACTACCGCCGAAGAGCGTGCCACCTACCTGCGTACCGTGCAGGACTGGATCATCGCCCCGCAGATGCGTTCCAGCCCCGGCCTTGCCGGCGTGGATACCGTGGGCGGCTACGTGAAGGAGTACGGGGTCCATCCGGACAGCGCACGCCTGGCGGCTTACGGATTGGGGTTGAACGACCTCGTCCAGGCACTGGAGCGGTCGAACGTGCAGGCCGGTGCAGGCTTCGTCCAGCGTGCAGGCGAAGGCCTCGTGGTCCGCGCCGATGGTCTGGCGTTGACGACCAGCGACCTGGCGCAGTCACCCGTGGCGACCAAGGACGGGGTGGTGATCCGCGTCGCCGACGTTGCCGACGTCGAACTCAGCCGCGCACCGCGACTGGGTGCCGCAAGCCGCAACGGACATGAGGCCGTGCTGGGCACGGCGCTGATGATCGCCGGCGGCAACAGCCGCACGGTGGCGCAGTCCGCAGCGGACCGATTGGTCGAGGTGAACAAGTCGCTTCCGCCCAACATCTTTGCGGTGCCAGTGCTCGACCGTAGCCAGCTCGTCAATTCGACCATCAAGACCGTTGCCAAGAACCTGACCGAAGGTGCGCTGCTGGTCGTGGTGGTGCTGTTCCTGCTGCTGGGCAACCTGCGCGCGGCGACTATTACGGCGCTCGTCATTCCGCTGTCGTTCCTGTTTGCCGTGATCGGCATGAACCGGTTCGGGATCAGCGGCAACCTGATGAGCCTGGGTGCGTTGGACTTCGGTATCCTCGTGGATGGCGCAGTGATTGTTATTGAATCCACGCTTCTGATGCTGGGGCAGCGCCGCGCCGAACTGGGCAGGCCGCTGACGGCCATGGAACGGATGAAGATAGCCACGGAATCGGCCAAGAAGATGGCGCGACCGGCGGCTTTTGGTCAGTTGATCATTCTGTTGGTCTTCCTGCCGATCATGACCCTCGAAGGCGTCGAAGGAAAAACCTTCCAGCCGATGGCGGCCACCTTCATGCTGGCGCTCTTGGGTGCCTTCATCTTCTCCTTTACCCTGGTGCCGGCCTTGACCGCCCTGTGGGTGCGCGAGCCGAAGATGAAGCCCGGCGAAGAGCTCCATCACGGCGAGCACGAGACCAAGCTAATCAAGGTGCTGCGCACCCGAATCGAGCCTGTGATCGAGCGTGCTGTCGCCATGCCGCGCGTGGTGCTCGGAGGCGCGGTACTGACACTAGCGGTAGGCGTGACCTCGTTCATGATGCTGGGGCGCGAGTTCATGCCCACGCTGGATGAGGGCAACTTGGCCATGCAGGCGCTGCGGGTTCCCTCCACCTCGTTGGAGCAGTCCCTGGCCATGCAGTTGGCACTAGAGAAGGCCATTGCGAAGGAGCCGGAAGTGGAGACGGTGTTCTCCCGGACTGGTACTGCGGAGGCGGCCATCGACCCGATGCCCACCAACATTTCCGACAGCGTGATTGTGCTGAAGCCCAGAAGCGCATGGCCGGATCCGAAGCTTTCCAAGGATGAGCTGGTGGGGCGGTTCGAGTCCGTGGCGTCGAAGCAGCTCGGCAACAGTTTCGAGTTCAGTCAACCCATTGAGCTGCGCTTCAACGAGCTCATCTCCGGTGTGCGTACCGATCTTGCCGTGATGATCTACGGTGATGACTTCGGTGAGTTGCAGAAGGTCGCAGACCAGGTGGCGCTCAAACTGCGTGGCGTCCAAGGCTCCGCGGACGTGCGGGTCGAGCAGATCTCCGGCCTGCCAACCCTGAACGTCAAGATCGACCATCTGGCAGCCGCGCAATACGGGTTGACCGCAGCGGACGTGAGCGATGCTCTGTCGACTGGCATCGGCGGCACTGCTGCGGGAAAGATCTTCGAGGGTGATCGCCGCTTTGACGTGGTGGTGCGTCTGGATGACGCGGCACGCAATGATCCGGACCAGCTTAGCTCGTTGCCCATTGCCACACCCTCTGGTGCGGTGATACCGCTTTCGTCCGTCGCTCGGATCACCATAAGCGAAGGACCAAATCAGATCAGTCGAAACAACGGCAGCCGTCGAGTCGTGGTGCAAGCCAACGTCCGTGGGCGTGACCTGGGTGGGTTTGTTGGCGAAGCGCAGACGGCGGTAGCGGACGTGAAGCTTCCTGCAGGTTCCTATCTCACCTGGGGCGGGCAGTTCGAGAACCTGCAGCGGGCAGAGAAGCGACTGGCGGCAGTGGTTCCTGTCGTGTTCCTGTTGATTGGTGCTCTGCTGTTCATGGCACTGCGCAGCGCCAAAGAAGCCATTCTTGTGTTCAGCTGCGTACCGCTGGCGCTGGTGGGCGGAATCCTGGCTTTGCTGCTGAGGGGCATGCCGTTCTCGGTGTCCGCAGCCGTGGGGTTCATTGCGGTGTCCGGCGTCGCCACGCTGAACGGCCTGGTGCTGATGCAAGCCATCCGGGAGCGGCTTGATGCAGGCGATGCACCGTTGGTGGCGTCCCTCAATGGCGCAGCGAGTCGTATCCGCGCCGTGCTCACCACTGCGCTGGTGGCCATTGTCGGCTTCATCCCCATGGCGATCGCCAGCGGTTCGGGTGCAGAAGTCCAGAAGCCGCTCGCTACCGTCGTTATCGGTGGCTTGCTCACCGCGACCATCCTCACGTTGCTGGTGCTTCCCACCTTTGCTGGCCGCATAGCCAAGCCAAGCACCGTCGCAGTAGGAAAGGACGAAGATCACTGATTAGCTGACACCGAGCTCGGGCGCAGAATTTGCTGCGCTCGAGCCTTGAATGATCAGATCAAAATCGGAGAATAGAGATGAGCCAAGCAACAGAAGCTGGCGCATCCCCGAATCAGGGGGATGCCCATTCCCATGGCGGCCTGTTTGGAGTCAATGCCGAGCTGCTGTTCGCCATAGTCTGCGGGCTGCTCCTCGTGACCGGCTTCATCATTGAGAAGTCGGGTGCGTTCGGTATCGCATGGTTGCCCACGGCGTTCTACATGCTAGCCTACGTATTCGGTGGATGGTTCACCCTGCGCGAAGCAATTGAAAACATTCGAAAGAAGCGCTTCGAGATCGATACGCTCATGCTGGTTGCGGCAGCAGGGGCCGCCACCCTCGGAGCCTGGGCTGAGGGCGCATTGCTGTTGTTCCTCTTCAGCCTGGGTCATTCGTTGGAAAACTACGCTATGGGTCGGGCCAAGCGCGCCATCGAGGCACTCGCCAAGCTGGCACCCGAGACTGCCCTGGTGGTTAAGCAAGGCGGGCCGGTGGAGGTGCCTGTTTCGGCGCTGGAGCCCGGCGACGTCGTTCTGGTGAGAGCGAATGATCGGTTGCCCGCCGATGGCTTCGTGGTCAAGGGATCCAGCAACGTCAACCAGGCACCGGTGACAGGTGAGAGCATTCCGGTGGACAAACATCCGGTGCCTGACGCCGAAGAAGCGAGGCGTCGTCCCGATGCAGTTGACATGGCGTCTAGAGTGTTTGCAGGCACCATCAACGGTTCCGGAGCGTTGGAGGTGGAGGTTAGCCGGCGCTCTACGGAATCCGCGCTTGCACGCGTGGTCAAGATGGTCAGCGAGGCCGAGACACGAAAATCACCCACTCAACGTCTTACGGACAAGTTTGAGCGCATCTTCGTTCCCTGTGTTCTCGCCCTCTCTGGCATTCTGCTGTTCTCGTGGGTGGTGATTGACGAGCCGTTCCGTGACAGCTTTTACCGGTCCATGGCCGTGCTGGTTGCAGCCAGTCCGTGCGCATTGGCCATTGCCACCCCAAGCGCTGTTCTAGCCGGCATTGCCCGGGCCGCGCGTAGCGGAGTACTGATCAAGGGCGGTGCCCCGCTGGAGGAGCTCGGCATGGTCACGGCAATTGCCTTTGACAAGACCGGGACCCTGACCGAGGGCAAGCCCCGCGTAACCGACATTGTCGTGGCGGAGGGCGTAACCGAGAAGGAGTTACTAGAGATCAGCGTCGCCGTGGAAGCGCTGAGCGACCACCCATTGGCGGCCGCCATCGTTGCAGACGGTAGGACGCGCCTTTCCGGCCAGGTCGCAGTGGTAGCCAGTGGATTTGAGAATCTCGCCGGACGAGGAGTACGAGCGGAGGTTGATGGCCAGCCTGCCTGGATCGGGAAGGCTGAAATGTTTGGGGCTGACGGGGTTCCGGCTTTAGGCTCGTCCGCCAAAGAAGGTATCGCAACGCTGCGCAATCGCGGCCGAACGACAATGGCGGTGAGACTGGGCGACAGGGATCTTGGCGTCATCGGCTTGATGGACACACCGCGGTCCGAGGCGCGCGATGCGCTGGACAGATTGCGTGGACTAGGCGTGAGCAGGATGATCATGATCTCTGGTGATCACCAGTTGGTCGCGCAATCTGTAGGCAGCGACGTCGGTGTCGATGAAGCGTGGGGCAACCTCATGCCAGACGACAAGGTTTCCGCGATACGTGAGATCAAGGCTAGCCAAAGGATCGCGATGGTTGGCGATGGCGTCAATGACGCACCTGCCATGGCCAGCGCCAACGTTGGTATCGCAATGGGCGCGGCGTCCTCGGACGTCGCTCTGGAGACTGCGGACGTTGCACTCATGTCGGAAGATCTGCGGCAGGTGGCCTTCTCGGTAGCCCTCAGCCGGCGCACTAAGAAGGTCATTCGTCAGAATCTGTACGTTAGCCTTGGCGTGGTCGCTTTGCTGGTTCCTGCCACGGTTCTGGGCTTAGGTATCGGCCCTGCGGTTGCAGTCCATGAAGGAACTACTCTTCTGGTCGTCATCAACGCGCTGCGGCTGCTCGGGTTTCGGGCACCCTGATCGTGGACATCCTGCTAATTGACAGCGATCGGTATCTCGTTCGCACGCTACTTGACGAATTGGAAGCCAAGCATCACACCGTGGACGTTGCCCTGGATGGGATCACAGGCTTACATCTTTCTGTGTCAAACAGCTATGACGCGATAATTGTCGACTGGGACCTTCCGCGGATGAGCGGATTGGACGTGGTACGCAGATTGCGACGTGAACACAATTCTTCCGTTCCATTGCTGATGCTTGCGTCCATGGCAGATATCGCCAGCAAAGTAGAGGCCTTTCGGACAGGCACTGACGACTTTGTCACAAAGCCGTTCGATCCACTGGAGCTGGAGGTTCGCCTAGAAGCACTAGTGGCCCGTTCTCGCGGCAGAGTCGGGATGCGCCGCCTTTCCGTTGGCAACTTGACTATGGACTTGGCCACTCTCGAGGCATTCCGCGCGGGAAACCGCCTTCACCTCTATCCTGCGTCTTGGAAGCTTCTAGAGGTCCTGATGCGCGAGAGCCCTGGAGCCGTTCCCAGGGAGCATCTCGAACGCGCGGTGTGGGGTCATCAGACACCTGACCATGACTTATTGCGCTCACAAATGTCTAGCCTTCGCAAGACCGTGGACGGGCCATTCAAGGACAAATTGATCCACACACTTCCGCGGTTTGGATACAGGCTTTCTATTCAGACCTCGATGGAGATGCGCGCAGCAGTGATGGAGGGCTCTGGAAGCTATGATTGAACGAAATGGCTTCTGCATTGATACCGGCCGTGCCTGGTTGGTGAAAGTTGATCGAGGTCAGTCATGAAAGGTGGTTGGCTTGCCGGCGTGCCGGCTGCAGTGTTCGCTTCAGCCTCGCTTTGGGGAATCTTGGCAATGCAGCCGTATGCGCCCAAGCCACACGAGTGGATGATGTGGATCCCGGCCACGGTTACTGCGTCCAGCATGACCATGGCTTGGGTCAGTGCCGCGATTGTGGATCAGATGCCGGCCATGTCGAACACGCGCGCTAGAAATCGTGCGGTTTTTTCGCGATGGACTCTCATGGTTGCGCTACTGGCAGCCATCGCCGTCTTCATTGCGTGCGTGACATCGAGCGAGCTTGATAGAGTGTTGGCATTGTTTGTTGGCGCGTCCCTAGTTCTATATTCCTCAGTAGAATCGCTTGTTGCGGCGGCACGTTGTCGCGCGAAGTTCGCCCCTACAATATTCGTCATGCTTCTACAATCGGCGGCGTTGGTGCTCACCGCGTTCCTGGTAGCCCACGATGAGCCGTCGCTCGACAGAGTAAGTGAAAGTTGGTTTACGGCGTGCATCTTGGCCTCGGGACTCTCTGCGCTCGCTGTCGCCAGATACTGGCAGGCGCTGTTGAACGACCCATTAGTCTCCTTTTCGCCAATGATTCGCTCAGTTTTGCGATTCTTTGCCGGCGACATGGCGTTGAGTACTTGGCATAGCAGGAGCCTGGTGAACGGTGACCCAGGGGAAGTGGCTGCCAAGGGGCCAGTCCGAAGGCGGCAGAAGCGTGGAAGAGAAAGCCGGCGGAGGCGATAAAGCGAATAGTCGGAAAATGGACTTGGAAAGTGATGAGGTGGGTCGGGACATGTTGGAGAGAAGAACTCCCGGGAGGGATAAGCGGGTAGAGGCTATCCTGATAGAACGCTACAAGAAGTATTTCATGAGCGAGAATTCGTTCAAACGCGGACTGGGTGTTCCTTGGCCAGCATTACGTAGCGCTATCATCAGCGAGGCAATGCGCTGTCACAGCGAAGTAGCTGGTACGCTCCCGCTCACTCTACAGCAGGCGGCCGCTGTGCTGAGTGTCCCACCCAGAGCACTGTTGGCGCTGAGCAAAAAGCATGCCGGTGAAAATGCAATATTTGCCTCCCTTTCAGGTAGTCGGGGGCTGGTACGAAGGGGGGTGGTATGCCCATGCAGGTTATTGCAGTGGGCATCAGAAGTGGACGCTGTCAGTGGATGGCGGGAAAGGCGGAGTGAGGTGGCGAGCATCGGTGCTACCGCGAAAGCTGCCGAGATTGTTGATCAGATTGGACTGCTGGAGTCGACCTTGGTTGAAGCAAGGATGGTTGATGTATCGAGAGGCGATCCTAAAGTGATCTCGCTTCGGCTGGATGAACGTGCACTGCCGATGAACATGGACGACATTCGCATGTGGCAGCAGCAGGAAGAGCGAGCATTGCTCGAAAGCCGCGATCGAGGGGTACGTGCTGTCTCAATTCCTGAGGCGCTATCGCTCCGGTGGCAGGACGAGGGCCTGCGTAGAGTGTGGCTGGACAGATTTCGTGTCACTCTGGTTCGCCTTGAGGCGCTACTGAATTACCATCGCAGTGATCTCAGGCAGGTTGCGATCCAGACAAAAGCTCAACTTCGAACGGTCGAACACGGACGACGAAGGCTGAGGCTTGTTATTTCGAGTGTTCGTTGACTGGGACCGCGGAAGCGAGCGTATGCAACTGGGCCGGTACTCTAATGGCCATAGTCGCCAGCTAGACGCGTCTTCATCCAATAAAAAGAAGGCGACCCTTGTGCATTGGGAAGGAGACCGTTGTCCTATGCAGGTCTGGGGGCCTAGGTCGCTTGTCTGGAAAGCCTTTGAACTGTGGGCCTAATGGCCGGCAGGTGGTTGGCCGCCGATAACTGTCGCTTGACGTGTACCAGAAAGAGTATTCTCGGACCAGACTTAAGGAGGGTATCGGGCCATGTCTCAGCCACCTGTTTGTCAAGTCTTAGACCTGAAAGCTGCCGCGATTCGGACCTTCGTACGAATCGCGCAGGCTTGGCGGTTGTCTGAGGATGAGCAAAGTCAGATACTGACCCTGTCCGAGCTGCCGCGCTCAGATGAAGATGTGAACCGAATGGTCGATGACACGGTGCTTCTCCGGATCGTGAACGCGATATCGATCTACGGAGCCTTGCACAGCCTGTTCCCGGATGCAGCTCAGGCTGATACATGGATTCATCGCGCCAATTCGGCCCCTCGGTTCGGTGGTGACCCAGCCATTCGGCTGATGTGTAGCGGGTCTGCGCGTGCCCTTGAGACAGTGCGGGACCATCTTGAAGCTCAGCTGCGTTGATTCCAAGCTAGCTGATACTTAGGTGAGATTGCGCAGATGGCCGCGTCGAGTTGGAGGAACCAAGCAGCTGTAGTTGCTCTTGCGAGCTTGGTCCCGACACTCGCGCATGCCGAAGGGAAGCGCGCGATGAGGTTTCGAGAAGATTTTCGCTCTGCGTCATCATTGTTTCAAAGGGGAAGGTAGGAGCATTCCTCGAATCAGATCGCGCGCACCAATGCGTTTAGATCAATGACTGTGGTTAGCCGACTATAGGCAAAACAGTGGCCATCGTGTCTCACCCTGGGCGACCGGGCCCGGTTATTGTGAAAGGGTCATCCGGAGGACACGCCCCTGAGACCGACCATACGTGCGGAGCTGATTCGAGATGCAACGAAGGCACTTGCGGCCCTCGCTGAGGGAAAAAGCGAAACCTTGGCAAGCAGCGCCTTCGCAATTTAGGCAGCGCGTAAGTCACACCGGCAGGCATCTGCGGAAGCGCACGATATCGACTCCGCTTTTGCTGAAGGGCCTGGAGTTTGAACGGGTATCTATCCCAAAGGCAGCCCACTTTTATCAAGAGAGGGACGAAGGGACCCGCGCTAGGCTCTTCTACGTTGCACTTTCGCGTGCCAGATCTTCCTTGATTATTTCATCCTCTAGCCCTGCGATGCGGCTTCCCGTTCCAAGTTGGCGTCAACCCAGTCTCCGCGTGACCATCGATGCTAAGCTCAGTGTCCTGAAACACTGAGCAGACGAGGTTTCGTCGCCCTGGAGAATGCTGACAGCCCACCGCGGCTAGCAAACATCGGCGTCCGCAAGCTTCGGCAGCAAGTGCGCCAAGAAGGAGGCGCTTGTATACGCCGCATAGGCTTGCCAACCATCGGACTTTTCCGAGTCAGCAAAGTCGCATACAGATTTAATGACGAGCGGTGTGGCCCCACATAATTCTGCAGCCGCCATGACTGCATATGCCTCCATCTCAACGCCAATAACCTCGCGGTGGCCTTCAGTGATCGGAGCAATTGCTCCGTCGTGCGCCAGCACCGATGCGCCCGAAGCCATCGGCCCGATATGCACGGATAGGCGGCCAGCCGGCACCGATTCTCGCCAACCCGCAGAGACCTCGGCGCATAGCCTCGCATCTCGACACTCTGCTTGAACTAGGGCGGCAATATCGCCCCTGAGCGCGCTTTGGTAGGGGGCCGCCCGAAACACCGGCAGTGGATCTGGCCCTTGAACGTGCTTTCCACTTCCCCAATCCCAGGTGGGGTCGGCAACAATGATATCGCCGATCTCAACCTTACCTCGGACACCTGCGCAAATCCCAACCATCGAAAGAACTCTTGGCTTGAACACTTGGGCTATCTTCGCCGCAAGTGCGGCGGACATAGGCATGCCCTTGCGAGGCGCGCACGCGGCCACTACCTTCAGTCTACGCGAGCCAGCCGTAGTCGTGCCGAGATAGTAACGAGTGGGATCACCAGCTACACTGTGCGGATTCCAGCCGAAGTTTAGGCCTAGGACAGCGTCAAGCTCCGGCGAACTAAGTGCCGTGATGATGGCGACATCGACAGGAGGCGTCCTATGCCGTGCGTTGCGGCTGATGATGTACCCCACTCGACCAGTAAGTACATCGATCCAGCTGTTCTCGTCTTCTCTGTAAAACTGCAAGGACGCGCCGCGGGCTGTCGCCTTAGTGATGGCTTCCTGCTCCAGCTCCTCTCGCGCGGTCACGAAGATGATCTCATCCGGGAGGATCGCTTTAGAGTCAACCGTCAACAGGTCCAACAGCGCGAATCCAGATTCCGGACTGGGACGGTCCCCAATGCTTTCCGGAAGATTCACGTCGATAAGGGCGATGTCGAACCGACACTCACGCATCCGCCTCCTGGCGTCAACAGCGTTGCTAACATGCACGATGTCCACAGCATCACCGTAGCTGCTCTTCAGCGGCGAAACAATCGCTGCAGCTTTGTCCACTTGATCATCAACAAGAATGATTCTTACGCCGGTCAATTGAGAATTCCTTTCAATAGTTCGGTGAGTCTACCTTTCCAAGCGTCTTCTGTCTGGCTGTAGTAGACATGGCCTAAATAGAAGTTTGGGAACGTCCTTTTCATCTCTGAGGCTATGTCTTCGATAGACACGCGACTCTGTCCTTCGCCGAACCCGTCAAACATAGTGACGATTATGGTTGGCATTGTTCTCTGACGCATCTTCATCTGCATCAGCAGATCTCGTCCCGCAAAGTTCTCCTGCGCCCCACCAGATGGTTCATCCGCCCCCACGTCAAAGTTTGGCATACTCATGTCGAGTAGCACAGCGTCATAGGTAACACTGCGATTGCAGATTGCCTTCAGCGCTGAGTTAAACGATCGCGCCTCATCCACGTCAACACCTTGCACAAGCTCCATAACAAAGGCCCTTATCTCAGCGGACTTGTCAGCATCATCTTCAATTAGGAGAATTTTCATCCGGAGCCTGAATATTGTAGGAAATTTCTACATAGAACTTGCGGTCATCAGAAAAGCCAAATTCGAGGCGGGGCTCCTCATAGAAAGGGGAATTGATCGAGCGCCAGAGCTTACGCAGGCCGCTACCACCTTCAACTTGAGCAAGTTTCAGAGAATCGCTCTTGCTTAGGCCTTCGCGAATCCCCGCTACACTGTCTCGCTGGCTCTGCGTCGGGACGCTAGGAGCCAAGGAACTCTCAACTCTAGCCGAGTACCTAGTCGGGGTTATGTCGAACGAGACAGAGACGTTGAGTGCGTCACCCTCAAGTCCAGAGTGCTCCACCGCATTCGACAGCACCACGTAGAATGCATCCACCATTCCGTCCAAGGTCCGCCCTGGCAATCTAACACTTCTATCGTATGAACCCACGTCAATCGTGGGCACGTGCGAGGACTCAGATGCTGTCTTTGCGATCATGTTATGCGCAATGTCTACGGGCAGGCCCGGCTGGTAGTCTTGTCGATCATAGACTTGACTGCGATGGAACCACGACGACACTTCATCAAGCCGCATGCGAAGTTGTGTTTTAGCGCGTGCGATACCATTTCTTAAATCTCCAACCGCCTGACTGTATGGCAATGAGTGGATACTATCGGTGAGCTGCTCGAAAGCGGAAGTAAAAGCAGGCTTAATCGTCCTGTCCAGAAGCTCTCTCACTTCGAGCAAGTTCTCATCCGTTTTATCCCAAAGGTTGTCAATACATACATCGATGAACTCGTCCATGGATCTGGATCGAATTGCAGAGCGCTGCATGAACCTTCGTTCTAAATTGGAAGACCTATAGATGAAAGCTGCCTTCGTGTCTTGCCTAACGTCCTTGACGCCGTGAGATATGGATATTTGCAGCCGTTCGTCGCGGAGCTCGTGCAGGATTCGGTCGAACTCCGCAGAGAAGGCGGCTAAGGAAGTCGCTACCCGTTGCCGAGCGGCACCGTCATACACCTCAAATCTGTCGTCCCAGTAGACGTTCGGCTTGTATCCCGAACCGGAGGCATTGCGTGAGCTAATTAGGCGCTCGTCCGCCAAAGGCTTCCTCAGCGTGTTCGCGAGGACACCGTGTCTGACCCGGGTACTCAGGTAAGCATTCAGCCCATGGTCCCCACGCAGAAACTCGTGGGTTACTTCGGTGAAGATCGAATCGAACTGGCTATCCGTCTCGGTTTCCGCCTCATCGACCAAGTGAACACTGGAGAGCGCCCTTCCAATCGAGATGCTCTCGGTCATGGGAATGTCCATCAGGGCATCCGCAATTCTTTCAACCACGGCATGTGAAGGGTCGCTGATTGCACCGGCGTTGGCTTTGTATCGCGAATACTGCCCCCCAATCTTTGACTTCAGACTTCGTTTGATCGCGGCTATGTCTACGTAGACCTTGCTTTGCTCAAGCAGCGATGTCCCCTTGGCGATCTCTTGTTTCTTAACTCGGTCGCGAATTTCATCCAAATAGCGCGAAGCGTCGTCGGGGTCAAGGGACGCAAGTTGTCTACAGACACTGATTCGCGCCTCCACGATCTCCTCAGTCCCATTGTAAAGAAGTGTCTGCCGCATGACTTCCGGCGTCCAAACCCGGTCCAAATACAGGATCGCTCTAGACGTGTTGGAAGGCCCTAGAATCTGGACAACGTCCGCGGCGCTCCGAATCTGGTGGTGTTCTTGGAACCGCTCGAACGCAAACCGCAATTGAGCCAACCTGGCGTCAGACGAGAACGCGTTGAACAACTCAAAGCTTAGCGGCACGTCGATCGTATCCGGCCAAGTTGCCGCGTCAGCTAGACCGCTGACTACTAGATCGAGTGGCAGCGAGGTTGGCACGTCCGGATTCGTGATGTGCGCATCAACCAATAACGACACGGCTTCCCCCCGGGCCCCGCACTTGGTCTTCGCCATAGCTAGCGCGGTGAGGACGCGATACCTCTCAGCGATCGGCGCATCTTCTAAAAGACAATTTAGCTGTTCGATCGCATCCTGCGCGCGACCGGTCTGAAGAAGGTGACGCGCAATGTAGGCACGGTGGCGATTCAAAGAAATCTGCACCCCCAACGAGCTCGGGTCTTTCCCGAAGTACAACAGCTCAATGGACGCCAGCGTAGTTCTATAAAGATCGGCGGCGACGATGGATGCTCGAGCCTGCTTTAAAGCAGTCGGCCTTGCGCACGCAAGCGTGAGTGGCGACACCCACGCGTCGTATACCGCGATCGTCTTCATCTGATCGATCATCGGCTTGTCGTTCTCCTGCTGAAGACAGGCTAGAACGACCTCCCGAAGATACAGACCCCAGGTATGTCCGTAATGCACATCCACCGTAGAGAAGATCGAGGTGGCCTCACCGTATGAATTTTCATCCAAGCGAAGTACGCTCATGAGGCTCGAGCAAAGGGCCGAATGCGCAGGGGAGAGACTTGGAATCGCGCAGCCTGACCGTACAGCTGCTCGCGCTAGGAGCGTCAACATTGCAGCATCAGTGGGGTCGCACTCTGCCAGGTACTTACCTCCCTGCTGCAGGACGTCTTCATACCCGCTCTGGAAATACGACTCAAATATCTTCGCCCGGGCGACAGCCTCAGCTCCGGCATCAAGTTCTACAACACATCCGAATGCCAAGCCAAGAGGGTCGAGCCTGCGGTCTTTAATGCGACGGCGTAGCAGTGAGACGGGCCTTTCCAAAGCCGCAGAAACAACCATCGGAAGTCGATCAGCTGTGGCCATATCCTGCAGCGTTGTGACCAATGCCTCATAATGATCGATCAGGCTCGCTTGCGCCTCGAAGAAAAGGTAGGCCGAAAGCTCACTTGGGTTGGCGGTGGATACATCGCTGACTCGGCTCGCAGCGTAGCTCCGGAACACGTCTGACACATCATTGAGCTTAGCTAGAACTTCGTCTTTGAGGAAGCGCTTAGTTCCACGGCTCTCTGCTCGGCGAGAGAGGTAATGAATCAGAAATGCTGAGATCGACTTCGGCGCTGCGGCATCGAACTGTTCTTGGACGCGCTGCCGCTCAACCAGAGGCGCGTTGTCACCAAGCGTCAACCAAGCTTGTGCGAGCCATAATGAAACACCAAATCGCCTCTCATGCGAGATCAGAGACTGCGCTGCATTTTCGAACCGCGACAGCAACATACTCGATTCAAATTTATTCCGTGCCGCAACGTATTCAGCGATCGCGTCGCTGTGGAGTAGGCATCTACACACCGCCCAGACGACCTCATTAACTGGCCCTACGGGTGCGCCGGCGGCTTGGATCCCGAACATATCTTTGTAGGCTTGAGGGAAAGGCTCGCCATGAAATGGAAGGAGACGTTTGGGCTCATTTATGAGCTTAGGGAACCGCTCGAAGAGCTCCGCGGGCGTGCTATTCGCCTTCAATAGAAAGAGAGTCTCCCTAGCGAAGTCCCCGCCCTGGCGAACAGCGCCGATAGAGCGGTGCAGCGAGTGCTTCCGTTTGCCTTTTCGGGCCATGATCTTCCTTGCAGTGTAGTTTCGACGATCGCGGGTTCTTCTACGAACGACTCTAGCCTGTGGCGAGAGGCCGCCTCGGCGTACTCTATCGAGGTTTAGATCGGGTTGGAACTGGCTTCGCGGTCAGCGAGTGCGAGGCCGAGTGATCCAGACCCATGGCGAGGGTCGGATGATGTCGCCAGGCGGTTTTGTTCTTGGGATTGCGCAATTGCAGGCAAAGCTGCGCCTCGCCCCAGGCAATATCCTGGGCGACCTATCCCAATCCACATCTCAGCGCTGGCTGCCAGCCAGCCCACTCTCCGTCAGGCGACGTTTCCCCTACGTCCGTAGCAGTTCGCAACCGCCGGACGATTCTCGCTGAACATTCTACGTCGCTTTTTTTGCTCGGATCCGCGCGGATTGCTCTGCTATGAACTTGTGCATCTCGGATCTGGATTCTCTCGCCGCCTGTGGAATATCCATCGCAAATTGCAGTGATAGAGATTTTGCGAGGGCAAATTGCGCGGGTGTGGGGGCCTTAAGATCCCAATCAATCAGTTCGGGAAACGCCTTCGATAACTCAGTTGAGAGCTTACTCCCGAATGCCGCCAAGTTGCCTTCGTCCTGAAGCCGCAAAAGCTGCCACTGCATCCGCTTCTGCGCGTCTTCCGTAAGGCCAAGCTCGATAGTGAAGTCCAAATCGGTACATACGAGAAAAAAAGGCATAGTGCTCCACCGATACTTTTAAGTAGCCTACCTTTAAAGTCGTAGTCTTAAAAGTATCAGATCAATAGCTTTGGCTCATGGATGAACATGAGCTACTGCCCAAAATTGGTTCCGCGCTTAGAGCTCGTCGCGTCGCCCTTGGCCTCAGCCAAGAGGCGTTCGCAGATAAGATTGGGATGCATCGGGCCTACTATGGGCGAATCGAGCGCGGTAGAACAAATTTGACTATTGGCACTCTCAATAGGCTGGCTGGGGGATTGAAGGTGTCCTTAGGCGCACTCTTTACGTCGGTGGAGGCTGAGTCGACTCGTGACGCCGGCCTGCTATCGGGGTCAGATGGTGGTTGACCACTTTCGCCATGAACCCCTGCCCCTGCACACGTAACATGCTATTCTCAAAAAGCCCACGTAACAAGACTGGATGGACAAGTGGCTGTTTTGGAGCGTGTCGCACGCCAATCCCGTGGAGAAGCGGGAGGGGCTAAGAATTCCCTTGGCCCTCTGCCGATGATCTTTTGGCAGGACAACAGCCCTTGGCGAGAAGTCAATTTATGGATCTCGCAGAAGAATGGTGTTGATGGCGCAACATTAAAATCTCTAATGACTCACCTCCTCGCATATGCCAAGTGGCTTGAGGAGACGGGTACACACTGGTGGCACTTTCCAGCAGACAAGGAGGACAGGTGCCTATTCCTCTACCGATCATTTCTAATTCGAGAGATAGCTGCCGGCAGCATTAACCGGCGGACCGCCGCGTCCAGGATTCGCGCCATCGTCCAGTTCTACCGCTGGGCGAACACTCACCACCTCATTTCCCCTGAGTGGCCGATGTGGCAAGACAGGCATATTGGTGTGCGTGTCTCAACCAACTTCGGCTTTGAAAGAACAATTCTGAAACTAAGCACGGATCTTCGCATTCCAGAAAGGCCCGCACCTTCTTCCACAGCTCTCGAAGACAACCTGCTTCCCATCTCTGCAGACGACCAAGAGTCAATCCAAGCATATGCGCGCCAGCATGGAACGGAAGAGCTGCAGCTGTTCCTGAGTTTGGGATTCCGCACAGGACTTCGGCTTGGAACAATATCGGACCTCAAGGTCCAAACTCTACATAGAGCCACGCTCGATCCGAACATGACCGGCTTCATGAGGATTCGCGTCGGGCCTGGGGCGCAGCCGCCGGTCGCGACCAAGCACAATGCGAATGGCACCATACCCATCCACAAGAGCGATCTTGATGCGCTGATTGCATATGCGACGAGTACCAAACGCCTAAGAAGATCGGCAAGCACCAGCTCAGAGCACCGTGACCTTCTGTTCCTCACTAGGTCAGGCCAGCCATACGCGGGAAAAGCCGGAGAGAATGAGTACCGCGCGATGGAGATGGAGATCTCACGGCTTAGATCTCGCGCAAGGCAAGATCGCTTTACCGCAATGAACGGGTTCAAGTTCCACAGGACCCGCGCTACTTTTGGAACCAGCACGGCTCGACTGTTTCTCAAGCATCTCAAGGTAGCTGACGCCCTAGCACTGTTGAGGGATCTAATGCTGCACTCCGACGTTGCGACAACCCTGAAGTACGTGAAGTTCATAGAAACCGGAGATCTCATCTCCTCTCTAGCGGACGAGTACACGCGAAGCTACCTGAAACTTACCGATGCTCGCTAAGCAGCCTAGAATTCCGAACCTCACCCTTCCGGGCTTGCCGCAAGGCCCGTCTCAGGTTCCACTGGATCTACAGCACCATCTGTATCTTGGCATGTCCGAGGCGATGATTGGCGTTGCTGCCAGAATCATCTCAGAGCGCCGAGCGGGCGAACCGATCCTAAGCAGACTCTCACTCTTGAGAAGTGTGCATAAGGGGCTAACGGACATGATCAAGAGCGGTGCAAGCCCGCAATCGATAAGGAACACTTGCAGATCACTTCGATACTACTTTGCCTGGTGCGACCGAGAAGGTCGACTAGAAGGCGAGTCCGAAGCTTTTTCAGACTTCACAGACTGGTGCAATCATCTCATTGATAGGGCAAATGGCCTGGTCAAGCTACCAGATTCCAGAGCTGCGCCGTTGGGTGCAAACCCTAGGGCGACGCAACGCAAAGACAGGATCGACATCCAGACCGCATTAGATCTGGCTTCTGCCGTGTCCCGCACCTTCACTCCTGCCCTTGGCATTGAACGCCCGATCGTCCGCTTTACGCGACTGCCCGCGCTTGCCGCGAAAGCTCGCGCGCCCTACAAAAAGAGCGATGCCATCTCCTTTGGGGAGGCATCCAACTTCGGCAGATTTCTAGTTCAGATATGCGATCAACTCACTGTTGAGAAGGTGCGGTCATCAATCCCGGTTCAGATAGAGCTAGAGTCAGGGCATACGCTCACTGAATGGTGCAAATTAAAGCCGCCGGAGAACGTAAGGGCACTCCAGGGCCTCACTTCTGTTGGAAGCCGAAATGTAGTAATCCGCGACCGAAAATTATGGGAAGAGGACGGAACTGTTCGCACGCGATACACGCTCGTCAACCTTCGGATTGAATGTGAGCTTCTGATTTTTCTCTCTCAGACGGGCATGAACCTAGCCCAAGCCCACTCATTGGGAAGAACTCACTTTCGTTACCAAAGTGCAGACAGCGACATTCATGTTTCCGCTCAATACAAGGCACGAAGGGGGGGCGACGTAAACTTCACAGTGTTCAAGGAGTACAAGAAAATTCTTCAGCGCTACCTGGAGTGGCTCGATGAGTTTGTACCCATTGACCAAGACGATCGCCTCTTCCCGTTCTACTATCCGTCTGCGATTCCTGCAGAGCATTCGCCCCCCAACTTTAGCTCCGTACGCATCAAGTGCAAGAAAGTTGGACTGCCATTCGTTGGCCCTCAGAAGCTCCGCAGTCTTCGCGTCAACTGGTTCCGCGTGAGATCCAGTGATGCAGTCGCGGCGGAAGTGGCACAACACACTGAACGGACTCTCCGCGATGTCTACGTGAGGCCATCCCATCCCGTCGCCGCAAGCGAGATCAATCGATTTCATGCCGAGGGCGAAGCCAGCCGTTCACCACCTGCGGCTGGCGACTGCGCCAGCAGTGATGGCCCGAGTCCCATAGCTAGCATGCCTGAAGGCGTGACCACTCCCGATTGCTTGAATGCAGCCGGCTGCATGTTCTGTAAGTATCATCGAGATGTGTCTAGCTTCGACTACGCCTGGTCGCTTGTCACATATCAGCAGCTAAAGCGCGCCGAGCTAGCAACCCACATCCAGGCGCCCAACAGACCGCCTCCACCGGTTGAGGCAATCCTGCTCCGCGTCAGCCAGAAGGTCACTGCATTTGCTGAGTCCAGCGCAGTAAGAGGCCAGTGGATCGAAGAATCCCGAGAACGGGTCACCGAGCGTAACTATCACCCATTCTGGGCGGCGTCTATTGAGATGCTGAATTAGATGAAAGAAGACATGCACTTCAGCTTGAGCCTGACCCACCCAAGTGTGTCGCCGACTGCGCCAAACTTCAAAGTTCCTGGCTTCCCACCTCCCCCGCACCATCCGGTCTCTGTAGCAGCAAATGGAACAGTTCTAAGCGTTTTTTCTGATTCATGCTGGGACCTGACTCCAATGGCCAGAAAGATCACTCGCATCTACTTCCGAGATGGGGCCGATGATAGATGGCGCATCATGGACCCAGCCAACGGAGCGATCTTTAGAACCGTTGCCTCGTACTGGCTGTGGGGCCGTATTGGAGTCGCGACAGCGACAGAGCTGAGCACGCGCGTGCAACTTATGAAGCCGATCTTCGCTCTTTGCGCAAGCAATGGCGTTACGGCAGACAGACTGCACCGGCATCCGCGAGTCGTGTCAAAGATTGCAAAGCTGATCAAGCCATCTGGAGCGAAGCACACTCTTCGTATTCTTCATGACCTCTATGAGGCTCGCGACGATCTTGGATTCTTCATCCTGCATCGTGATCAGATCGTCGCACTTGCCGCTAGGCTTCCGGATCATCAAAGGATCCAGACACCGTACATCCCGCCCCGCATCTGGACGTTCGTAATGCAGCGCTCTCTGCTTTTCATCGATGAGTTCCTCGCAGTAGCGGAAGAATACTCAACGACGTTCACGCAGCTGGTTGATGAGAAGCTCCAAGAAACCGGTACGCCCGCGCAGCCAACGCGCGCGTTGACAGCCTTAGCATCGAAATGGCTACTCAACACCCATAGCTTTACAGACGTCATGTCGAGCATTGCCACACTGGTCAATTTGTCCGCGTCAATTCAGATCATCTCCTATTCACTAATGCGAATTGAAGAGGCGTCAAGCCTGCCCCTCAATTGTCTAGTGATTGAGAGAGATGCTCTGGGAGACACAATCTATCTGCTTCGCGGCAAAACTACGAAGACAGTCAAGGACTACAGCGCTAGATGGATAGTGTCCTCTGACTGTGAGCGGGCAGTACGCGCGGCCAAGATTGTCGCCAAGCTTAGGCTTGACAGCAGACGGAAGCGGCTGGGCGAGGAATCAATCATCCCGGACGACGCCCCCCTCTTTCCTAGGTCCTATGAACCTTGGCAGGGTCGCAAGTCAGCACCGGAATCCCATTACTGGGATCTTAACGTTACCAAAGATCCCCAAGAGCTCCCAAGGGAGCTAGCGAGGCATCCTAAGCTCATACCATCGTCATCGTTGGAGATTACCGAGACGGACATGGTCGTGAGCCGACACCTGAACCCTATGGCGCTGGCTACAAAGATTGAGGCTGGACTCACTTGGCGGCTTGGGTGGCATCAGTTACGGAGAACTGGTGCGGTTAACATGCTCTCGTCAGGCATAGTTAGTGACCTGAGCCTTCAGTATCAGCTTAAGCACACCGGCCTCACCATGTCCCGCTACTACGGACGAGGCCACTTACTCTTGGGCGCAAGAATGAACGATGGCGCCAGGGGCGAGTATGTTCGCAACATGTATCAGATCCTCGCACATGAGTTTTCCAACCTGCGAAGCGACCAGTTCGTCAGTCCTTATGGCGAACGACACAAGGATCGATTGATTAATATCGTGTCCGCGACCGATCATAAGACTTTGGTCGCCGCTGGAAAGTCAGGGAAGATACAGTACCGACAGCATCTCCTCGGTGGTTGCGCGACTCCCAAGCCATGCAGCTTTGGAGGCTTTGAGAACGTTGTCGCGTGCAGCCTCCCCAAGCCTTGCGAGTACCTTCTGTACGATAGGACGCGGGTCGACAAGTTTCGCCATCTCTTGGATGACACACTGAGGAGACTTGCAAGTGCAGCTCCGGACAGTCCGCTTCATGTGGCTCTGACGGGCCAAGTGAAGGCGCTTAAGAGTGCAATCAACTACTGCGATTCAAGCAATGAAAATTAATAAGGCAGAAATTGCATTCATCGAGGCGTTTGAACGCCTTAAGGCAGGAAGATCCCTCATCTGCTCCATTGGCACGCCGGTTTCCCAGGCCAGTGTTGCCCGAGAGGCAGGTGTCACTCCGTCGGCACTGCGGAAATCTCGCTTCCCGCAGGTGGTTGCCATGATCCAACAGTGGATCGATGCTCATGAACTGCCAGATAGGCCGACCACTGGCTCCAGGATACTCCAGCGGCAAAAGGCACGAAGCCTGCGTCAGCGGATAGACGACCTCACCCAACAGCGCGACGAAATGGCGAGGCTACTAGTGGCAGCTGACGCGCAGATAGTCCAGCTCACCCTGGAGTGCGGCAGACTTCGGGCTCTTGCGCCCGAGAACAATGTGACCTTTTTTCCCCAGAAGAAACCGACAGCCAAAGAAGGTTGAGCGGACGTTGCAGGCCTGCCTCGCAGCTATAACTTTGCAGCTTCTAGTAACGTGGAAGCCGACAGCCCCAAGGCGTCGGCGAGCCGGATGAGCGTTGTGAGACGACAATCCTTCTTGCCCTGTTCGATATGCCCTAGCTGGGTCCGGTGCATTCCCAACTGCTCCGCAAAGTCCTCCTGAGACACTCCCAACGCCATCCGTCTCGCCTTAACGGCGGCGCCAAGGGCTAGCTGGGGCTTGAGAGTGCTCACTCCCTAAGCTTTCGTTTTGTAGTACTTTTGGTCTACAGTACTTACGGTAGCATCGCGACCGGTACTGGCCGGGCATCGGGCGACCAGGACTACTTAAGGACCATGGCAGGAATGCGAGCATGAGCTTCTTCTTAGTAGATGCTGAGTCAGAGTTCACCCTCGAGCTTTCGCTGAGCCCGGAGTCCGAAGTGGACCTCCGTCGACAGATTGCGAAGCTCCAGCAGTGTGCCGACGCAGGTAATCTATCCAGACGACTTGCCACCGAACTCTCTCGACTAGTTCCTGAGATGCTCGATTGGGACATCAAGCGACCGACGAAAGCCCAGATCGCTTACGCCCGCTCCATTTGCTACCAGCAGAAGATCGAGCTTCCAGAACGAGCCATGGAGTCTCGGCACGCGATGCACCTTTTTATCGCTTCGCGCGGCCAATGGCCTTGAACCGCCACCGGCTCGGACGACCGCTGAACAGGCGGCTGTAGGCTCTACCCGCCGACGGGCATGAGCCTACGCACCACGAAATCACGTTGCACTCCACATAGTCTCCCCAAACCAACAGTATGCTGATGGCTGGGTTCGTCGCCCCAGCGAGACGTCCATCTTCAGAGGGCCAACTGCGCTGACATTAATCTGCCGCGGTCAGGACCGCGATCTAGCCTCGGTGCGCCAGCACCTGGGAGCACCGGTGGTGGACGCCCGCTCAGCGCCGACCAGTGGAACACCTCTATCTCAAGTATCCAGCCCAGCCCCGCGCCTGCGCTAGCTACATCACTTGTGAGCTGATGCCAGTACGAAAGCTACATGGCCTATCGACTTCTGATTTGCGCTGATCTTCTTCTCAAGCAACTCAATGAGCTCCGCTTCGTTCTGGCCGGAAGGTGCGACTACTCGGACCGCTGTGGCCAGATTACCGCTGATCGCCAAGACACCCTTGAGCGTGATCCCAGTAGACAGCGCGTTCATGAGGCGCCCCCTGTTCTCCTCTGACATTGGCTCATCGGTTCCATCGGCACGGCTGGGCACGCCCAAGTCCGGGATGAGCTCCACTGCAGAGGAAGCCTCCTCGACAGAGAACTGAATTTGCCAGCCTTTATCCGGCTTCTGCGTCATATGCCAAGCGCTCGACGAGAGCTCAACGCCCCGATTGAGAAGCACCCACTGCTTCGTTCGACTGACTTGGAAGATGTGGACCGGCCACCGGAAGAACTTGGGCATGTGAATCTCAGCGACGCGGGTCGCCTGCGAAGCAAACTTCGCCAGTACACGATAGGCGCTCTCGTAGCGAAGCTGCCCAACAATCAAGTAATCCTCTAAACCTCCCAGGAGCTCAGAGATCGTAGGCGTGAATGGCTGACGCAAGTTCCAGTGGAAGGCGTGGAAGCTGTCAACGTCTCGGTCGCTGTGGAAGAACTGCGATTCAACCATCTTCTCGCCGTGAATCCCAACGTCTACAGCCGCCATATCTCCACGAATGAAGAGGTATGCAGCATCCTTGACCTGATCGAGGGGTACCTGCTGGACATCACATGCCTGAGTGATGTTCAGAATGTAACGACCATTGGCACGTCGTTCCTGCAGCACAGTGCCAAATCGAACATGCCGCTTCAGCCACTGGAGGCGCTCACTGGTGGCAGCGCGCTGTAGATGATCGGCGTACTCATCGAATTGTTCTTCCCGAGCACCTGCCATTACCTCCTTTAATCGCTTAGCGACCTCAGTTCCTCCAGCTCGCGGCGACAATCCGACGTCTGAATCAGCGAGCTTACCGGCGGCGCCCTCGATCACTTCAGCAACTTCAGCGACCGCAGTCGGCTCGACCTTCTCACGCTCAGGCACAGCTGGAATTTCCCCTAGCACTTTCCACCAGGCCGGTCGATGCCAGATTACGTCGGACATCAAACTCCTGATACCCAACTGCGCATCCCGAAGCTCAACACCTCTGGTAAGGATGGGCATGATCTTGTCACGCTCCTGATCCATGACTCGCTGAAGCGCCTTGACGCTTTCAAGAACAGCCCCGCGCTCCTCTGCCTCTGCCATGACGCGACGGCTAAGCAGATCGGACAAGTACTCTTCAATCTCCATTGAGTCATCCTTGGCAGTCGCTTCCAATACCGCAAAGGCACTGCCATCGAGATCAAGCAGCCTGAGCTCCATCGCCCTTGCCGCATCCTCAAGACTGACCTTCCAAGCCTTGACGAAGTTCTCCATAGGAATGATGAGGCGGCGCTGGCTCGCAAGCTGGGTCAAGGCCTGCGCCCAGCGCTCTTTGATCACCACCACTCCACCGCCAGGCGCGGGCGATGGCTTCTCCAGAATTCGGAAACGAGCGCTGGAGACTGCAATTTCCTTCTTGATGGTCTGCATGTTGGCAATCACACCGCCGCCGTTCGACGTCATGAGCACTACGAGAAGAGGCTTCTCCTCCACTTCATGCAGCTTCAACAATTTCTTGATGTATGGCGCGGTCTCATCCGGGCTTTCGCCGACCAAGTAGTAGTCGATCACGAGAAGATCGAAGATGTCGCCCGGCGCCTCTACCGTATCGCTCGGCGCCGTACGAACAACAGGCTCACTGCCTGTCCAATCTTTCACCCACTCGATGACCTTGCGCACCGAGGCGCCTGCGGCAATGATCTTCTCTCTGGCGGTCTCATATGGAACCCGAATGGATTCCGGCGCCTCCGCCAGCACCTCCGGGATGTGGAGGCTATCGAACAGCTCATTCTCGTTGCCAGTCTTCCCTCCGTGAGCGGCTGCAACAGCCACCAGCGCTTCGTTGTCGTCATCGGTGGTATCACGCAAGATATCGGATACCAGATGCGCAGGCGGCGAGGCCTGGTCGACATCAGTGAGCGCAGGCCTATCGCGAAGGTCGTCATCGACAAAGAGGACCTTCCGAATGCCGGCGTCCTGGATCAAGTCCTTGATTTCCATCATTGCTTCCTTGGTAGCTCGAGAACAAAAGTGTTTAGACCACCGCAGTCGCCGACGGAGGCATCAAGATACAGACGCCCTTGGTGGTACTCGGCGACTTCTCTGGCCAGATACAGGCCGTAGCCCTTACCCTTGGCGCGCAAGCTGAATCCGGGATGGAAAACACGCTCCCGATCGGAAAGCTTGACCCCGGGGCCATTGTCCGTAACCGACACGGTGTTTGAGCCTGGATCAATATCAATCGTGATTTTCGCCGACACGGTCTTGTCATCACGCTCGGCCAACCAGTAGACCGAATTACTGATGAGGTTCTCCAGAGCAAGACTGAGGAACCCTGGAACCATGTTCACAAGGAATGCCTCGGAGTTTTCCGGCTTTTCGATCACAAGACTGATCTCATGCCTGGCAAAGCGCGTCTCGTAACCAGAGGCGATCGTTCTCACTAGGCGCTCTACGTCGATGTCCTTTTTTACATGGCGAGCACCAGGCATGAGAGGGTCCATCTGCCGCAGGCGAACATTGATGGCTTTGATCTCCTGCTCAAGCTTGTCGAGTAGTTCCTGCGTATCTTTGTCAGCTCGACCGGAGATCTTCCTGATGAGCTCTCTCGTTTGGGCCGTGGTCCGGGTCAGCTCATGCATTACGCCGTGCATCACATTGCCAACGCCCGCAAGCTCAAGAATTTCTTCTCGGCCTTCTCCAGCCTTCTCCACAGCGCTCTCAAACTTTGTGACCTGGGCGGAAATGAAGTGAAGATGCGAGTCGAGGGAGCTAATGGCCCGCTTGAGTGGCTCGGGAGCTGAAGTGCGAAGCGAAGCAATATCCTGCTTGGCCAGTGTCAGTCGGTCTGCGAGAGTCGAAGTTCCATCGCTGACCAGACGCTCAAGATCTTGCTGCCGGGTCTTCTGATCCTCCATCTGTACCAGAGCGCGAAGGGGGTTGATGGCGACGCGAATGAGCAGTTCTTTGAGCGCCTCCACCTCCGGCGTCGAGATCAGGCCCTCTCGATTTGTTAGATCCCGAAGATTTGGGTTTCCACGATGCGTAATCTCCAGGGCGCCCATGACCTGAATTCGATTGACCACGTAGCCACTGCCACGGAGGGCTTTCGCATCCAAACCAAGCCAGTCACCGTCCTTGTCGGAACCAGTAAAGCCGACACGGAAGCCGTCTCGGTAGATGGCAATGCCACCCGACCACATATCTAGCTCTCTACGCACCAAGTCCCAATCCTGCTTGACCTTCTCGCGAAGCTGACGGCGATTGAAACGAAGAATGTGGAGCTTGAATGGGCCGATGGCCTTCAAGGTATGGAGATCGATAGGCGTCGCTTGATCGTTGACCGCCACTGCGTGCTTCTTTGCCTTTTTCCTGGCGCCGTCGGTATCGGTCAGTATGCGAAGGACCGCGCTAGCTGAGCGCGGCTGCTCTTCAGCGCTATCCACATCCTCGCCAGTGGTCAGCTTCATCCACAGCAGTGGATCAGTCAGTGACAAGACACCCTTGGGGTCAAAGCGAAGCTCAAGGACTTGGTCGGCATGACCCCGCATCGAGTCATGAAGCGGGGGAGTCGGAATTGGCCTTGAACCGTTCACCGAGACCCGAATCTTGAATTTTCTGACAGCCGAGAAGGGACTGCGGAGGCGTCTGATGAATGACTTCAGGCCACCGAGCTGCTCATTACTCTCAGTCCAGTCGCTCTTCAGTGGGAATACGCGTACCTGTGTACCGCTGGCACTCTCGCCAGGGATCTTCAAACGGCTGGTTGCGATAGGAATGTCACTAACTTGCAGATCAGCATTGTCGAACTGGCGCCAGTCAAACTCCACCGCCGTAGCTCGCGACGAGCCCTCGATCCAGGTAGTGACCTTCGCTCGGTCGCCGAGCCTCATCATGGCCAAGCGACCAATGCCCTTGTTACCCAGGCGCTCAGTGCCATCCGGGCTGCTCGGATTTAGGACTTTGTTGTCTGTGCCTACAGTGAGGAAGACCGGCACGATCGTACTGGAGGCCATTCCATGACCAGCGTCAGACACTTGGAGATAATTCAACCTCTCCAAGATGTCCACAATCGCGTCATCGCTGCGGGCGCGACCAATTTCTTCAATGCAACCATCAAAGTGATCGACTGCAACCTTCTTGAGGTCTCGCTCCTCGATTGCATTGTTCAGCTCCACGATCACGCCTTTCCTGACGTTCGCAAGCGTCTCACTGCTATCCCTAACCATCTCGATCAGGCTTGCCACCTCTGCAGGAGGGATCGGGCAAACGATAGTTACGTCAGCATTGGGAGAGCCTGCGTCGAAAGCGTTCTTGATCAACTCATTGATCGCGATCTCATCGGACGTGATGAGCTCCCGGCCAAGATGGAGAATGGTACGCGCGGCAACCCGGAATGACTTTGGTCCAGTAGGCTTTTTGACCCGCTTCGGAGCCACCTTCAGCTTCTGCCGCCGAACTGACACTACTTTCTTTTTGCGGGTTGCCATCGCTTACACGTCCCTTTGCTAGTTCCGCCAAGATTTCCATACCCGCCGAGCTCTCTTCTGTACCAGCGGGCGCGCCTAGATCGAATCTAGGACCTCTCGGACGGCATCTGACATGTATTCGGCAGCTTGTGCAACTTCTTTAGCGGTCGTCGATCGCCCAAAGCTGATTCGAAGCCCCTCACTAGCCGTCTCTTCATCCAAGCCAAGCGCTCTGAGGACCCTAGACGCCCTCAACTCCCCTGCAGAGCAGGCTGCCCCCGATGAGACCGCCAGCAATGGCAGAAGCCTTGCCAGCAAGTCCGGCGCTCCTGCCCCAGGAAAGCGGACGCTAAGGTGCCCGGGCAGACGATCCGACGGGTGGCCGATGACAACTGGCGATATGCCATGGCTCGCGAGGGCGCCGATGAACTGCGAGGCCATCGCCTGAAGATGAGCGCGCGCTTGTCCCATACGATCTCGAGCAAGCCGAGCCGCAACACCCAGCCCGACAGCCAAGTAAGTGGGAACGGTGCCGGAGCGCACCCCGCCCTGCTGCCCGCCTCCGTGAAGAAGCGGGGACAGCTCGGTTTTGAGCGTAGGGTCGAGCCAGAGCGCACCAATACCCGCAGGACCGTACAGCTTGTGACCGGAGATGCTCAGAGTGCTGATCCGCATGTCCTGGACAGAAATTGGAACATGGGCCGCCGTCTGGGATGCATCCACGTGAAACAGATGACCTTCGCCCGAAATAGCGGCACCAATCTCAGACAGCACCTGGATGGTGCCGATTTCATTGTTGCCATGCGCCAGTGCCACCAGTGCGCGTCCCCTGCCGGTCGTCAGTGCACTCTTCACAGCCGCAGGAGAGATGCTTCCCTGTGCATCATGCTGCAGCCGACCAACGCGGCACTGGCCAGTCTCGGCCAGGTGATGGGCCACCTCAACGATGGAGCTATGATCCAAGGAACTGAAATACAGACCTCCGATGCAATTGCCGGCCAGACCTTTCAGGGCCAGATTGTTTGACTCAGTCGCGCCGGAGGTGAAGATCACTCCGTCCGGGTCAGCGTCGAGAAGGTCTCCAATGTGCTGCCGCGCATCGTCAATGGCTCTGGCGGCGCGATGTCCAGGCAAGTGGTCGGCGTGAGGATTCGCGTGAGAGCCACCTAGCCATTCCATCATGGCATCTACGACCTCGGGCAACGGGGGCGCAGAGGAGGCAAAGTCGGCATAGATGGGCTCTAAATGCTTCATTGGCGGACCTTCTACTTCTGGCAGATGACGCAGGCGGTGCTCTCGCCGAACACCTCTTCCATCTCAACGCCCGCCGGCAACTCTACTCCCTGCCGAAGTGGGTTGACCCGACCTCGGCTTGAGGACTTTTCCTTCCTTCGCTCGAAGTCGCGCTCGATCGCTTCAATACGCTCGGGCTGCTCAAGATCGGCCAGAGACTCTCGATCGCTCCAGGTGAACGGCGAACCATGCTCCAGGGCTGTCTTTTCGTACTGCTTAGCTTCCTCGAATCGCTCCGGATGCTGCTGCTTGAGTCGCACCCACTCAATCTTCTGCTGGAAGAAGCAGAAGGTGCATCCGCTGCGAGACCTCCACTCGTAGTACTTAGGCAGGCCGACACCTGCACCTTCCAGAAGCTCCATTACGCCAGAGTGGTCGATGCCAGCCTCGCGAAACGGGAGGTGGACCGTCAAGTTCCGATGGCCCGAGTCGTATCCTTCGCGGTGATTCTCGTCCGAGCGGATGGCCACGTAGCTGTGAACCTTGTCACCAGCCTCAAGCCAAGGCTTGATCCAGTTCCGGAACGGGGTCAGCTTCAGCTGACGGGTACACCACCGGCTTCGAGGCGAAGGAAGGAAGTTGTTGTACTCCCGCAGCCAGAAGTCAAAGTCGCGCTGCGGGTTGAGCCTGAGAATTTCCTTGCCCAAGAACCCTTCAAGACTTCCCAGGAAATCGTAGACCTCCGGCAATTCTTTGCCGGTATCAGTAAAGAAATACTTGAGATCCAGCTCGGGATGATTGAGCCGCATATATACAGCTAGTGCCGCGCTGTCCTTGCCTCCAGAGATTCCTAGAACATGATGTTCAACCATTACGGGCCTCCGTCGCCATTCCATCCTCCAGCATCATTGCACCAGCTTCTGCGAGGGCTGCAAGGTAGAGCTCCTTTGACAGACCATCTCTCTTTGCCGCAGCAAGGATCACATCACGGACCTGCGAGATCAGCTCGCGGTCCTCATCGGCCACATCGATAGTGGCACTGACGGTCTTCTGGCTACCAAAGGCAACGGCGAGCGCATGGCGGCCAGACGGCCGACCCTGAACTGATGCCAGCAGCTCCACGCGTCGGAATTGGAACGCCCAATCAGCCAGCTGAATCCCTGCGCGTTCAATGTCCTGGTCGGTGAAGTCGCGAGCAGCACGGTTGGTCGCCAGCGACGCAAGACTCTCATTCTGGGGAGTAAGCCCATCGTACTCAGCCAGCCTGGAAACAAACGCATCGATTCGGAAGTCCCCTGTCCTTCCAGCGATTGCCTTCGCCCGCGACCGAAGGCGTGAGAGCGGTCCTGAGTGAGCCAGGGAAATCAGCAACTGATCCCCAAGCTTTCTGAGCACTCGCTCGTAGGCCGAGTCGAGCTCATTGACCACATTGATGATGACGTCAACGATCTCCTTGCCTGGCTTGAGGTCAAGCGCGTCCGGGAGGTCGACGAAGATCGTCTTCAGAGGATCAGAGGCACGAAGTAGAACAGAGCGCACATTCCGGGCCGGCTCACTGACCGAGACAGTCTTACGAGTCCAAGTAGGGAGCGAGAACGCCCACGCCACCAGTGCCCTGGCCGAATCCAAAGGGTCAGCCTGCACGGGCCGATCGGCGATAGGTTCAAGGCGGCGCGCAAGCTGCCGCAGCATCTTGCGCGCGCTATCATCAATGTGAAGCCACTTCCAACCGATTCGGGCCGCATCCTGCAGCCATGCATCGGAGTCAGCATCGCTCATCTCCGGCGTGAAAATCCCGTCGATATACAGGGTGATCTCACTGCGATGAGCTAGGAAGAAGGCCAGTGCAAATATCGGAATCAGACCATTGCGCACCCCGTAAGGTGCCCGTCTGGCTGTTTCAAACAGCGCAGACAGGGGAAGTGTTGATCTTGACTGGACCAACTGAAGCTTCCAATCCTGCCAGAGAGCAATGATGCTCGAGCCGCCCATCTCCTCCAACTGCGCCAGCGTTCGGAAGCCTGCTGCTTCGCCGTTGGGCCCGTGGAGCTGAAGCGGAGCCAGGATGGTGTGATAAAGACCTGCTTCAGCGGGGTACCCCTCGAAGCCAAGCTCTCTCTGATCGGCATGCGAGAGCATGCGGTGCATCAAAAGCCGCTGAGCCTTTGCAGCATTTGACGACAGCGTATCGCGATTGACCAACTCACTGAACACCAGCGGCGCTCTAGCAAAGGCCCTGTCGCACACGACGCTGGCGATGGGCGAAAGACCATCGTCAACAGTGCTGGTCAACACATCCGATCCAATGTGCCACGTCGCCGTAGAGAACGCCTCTCGCAGATCGGCGTCCAGCGAGTGGCGAGCATGTTCCAACCTCGCAGATATCTCTCGCCTGGCGACAGAATCGCCATCAAGCTGCGGCGTCGCCTTGGCCACCTGCTCCAAAGCCGCGAGCTCGGTGGCCTGCTCCGCCAACCCCAGATGGAGCTTCGGTACACCAATCACGCTAAGCGAGTCCTGGCAGCGCTTCGCCAAGGCCACCGTCGCATCGCGCAGTGCCTGCGGAGAGGTTTCTTCGTCCGGAACAAGCAGGATGAAGCGACCTGCAGTCGAGTCCCTTGGAGAATCAAGCATTTCACCAGCAGCCTTGGGCGTGGCCACAACTCGCTCGAACCAGCGCAGTGTTCCTGACAGGAAATAGTGCTTACGCGCACTCAACGCGGGGAGCGTGCCAACCTGCTTGAACTGCTGATCAATGGAAAGAGTTCGCTTACCTTTAACCTGCTCAACCGCCGCTTCAATATCGAAGTCGCTGCCGGCATACACGGCCCAAGCCGACAGGTGCTTTCGGTACACAGCAACACTGGACATCACAAGATCCGCCAGGGCGGCTGCGATATCCTTGGCAGTGTGACCGGGAATGCTTTGCTGCAGGACCTCATTGGTCGCCGCAACACCGGATCCGTTCCGAAACATGTCAATCAGCGCAATTGTCTTGATCAGAGCCACATGAGGTTCCTGGAAGCGCGCCTCCACCCGCTCAATTGCATCACTTGCCACCGCCCAACGATGTCCATCGGCCGAAGCCAGGATCGCCGGCTCGAAGTTGACGCGCAGGTAGTCCCAGAAGCGCGCGGGACTGTAGACGGCGGCGACTTCTCCCGTCTGGCCCCGCAGGAATTCCTGGAACCCCAGTGGCTCGGCCGAGCTAAGGAATCCAAACACGCTGCGCTCGTTCTGACCGAACCGCCGGCGCGAACAGGGCCCCAGCAGGGCAGCAGTAACAGGGTGAAGCGGCCAGCACGCGTCAAGCGCATCGGCAAGTGCGGCGGGAGAAGAGGGACGTCTCAGCCTGATCTGGTCTGCAATCGATCGGCTGACCTTGAGCGACTTAGGATGGTCCTGTTCTGACTCGATCGCGCCGCCAATCAGGCCGATGACCTCGTCCGTACCGGCCACCACAGGGATGTCTACGAAGCGACCCTGCACCTTAGCCCATTCCGCTTGAACACCGCGGTGTGATCTTCCTACGTACTGCTCAAAGGCCTGATGCAGTACACCCACGATGACAAGACGACCCTCGCAGCGGCTTGCCGCCTCGGCTAGCTCTTGCAACAGGTAGATGTCTTCTCCCGCCGCAGCAGCAGCCTCCAGAAGCTTGCCCATTTCATCAAGAATGACAAGCACACCACCAACGTCTGGATTCTCAGCACGCTTAATCAGCTCACTGACAACATCACGCACGCCCTCTCGCATGCGCTTGGCTCCGCGCAAGGGTGCATACTTATCAATGGCTTGGCTCAAGGCGGACTCAAGCGACTGCCGACGCCCCACCAACGGAATCACCGCCCACGCTTTGCGGCCGCCAAATGCGCGGGCAACCTCGTCGGCAGCGCTCAGCCCAAGCGCTACCTTGGCGCGCTTGCGCACCTGCGGCGTACCACCGGTCAGTTGCGCTAGCGCCAACGCGAGAGTCGACTTACCTCCGCCGTAGGGCCCGGTCCAGGTGAAGGCACGCTGTTGGGAAGTGCTCACGTAGCGTGCGGTCGTCTCAAGAGCAAGTTCGCCACTGCCATGCAGCACATAGCCGTCAAGCGCATCCTCTCGACCTAGGTCGGATTCCAGCTGCACCGAGCGTTGAAAGCGCGAAGCAACCTGTACCAACGGGCGCGAATTACTTGCCATAAGCCTTCCTGAATAGATCTGCAGTGAGTTCTTCCTGAGCTCCGCGAATCTGTCGACTGACCTGTCTTACCCCCGCGGTATCAGTCCACCTAAGCTGACCATCCGTCAGCGACTCGAGCCCCGAGAGTCGGTCTTCGATACCTCTCTCATCGAGCTTGAACACCCTGCCAGGGGAGCCGTACTCGTGTGAAATTGCCTCGAAAGAGAGCGTCGCTTGACCGGTACTGAGCCGCAAATCACGATCCGCCCAGAACTCAAGCAATGCCATCGCAAAAATGCCCTCAGGCAAAGAGCGTTGTGAGCCGCGCAAGAAAGAGAAGGATCCGCCCCCTCCTTCGTTGATCAGTCCGAGCTCAGACAGAAGTGGCTCGGCAGCTTCGTCGCCCCCGCGACCATCACGTTTAGCTGCGTAACACCGCAGGCAGACTTCCACGTCACGCTTGAGCGTCACCCGCGAGGTCTTGTGACCGGCCTGCTCGACAGCTGCCTTGAGCGAATCTGTCAGGAGTTCCACATCAAAGGCGTGTTGCGCGCCTTGATTGAAGACCCACCACCAAGTGGTTGAACGCTGAGATCGGCCCGCGAGCAGCCAATGGACCCACCAAGCTGTTGCCGGACGCTCTAGGAATGGATCAAGACCGTCCCTGCCAAACAGAGCGTGGCCGGTCGGCGCAATGGAAATGCGTCCGTCCCGGGTTTCGGCTATGACGTCACAGGCCATCGCCCAATGGCGAATGGCTGCCACCATGTTCTTACCGACACCAAAGCGGCGAATCCCCACTTCAGCTGCAAAGACCTCTTTGGCCGGACGCCCCTCTCCTTCTGCGGCAGCGTCGTAGGCCTTTCGCAGCCAAAGCTGCCGGAGAGGGAACGTCTCGTGGCCAGAAAACTGAACAAGCGTAGGGAGCGGGATCGAGGTCATGGCTAGAGTCTACTGGTGGAGTCCACCAGTTCAAAGTTGCGGCTGGAGAGCTACGCCAGCTCATTGATGTCGCATCAGCTAAAAATCAAACAACTCATTGAATATTATGCATTTTTAATGAAACCAAGAGTTGCCGAGCCGGAATTCGTGCTGAGGGTAATTTCCACCTGGTGCGCGGGAGAGACCCCAAATGCGTTTCGTCGCCTCCTCATATCCCCGTCTCAACGTTAGGGACACGGGGGCGTGTGCCGGAGTCGCGCGTAACAAGTGACCGGCAGAACCTCATGGGCCAGACCAGAAAGCAGCAACGTCTAGAGCTTGGCTTCAATGAACCTATCGGTGGCAGCTACAAGGTCAGAAATGAATCGAATGTGCTTTCGAAGGTCCTCTCGAGTGACCGCATGCGACACAGGCTGACCCGGCACAGGACGGAGAGAGCGGTGGGCAATGTCCCCCCGCTTTTTCGCGATCGCGCTCAGATGCCCCTTGGCTCGAGCAGGATCATAGTGATTCCAGACCCACCCTTCGAGAACATTGATCTGCAAGTACTTCTCAAAGATCTTCCCCACACGATCAGGGGTAGGCGTGTGGAAGTACTTCAAGTCGTTCTCCAGCGAAGCCAGATAGAACGCCCTGATTCGACCTCCCGATCCATCCCTGCCCACTACATGCTCAGCAGCCTCGCAGATCCGATCCTCAACGTAGGTTTCAAGAGCTGCGAGCGCCATGACCAGACCGGCGCGCTTGAGCACTTCAGCGTTGTCAGGTGAAGGCTGGGAATTGATCGTATCGAAGTGTGCAAGGAGGTCAGCCGCATCCTGGATGACATGAGTGAAGGTCTGGAATGCCTGAGATGTCATCGCTAAGTCCTTTTGGGTGACGAAAGATCCTGAGAGCCCCCTCAATCATCCACCTACTTGTGGAACCAGGGCGCCGGCCAGCCGGGATTGCAAGGCGCCCGTTGACTGCGTCGAGTATTGCACGGCGACGGCGAGCTGTTTTGTCCTTGCTGCTCATGGCATTGGTCATGATCGATGGCGATACGAAGGCGCTCGCTTGTACGCACGAGAATCTGGCCAGTACTACTGGGGGCCAGCGGGAACCTAGTAGCTGTCAATGCTGGGGCGTGACCTTTTTCTGATCATAGGTTGACCGCTAGTCAGCTCAGCATCTGCGCTTTCAGACATCGATCCCGAACTCGATGCGAGCGGCATGCAGAACGCGAGCCGGGTCGGCGGTCAGCATCGTAGCCGGCCGGGCGCCGTCGAGGAGCACATGCGGGGAAAGGAACCACTCGACTTCACCCCAGCCGGTGGTACGACGCATGCCATCCGGCTCACGGTGAAAGGGACCGTAGTCGCGCAACAGTGTCAGTATCTCTGCCAAATGATCTACGGGCTGTCCATCGGAAAGGAACTGCCAGGTTGGATAGCGGTAGCAGGGCACAGGTTGCGTGACGTACACCCCCAAGAGCTGGCTCTCGCGGCGTAGTTGGCTTGCGCGGCGGATGGCGGTGCTGGGCCTTCCGCCGAGGCGAGCGCCAACCTCGGCGGTACTGAGCCATTGCTCTGCCAGTGCCTCGCGCATGGCGGCGGCGCCGTGCAGGATCTGCTGGTTTGGAGCGAGGGTGCCCATCTCAACCTCCAGGTTCGGATCAAACATGCCGTTCTCTGAAAACCAATGCCCGTCAGCACTTCGTAAAGGGGAGCCTAGAGGGTTGCACATCACTCTGGCTTTGCCCTGCAGGTGGTCCATCGAGTCGTGGATGTGGCCATGTACCCACAGATGCGCTCTGCAGACCTAAGCGACCAGGTCTGAATCAAAGCCCGCCAACAGAAGCTGCCCCTTGTATCCTTCAGGAACCGATCTCGAAGACGGCCCCGTATGCGCCACAACGACCGTCGATCCATCGAACGACTTTTCCAGACGCTGCTGGAACCAGATGCGATCCTCCCAGTGCCAGTGGGCAACTTCCTAAGGCTTGACTCTCCGGTACCCGACTTTGGCGAGCCTGATCTTACGATAGCCATTCATTTCGGAACCGGCCAACTGCATGGCCTCTTGGATGCTGTCTGCGCCTAGCACCAGGAAATCGCTGCATAGGGTCGCACCCAGGAAACGGACGCCATCTATGGCCAACTCGCCCAGAGAGTAGATGTGAACGAAGGCAGAGCAAGCCTCCGCCAACTTTCCTTTCAGCGTGTCGCTCTTCTTGGCGTAGTCCTCATGATTTCCGTGCACATAGATGACTGGACGATCGGGAAGCCCCGGTCGGCCCACGCCAAAGCTCGATCACCCACGTCAATGTCGCCAGCCAGTATCACCAGGTCTGGTCGGCAAACATCGAGGTTGGGCTGCATCGCCCTAAGGATCTCTTGCGCTTGCCTCGGCGCATCACGCCATACCTCAAGATGCAGGTCGGACAGGATCAAGATGCGCATCGCTAGACGTCCCTACTCTGGCGTACCTCCTTTCCATATTGGCCAACATTGCCAATTCGTTCACTCAGTCGTCCAAGTGCGACGCTGAGTCCATCGTCTTCTGACGGATAAGGAGACCCAAACAAAGGAATCTGAACCCAGAGATGCTCCTGTCCCGGGTGGACATAGGGGCCGTGATCATCCAGTAGTAGAGCGTCGCCCAGGCGCGGCGAAGCCTGGAGCAGGTCCTTTGTCATTCCCATCCAGTTGATGTAATGGAGCCCTGCGAACCAGTCAGGTGCGCTGCCTTCGCGAACGAGTAGCGTAGCAATACCGCGAAAGCGATCTTCGGGAACTGTCGTGAACATCATCAGCTGATCAAACAGCAACTGGATGTCCTCCAGAAACCGATAGAGCCCTGGCCTGGGGATCTGGCTGATTGCATTGGAGATGAGCGTACCCTCAAGGTCCAGTGCCAAGATGGTCGGCTTCATATGTTGCCTCTGCCATAGGTGCGTGCGCCCACCTTCCTCCCTTGTCTGATCGCTGTCTAGCGCGTGACCCCACTGGTACGCATGAGGCGTGAGCCTACTGGTACAGCCACGGACCGCCCCCTCAACGCAGCCCCACAAAATCAATGACCCATTTCACGACTTAGTCTGCGCACCGCCTGATCCAAGCCGCAGCTCAGTCCGGACACGTGGTGTTGACGTACTCTGCCCACCAGCGGATAAACGTCTCCTGCTGTGTTGTCTCAATCGCACCAGGGCGTGCAAATCGAACCCTAGCCATGGCGTCCTCCGGATCGACGGCAGAGCCACTTTCCAATAGGAGCATGGACGCCACTGTGCCGGCGCGGCCAAGCCCGCCCTTACAGTGGACGACAACCTTGGCTCCGTCTAAAAGCTCCGCACAGAGCATTGGACCCAAGCTCTTCCAGCGGTCAAGTAGCCGCTCGTCCGGCGCAGCGCCGTCAGTGATCGGCAGTCCGTGCCATATCAGACCATGTGTGGTCGCGCACTGAGGCAATGAAGAGACACGTAGTTCCTCAAACTCCCATGCCTCGATCAGGGTGATCAGGTGCCGTGCCCCCCATTTGACGATCACGCCAAGATCCAGATCCAGATCCCTAGCCCAAGAACCGGTCATTGCGACCTCTTGGTACTTCCCGGGGGCGAAGGTGACACCGATCGCACCACCGCAACTTCCCACTGGTAGGGTGGCAATGTTCAAGGGATGGGTAAGACTTGTCCTGACCATCGGAGCACTCCAGCCCGTGCGCTCCACAGGGAAGGCGGGCGAATCGACACCGAACCAGTTCCGGCGCCGTCTGAAACGCTGCGCCTAATCGAGCGAAAAGTCCAATGCGTGAGCCTACTGGTACGTCCGGACGAGGTGATCCAGCGGGCAGCGTTCCCATTGACAGTCCGATGCGGCAATCAAACCGTCGGGTCTAGGGACCAGACGGATTGAACTCACTTGGCAACGTAAGTCAACCCTAGCAGGGAGGTTTGCGCTATCCCGATTGGCCCAGTTGCTACTAGTCATCAAGCTGGCGAGCGTGGAAAGGTTATCGATGAAGTCCCTTCCCCACGGGATGGCCACGCCACTTTTGCCTTGATCACTAAGATTGGCATGGCGTACACACCCGGCTGCTTGCCCTTGGGGCGTAGCTGGCCGGCGCTGAGCGATTTGCTGTAAGCGGGCGAGCCGACATTGGCGCCAACCGAACTTGATACGCCAACAACCCGGACAGGGAGAGGGCATGAAATTTTCCGACGTGCGGTTTGATGAGCTGAGCAACGATCAACTACGCGAGTTGCCGAAGGAATGGATTGTTCACCATATGGGCCGCCCTACACGGTCCAAAATCATCAGCGCCAAGCGCGCGACGCGTTTCAGGTCAGCATTGATCGCCGCACTGTGCATCTACACGTTTGCCACGCAGGGATCGCATCTTCTGGCAGCTCTTGAGTTGTGTCTTATTGGATATGAAATCGCGTACTACACGTTGTGGAAGGCCAAGTTGGAAGGCGACTACATCGATCACCTAAGGGCCTATACGGAGGAAGCCAATAACCTGCCTGAGTGGCCCGCTATCGAGGAATAGTGTCACTGCCGAAGGGAAGAGAGCCTATAGCCAATCCGGGCGTGGCCTGGCTGGCTTCTCTGCCCAGTCCAGCGACAGTGTCCCGCCGCTATTCGGTTCATTGGCCGCCGGGTGTCCAATTGGATGTCTCATCTTTCTTCCCAGAGAGCTGCGGAAGGCGTCAGACGAGCGACGATCTGAATAGGCCTGCTGGATGGGAGGCTGGGAAGCCGCTACGACCAGCCAATATCAATCCAATGCGGGGTGCCCCGCCGCGGGCATCAAAATTGTGCGAGAAACTGTCCATGCACAAGCACTTCGGCAATGGACAAGGCAATACTCCGCAACATGCTGATCCATATAGATAATTCATGTTGTCCATGCATGCATTGTTACATGTACACAAGCGGCTGGGCCGGCGACCGCAGTGGCCGATGCCGTTGCAGCGGTGAAGCCATCCAGCGGTACCGCGGTCGCGTGTCCGGCCCGCTGCTCGACCGCATCGACCTGCATGTGCAGGTGCCACGACTGGAACCACGAGAGCTGCGAAGCGACGCGCCCTGTGGAGAAGACAGCGCTACCGTCCGCGCACGCGTGGTGGCCGCGCGCAATGTGCAGCTCGAGCGCAGCAGCAAGCCCAATGCCCAGCTGCTACCGACGGAGCTGGACCTCCACTGCCGACTCGAGCCCGACGATCAACACCTGCTGGAATCAGCCGTCGAGCAGCTGCAGCTTTCTGCACGCTCGATGCATCGCATTCTGCGTGTGGCTAGAACACTGGCGGATCTGGCGCATAGCGAGCGAATTGCCACTGAGCACCTGGCTGAGGCGATCGGGTACAGGCAGGTGGATCGGGGCGGAACTGGATGAAGCCGGGGTGCCCGCACAAGCGCCCACACCGGCAGCCCTTTACTGGAAGTCCAGCGACAGCTCCACGAACATCGAGCGGCCAAACGCGTTGTAGACACCCTGGTCGTAGTACGGCCAGTTGCCGTTGGTGCGGTCCACCGGCGGTCGCTCGTTGGTCAGGTTGTTGGCCGTCAGCATCACGCTGGCCAGCTTGTTGATGCGGTAGTTGACCGTGGCATTCCAGGTCGTCCACGGGCCGATGTTGCGCTCTTCGCCGATCGCATTCCAGGTCGGCGCATTGCGGATGCCGTACACGTTGGTGCTGAACGCGCCGATGTTCCAGTTCGCACCGAACGTCGCCCGGTAGTGCAGCTCGTTGGAGTTGGCGCAGCACAGCATGTCGTAGACCGGGTCGCCTTCCTGCTGCTGCAGTTCGTGCTTCAGCGGCCGGTAGTAGCCCGCGTTCACGCCGAAGTCGCCCGCACGCCCCGCGCTCCACTTGTAGTCGGCCGCTGCCTGGATACCGGTCTGGCGCTGCTTGGCCAGGTTGATCGGGTACGAGAACACCTTGGACACGCCGTTGGGATTGATCGGGTCGGTGGCCGGCAGGCGCTGTACCTGGGCCAGGATCTGGCGGCAGGTCGGCGAGTTGATGTCGAAGTTCACGTCGCCATTCTCCGACGTACCCAGTCGGCAGTTGGCTTCGGAGGTGAGGATGCTGTCGGTACCGAGGATGGACACCTCGTTCTCGATCTTCACCGAGTTGTAGTCCACCGACAGGTTCAACGCATTGTCCAGCGCCGACCAGACGAAGCCGTAGGTGAACGTTTCGGCCGTGATGTCCTTCAGGTCGCGGTTGCCGGTGCTGGAGGACAGCACCGACAGGGACGACTGCGGGCACTCGTCGAAGTTCTCGGAGGTGAACCCCGCCTGCCGGCACAGGAAGGTGTCGACGTTGGTGGTGTAGCCGCTGCTCTCGCGCGAGTACAGGTAGAACATGTCCGGCGAGCGGAAGGCGGTCGCATAGCTGCCGCGCAGCAGCAGCGAGTCGATCGGGCGGTACTCCAGCCCCAGCTTCCAGGTTGCCTTGCCGTTGCCGCCGCCGCCCTGCAGCGAGTACTTGTCATAGCGCCCGGACAGGTTGGCACTGAAGGTGTCGAAGATCGGCACCTGCAGTTCGGCACCGATCGCGTACAGGTCGCGCTGGCCCTCGGCCGAGGTGCCTGCGGTCTGGCCGCGGAACAGGGTGGCGGCATTGGGATCGGCCGACTGGTTGAAGAACTTCTCGCGGGTGCCCTGCAGGATCATCGCAAAGCCGACGTCGCCGGCCGGCAGCTCGAACAGCGAGGTATTGGTCACCAGCGCGGTCACGCCGGTGCGCGACGCGTTGGATTCGGCGCGGTTGGTGCCACTGAACTGGTCGTACTGGCCGCGGGTCAGCGGCTGGTACAGCACGTCCAGGTTCGGCGCGTACGCGTCGTAGCCATTGACCTTGCCCAGCAGCGGACCGAGGTAATAGTCGTCGATACCGCCCACCGCCAGGAAGTCGGTGGACTTGCGGGTCACGTCGGTGCTGGAGCGGTTCACGTACACGTCGTAGTCGAACCCGGTGTCGCCCAGTCCGCCACGCGCACCCGCCGTGATGTTCCAGGAGCGCGTGTACACGCGCTGGTCCTTCGAATCCATGCCCACTTCTTCAGGCGCATAGATGCGCTGCCACTGCTCGTAGTTGGCTGGTCTGGTTGTAGAAGGTTTTGTTCCAGAACGGGCTGCCGCCCGAGTAGGTCGGCCGGCCGTAGCTGAAGAGGATGTCCGAGTACAGCTCGGTGGTTTCACTGAGGTGGTAGCGCAGGAACGTGGTTGCGTTCACGTCCTCGCTCTTGTTGTAGAGCGTGGCGGTGCCGACATTGTTCGGGCTGCCGCAGTAGTAGCCGGTACCCGCCGCGTTGCGGTGCGCGTAGCTGGTGCTGCCACCGAACAGATAGGACAGCGGCTCGCACGTGGCCTGGCCCGGATCGATGTAGCCGTTGGGCGACATCTGCATGCGCAGGAAGGTACGCGACGGATCCTGCGGGCCGGTCGGGCTGTCGTTGACGCTGTCGATGTAGCTGCGGTCAGAGGCGAAGATCGGCTTCTGTTTGGTGTACTCCAGCCCGTAACTGAGGTCCAGGTTGCCGAAGGTGTGGCCGTTGCTGAAGATGAAGCGCTGGCTGGAGCCGCCCCCGTCGCTGTAGCCGCCGGCGCGGTAGCGGAAGTGCGCGCCCTCCACCTTGTCCTTCAGCACGATGTTGATCACGCCGGCCACGGCCGAGGAGCCGTACACCGACGACTGCCCACCGGTGAGCACGTCGATGCGTTCGACCATGCCCAGCGGAATGTTGGCGATGTCCACGATGCTGGTGTTGCCGTTGTAGGCCAGCGGGTAGCTGTTGAGCGGGCGCCCGTTGAGCAGCGTGAGCGTGTAGCTCGGGTCCAGGCCGAACAGGCTGACCGTCTTCGCGCCCGGCGTATAGAACCCGGTGCCCTGCGAATCCTGCACCGAGCCATTGGCAACAGGCAACGAGCGCAGCGCGTCGAATACGGTGGTGAAGCCCTGGGCCTCGATTTCTTCGGCGGTGATGGTGGTCACCGGCGAGGGGCCTTCGATCTGTGCGCGGGGAATCAGCGAGCCGGTGACATTCACCGCATCGAGCTGGCGCGTGGCCGGCTCGGTGCCCTTTTCTTCGGGCGGGGTGGCTTGTGCCTGGGCGGCAAGGGGGGACATCAGTACGGACGACACCAGCAACGACAGCAACGTGCGCTTCATTCTGCAGCTCTCCAGTACAAGGTCTCCCGCTGCCGGTCCGGCGCAGGAGGGTTGGGTATGCGGGGGGTTCCGTGAAGCGTGGGGAGCCACTTTTCTAGATCGATCTAAATTGGTTGTCAATAATTTGTAATGAAACTAATTTCCCGGGATTAGATCGAACGAAATGGCACTTGCGGCGGTCCCGGAGGCTGGTGCAGGATCAGCGCGTTTGTTCCGTCACGTCCCGGAGTGCCGTCCATGCGTTTGCGCCGTTGCCTGATCGTTCCTGCCGTTGCAGCCGTCCTCGCCTTCCCCGCCGCACATGCTGCGGACATCACGCAGACCCGTGACGGGGTCACGCTGACCTACCAGGACCCGAGCGGTTCAACGAACGCGGAGGTGCGCGACCGCATCATCGCCACCTTCTTCTCCGCCTACCCGCGCGAACGCGCCGACTTCCACCCGGCCGCGCCTTCCAGCGTGCACATCGTCATGGACCCGTCCTACGACGGTGTTGCCTATGTCGGCGAGAAGGAGAAGGCCGCCACCATCACCATCAATCCGCGCTGGCTGGAGAAGCATCCCAACGACACCGACCTGGTCACCCATGAAGCGATGCATATCGTGCAGGGCTACCCGGGCTACGCCAGCGAGCAGGCGCCTTCGTGGCTGGTGGAGGGCATTGCCGACTACGCGCGCGATGTCTACGGCGTGGATAATGCCGCCGGCGGCTGGGCGCTGCCGGCGCAGGTCAAGGCCGAGCACAAGGTGGATACGGGGTACCGGGTGACCGGCGCGTTCCTGAAGTGGAGCGAGGCGGAACATCCGGGGTTGGTGGAAGCGCTGGATGGGGCGTTGCGCAAGGGCAGTTACACGCCGGCGTTGTGGAAGCAGCGCACCGGGAATGATCTGGCCGCGTTGTGGGAGGCGTATGTTGCGCAGCGGGCGGGTGGGAAGCAGGCGTAGTGCGGTGGCGTAGCTACGGAGGCATCGCTCCGTTTCAGGTCAATGCGTTGATGCATTGACCATCGTTACGTGCGGGCGTTTGGGAACCGCCCCTACCGGAGAACGAACTGTTCGAGTGCCAAGGCGACGCCGTCTTCCGCGTTTGTTGATGTCTGGTGCAGCGCTGTCGCTTTTACGATGTCGACAGCATTGCCCATCGCCACGCTCGTGCCTGCGTACTGCAGCATGGTGAGGTCGTTCTCCTGGTCGCCGATGGCCATCACCTGGCTGCGGTCGATACCCAGGTGTTCTGCCAGCTTCTGCAGGCTGGGGCCCTTGCCCGCGCGATGGTCGAACACCTCCAGGAAGAACGCAGCGCTCTTGAGCACCGCGAAGCGTTCGGTCAAGGCGGCAGGCAGGCGCGGAATGACCGCGTCCAGCACCTGCGGCTCGTCCACCATCATGAGCTTGATGAAGGACATTTCCGGGTCCATCTCGGCCACGCTGCGGTACGAGAGCGGCACGCGGGAAAGGTGGGAGTCGGCCACGGTGTAGATGCTGATGTCGCGGTTGGGCGTGTACAGGCGCTCGCCGTCCAGCGCCTGGAAGTGCACGCCCATCTCGCGGGCGACCTGCTCGCAGAACAGGAAGTCGTCGAAGCTCAGCGGGTACTCCACCACCACCTCGCCGGTGGCAACGCGCGTGACCAGGCCACCATTGCAGGCGATGCAGTAGTCCTCGGCACCATCGATGCCCAGCTCGTCCAGGAACGGCGCCAGGCCCGAAACAGGCCTGCCACTGGTCAGTACGATGCGGACGCCCTGCTCGCGGGCGCGGGCGATGGCCGGCTTCACCCGCGGGGTAAGACGATGCGCGGGATCCAGCAGGGTGCCATCCATGTCGATGGCCACCAGTTCAATCGCCGCCGGGCGCTGCCCACTATCCATTTCGTTCAACCTTGTTCACTACCGGTTCCCGGGCACCGCCCAGCGCCGTAGTTTAAGGCAGCCGAGCACCCGAACAAAAAGAGCCAGCCGGGTTGCCCCGGCTGGCTCCATCACTACACACGCATCAAGCGTAAGGCGACGGGGGTTTACCGCCCCATCGCCACCTTCTGCTGCTCTTCCTGCACCTGGCGCTGCTGCTGGGCCTCGTTATTGCCCAGCAGTGCGGCGTTGGTCTGCTCCAGCGGCGGGGCCTGGCTGAGGTCCACCGCCGCCCGGTAGCCCGGCGTGGTGCCCATCACGAAGGCCTTGCCGTCCTGCACGCTCACGCTCTGCAGCTTCTCCGCCGAGTCGATGCCGGCCTGCTTGGCCTGCAACGTGACGTTGGCCGCCGCCTCGTTGGAGATCGCCGCGGGCAACTGGCTGCGGATGGCGTTGTGCAGTGCCGTGTCCGGGTGCGCCTTGTCGCCGAGCTGCGGGCCAGTGGGGCTGCGGGTCTCCGCTGTCTGGACCTGTGTGGCGGCCAGCTTGGCGGCGGTCTCGCGACCCACCACGCCGTCGTCCTTCAGGCCCTGCTGCTTCTGGAAGGCCAGCACCGCTTCGCGCGTGTTGTCACCGAACTTGCCGTCCTCGGCCAGCGGATTGCCATTGGCATCGCGTACGCCCTGGCGGTTCAGCGCCTGCTGCAGCTCGGTCACCTCGTCGCTGCGGTCGCCCTTGCGCAGGGTGCCGGCCGGAGCATGCTCGTGGTCGTGCTTGCCCGCCTCCTGCTGTACACCCTTGTTCCAATAGCTTTCCGGGTTGATCAGCTTTCCGGACGCGTCCTTCATCTGGTAGTGCACGTGCTGCGCGTACTGGTTCGCGCCCTGCGGACCGCGCCCGCCCATGGTGCCGATCGGGTCGCCCGGTTCCACGTGCTGGCCCACCTTCACCTGGGTGCTCTGCATGTGCAGGATCTGGTGCGAGATGCCGTCCGCGTCCTGGATCATCACGGTGCCGTACTTCCCGCCCACCGAGGTCACGGTGCCGGCAATCGGCGCGTGTATGGTCGGGTGCTGCAGGTTGCGGCCGGTCTGGCCGCCCACGTAGTTGAAGTCGCTGCCACCGTGCGCCTTTTCGCCGCGGTGCTCACCAAAGTGGCCGGTGATGTGCGGCTTCACGCCGTTCTGCGGCGGCAGCATTACCTGCATGGTGTGTTCGTACGAACGCACCTGCGACGCCGCGCCAACGGCTGCTGCGGCGCCCACCGGCGCCGACTGTTGCTGCTGCGTCGGAGCCTGGTCCAGCGTCTGGCCCAGGCGCTGGTTCACGAACTGCTCGTACTCATCCAGGTGCGGCGCCACCTTGCGCTGCGACAGGCCGAGGCCGCCGTAGTCCCTGGTCGGGCCGTCATGGTGGTACTTGTAGATGTAGTCTTCGCCCTGGCCGCGATCGCGCGCCAGGTTGCGGTTGTCGACGAAGTGCGCCACCAGCGCGTCGGACTGCGCGTCCACGTCGAATCGGTTGGCGTTGTTCAGGCCGTAGTGCTTGCCGGTCCGGTCGATGAACTGGCCCAGGCCCGAGGCCGAGGTGGTGCCGGCGGCGGCATCCGGATTGAAGCCGGATTCCACGCGGGCAATGGCCAGTACGTAGGCGGTTTCGCGTGGCGTCAGGCCGGCCTCGCGCGAGGATTCGATCAGCGAGTCGATCACGCGCGACTGCACTTCCGGCGAAGCATCGCCCCAGCGGCGCGACTGGCCATGCAGGGTACGGGTTTCGTCGATCGGCTCGCGGTAACGGCTCCACGGCTCGATCTGGCTGCTGCGGTACGCCGCTCCAGGCGGCTGCACCATGCTGGTGTAGATGTCGTTGGGCATGTCTGTGCTATCCATTCTGTGAGAAAGGGGCTTTCCTTAAGGGGTGTTGCTCCAGTGTTTCAGTCTTCGATGTCGTCCACCTCCGGGTGTTTGATGCCGAGCTTGGCGATCAGTTGCGAGTACTCGTCGTTGTTGGGCGACTGCGCCTCGCCTTCGCCGCGCACCGGCGGGTTGCTGTGGGTGAGCTGCTTGCCATTGGCGTCGTACAGGTAGAACCATTCGCAGAACGCACAGCCGTACGGCAGCTCGCCGTACTGCACCACGAAATACGGTGTTCCCTGCGCGTCTTCAACGCAGGCCAGGCCAACGGCGGTGTAGCCACTCATTTCAGCCGGGGCATCGACGGTGCGGCGCTGGCCGTCCTTCTCGATTTCCAGGCGCGTCTGCGTCGCCTGCCCGTCCTGGGCTGGCAACGCGGTCAGGTGCAGCCGTGCACCTGCGCATTCCTTGTGCATGCCTTTCTCTTCCTGCTGGGTGGGTGAAGGGGTGGCTGCCGGCGCTGCGGCGGCAGGCTCGGGTGTGGCGGCGGCCCCGGGGGTTCCGGAGGGTGCACTGCACGCGGCCAACAGAAGGGCGAACGCGGGTACGAAACGCAGTTTCGACATCACAGGCTCCGTTGTGGAAAGGGCCGCGTGCGGACGCGCGGCACTCCAACTCAGATCGACTCGTCGGTCATGCGCACCAGCTGCCAGCACGGGCGCTGGGCGAAGTAGTACGACTGCTGGTTGCTGGTGTCCGGCGTACGGATCAGCACTTTCATGCTGCCGTCGTCCTGCCGGCTCACCTGCATTTCCCGCCCCATGTCCTTCAAGCCTGACGGATTGGGCATGACTGGCCAGGTCACGTCGGCCAGCGGTACGTTTTCGGTTACCAGTTTGGGCTCTTCGCCCTGGGTGTCGTAGCGCTCGCTGATCAGGGGGTTGGCCACGGACTTTTCCTGCAGTGCGATTTCCCGCCCGAACTGCGGCAGGAAGGCGTCGAAATCTGCGTGGGCGCAGTTGGCGGTCGCGTCAGCGCTCGTCGCAGCGGGTGCGGCAGGTTCACTGGCTTCGGGGGCGATCGTGGACGCTGTGGTCGACGGCGGCGCTGCGTTTGCGTTTGCGGGCTCGATGGCGGCGTCGGGCTTGCACGCGGCCAGCAGGATGCTCAGCGAAACGGCGAGCAGGGTCATGGAACGATGATGGGACAACGGATCCTCCTGATTCGTGTCGTGGCGTACATCACACTACGCCGGGTCGCGTAGCATAGCGACGCGCCAATGCGATGACGTTCACATATCCGCTACATCGCGGCTTGCGCATGCCATGCGTGATGTGAGGCACATGATTTACGTGAAGCTCATCACAATGTAATGCGTGTGCTTTTATTGTCTTCCCTGGCGATGTCAGCCCTTTGACACCCGCCCCTGCTTCCTGGTGATTGGCTCGATGCGCATCAACGTTCTCCAGCTTCCGGTGTCTGATGTATCCGCAGTCGCTGCGTGGTTCGGCGAGGTCATGCAACTTCCTGTACAGGGCAGTGCCGTGCAGATCGGCTGGACCACGCTGCAGCTTCGCGACGCTGGGAGTGACCCGGTCGGTGGCGTCCACCTGGCCTTCAACGTCCCGGCCGATCGCTTCGAGGCTGCCACCGCATGGCTGCTGGAACGCTCGCCGTTGCAGCGCAATGCCAAGGCGAGGCCCACTTCACCTTCGGCGGGCGCTGGGAGTCGGAATCGATCTACTACGACGGCCCCGACGCCTTGATCCTGGAACTGATTGGTCGTCGGCGGTTGCCTGCCTCCGGGCGTACCGGCGCGTTCCACGGCAGCGAGCTCACCTGCATCAGCGAAGTGGGCCTGCCCACTGCCGATGTCGCCGCGCTGACCGCCCGCGCCGAGGCGACCTTCGGGCTGCAGCCGCTCAGCCCGCCGACCCCGCACTTCGCCGCACTGGGCGACGACGAAGGCCTTTTGATCGTCGTGGATGCCACACGCCACTGGTTCCCGGAGCAGAAGGTGCTGCCCAATGCACGCGGGATCGAGGTCACGCTGGGTGATGTGGACGCCGGGCAGCTGGCCGATGACGTCGAAGGCTGGCAGCTCACTGCGCCCCAAGCAGGCTGAACACGCCGCCTGCGCGCATTCACCTGCGCGGCCAGTACATTTGCTGAGCCACGACGGGTAGAAGGACCGTTGCGCGGTCCCTGCGCCGGCAACACAGTGGCTGCAGCCCACCCCAGGTTGCCCGCCGTGGAACTGCTCACCTCCGCCCCCGCTTCCGACCCCACCCGGGACGATCCTGCACTTGGCCCCCTGCTGGAGGTGGATGCGCGGCTGGCCAAACTGGGAGGGAAGATTCGCATCCTCTCCGGCCTGGCGTGGCCCATCGAAACGGAGACCCGCTTCCTGGAAGGCTGGCGCGCCGGCAAGCCGGAACTGCCGGCCCCACCCACCCCGCCGCAGGACCACGCCGAAACCATCGCCGCGCTCGATGACATCCTGCAGCGCCTGGATCGCGGCCACCCGGTGGGCGACTGGCTGTACCGCACCGCGTGGAGCATGCGCGTGGCCGCGCGCATGCTCTCCAGCATCGGCACGCCGCAGTTCACCGAGTGCTCCACCCTGCTCTACGGGCACCCCAGTACCCAGTACCGCTCGCAGACCACCACCACGGCGCACTCGGCCGCGCAGATGCTGGCCATCACGGACCAGCTGCTGGGTTCGCAGTACGTACCCCGCATTGCCTACGACATTCCCGCGCCGGACTTCTCGGAGATGCTGCGCAAGCGCATCGATCCCTTCTTCACCGACGACCCGGTGAAGGTGGTGCTGGACACCGAGCTGGCCTCCAAGGCCGCCGCCGGCAGCAAGGTCATCCGCCTGCGCGCGGACGCGCTGTTCTCACAGCTGGACCTGGACCAGCTGGTGGAGCACGAAGCCTTCATCCACGCCGGCACCCTGCTCAATGGCAAGCACCAGCCATGGCTGCGTTGCCTGGGCACCGGCTCGCCGCGTACAACGCGTACGCAGGAAGGCCTGGCCACGTTCTCGGAGATCATCACCGGATCGATGGACATCAACCGGTTGCGCCGCCTTGCGCTGCGAGTGGTCCGGTTGCAGGAAGCGCTGGAAGGCGCGGACTTCATCGATGTCTTCAAGGCCTTCCTGGCCGCCGGCCAATCCGAGGAAGACAGTTACCGAAGCGCCGCGCGCATCTTCCGTGGTGGCGACGTGCGCGGTCGCGTGTGCTTCACCAAGGACGGCGCCTACCTGGAAGGCCTGCTGCTGGTCACCGCCTTCATCAAGCGCGCCCTGCATGAGAATCGCGGCGATACGTTGCGACTGCTGTTCTGCGGCCGCGTGGACCTGGGCGACCTGGTCACGCTGGCACCGTATCGCGCCTCCGGGCTGATCGCGCCGCCGCGCTATGTGCCGCCGTGGGCGCAGCATCCGGAGCGGGTGCTGGCTACGCTGGCCTTCTCGACGGCCGCACAGGCGATGCGGCTGGATACGTTCGACCTGGGGCGGTTCTCGGCGGTTGAGGATGAGTTGATGGCGGGGGCAGAGAGTCGGGCTACGTCGTGAAGCTGCTCACTCGGCCTCGTCCTCTTCCCGGTACAACCCCATGTTGGCCAGCGACAACTGCATGTACATGAAAGCGGCGGCCGCGTCGGACATCGTTCCGTCGACCGGACACGAATCAAGCCAGTCCCTGATCTCCGCGTTGTAGGGACTCACGGCGTTGGCGAACTCAAGCTTTTCCTCTTCAGTCGCCGTTTCCTCCACCACGTCCCTGATGGCGTCATCGCAGATGCCCCAGTACCAGGCCAGTGGCAACAGCACCCGCAAGCTCTCCGGAACATCGGCGGGGTCCAGCGGAATCCTGGCGGCGACGATGTCAGCCGGTGTCACGAGAGCGGCAAACTCCTCGGCGGTACCCATCTGGCCATGATGAAGCTTATCGCTGCGCTGGCCTCGAAAAGGCGCCAGAACATGGTCCAGCATTGATTTCACATCCATCGAGCATCTCCCCAATCAATCGAGATTCCAAGGCCATCCCTCAGCCCTGATCTACTGCTTCTTCATAGAACCCAAGCTCATCCAGGGCAGACTGCATGAACATGAAGGCGGCCGCTTCGTCGCTCATGTCGGAACCTTGTGGAAAGCTGTCCAGCCACTTCGTGATTCGAGCGTTGTACGGGTTTACGGAAGCCGCGAACTTTGATTTTTCCTCGACGGTGGCCGCGTCCAGTGCCGCTTCGCGAATGGCGTCGTCACCGATGCCCCAGCGCTCGGCAAATGGCACCAGCGCCCTCAGCTCCCCGGGAACCCTGGCAGGATTCACGCGGAGGCGCGCGGCTTCAATGTCCGCTCGGGTGACTCCGGCAGCGAACTCCTGAGCGGCGTCAATCTGACCGAGCTTGAGCTCTGAACCCTGGGACGCGCTACACCCACTCGACGCACAGCAAAGCACTGCGATCAGACCCATCCACTGGCTACGCTTACTCACGGTGTTCCCCTCATGAGTGATTCCGGTTTTGCCCGGTCGCGGCGATCTTAGTACAAAAAAGGCCCCGCCGAAGCGGGGCCTCATCGTCCGGCGCTACAGCCAGCCGTCACTCTTCTTCGTCCTTCCAGCCCTGCTGCTGGTTCTGGTTGCGCTGCTGCTGTTCCTGCTGCTGTTGCTGCTGCTGGTCGCGTCCGCGCCCCTCCTGCTGACCACGCTGGTTCTGCTGGGAACTCTGATTGCGCTGCTGGGCCATCTCGGATCTCCGGAAGCCGCGGGCGGGATGCCGCGGTCAGGGCCATGCTGTGCAGGGGTCGGTTAAAACCATGTGGCAATTTGCATACGAATTCGTCAAACGCGAGCATGAACTCGTCCGCAAGCAGCGCGTTCTCAGGGACTTTGGCGAGATCCCGGGCACGACTTATTCCACAATGGAATGCGCTCATGTCCCTATCCGCTTTCCGCCGCAGTCAGCAGCATGAACGCGCACCCGCGCGCGGATTCGGTGTCATTCGATTTGCGCAACCTATCGAAGTCCGATTGACGCCGTCTTTTGCACTGGGCAAAGCAGTTTCACGGGCCCTATCAGTAAAGCGCCAAACACGTTCCAGTTCCAGCACCTGAATTCGCATCATCTGGAATGGTGCAGATACGCACGTTGACGCCTCCCGGGGTGCCGCGCATGTTCCCTGCGATGAACACTTCACACACCATCGCAAGGCTGGGAGACATCGCCAGCATCCGCCAGGGACATCCTTTTCGCGGAGCGATCAGAGCAGCCGTGGATGGATCGGTTCGGGTCATCCAGTTGAAGAACGTCGGTGTGAATGGCATGGACGATGTGCATGCCCTGATGCGCACGCATCTAAGCAACCGAAAAGCGCCGGACTGGGTGAAGGATGGGGACGTGGTGCTTACAGCACGAGGTGGTCACCCGATGGCAGCGTTGCTCACCGATCCGCCAGAGAGGACGGTGTGCAGCCCTCACCTTTACGTGATTCGGGTAGCTGATGCGGTCAGGGCTTTGCCTGCGTTCATCGCCTGGCAGTTGAACCAGTCCTCCGCCCGGGAGCACTTACACAGGCAATCCGCCGGATCACGTCAGCAGAGCCTTCGGAAGGCATCCGTCGAGGACCTGCCGATGAGGCTGCCGCCGCTGCACCAACAGCAGCGCATCGTGACCATCGCCAGGGCGGCACTGCTTGAGCGCTCCCACTGCGAGCAGTTGATCGCAGCGCGCAATGAAGAGGTCTCGTGCTATGCGGCCCGCCTTCTCGACGGCGCAACCGTCTGATGCGTTGAAGCGCTGCACGCCGATGATTCTGCAAGCAATATCTTGTTTTCGGATATCGAGAGAACGGATGTAGGGTCGGCGAACCGATCACTACATACACGCGATGATGACAACCGAAACCCCGGCCACCCTTGCCGCCCTGGTCCATGCGCGTGATGCGCTCGGCGAGGTCAGGCGTCCCGATGCCGACACGCATCTGACCCTGTCCCTGCTCCTGCTCAAGCTGGCCAGCGACGCGCACCAGGCCTGCACCCCGCATGCTGCCCAGGCGCCGTTCGACCGGTTGCGTTCGGTGCCGTTCTGCGTTCCGGCGCATGCGCGATTCGCGACGCTGTACCGGCAACGCCACGCGCAGGGCAACGGGCTGCGGGTCATGACGGCGCTGCGGGTGTTCACGCTGGCCAACCCGCGCAAGCTGGGCGGCATCTTCCCCGCGCTGCAGCTGGGCGATGCGCTGCCTTCCGATGAGACCCGTCGTGACGAGGTGCTGCTGCACCTGCTGGAACGTCTGGCGCTGCCGGCGCTGAACTTCCGTGGGCAGCCCGGCTTTGGCAATGTCTGCATCAGCGATGCCGTGGAAGGTCTGCTGGAGCGCCCGGTGGCCGGGCGCGGCCCGGTCGAGGCGGGCCAGGTACCGGCTGCGTTGGCTTGGTTGATGGCGGCGCTTACCGATCCCGACGCCCGCGAGTCTGTGTACGACCCCATCTGCCGGCAGGGCACGTTGCTGCTGGCTGCCTCGCGCCGGATGCGCAGGAACGGAGCCGAGGGCAGCCCGGCGTACCGCTACCCGTTGTATGGGCAGGAGGCCGACCCGCTGCTGTGTGCCGTTGCTCGCCTGCGCCTGCTGCTGCATGGCAGTGACAACCCGCATCTGCGGTCGCGCGACGCATTGGAGGATCCGCTGCTGGAAGACGGTCGCCTGCAGCGCTTCCACGTGGCGCTGGCCTGTCCGCCGCTGCACCTCAAATGGATCTCCGCACAGGCTGCCCACGACCCGTACCTGCGCTTCCTGCACGGCACCGCACCCCGCCAGTGGGCGCATGCCGCACTGATCCAGCACATGCTGGCCACGCTGAATCCACAGCGCGGACGCATGGTGATAGTAGTGCCGCACGGGGTGCTGTTCCGCGATGGCGAGGAAGCCCGGATCCGCCAGGCATGGCTGGACGCGAACCTGGTGGAAACCGTGATCGGGCTGCCGGACCGCCTGTTCGCCGGGTCGTCGGTAGCGACCGCCCTGCTGGTGCTGCGTAGGGTGCGAAAGGACGAAGCGGTGCTGTTCATCGATGCACGCGGGCTGTCCACTGCGGGCAAGCGTGGTCCGCGCCTCGATATGGAGGGAGCGGAAGCGCTGCTGCGCCTGTGTGCAAAACGTACAAGCGAACCGGGATTGGCGCATCTGGCACTGCTCGATGAGATCACCGCCAACCACGGCAACCTGAGCATTGCGCGTTACGTGCGGCCAGTACCGGTTCACGCCGCTACCGACCTTGCCACTCTGCGTTCACGGCGTGCAGCGCTGGAAACGACATTCGCAGCGATCCAGCAGGAGTTGAACGCCGAGTTGGACGCGCTGGAGCGCGAGTTCTCGAAACTGGCCTGAAACGACGCGTAAAGGTGCGACCGATTGGCGTCCTCTATTCGAATTTGAAAATGCATTGATAACGCGTTCCGCGTTCTACACATCGAACGCATGATTCGGAATGATGCACACAGTGTGAGATGGATGTGATCGAACACACTGTCCGCATGAACATCGCCCACCCCAACTTCGTCGTCGCGGACGTACGTCTCCGCCCCCGTCTTTCCGAGGTGCTCGCATGAGCGTCAACCACGGAAGATTCGGTGTTCGCCACTCGGCGCTGGGCTGGTTGCGTCGACTTGGGTGGAACTACCTGGAAGCACGCGAGCTCGGTCCGCTTCGTGGGCTTCCGGAAAGCACACTGCTGGAGAACCGCCTGTTGCCGTGGCTGCGGCGCTTCCGGTTTGAGCGCCACGGCGAGCTGCTGCCGCTTTCGCCGGAAGGCATCCACGAGATCATTTCCGCAGTAGATACCTGCTGCCACAGCCTCGACTGGGAGGCATCCAGCGCGACCGCGCACCGCCTGCTGGTGGAGGGCGCGCGTACCGTGCAACAGCTGCCGGATGGAAGCCGCACCGAGGTGCTGGTTCCGCTGATCGACTGGGAGCATGTGCAGCGCAACCACTGGGACATGGCCGATGCGGAGCCGTATCCGGATCCGCTCGATCCCGACATCCGCGAGCTGGTCGGATACGTCAATGGCATTCCGTTGGTCGTGCTGGCGTGCGTGGAGCGCGACCGCGAGAAGCGCTGGGGCACCGTCGCTGCCGGAATTTCCCACCTGTGGCGTGGCAAGACCGCCTTTGTTTCGCATCGGCCAGCGCTGCACGCGCAACTGCTGCTGTGCCTGGACCGGCGCGGAGGCTGCTATGCCAGCGTGGGTACGCCGGCCCATGGCTGGATGCGCTGGCGGGAACATGGTTGGAGCCGCGAGAGGGTGGACCAGTTGCGCGAGCGTCCTGTGCCCTTCGCGGAGGTGACGCTGGACCCGCCATGGGCCGCCCATGCCGAACTGCTGCAGGGTGTGCTGGGGCCGGCGCGGTTCCTGCAGTTGCTGCGCGGCTTCCTGCACACCGGTGCGCATGGTCGCCGCTATGTGGCCCGCCCCGGGCAGTTCTTTGCCGTGCAGCATGCCCTGCAGGCACTGCGCTCCCGTGATTTTGAAGGCAGGCGGGGCGGCGGCCAGCTGTGTCTCGCAGCCGGCAGCGGGCTGCAGCGCGCACGGTACTGGCTGCTGCACGCATTGCGGGCAGATCCCGAGTTCGAAGGATTGCGCATACTGCTCCCGGTGGCCCGCCCCACTCCGACGCCGCAGGACCACAAGCGCAGGTCGGGCCCGCAGGCGGCCGACCAGCTCACCGAGTTCCTGGCCGGCCATGCCAGTTCGCCACACGAGGTTCCGCTGCGCGTGTTTCGTGGCTGGGGACGCAAGGCCGCCCCGCCGACGGCTGCAGCGGATGCCGGCACCGAGATCCTGCTGCTGGTCGATGCCAACTTCTGGGAAAGCCCGCCGGCATTGCTGCGCCGCCTGCGTCGCTGCCTGCCGCGTTCGACCTGGCTCACGTTGAGTTCGCAGCCGATCCTGCTGCCCGCCGCGGACCTGGACCCCGGCGCGCCGCTGTACCACTACCCACCGGAGCATGCGGTGGCCGACGGGGTGGTGGTGCCGGCATGGCGCGATGGAGGCGCGATCTACCCGGTGCTGAGTCGCGATATGCCAGCAGATGCGCAGGCCACCCCTGGAGAGCTGCGCCAAGCGCAGGTGGCCACGGCGATCAGCCAGCACTTCCACGGCGTTGTCCGCGTGGCCGAGCGCAACCTGCGCGGCACGCTGCTGGTGGAGACGCCGAAGGAAGCAGAGGACTACCAGCGTGCGCTCCATGCCGATGGGCGCCTGCAGACCCAGTTGACCGGCTACGACAGTCGCGGCCTGCCCACGCAGCGGGCATCGGAAGGCATTCCGCCGCAGGTGGAGCTGGTGATTGCACATGGCGATCTCCCAGCGTCGCAGGACGCGCGGCTGGGCCTGCTGTACGTCGACCGGCCGCTGTCGGACCCCGAGCGCCTGCGCGCGGTGGGGCTGATCAATGCCCCCCACCCGGACAAGCGCGCCGCACTGGTCGTGGACTTCCATGCCAGCGGGATGAATGACGCGCCCGGGCAGGAGTGGATGCCTGGGTCGGTGCAGGTCAACCGCGACGCCCTGGCGCGTGATGATCGGCGCCTGCAGGGGTTGTTGCCGGAACGTGCAGAAGAGAACTTCCACGCCTGCCGTGATCACCTTGCACCGGACTGGACGCTGGGCGCGCATGGCGACGACATCGACCTGAACCGGCGCCGACGTGACCTGCTGCATCGGCGCGTGACCGAGTTCGGCCAGAGGCTTCAGGTAGCCATCGCGTCGGAAGCGGCGTTTACCGGTGAACAGGCCGCTGTGAGCGCGCGCTACCGAAGTACCCTGCATCGCTACTCCGTGCTGCGCGACGCGGTCAGCCAGCTGGCGCTGGAAGAGGACCGTTTCAATCCGGAAGATCTGCGCGTGCGTCACTGGGCACGCGAGCGCGCACCGGCCGTGCACGAGGAGCCGCTGGACTACCAGGCAGTCGCTCCGGTGGAGCAGAGCGACCCGGCAGGAAGACAGCAGTCCAACGAGATGTACACCCGCCTGCGCCACCAGCTCGGCCAGACCGGTGAAGAACCGCATCTGATCGAGCAGGCTCGCTACAACCTGAGCCAGATACTGCTGAGCCCCACCGGCCAGATGCGACTGGACGCACTGCAGGCATTCGAAGCCACACAGCAGGTGTCACTGCACGGTGGCAGCGGCGTCCGTACGCCATCACGCGGTCTGGCGGTACTGGAAGGCCTGTTCGGCCCCACGAGGCACCAGGCCGACCGCATTTCCATGGGCGCTTTGATCGACGTCGTGGTAGCCGAAGCGCACGCCGGTCCCCGCATTCTGTTCCACGAACACCTGCGCGACCGGCTGGAACCCCTGCTGCGCCGACACCTGAAGGAAGTTCAGGTGCAGGCCGTGCTGCACGCAGTCCTGTCGCGCGCGCATGACTGGCCGCCGGGGTGAGCCCGGCGGTCGGTTCCGTCTACGGCATTACCGGCGGCACATAGGTCAGGGTCATTCCGAGCACCCACAGCAGCCCCAGCACCAGCGGGATGTGCACCAGTAGCTGTATGAAGGTGAAGCCGACAATGTCGCGGGCCTTCAGGCCCAGCACGCCGAGCAGCGGCAGCATCCAGAACGGGTTGATCAGGTTCGGCAGGGCTTCGGCGGCGTTGTAGACCTGCACCGCCCAGCCGAGGTGGGCTTTCAGCTCATTGGCCGCCTGCATCACATACGGGGCTTCGATGATCCACTTGCCGCCGCCGGAGGGTACGAAGAACCCAAGCACCGCCGAGTAGATGCCCATGACCAGCGCGAAGGTGTCGGTGGTGGCGATATGCACGAACACGGTGGACAGGCGATGCGCGAGGGTTTCGCCGCCACTGCCCACGGCGTGGGTAAGGATCATGGCGATGCCGCCATACAGCGGAAACTGGATCAGCACGCCGGTGGTGCTGGGGACGGCCTTGGCCACCGCGTTGAGGAAGCTGCGCGGGCGCCAGTGCAGCAGCAGGCCCAGCGAAATGAACAGGAAGTTGTAGGTGTTGAGGTTGGCAATGGCCGTGACCACCGGCTTGCTGGCGAACTCGCTGAACAACCAGCCGAAGGCCAGCAGCGAAAGCAGCACGGTGAGCAGCGGGCTGTACTCCAGCCATTCGCCGGCACGCGTGCGCGGCTGCAGCGGCTCCGGTTCGGCCTGGGCCGCGCCGGCAAAATCTCGTGAAGTGCGTGCCGTCGCCGGGCCCGGTGCGGTCAGCCACGCGATCAGCAGCGAGACCAGGATCAGCGCGGCCGTCAGCGCGATCGACTGCCACAGGAAGATGGTTTCAGTGAAGGGCAGCACGCCGGTGATCTCCACCAGGCCGGGCGGCATGCTGGCCGGGTTGGCCTGCAGCTGCGCAGCCGAGGAGCTGAGCCCCATCGCCCACACTGCGCCCAGGCCCAGGTACGCCGAGGCACCGGCAGCGCGGTAGTCCATGTGCAGTTCTTCGCGGCGGGCCAGTGCCCGCACCAGCAGCCCGCCGAACACCAGCGAGAATCCCCAGCTGAGCAGCGAGGCCAGCATGCTGACCAGGCCCACGTACACCACCGCGCCCCGGCCGGTGCGCGGCACCCGGGCCAGCAGCTCGATGAAGCGTGCCACCACCGGCGCGGTCGCCACGGCATAGCCGCCGATGACCACGAAGGCCATCTGCATGGTGAAGGGAATCAGGCTCCAGAAGCCGTCGCCGAAGGCCTTGGCGGTGGCCTGCGGGGTGGCACCGAAGCCCATGGCCGCCAGCGCCACGATCACCACGCCCAGCACCGCGAACACGTAGGCGTCGGGGAACCACTTTTCTGCCCATGCCGCCGAACGCAGCGCGGCGCGCGCCATCCAGCCGTCCTGCGTTGCCGCCGATGCCGTAGTGGCCATGCCCTACCCTCCCAGGTTCATCAATTGGTAGCACCCGGCCCCAGCCGGGTGGCCCTCAGCCCAGCGCCAACGCAGCAGCAATACCGGCGAACAACGCCGCGCCCACCCAGTTGTTGTGCAGGAAGGCCTTGAAGCAGGGGTCGCGCTCGCGCTTGCGGGCGATCCAGAATTCGTACGCAATCAGCCCGGCGGCCACGGCCACGCCCAGCCAGTAGTAGAGCCCCAACCCACTGCGCATGCCGACCATCGCCATGGTGCCCAGGAACAGCGCGTACAGGATGCCCTGGATGACCAGGTCCAGGTCGCCGAACAGGATCGCGGTGGAGTGCGAGCCCATCTTCAGGTCGTCGTCGCGGTCTACCATGGCGTACCAGGTGTCATACGCGGTGGACCAGAGGATGTTGGCGCCGTACAGCAGCCAGCCCACCACCGGCACTTCGCCCTGGATGGCGGCGAACGCCATCGGGATGCCCCAGCCGAATGCCATGCCCAGGTACACCTGCGGCAGGTGGGTATAGCGCTTGAGGTACGGATAGCTGGCGGCCAGGAAGATGCCGATGAAGCTCATGCCGATGGTCAGCGCGTTCAGGGTAAGCACCAGAGCGAACGCCACCAGCATCAGCCCGGCAAACAGCACCAGCGCTTCGCGCCCGGACACGCGGCCACTGGCCAGCGGGCGGTCCTTGGTGCGCTTGACGTGCGGGTCCAGCCAGCGGTCGGCGTAGTCGTTGATCACGCAGCCGGCCGAACGCGTCAGCCAGACCCCGGCGGTGAACACGAACAGGATCCACAGCGGCGGCAGGCCGCCGGCAGCCAGCCACAGCGCCCACCAGGTGGGCCACAGCAGCAGCAGGGTGCCGATCGGGCGATCGGCGCGCATCAGTTTCCAGTACTGGCCCCAACGCGACGGCGGTGCGCCGGCGGGGGCGTCAAAACGTTCGTAAGCCATGCGTAAAGGATACCGCCAAGCCCCCCGACGGGGTGCGCTGCGACGCGATTGGCCCAAGGGGGCAGACCTGCGCCGCGTTTACGGATAGAATGCCCGTCCCGCACCGTCTCATGGCGCTGCGGCGGTTCCAAGATGCGCCCGTAGCTCAGCCGGATAGAGTAGTGGCTTCCGAAGCCATTGGTCGGGGGTTCGAATCCCTCCGGGCGCGCCATCTTTCCCCGTTCCGCAGAATTCACCGCGCAGCCACGCAGGGCGTGGCTCTACCGCGTTGTGTTCGTCCGTGGTTGCGGGGTACCCGGCGCACCGAAGTTGCGCCGGGCTGGTCCATTGATCAGTACGTCCCGTCGAACGCGAAGATCGGCTTGCGCTGCTTCCACAGACCGGCGGTGAAGTCCGGGAACTCCAACGTCTGGAAGCTGTTGGCGATGGACTGCTCGGACAGCGGCGTGATCGCACTCCAGGTGATGGCATCGTAGATGTCGATCGGCATCGGGGCCTTGGCCTTGAGCGATTCAACGAACGCGTGAATCACGAACCAGTCCATGCCGCCGTGGCCGGCGCTGGCGGCAGTGTCGGCGTGCTGCTTCCACAGCGGGTGTTCGTACTGGTCCTGGTAGGTCTGGAAGGCTTCCCATTTGTGCGGCGGGCTGCGGCCTTCGATGTGGATGGACTGGTTGACGTCCATCCACAGGCCCTTGGTGCCCTGCACGCGGAAGCCCATGGAATACGGGCGCGGCAACGAGGTGTCGTGCTGCAGCAGGATGGTCTCGCCATTCTCGCAGGCCAGGGTGGTGGTCACGATGTCGCCCAGCTTGAACGTCACCTTGGTGCTGGGGTGGGTGGTGCCGCCACTCTTGGCCACGGTGTACTCATGCAGGCCGCGCGACTTGCTGGCGAAGGCGTTGATGTGGGTGAAGCGGTTGCCGCGATTGATGCCGGTGTACATGGCGCACGGACCGATGCCGTGGCTGGGGTAAAGCTCGCCATTGCGATCCACCGAGTGCTGGGTGCGCCAGCGCGCTTCGGACCAGGCGTTGGGGCCGAACTCCACGCCGCTGTCGTACGGCTGCGAAGGATCGCCGGAATTGAACTTCACCCCGCGCAGGTCGTGCTGGTAACCGGCCTGCAGGTGCACCAGTTCACCGAACACGCCCTTGCGCACCATCTGCAGCGCGGCCATCACGTCGCGGCGGTAGCAGACGTTCTCCAGCAGCATGTACGGCGTGCCGGTGGAGAGCTGGGTCTTGAGTACGTCCCAATGGTCCTGCAGGGTGATGCCGGCCACCACTTCGCAGCCCACGGCCACCTTGGCCTGCATGGCGGCGATGGCCATCGGGGCGTGGTATTCCCACGGGGTGGCGATGATCACGCCGTCCAGGCCGCGCTGCTCGAGCAGGCGCTTCCAGGCGTTGCGGTCGCCATCCTGGCCGTAGGCCTTGGGCGCGGGCTTTCCGGCCTTCGCCACCATGTCCATGCCCTTCTTGAGCATGATCGGTTCGATGTCGCACAGCGCGACCACCTCGACGTCGTCGCGGCGCACCAGCTCCTTGAGCAGCACCTGGCCGCGCATGCCGGTACCGATCAGGCCCAGCCGCAGCGTGCGCCCGCGCGCCCAGGCCGGGGTTTCCGGCAGCAGACTCGTGGCGGCCAGGGCCGCGCTGGCGGCAATGAATTCCCTACGCTTCATGGAACGTTACTCCTGTTGCAACAATCAGAATTTGTAGCCGACCTGCAGACTGTAGCTGCGGCCGAAGATGCTGGCATAGTCACTGGAGTCACCCAGGAAGCTGTTCGGGTCGTAGAACGGCAGACGGTTGAACAGGTTCTTGACCGTGAAGCCCAGGCTCCAATGGTCGTCCGGGCGCCAGCCCACGCTGAGGTTGGCGGTCCACCACGACGGCACGCCGTCGCACTGGGCCGGGTTCACCGGCAGCGAGCCGGCGGTACAGGTTTCCGGGTTGTTGTCTTCGGCATCCACGCGGTCCCACGCCCACTTGGTGGTGCCCACGTAGTTGATGAAGAAGCTGGTGGTGACCTGCTTGTAGTTCCAGTCGGCGTTCAGCGTGGCGCGCAGGCGCGGGTTGCCGTAGTAGCCGATGGTATTGCCGTAGTACCAGCGATCTTCATCGTTGATGTAGGCCTCCTTGCGGCGTGCGATGGTGGCCGCCATGCCGACGTTCAACGAACCCCAATCGCCCAGCGAGAAGCGGCTGCGCGCGTCGATATCGAAACCGTCCACCAGGGTGCGGCCCTGGTTCTTGTACTGGCCCACCACCGCCGCCACGTTACCCACGCTGTAGCCCGGCAGTGCGCCGGGGCAGCTGACGCCGCTGGCCGGATCGGCACACATCTGGGCCAGCGCGGCCTCGTTCGCGCGGTCATTGTCGCTGATCGGGTTGCGGGTCATCGAAAGGATGTCCTGCTCCTTGCTGTAGTCCGGCGCGGCAATCTCGTTGCGGCGATAGATGAACCAGTAGTCGGCGGAGATCGACATCCAGCTGGCCGGCTCGTAGACGAAGCCGAGCGTGGAGATCTTCGCCTTCTCCGGCTTCAGGTCCTGGTTGGGCTGGGTCATGCGCGCCACGGTACGGCTGCAGTCGCTGTTGAGCAGCGAGTTGCCCAGGTCGACGTCGCCGGGGCGGTTGGACTGGCGCAGCAGGTTGGCGATGGCGTTGGTTTCATCGCAACGGATGTCGTCCTCGAAACCGCCCAGCTGTGCGAACACGCCGCCGGTGCCGGCCTCGGCCAGGCTCGGGGCGCGGAAGCCTTCGGAGTAGGTACCGCGCAGCAGCAGCTGTGGCAGCACCTGGTACTTCAGGCCGATCTTCGGGGCGAGGTTGGCGCTGAAGTTGGGATACTTGTCCACGCGCAGTGCCGCGTCGAGTTCCAGCTTGTCGGTCAGCGGCGCCACCGCTTCGGCGAACAGCGCGTAGGTGTTGCGCTTGCCGTCGAACCACGAGCCGCCCTGCTGGGTGATCAGGCCGTTGGCCGCGTCTTCGTTGCCGGGGGTGTAGAAGGTTTCGCGGGTGGCGTTGAAGCCGAAGGCCGCGCGCACGTCACCGGCCGGCATGCTGAACAACGGGCCTTCGATCTTGCCGTCCAGCGTATGCAGGCGGGTCCAGGACTGGATGTCGAAGGTCGGGTACGCCTCGCGGATCAGCTGGGCGTTGGCTTCACTGATCACGCCAAACTGGTAGGCCGGATTGTCGGAGATGATCACCCGCCCGGTACCGGGGTCGATGGTGTACGGGCCGAAGGCGCGCTCGAAGCCGTCCAAATTCACGTTGACCGTCTGGTAGGTCACCGAGTGCGTACCGGCGGTGGCGAACGCGGTCTCCCAGTTCCAGTCTTCGCCCAGACTGCCGCGCAGGCCGGCCAGTACACGGTAACTCTGGTCGGTGTTGCGCTGGCCGAAGTGGTTGGCGCCCACGTCCTGCATCAGGTAGTTCAAGCCCACTACGCCACCCATCAGGGCCTTCAGCTCTGGGCTGGCGAGGTTGTAGACGTTGTTCGGCCCCAGATAGGGGGTGAGGAACTGATTGACCACGTTGCCGGTGTTGCGCGAGTACCAGCTCGACGGATTGCCGGTGGTGGTGTTGTAGGCCGAGGGCGTACCGCCGTTGGCGGTCAGATCGATGTCGGTGTAGGTGACTTCGGCGAAGGCCTCGGTGGTGTCGCCAATCAGGAAGTGCGAGCTGATGTACGCGGTGGCGCGCTCGGTCTTGGCACCGGCGTCGATCTCGCGGTTCATCCACGTTTCCCAGATGCAGCGCGTGCCTGCCGCGTCGGACAGGACGTTGTTGCAGCCCGGTGCCGCTTCACGCACCAGCGCGTTGGTGGTCGGATCGAAGGCAAAGTAGCTACCCGGGTTGAACACGCCCGGCTTGCTGCCGGTGCCCAGGCGCAGGTTGGTGATGTAGTTCGGGTTGTTGACGTAATACTGGCTGGGCCGCTTGTCGTAGAAGTCGCTGAGCGGAATCGCGTTGCGCCGGTACAGGTTGACCGAGGCGTAGATGTTGTAGCGGTCCTCGTCGAGGTCGCCGAAGCCGGCGGTGATGCTGCCCTGCTGCTCGCCGTAGGAGTCGATGCGCGAGGAACGGTCGGCGGTGATGTTGACCTCCGCGCCCTGGTAGCTCTGCTTGGTGATCACGTTGATCACGCCGGCGACCGCGTCGGTACCGTACACGGCCGAGGCGCCATCGGTCAGCACTTCCATGCGTTCGATGGCGGCAGCGGGAATGGCGTCGATGTTGACGAACTGGGTCTGGAACCCGGCGGGCGCGCCGTAGTACGAGAGGCGGCGACCGTTGAGCAGCACCAGCGTGCCCTGCGCGCCCAGGCCGCGCAGGTTGGCCTGCGAGGCGCCGTCGGAGCCGGTGAACAGCGAACGCGAATCCTGCTGGCCGGGCCGCGCAGCCGGCAGGTTGTCGAGCACCTGCAGCAGCGTGCGCGCCCCCATGTTCTCGATGTCCTGCTTGCTGATCACCTGCACCGGCGAGGACGTTTCCACGTCGCTGCGGCGGATGTTGGAGCCGGTGACCTGCACGCGCGCGAGTTCGGTAGCGTTGGCTTTTGACTTGGCGTCGGTGGCGGTGTCGTCGTCCTGCGCGAACGCGGGACCGCTCACAGCCAGGGCAAGGCCCAGCGCGACGGACAAGGGTGTGGCGGGGATGCGGCGATGGCGTGCGTTCAACATCGTTGGCTCCTTGTACATTCCGCAGCGTGGGGCTGCCAGGGTGGGTTTGTTTCGGGCAACAGTTCCCCGCACCACGGCCAGAGGGCCGAAGTCGGGAAACCGTGGGGTGAGGTGGTATGAAGCGTGGTGCGGTGGGTTACGGCGATACGATGCTGGCGGTATCGCCCTCCTGTCCGATCAGTGCGGCGTTGGCCCAGTTGCCGCATACCTGGGTAGGCTGCGTGCCTTGTGCGCCCAGGGTGCGCAGGCTGAGGGTCTGCAGCCCGCGGATGTCGAGTTCGGGTTTGACCACGCCCGGCGCCTTGACCAGGCCGCTGTCGTACAGCAGCCGGCCATCGCCCCAGACCTGGAACTGCATGCCACCAGCGGTGCGGCAGGCGTCATCGATACCGAGGTCGGCACGCAGCAGGCGCCACTGGCCCTGCAACTGCAGGTCGATGCGGCTGGCCGGACCCACGCCCAGTCCACGGCGGAACAGCAGGCCGTTCATGCGCATCGGCTGGCCGCCCTGGAAGGCGAGGTCGGCGCGCACCTGTGCGGTCGCGGCGGCGGGCAGCGCCAGCTCGGAGAGGTAGCGCTGCTGCGCCGGACGCTCGGGTACCTGGTGCTCCAGGATCTGGAACGTACTGAGCGTGATCGGCCCGACGTCGCGCGGCTGCAGGGCGTCCACCGCGCGGGCGACGCTGCCCTGCGCGGCGGTGACCATCGGATCGCTTCCGGCGGCGCCGTCGCCTTCCGGGTTCTGCACGCTGAGCACGCGGAAGCGCAGCAGGCGGCCAGCGTGCGCGGGGAAGTCGATCTGCTGCTTGTCCTGCTTGAGTGCCAGGCGGCCACGCTTGATCGGCTCGCCCCATTCGCCGTTGGTGTCGGCCAGGTAGATCTCGTAGTCGCGGACCTGGCCACTCTTCCAGTGCTGGTCGTTGCGCGGCGCCAGCACGATGCCATCGACCAGTCGGCGTTCGCCGAACCCGATCACCCATTCGTGGGCGCCGGTGCGCACGGCCTGGTTGCGCACGGTGCGGAACCAGGTGGCCGGGTCGTCGTCGAAGGCTTTCTCCAGTTCATAGCCGCGCTCTTCGGCCGGGCGGTTGACCACCAGCAGGCTGTCGGCGGGCAGCGCGCGGCCCAGCACCGGCGCGGCGGGGAAGGCGTCGTCGACAGGCGCCGTGGCCTGCGGGATGTCGAGCTGGAAGGCCAGCGGCGTGCGGATGTCCACCGCAGCGGTGCGCACATGCACGGTGCCCTTGCGCTCGGCAGCGTCGTAGTACCAGCCTTCGCTGGCCCCGTTCCACGCGGCAGCGTCGGCCAGCATTGGCAGGGCGCGGCCGTCGAGGGCCACCGCCGTCGGGCGCTGCCGGCTCAGCACGCGCAGCGCATAGCGGCGCTGCGCCAGCTGGCCCTGGTACTGGCCGCGTACGCCGTCGATGCTGACCTGCACCGGACCGCTGCCCTGCGCCGGTGCCTGCATGCGCACCTGCTGCTGGCTGGACTCGCCCTTCTCATAGCGGCGGGTGTTGCCGTCGTCTTCGTACAGCGTGTACTGCGAGCTGCCCTGTGGGTACAGGTCGAAGGTGACTTCGTCGAGCGGCTTCTCGCCGTCGAACAGCATCTCCGGGTACATCGGCACGATCGCACCGGCGCGCACGAACAGGGGAATCGTGGCCAGTTCCACCGGACGATCCAGGGTGCGGCCTTCCGCCCCCACCTGAAGTTCTCGACCGTCCCAGTAGTCGATCCAGCGGCCCTGCGGCAGATGGATGTCGCGGCGCCAACCACGGCTGGCGGCCTGGCTGCGGTACACCGGCGCCACCAGCAGGTCGCGGCCGAGCAGGAACTGGTACTTGAACGTTTCGTCCCACGCATTCGGATCCTGCGGGTAGTCCCACATCAGCGCGCGCAGGATCGGTGCGCCGGTGGTGGCCGCCTCATGCGCCAGCCCGTACATGTACGGGGTCATGCGCATCTTGAGCTTGAGGTAGTCGCGGTTGATGCTGCGGTAGGGTTCGTCGTACCACCACGGGTGCTTGCGCGCACTGCCCGACCAGCCGGACATGCCCATCAGCACGGGAGTGAACGCCTTCCACTGCAGGTCGCGGGTGAAGGTTTCGGCGCTGCCGCCGAAAATCGCATCCACGTCGCCGCTGGCGTAGGCCATGCCGGACAGCCCGGAACCGACCAAGGTGGGAATGTGCCAGCGGATGTAGTCCCAGCTGCTGCTCTGGTCGCCGGTCCAGGCCACCGCGTAACGCTGGATGCCGGCCCAGCCCATCACCGTCCACAGGAACGGGCGCGAGTCGGAGTTGTGCAGGATGCCGTTGAACGCGGATTGGTTGGCGTCCATCGCGAACTGGTAGCCCTTGCCGGTCCAGGCCACGTCCAGCTTCTGCACGCGGGTACCGGCGGTGCCCACTTCCCAGGCGATCTTGTCCACGCCGTTCTCGGTCCACAGCCCGGTCTTGAAACCGTAGCCGGCCAGGCCCTTCACGGTCTCCGGAAGGCCCTTGTAGCCGCAGCCGTAGCCGTCGTTGGGCAGGATCCAGCCACCAGGCATGTCGTGCGCGCGGTACTGCTTCGCCACGCTGTCGACCACGTCCGGGGTGGTGCCGGTGGGGCCATCGCTCCAGCCTTCGGGCACGCTGCCGGGCTTCTTGATGTTGTCGCCGTCGTTGTAGCAGTCGGCGTCGCCATACGAGAACGCCCAGCGCGGCAGCAACGCGGCGCGGCCGGTCAGCGCGGTGTAGCGATCCAGCAGCGCGGGCAGACCGTCGCCGACGAAGTAATAGGCATCGAAGCGGTCTTCGCGATGCAGCAGCGTGGCCTGGTCGGCCTGGCGCAGGTCGTAGCTGCCATCGCTCCAGGTGTTGCGCAGCATGCCCCAGCCACGCGAGCTGAGCAGCATTGGCGCGGGGTTGGGGCGGTCGCCCTCTTCCCAGCCGCCGGAATAGGACACCTCCAGTTCGCGCCCCTTGAAGGCGAACCGGCCGTTCTGCTGGCCGCCGCCGACGAACTGCTCGTCCGGCTGGCTGCTGAGCACCTGCACGCTCTGTGCGGTGTCCAGGTCCAGCGGTTGCAGTTCGCGCCACAGCGCCACGTCCTTGCCGCCCTCGCGGCGGTCCAGTGCAAGCCGCAGTGGCTTTCGCTGGATGTGCAGTACCAGCGCGTCGGTGCGGATGCGCACCTCGGCGGCGTCTTCTTCAAGCGTGAACGGCACGGCGCTGGCAGGCTGCGGCAACACAATCGGCGCAGCCTTGTCGCCCGCCGGTTGCAACGTGCCGGTGCGGCTGGCCTGCACGCGCAGCAGATCGGTGCGCAGCAGGTCCACGCGCACGGTCATGCCATTGTCGGTGCTGAGGTTCCAGGCGGTGGTCTCGCTGCCAGGCGCAGCCTGCACCGTGGCGAGATTGCCCAGCGGCGCGGCCATCGCAGGCAGGGCCGCCAGCGACAGGGACGAAAGCAGCGCGATGGCCAGTACGGTGCGTCGACAACGGGTAACCACTTCGCCCCCAAAGCCCGCAGTTGGCGGGTGTCCGAAACCAGTGCGGCCGACTATGGGGCAGGCTGTCGAAAGATGTCAATAAATTGCAAAGAAAAAAGCTTAGGAATTTGTTTGAAACGAAAGTTGATGCAAAGCACCACTTGCTTTCTGCCACCTGAATGCGCGGATTTTCCCTTGAGGCGTCGAGGCGCACACGATTCCGATTGCGCCGTGCGGAAAATTGCGATTGCAAACTGTGACCGACCAATCTTATTTATATCTTTCGTTATTTGACATTTCGAAAGAAAACGAAGATTGTTTGCCTGCCCAACAGGAATCGCGAATGGACGTCACCCTGCTCCCTGATTTGCCCGCCTGGCAGCGCCTTGGTGGCGCGCACACCGCTGAAGAGATCGCGCAGCAACCGGCCCTGTGGTCGAACCTGGCTGCGGTGATCGACGGCGCGCGCGAACGAATCGACGCCTTCCTGGGCGACGCCCTGAACGATCCCAACCAGCGGGTGATCTTCACCGGCGCCGGAAGCTCGGGCTTCATTGCCGAGATGGTGGCCGACCAGATCAACGCGCAATGGCCGGCCGACATGCGCGCCCTCCACACCACCAGCCTGCTGACCCACCCGGCGCTGTACCTGCAGCGCGACCGCCCGACCCTGCTGGTGTCGTTCGGGCGCAGCGGTTCCAGCCCGGAGAGCGTGGCAGCAGTGGAACTGGTGCGTGCGCAGGTGGACGAGGCGCGCTTCCTGGACATCACCTGCAATGCCGATGGCGCGCTGGCGCAGCGCGGCCAGGGTCGCAGCGACACGCTGTCTCTGCTGATGCCGCCGGCCAGCTGCGACCGCGCGTTCGCCATGACCAGCAGCCTGAGCTGCATGCTGCTGGCCGCCCTGAGCGTGTTCGAGCGTGCTCCGTGGGCCGAACGCACCGCGCGCCTGCGCAACCTCGCACAGTGTGGCGAACAGGCCGTGCAGGCCTGGGACGCGCCGGTCGCTGCGCTTGCGCAAGGTGACATCTCGCGGGTGATCTATCTGGGCAGCGGACCGCTGGAGGCTACCGCACGCGAAGCCGCGTTGAAGGTACTGGAGCTCACCGCCGGCCGCGTGCTCGCACTGGCCAACACGCCGCTGGGCTTCCGCCACGGCCCCAAATCCACGCTCAACGGCACCACGCTGGTGGTGATGCTGCGCAGCGCGCAGCCGCTGGCACGCCGCTATGAGCAGGACCTGCTGGAAGAGCTGCGTCGTGATGGCATCGCCGCGCGGGTGATCTCGGTCGGCCCGGCCGGCGCGGACAGCGCCGAAGGCGACTTCGTGCTCGACGTGCCCGCCCTGCCCGACACCTGGCTCGCCCCGCTCTGGCTGGTGATGGCGCAGTGCTTCGCGCTGCAGCGTTCGGCCGCGCTGGGCCTGACCCCCGACAACCCCTTCCCCGACGGCACGGTCAATCGCGTGGTGCAGGGCGTGACCATCCACGACCATGGCTGAGTCCGATACGCCCCTGCAGCGCTGGTATGGCATCGACATCGGTGGCACCAAGATCGAACTAGTGGCGTGCGATGCCGGACTGAAGGTGCACCACCGCCAGCGCGTGGCCACCCCCACCCACGACTACGCCGCGTTCGTCGAAACCATCGGCCAGCTGGTGGACGATGCCGACGCTGCGCTCGGAACGCGCGCCAGTGCAGTGGGCATCGGACTGCCCGGCGTGCGCGACCGCGACAGCGGTGTGCAGCTCAGCGCCAACGTACCGGCCCTGAGCGGGCGTACCGTCGGGCACGATCTGGAAGCGCGGCTGCAACGCCGGCTCGCGCTGGGCAACGACCTGCAGTGCTTTGCGCTGTCCGAGGCGCATGACGGTGCCGCGGCCGGTTACCCCAGCATGTTCGGCGTCATCCTGGGCACCGGTGCCGGCGGCGGCTACTGCCTGCACGGCCAGCTGGTGGCTGGCAACAACGGCATCGCCGGCGAGTGGGGTCACTGGAGCCTGCCCGCCACCCTGCAGCTGCGCCACGACCTGCCACTGCTGGACTGCGGTTGCGGCCTGCGCGGCTGCCTGGAGCGCTACGTGTCCGGCAGCGGCCTGGCCATGATCCACGAACGCCACGGCGGCCAGGCCCGCGACGCCACTACGGTGGTCGAGCTGGCGCACGCCGGCGACCCGATCGCGCTGCGCGCACTGGCGATCCATCGCGACCTGCTCGGCTACAGCTTCGCCAGCCTGATCCTGGCGCTGGACCCGCACGTGATCGTGCTGGGCGGCGGCCTTTCCAAGCTGGAACAGCTGTACCGCGACCTGCCTGCGGCCATCGCGCCCTACCTGTTCAATGGCGTGCGCGTGCCGCCGATCCTGCCGCCGGTGTTCGGCGATGCCGGCGGTGCACGCGGCGCGGCGTTGCTGGCCCGCCAGCTGCACGGCGCGCCCTGAATCCCTTCCCCCATTCTGCTGCGCCAGGAGTGCTGCCATGTCTGCCGTTCAATCGTTGATCGCTGCCCATCGCCAGGGCCAGCCTGTTGGCCTGTACAGCGTGTGCTGCAGCAACGAGCAGGTGCTGCTGGCGGCCATGGACGTGGCGCGTACGTACGACACGGTGCTGCTTGTCGAAGCCACCTCCAACCAGGTGGACCAGTTCGGCGGCTATACCGGCATGACCCCGCCGCAGTACCGCGACTACGTACTGAGGCTGGCACGCAACCACGATTTCCCGGTGGAGCGGCTCATCCTGGGCGGCGACCACCTCGGTCCGAATGCCTGGCAGAAGGGGCCTGCCGACGTGGCGATGGCCAACGCGCGCACGCTGATCGCTGCGTACGTGGCGGCCGGCTTCCACAAGATCCACCTGGACTGCAGCATGTCCTGCGCCGACGATCCGACCCCGCTGCCCGACGCCATCGTCGCGGCGCGTTCGGCGGAGCTGGCGCGCATCGCCGAGCGTACCGCTGCCGAGAACGGCCTGCCGCCACCGGTGTATGTGATCGGCACCGAAGTGCCGGTGCCGGGCGGCGAGGCCTCGCTGGAAGGCGGGCTGGCGGTAACCACGCCGACGGCCGCCGCGCTCACGCTGGCGATCCATCGCGAAGCCTTCTCTGCACCGGACCTGCTGCCGGCATGGGAACGGGTGATCGCGATGGTGGTGCAACCCGGCGTGGATTTTGACCACAGCAGCGTGCACTACTACGACCCGGCCGCCGCGCAGGCGCTCTCCGCGTTCGTGGAAACCCAGCCGCGCATCGTGTTCGAGGCGCACTCCACCGACTACCAGACCGAAGCGGGCCTGCACGCGCTGGTGCGCGACCATTTCGCCATCCTCAAGGTCGGTCCGGCCGCGACGTATGCGTTCCGCGAAGCGGTGTTCGCGCTGGCGATGATCGAACGCGAACTGCTGCCCGCCGCCGAGGCCTCGCAGCTGATCGACGTGCTGGAGCGCTGCATGCTGGACAAGCCCGGCAGCTGGGCCAGCTATTACACCGGCAGCGCGCACGAACAGCGCCTGCTGCGTGCGTACTCGCTGAGCGACCGCAGCCGCTACTACTGGGGTGAGCCGGAAGTGCAGGCGGCGTTGGCCACGCTGGTCGACAACCTGACCCGGGTGCCACCGCCGCTGATGCTGCTCAGCCAGTTCCTGCCGGAGCAGACCCGTGCGGTGCAGGCCGGCGTGCTGGCCGTCGAGCCGCTGGCGCTGATCCGCCACAAGGTGGGGCTGCGCTTGGCCGAGTACGCGCGAGTGTGCGTCAACGAAAGTTTTTCTGCCACGGAGGTTTCGGAACGGTAAGCTTCGGCTTTCCTTCCGAACGGAATCGCCTTCATGCGAAACACACGGCAGCGCCGCCAGCAGATCCTGCAGTTGCTGGTCGACCACGGCAACGTGCAGGTCAGTGAACTGGTGGACCGTTTCGGCGTGTCGGCCGTGACCATCCGTGCCGACCTGACCCACATCGAGTCGCAGGGCCTGGCCACGCGCACCCACGGCGGTGCCACGCTGGTGCGCAAGCCGCCGCTGGAACAGGACATCCACCAGAAGGACGCGCTGAACCTGCCGCTGAAGGACAGCATCGGCGCGCATGCCGCGCGGCTGGTGCGGGCCGGCGACAACATCATCATCGACTCCGGGTCCACCACCATGACCCTGGCCCGCCACCTGCGCGAACACCAGGACGTGACAGTGATGACCAACGGGCTCAACATCGCCTGGGAACTGGCCAATGCACCGGGCGTGGAACTGCTGCTCACCGGCGGCCTGCTGCGCAAGCAATCGCTGTCGCTGCAGGGCAGCCAAGCCGAGGCCAGCCTCAACACCTACAGTTTCGACACCCTGTTCCTGGGCGTGGATGGCCTGGACCTGCAGTTCGGGCTCACCACCCACCACGAAGCCGAAGCCCGCCTCAACCACCGCATGGTGGAGCGCGCGCGCCGCGTGGTGGTGCTGACCGACGCGTCCAAGTTCGGCCACGTCAGCCTGCACCGCATCGCCCGCCTCGACCAGGTCCACACCATCATCACCGACGCCAGCATCGACCCGGACTACCTGGACGGGCTGCAGAAGCTGGGCATCGAAGTGATCATCGCCGAGTCCCCGCCGTGAACCCTGCCGCCTTCCTGCATGGCCGCGTACTGACCCCGTCCGGGTGGGTGCGTGGCGACATCCACTTCGACCAGCGCATCGTTGCGATCCGCAGCGAGCACGCCGACCCGCGTGGCGACAACGAGGTGCCGTACATCCTGCCGGGCTTCATCGACCTGCATGTGCATGGCGGTGCTGGGGTGGACATCATGCAGGGCGGCGACACGGCGGTGACCGTAGCGCGCGCGCATGCGCGGCATGGCACCACCGCCCTGCTGGGCACGACCATGACCGCCGAGGCGGACGACATCGTGCGTGCGCTGCAGGGGTTGGCAGGTGCGATCACGCAGCGCGCGCCGGGCACCGCCCGCGTGCTGGGCGTGCATCTGGAAGGGCCCTTCATCAGCGCCGAACGGCTGGGCGCGCAGCCGCCGCTGGTGGTGGAAGCCACGCTGGACGACGTGCGCCAGCTGCACGCCATCGCACCGATCAAGGTGCTGACCATGGCGCCGGAGATCGGCCAGCACCTGGCGCTGATTCCCGCCTTGAGTGCGCTGGGCATCCGCGTGCAGCTGGGTCACAGCGCCGGCAGTTATGAAGAGGGCGTAGCGGCGCTGGACGCCGGCGCAGCGGGCTTCACCCATCTGTTCAACGGCATGACCGGCGTGGACCACTACCACCCCGGCATCGCCACCGCGGCACTGGCGCATGCGCAGTACGCCGAACTCATCCCCGACCTGCAACACGTCCACCCCGGCGCGATCCGCACCGCATTGCGCGCGATCCCGCGCCTGTACTGCGTGACCGACGCCACCGCCGCCACCGGCATGCCCGATGGCGAGTACGCGCTCGGCGTGCAGCGGGTGCACAAGTGCCTGGGCTGCGTGCGCCTGGAAAGCGGTTCGCTGGCCGGCAGCGCACTGACCATGGACCAGGCGCTGCGCAACCTGGTTGCGCTGGGACTGGCGCTGGATGACGCCTCCGACCGTGTTTCACGCTTCCCGGCCGACTATCTGGGGCTGGAAGACCGGGGTCGCCTGCAACCTGGCGCCTGGGCGGACCTGGTGGTGCTCGACCGCGACCTGCGCGTGCAGCAGGTCGTGGTGGAAGGCGAACGCATCACGCTCGACTAAGTCACTCCGCGCCGGCTGCGGCGCGCTCAAAACGTAGACAGGACCGCACCATGAACGACGCTTCCGCCGCCATGCCCGTGCCCGCTGTCGCCGACGCACCGCGTTGGCCGGTGCGCTATCTGCTGTTCATTGGCGGCATGGGCGGCCTGCTCTACGGCATCGACATCGGCATCATCGCTGGCGCGCTGCCTTATCTCGAGGCCACCGCTACGGCCAGCTGGCATCTCACCACCCAGCAGCTGGGCTTCGTTGTGGCAGCGGTACTGCTGGGCAGCGTGCTCTCATCATTGTTTGCCGGCGCGGTGGCCGACCTGATCGGGCGGCGCGGGGCGATGGTGCTGGCCGGGCTGTTGTTCACCGCCAGCATTCCGGTGATGGCGCTCTCGGAGGGCTACGGACCGCTGTTGATGGGGCGGCTGTTGCAGGGCATCAGCGGCGGCCTGATCGGTGTGGTGGTGCCGCTGTACCTGGCTGAAGTCCTCAGCCCGGAGCGGCGCGGGCGCGGTGCGGCCATGTTCCAGCTGCTGCTCACCATCGGCCTGGTGTTGGCGGCGGTGATCGGCCTGTACCACGCCCACAGCGTTGACGTGGCCACGGCAGCCGTGGCGCACCTGCCCGGCGATGAGCAGCAGCGCCTGCTGTTCGCGGTGAAGGACCATGCATGGCGCACCATCTTCTGGAGCTGCCTGCTGCCGGGGCTAATGTTCACCGGCGGCGCGCTGCTGATCAGCGAATCGCCGCGTTGGCTGGTGCGCCGCGGTCGCATCGACAAAGCCCGCCGCGCACTGCAGCGCACCGTGGCGCCGACCGAGGTGGAAGCCACCCTGGCCCGCATGCAGGCGCCTGACGCCCCCGCCAGCGACGGCACGCCCGCAGAGCGCGACCCGCTCCTGAGCCGCCGTTACGTGTGGCCATTCATACTGGCCTGCCTGGTGCTGGCCTTCACCCAGGCCACCGGCATCAATTCGGTGCTGGCCTATGCGGTGAACATCCTGCACCAGGCCGGCCTGCCCGGAGCGGTGGCCAACTGGGCCGACGTTTCGATCAAGCTGCTCAATGCGCTGATGACCGTGGTCGCGTTGGTGCTGGTGGACCGCAAGGGCCGCAAGTTCCTGCTGATGCTGGGTACCGGCGGCATCACCGTGGCGTTGCTGTGCGCGGCGCTGCTGTTCGTGCGCAGCGAGCATGGCCGGTTGGACGTGCACGCCACGCTGCAGCAGCAGCTGGTCGGCGATTCCCTTGCGCTGCCGATGGACGCCGCGCAGTGGCGCCGCCTGGACGGCAGCGCCGAGGGGCAGCCGCTGCAGCTCACCGTGTCTTATTCCTATGGTGGCTTCAGCAACGTGCGCTCGCTGCGCAGCGACAACCCGGTCGATACCACCCTGCAGATCCGCCGCGAAGACGCGGTCTCGGCCGACAGTGTGATCGGCGCGTTCTTCCGCCGTATCCACCTCAATCCGTTCCCGGACCCGGCCGCCGCTGCAAGCGCGCCGCTGGTGATCGAACGTGCGGTGATCGGCCCGGTACCGTCGCCGACCCATGGCTGGCTGGTCGCCGGCTGCATCCTGCTGTTCGTGGCCTTCTTCGCGGTAGGTCCGGGCGTGTGCGTGTGGTTGGCACTGTCCGAGCTGATGCCCACCCGGATCCGTTCCAACGGCATGAGCATCGCGCTGCTGATCAACCAGTTCGTGTCCACCGTGATCGCCGCGATCTTCCTGCCCACGGTAGGCCACCACGGCTACGCCAGCATGTTCTTCTTCTGGGCCGGCTGCACGTTGCTGTACTTCCTGGTGGCCGCGTTCCTGCTGCCGGAAACCAAAGGCAAGACGCTGGAAGAGATCGAGGCGCGGTTCCGGTAAGAGCGCTTCGGAAGCCTCAGCGAAGCTTCCGCAGCCGGAACGCCACGGCGATCTGCAGGAAGCCGTACAGCAGGCTGCCGATACCGATCCACAGCGTGGTTACCGCCACCCCGCCCAGCGGGTTGGCGAACATCATGCCGCCCAGCACGATGGCCAGCAGGCCGCTGAGGATGAGCAGCCATTCGCCTTCGATCTGCTTGCGCACCCGGATCGCGTAGACGATGCGGTACACGCCGGCCATGACCAGCCAGATCGCCAGCAGCAGTACCAGGACCTTTGCGGTCACCAGTGGATTGATCACCGCCAGTGCACCGAAGCCGACGGACGCCACTGCGTACACCAGCGCCCAGCCGCGCGGCGCGCCGCTGTTGCCGCCGAATACCGCGAACAGGCTGATCAGGCCTTCGATCAGGGCCATGACCCCGATGGCCCAGGCCAGGCCGGCTGCCGCCGACAGGGGACGCATCACCGCGATCAGGCCGAAGCCGATGGCCACCAGCCCGTACAGCAGCAGTACCCACCAGCTGCGGCCCACCCACGACAACAACGAGGTACCGCGCAGATCCGACGCCTGGCTCATGACGGTGTTCCTGTGAAGGAGGTCAAGCGCGATGCTAGGCCTGCATGGGCGCCGCGACAAGGCGTCATGGCGCGCGGGCGCATACCCACAGCGTGGCCTGCTCCATCCCGGACCGTTTCAGTGCGCGCATGGCCGCGTCCAGGGTGGCGCCAGTGGTCATCACATCATCGACCAGGGTCAGCCGGGACGGCGGGGTGGCCGTTACGGCGAAGGCCCCGCGCAGGTTCTGGCGGCGGGCCTCCGCGTCCAGCGTCGACTGCGCCACCGTGGCGCGGCTGCGGCACAGCCCCGACCACAGCGGCACGCCCAGTTCACGCGCCAGGGGCCGGGCCAGCTCCCGCGCCTGGTCGTAACCGCGCTCGCGCAGCCGCCGCCGGTGCAGCGGCATCGGCATCAGCGGGTCCAACGCGAACTCCGGCACTGCCTGCAGCATCAACTGCGACAACAGCCGCCCCGCCGCCAGGTCCTGATGGAACTTGAAACGCAGCACCAGTCGGTCAATCGGCGGCGCATAGATGAAGGTGGCCGCAGCGCCCATCTGCCGTGGCGGCTGACGCAGACATGCCCCGCAGGCGGCTACAGGCTCGTCCGGCGGCAAAGGCAGCGCGCACAGCGGGCAGGCATGGTCGTTCCACGGCAGCTCGGCATAACAGGCGGCGCACAGGTCCAGCCCCTCGTTACCCGGATCGGCGCAGACCAGGCACCGCAGCGGCAAGACCTGATGTCCCAGCCACCACACGGCATCGTAAACTTTGCGGATATCCATATGGTTGACAGTCTCGTGCAACCTCACCAGACTGCCGCCCCTCGCTTCCGCAATCTGTCAGGACACTCCCATGGCTTCTGTCATCCGCCACGACTGGCACCCCGAGGAGCTGCTGGCGCTGTTTGAGCTGCCCCTCCCGGAGCTGCTGTACCGGGCCGCAGGCGTGCATCGGGAAGCGTTCGATCCGGCCGAGGTGCAGGTGTCCACCCTGCTCTCGGTGAAGACCGGCGGCTGCCCGGAAGACTGCGCGTACTGCCCGCAGGCGCAGCGCTATGACACCGGGGTGAGCGCGCAGAAGCTGATGGCCACCGACGAGGTGGTCGCCAAGGCGCGCCAGGCCAAGGCGGCGGGCGCGTCGCGGTTCTGCATGGGTGCGGCCTGGCGTTCGCCCAAGGACCGCGACATTCCGAAGGTGGCGGCGATGATCCGCGAGGTGAAGGCGCTGGGGCTGGAAACCTGCGCCACCCTGGGCATGCTCGACGGCCCGCAGGCAGCCGCGCTGCGCGAGGCCGGGCTGGACTACTACAACCACAACCTGGACACCGCGCCGGATTACTACGACTCGATCATCCATACCCGCAAGTACCAGGACCGGCTCGATACGCTGGAACACGTGCGCCAGGCCGGGCTGAAGACCTGCTGCGGCGGCATCGTCGGCATGGGCGAGACCCGTGCGCACCGCGCAGGGCTGCTGCTGGCGCTGGCCAACCTGCCGGCCCACCCCGATTCGGTGCCGATCAACCGGCTGGTGCAGGTGGCCGGCACGCCGCTGCACGGCAGCGCCGAGCTGGACCCGTTCGAGTTCGTGCGCATGATCGCAGTGGCCCGCATCACCATGCCCAAGGCAATGGTGCGGCTCTCGGCAGGGCGCGAGACGATGAGCGACGAGCTGCAGGCGCTGTGCTTCCTGGCCGGGGCCAACTCCATCTTCTACGGGGAGAAGCTGCTGACCACCGGCAACCCGGACACCGAGCGCGACCTTGCCCTGTTCAGCCGGTTGGGACTGCGCCCGATGGCGGTGCAGGTCGACGCGGAAGGGCATGACCACCCGGGCACCGTGCATGCCGACATCACCTGCGGCGGCGGTTGCGGACAAGCGGCCTGAGCCCCGCCCCGGGCGGTGCAGCGCAACGCCCGGCAACCGGGTACGCTAGCTCCCCTGCCCGCCCATGAGACATGACGACCATGGCCCGTCCTGACCTGCACGACCGTATTCAGTCCCAGCGCAAGCTTCGCGATGCGCAGGGCCGGATCCGCGTGCGCCGCACCGTGACCCGCCGGGATGGCGTGCGTCTGGAACTCAATGGCCAGTGGCTCACTGGCTTCTGCAGCAACGACTACCTGGGCCTGTCCCAGCAGTTCGGCGTGGTCAGTGCGCTGCAGGACGCTGCCGCGCGCGAAGGCGCCGGCGCCACCGCCTCGCACCTGATCTGCGGCCACCATGCGCTGCACGAGGCGCTGGAGCAGGAAGTGGCCGACTGGCTCGGCTACCCGCGCGCGCTGCTGTTCGGCAGCGGCTTCGCCGCCAACCTGGCCGTGCAGCAGGCGCTGCTGACCGAAGAAGATGACGTGTGCGTGCAGGACCGGCTCAACCACGCCAGCCTGCTCGACGCCGCGCGGCTGGCCGGTTGCCGCCTGCGCCGCTACCCGCACCTGGACACCGAAGGCGCGCTGCGCCAGCTCAAGCATGCGGCCGAAGGCGCGGCGATGCTGGTCACCGACGGCGTCTTCAGCATGGACGGCGATATCGCGCCGCTGCGCTCGCTGTCGCTGGTGGCGCGCATGCAGCAGGCCCTGCTGTATGTCGACGACGCGCACGGCGTGGGCGTGGTTGGCGAGCATGGCCGGGGCTGCGTGGCCGAGGCCGGGCTGGGCGTGGCCGACGTGCCGCTGCAGCTGGTGACGCTCGGCAAGGCACTGGGTGGCAGTGGTGCGGTGGTGGTCGGCGATGACGCGCTGATCCAGCATTTGGCCGAAACCGCACGCCCCTACATCTACACCACCGCCGTGCCGCCGGCGCAGGCCGCTGCCGCCCTGGCGGCGGTGAAGCTGGCCCGCCGCGACGACTGGCGCCGCGAGAAGCTGGCCGAACTGGTCGGCGTGTTCCGTGCCGGCGCACGCCAGCACGGGCTCGAACTGATGCCGTCGGACACGCCGATCCAGCCGCTGCTGTGCGGCGCCGAGTCGACCGTGATGGCGCTGTCGGCCGAGTTGGAAGCAGCCGGTTTCCTGGTCAGCGCGATCCGTCCGCCGACCGTGCCCGAGGGCAAGGCACGCCTGCGCGTGACCCTGTCCGCGCTGCACACCGTTCCGGAAGTGCGCGCATTGACCGACGCGATCGCGCACGCGCGCGACCATGTGCTGCGCCAGCAGTCACTGGATGCACTGAGCGCGTGATGCACGGGCGGTACCGGTGAGCATGCAGATCGAGGTGACCGGCAGCGGGCCGGCGCTGGTGCTGATCCACGGCTGGGCCCTGCATGGCGGCGTGTTCGCACCGCTGGTGGAGCGGCTGGCCGCACAGTTCGAGCTGCATCGGGTGGACCTGCCCGGGCATGGCCACAGCCGCGACGATGCCACGCCGCTGCGCCTGCCTTTCGTGGTCAACGCGATTGCCGCCGCCACCCCGCCGGCCGTGTGGTGCGGCTGGTCGCTGGGCGGCCTGTTCGCACTGCACGCCGCGGCCACCGTGCCCAAGGTGCGCGGCTTGGCGATGATCGCGGCCACGCCGCGCTTCGTGCGTGGCGAGGACTGGCCGCACGCAGTGGAACCGTCCGTGTTCGAACAGTTCGGCCAGGATCTGGCCACCGACTACCGCGGCACGCTGGAGCGCTTCCTGGCACTGGATGCGATGGGCTCCGAGCACGCCCGCCAGGAGCTGCGCAGCCTGCGCGCGATGCTGGTGGAGCGCGGCGAGCCCGCGCCGCACGCCCTGCAGGAAGGCCTGCGCCTGCTCGAGGGCACCGACCTGCGCGGCGCCCTGCCCAGCCTGCCGGTCCCCAGCCTGTGGCTGGCCGGGCAGCGCGACCGGCTGGTGTCGGCGCGTGGCATGCAGGCCGCTGCGGCGCTGGCACCGCGTTCCAGCGTGCATGTGGTCGCCCATGGCGGCCACGCGCCGTTCCTCGGCCACACCGACGACGTGGCCGCACAGCTGCTCCACTTTGTTTCCACCCTTCCGCCTTTACGGAACTGAGCCATGGACCTTGGAATTGCCGGCCGCTGGGCCCTCGTCTGCGCCGCCAGCAAGGGATTGGGCCTGGGCTGCGCCCGCGCACTCGCCCGCGAAGGGGTGAACGTGGTGATCGCCGCACGCGGTGAACAGGCACTGGAACAAGCGGGTGCGGAACTGCGGGCGCTTCCCGGTGCCGGCAAGGTGGTCACCGTGGTCGCCGACGTCACCACCGACGCCGGCCGCGCCGCCGCACTGGCGGCCTGCCCGCAGGTGGACATCCTGGTCACCAATGCCGGCGGCCCGCCGGCCGGCGACTTCCGCCAGTTCGAACGCGCGGACTGGATCGCGGCGCTGGACGCGAACATGCTGGCGCCGATCGCGCTGATCCGCGCCACCGTGGACGGCATGATCGAGCGCGGCTTCGGCCGCGTGGTCAACATCACCTCGTCGTCGGTGAAGGCACCGATCGACATCCTGGCGCTGTCCAACGGTGCGCGATCGGGCCTGACCGGTTTCGTGGCCGGGCTGGCGCGGCGCACCGTGGCCCACAACGTGACCCTCAACAACCTGCTGCCCGGCCAGTTCGATACCGACCGCCTGCGCGGCAATTTCGCCTACATGGCGCAGCAGCAGGGCGTCGACGCCGGGCAGATCGCCGAACGCAAGCGCACCCATATTCCCGCCGGCCGCTTCGGCAGGGCCGACGAATTCGGCGCGGCCTGTGCATTCCTGTGCAGCGCGCAGGCCGGCTACATCACCGGGCAGAACCTGCTGATCGACGGCGGCGCCTACCCTGGCACGTTCTGACCCGTACCTTCCTGTTTTCCGCAGTTGCTTTCCGCAGTGAGCCTTGCATGACCACCGACTTCGATCCCCAGCATGTCCGCCGCGCGTTCTCGCGTGCCGCCACCAGTTACGACGCCGCCGCTGCCCTGCAGCGCGAGGTCGAAAAGCGCCTGCTCGAGTCGCTGGATTACCTGGAAGCGCGGCAGCCGGAGGTGGTGCTGGACGTTGGCAGCGGCACCGGGCATGCGAGCGCGGCAATGAAGAAGCGCTGGCCGAAGGCGCAGGTGATCGCGCTGGACATGGCCCTGCCGATGCTGCGCGAGTCGAAGAAGCAGGCCGGTTGGTGGAAGCCGTTCTCGCGCGTGTGCGGCGACGCGCGCGCGTTGCCGCTGCTGGACCAGAGCGTTGACGTGATCTACAGCAACCTGTGCCTGCAGTGGGTGGACGACCTGCCGGCGGTGTTCGCTGGCTTCCGCCGCGCGCTCAAGCCGGGCGGGCTGCTGGTGTGTTCGACCTTCGGGCCGGAAACGCTGATCGAACTGCGCGACGCGTTCGCCAGCGCCGACGACGTCCCGCATGTGAGCCGCTTCCCGCCGATCGCGCAGTTTGGCGACGCGCTGATGATGTCCGGGTTCCGCGACCCGGTGCTGGACCGCGACCTGTTCACCCTGACCTACAAGGACATGGACGCGTTGATGCGCGAGCTGCGCGCGATCGGCGCCACCAACGCGCGCCAGGACCGCCGCCACACCTTGACCGGGCGTGGCCGTTTCGCCGCCGCGCGCGCCGCCTACGAACCGCTGCGCCGCGAAGACGGCACGTTGCCGAGCAGCTGGGAAGTGATCTACGCGCATGCGTGGGCGCCCGAAGCCGGCGCGCCGATCAGGGAGCACGGACATGACGTCGCCACGGTGCCGGTGTCGGCCATTCCGATCCGTCGCAGGACGACCTGATCAGGCCCCGGTCGAGATCATGTCGCGGTGGAAGAAATAGATCTCCTGCGCCAGGAACTTCCAGCTGGTGTGGAAACTGCGGAAGCGCGTGCTAGGCGTTGACGAGGCCAGCGCATCGATCCCGAGCTCTCGCGCCAAGCGCAGCGCGCGCGCCATGTGCAGCGGGTCGCTGACGATGATCACCCGGTGCAGCTTGCGCTTCTCCATCAGGCGCTGCGCTTCCACCAGGTTCTGCCGGGTGGTGCGCGACGCGGTTTCGATCAGGATCGCGTTTTCCGGCACGCCCTGCTTCAGCGCATAGCGGCGCGCCACCTGCGATTCGGAAAAACGCGCTCCAGTGCCGCCATAGCCGCCGGTGAAGATCAGCAGTGGCGCATAGCCCTGGTGGTACAGGTCCAAACCATGTCGGATGCGCTCTTCGAACACCGGCGAGGGCTTGGCGTCGTAGGCGGCAGCGCCCAGCACGATGATCGCGTCGGCCTTCGCCGCCTGGTCGCGCTCACCGACCCAGACGATCCACGCGGTCACGCACAGCAGCCACGCCGCCAGCAGCAGGCACAACCGCCACAGCCAGCCGGCCAGTCCGACCCGGTGGCGCCGGGTCATGCCAGCGCCCATGGCAGCGCGTCAAGGTCGACATTGCCGCCGGACAGCACAACGCCGACCCGCTGCCCGGCAAAGCGCGCCGGTTCGGCCAGGATCGCGGCCAGTGCGATGGCCGATGAAGGTTCCACCACCTGCTTGAGCACCTGCCAGAGCAGGCGCATGGCCGCCACGGTCGCCGCGTCATCCACCACGACCACGTCGGCCGCGCCGTGCAGCAGCGCGAAGTTGGGCGCACCCAGGGTGCCGCGCAGGCCGTCGCAGATCGTGTCAGGGACGAAATCCAGGCGCAGCGCGCCTGCGGCCAGCGAACGTGCGGTATCGGCCGCGCCAGCCGGTTCGGCCAGTACCAGCCGGGCATTCGGAGCGGCCGCCTGGAGTGCCAACCGGGTGCCGGCCGCCAGCCCGCCACCGCCCACCGGCACCACCAGGGTGTCGAAGGGTCCGTGGCTGCCGATCAGCTCCAACGCGGCGGTGCCCTGCCCGGCGATCACCCGCGCGTCGGCATAGGGATGCACCAGCGTCGCACCGGTGTCGGCTTCAACCTGGGCGCACATCGCCTCACGTGCGGCGATGCTGGGCGTGCAGCGCCACAAGGTGGCCCCGTGGCGTTCGATATTGGCCAGCTTGGCCGCGACCGCGCCGGCGGGCACCACCACGTGGCAGGCAATGCCCCGGGTGCGCGCGGCCAACGCAAGCGCGGCACCGTGATTACCCGAGGAATGCGTGACCACGCCGCGCGCGGCGACCGTCTCGGGCAGGGCCCAGACCGCATTGCAGGCGCCGCGGAACTTGAACGCGCCGCCACGCTGCAGATGTTCGGCCTTGAACGCCAGCCGTGCGCCGCTCAACGCGTCCAGCGCGCGCGACTGCAGCACCGGGGTTACGCTGGCATGCGGCGCGATCCGCGCGGCGGCGGCCAACAGGTCATCGACGCAGGGCAGGGATGAATCGGTCATGACACAAGATTAACGGATGAAACGGCAACGGTTCATCCGCACCGGCCCGAGTTAAGGGCCGATTCAATGCCCCGGCCCGAAGCTGGACACCTACCCTAGGGGGGACTCGAATCATGAAGATGCGCCTGATGTTCGCCGGCGGCCTGTTGTTGGCCCTGTCCGGCTGCGCGACCTACGACTACGTGGGCGGCGGCGGTGGTGGCAGCGGCTACTACCACGGTGCGCCGTCGGTGGAGTACCGCTACCCGGCCGGCTATCCGTACGGCTACGGCAGCGGTTACTACGGTGGCGGTGGCTACTACGGCTATGGCGGCTACGGTGGCTATTACAACTACCCGATCTACCGTCCGTATCCGAACTACCGCCCGCCGCACAACCATCGCCCGCCGCCGCGTCCCGGCAACGGCAATGGCGGCCAGGTGCGTCCGCCGGACCGTCCGCGCCCGCCGTACAACGGCGGCTCGCCGTGGCGGAACATGGACTCGGTGGGCCGCCCGCAGCGTCCGGATCGTCCGCCGCAGCAGGTCCAGCAGCAGCGCCCGCCCAGCGTGCCGCAGTCCCGGCCGAATCCGCCGCAGCAGCGGAACAATGGCTCGCCGTGGCGGAACATGAACAAGTTGAACCAGCGCTCGGAACGTGAATAAGTTGAACCAGCGCACACAAGAGTGCGGAGACCGCTTGATTTTCACCCGGCTGGCAGTCCACTCTAGGCAGGCAGTGACGACCTCGGTCGAAAAGTGACAAAAACGACCACGGGCGTCACATTGAGCTCTACGTCGATATCCGACAGGAACATCTGGATCCCCCCTGTTCCGGCCCTGTCGGATGTCGGCACCTACAAAGCAGAAGGCCCCGCCAATGGCGGGGCCTTCTGCTTTACGGGCGTAAGCGGGACAAAAAAAAACAGGGCCGACAGTCCCCCGACTGCCGGCCCCTCTGCTTCCCCGGGATGCGCATGGATCAGCCCCTGTTCCAATTCCGATCCGTAGCGCCTGACGGCGCCTGCCATCCTGGGTGCTATTGGGTTATCTGCAGATAACGTGCCAACTTGAGGGTCAGGTGCGGATTTTTTTGCATGCCCCCATTCAGGGAAGCGCCCGGAACGGCGCTAAAATTGTCACCCGCGCCCTGCCCCAGGGCTGATCCGGGCCGTTCCGGCCCCGCTCCGAGCACCCCATGACCGATTCTTTCTACGGCTACGACGTCATCGTGATCGGCGGCGGCCATGCCGGCACCGAAGCCGCGCTGGCGGCTGCCCGCAGTGGCGTACGCACCCTGCTGCTGACCCACAACGTGGAAACCATCGGCGCGATGAGCTGCAACCCGGCCATCGGCGGGATCGGCAAGGGCCATCTGGTCAAGGAGATCGACGCCCTCGGCGGCGCCATGGCGCATGCCGCGGATCGTGCCGGCATCCAGTGGCGCACGCTCAATGCGTCCAAGGGCCCGGCCGTGCGCGCCACCCGCTGCCAGGCCGACCGCAACCTGTACCGCATGGCCATCCGCGGCATGGTCGAGGCCCAGCCGAACCTCACCGTGTTCCAGGCCGCGGTGGACGACCTGGTCATTGAAGGCGACGCGGTGCGCGGTGTGATCACCCAGACTGGGCTGCAGTTCAACGCACCGGCGGTGGTGCTGACCGCCGGCACCTTCCTGGCCGGCAAGATCCATGTCGGCCAGACCCAGTACGCCGCCGGCCGCATGGGCGACCCGCCGGCCACCACGTTGGCTGCACGCCTGCGCGAGCGCCCGTTCGCGATCGACCGGCTCAAGACCGGCACGCCCCCGCGCATCGATGGCCGCTCGCTGGACTACAGCGTGATGGAGGAGCAGCCCGGCGACGATCCGCGCCCGGTGATGTCGTTCCTGGGCAGCGTGGACGAGCACCCGCAGCAGGTGAGCTGCTGGATCACCCACACCAGCGAGCACACCCACGAGATCATCCGCAGCGCGCTGCACCGCTCGCCGCTGTACAGCGGGCAGATCGAAGGCATCGGCCCGCGCTACTGCCCGTCGATCGAAGACAAGGTGGTGCGCTTTGCCGAAAAGACCAGCCACCAGATCTTCGTCGAACCCGAAGGGTTGGACGTGGTGGAGATCTACCCCAACGGCATTTCCACCTCGCTGCCGTTCGATGTGCAACTGGCACTGGTGCGCAGCATCCGCGGTTTCGAGAACGCGCACATCACCCGCCCGGGTTACGCCATCGAATACGACTTCTTCGATCCGCGCGGACTGAACAACACGCTGGAAACCAAGGCGGTGTCGGGGCTGTTCTTCGCCGGCCAGATCAACGGCACCACCGGCTATGAAGAAGCCGCCGCGCAGGGCCTGCTGGCCGGCTTGAACGCCGCGCGCCACGTGCGCGACGAAGCGGGCTGGTGCCCGCGCCGCGACGAGGCCTACCTGGGCGTGCTGGTCGATGACCTGATCACCCACGGCACCACCGAGCCGTACCGCATGTTCACCAGCCGCGCCGAGTACCGGCTGCAGCTGCGCGAAGACAACGCCGACGTGCGCCTGACCGGGATCGGTCGTGGGCTGGGCGTGGTCGACGACCGCCGCTGGGCTGCGTTCCAGGCCAAGCAGGAGGCGGTGGCGCAGGAGTCGGCGCGCCTGCGTGCGCTGTGGGCGACCCCGGCCAATGCGCTGGGTCGTGAAGTGGAAGCGACGCTGGGCGTGGCGGTGAGCCGCGAAACCAACGTGCTGGACCTGATCAAGCGCCCCGAACTGGACTACGCCAAGCTGATGCAGGTGCCCTCGCTGGGCCCGGGCGTGGACGATGCGAAGGTGGCCGAGCAAGTGGAGATCGGCGTGAAGTACGCCGGTTACCTGGACCGCCAGCGCGAGGAGATCGAGCGCCAGCAGCGGCATGAGAACACCGCCATCGACGCCGGCTTCGATTACGCGGGCGTGCGCGGGCTCTCGGCGGAGGTGCAGCAGAAGCTGGAGCGGGTGCGGCCGCAGACCATTGGGCAGGCACAGCGGATTCCGGGCATGACCCCGGCGGCGATTTCGCTGCTGCTGGTGCATCTGGAGCGCGCGCGGCGTAGTCGCGTCGCCTGATTGATTGCTTCAGCCACGCAGGGCGTGGCTCTACCGGAATTTTTCCCATGGTTTCTCTTCGTCCTTTTCTTGACACCTTCCCCGTCGTCGGCGAACGCGCCTATATCGACCCGGCCTGCACCATCATCGGTGACGTGGTGCTGGGCGACGACGTGTCGGTGTGGCCCGGCACGGTGATCCGTGGCGACGTCAACCATGTGCGGATCGGCGCGCGCAGCAACATCCAGGACGGCACCATCATCCATGTCAGCCACCACAGCCCGTACAACAAGGGCGGCTACCCGACCCTGATCGGCGAAGGGGTCACCGTGGGCCATGGCACCATCATCCACGCCTGCACCATCGGCGAGTACAGCCTGATCGGCATGGGCGCCTGCATCCTGGACGGGGCCACGGTCAGCCGGCACAGCTTCGTCGGGGCCGGCGCGGTGATCGGGCCGGGCAAGGTGGTCGGCGAAGGCGAATTGTGGGTGGGCAACCCGGCGCGCCCGGTGCGCACGCTCAGCGCCCAGGAGATCGAGTCGCTGCACTACTCGGCCGACCACTACGTGCGCTTGAAGGACAAGTATTTGGGAATGTGAGCGGCGCGCGGTACAGTCGACACCCGACCCAGGAAGCCGTCGAGAACCGCATGCCGTTGGCAGCCGTCCGGAGTGACGTGTGCGCATGAGCGCGCCCATGCTGGATACCTACCGTGAAGTGATCACGCCCGAAGGCGTGCCCCTGCACCTGCCCGCCGCCGGCCCGGTGCCGCGCGCGCTGGCCTGGGCGATCGACTTCGTGATCCGTGTCGGCGCGCTGATGCTGCTCAGCATTCCGCTCACCGTGCTGGGCGAGTTCGGCCAAGGCCTGTACCTGGGCCTGATGTTCCTGCTGATGTGGGCCTACACCATCGTGCAGGAAGCCCTGTGGGGCCGCACCCTGGGCAAGCGCGTGCTGGGGCTGCGCGTGGTCGCGCAGGACGGCGCGCCGATCGGCTGGATGGCGGCCATCACCCGCAACCTGCTGCGCACCGTGGACATGCTGCCGTTCGCCTATGCACTGGGGCTGCTGTCGAGCCTGTTCGACCGCAACGGGCGCCGCCTCGGCGACCTGGTGGCCGGCACCGTGGTCGTGCACGACAGCGCCCGGCCGCTCTCGGGCAGCGTGGCCATCGACACCGTGCTGGCCCCGCCGCAGCCGCTGCAGCCGGCCGAACAGGCCGCCATCATCGCCTTCGCCGAACGCGCGCCGCGCCTGTCCGGCCCGCGCCAGCAGGAACTGGCCGCAGTGGCCGCACCGATCAGCGGCGGCCAGGGCCAGGTCGGCGTGCTGCGCCTGTATGCCATGGCCAACTGGCTGCTGGGGCGCCGATGAGGCAGGAACAGTTCGTGGCCCGGTACCAGGCCGAGTGGCAGGCATTGGAGCGTTGGTTCGCGCTGCGTGGCGACCGTGCGCGGCACGCGCGCAACACCCTGGACCCGACCACGCTCAACGACGAAGATTTTCCGCAACGCTACCGGCGCCTGTGCCAGCAGTTGGCGCTGGCCCGCCGGCGCGGCTACAGCCCGCAGCTGGTGGCGCGCCTGCAGCTGTTGATGCAGCAGGGCCACGGCGTGCTCTACCGCACGCCGCCCCCGCGCTGGCGGCGTGCGCTGGAATTCCTGCTGGCTGATTTCCCGCAGCTGGTACGCAGCCAGGCGCGCAGCATGTGGGTGGCCACCGCGCTGTTCGTGCTGCCGCTGGTGGGCAGCTTCGCGCTGCTGCAGTGGCACCCGGAACTGGTCCACCTGCTGATGGACAACGCGCAGATCGCCTCGATGGAACGCATGTACGACCCGTCCTCGCCGCACCTGGGGCGGGACAGCGGTACCGACTGGATGATGTTCGGCTACTACATCATGAACAACATCAGCATCGGCCTGCGCACCTTCGCCAGCGGCCTGCTGGCAGGACTGGGCACGGTGCTGGTGCTGCTGTTCAACGGGCTCACCATCGGCGCCGCTGCCGGCCACCTGCAGCACATCGGCCACGGCGACCCGTTCTGGCGCTTCGTGGTCGGCCACGGTGCATTCGAGCTGACCGCCATCGTGATCGCCGGCGGTGCCGGCCTGCAGCTGGGCATGAAGCTGCTGGCGCCCGGACGGCGCCGACGCATCGACGCGCTGGTCGACGGTGGCCGCATCGGCGCACGCCTGTGCCTGGGGGTGGCGGCGATGCTGTTGGTGGCCGCCTTCATCGAAGCGTTCTGGTCGTCCATTGCCGAAGTCCCCGCGTGGGGCAAGTACAGCGTGGCCGCCGTGTTGTGGATGGGGGTGCTGGTGTGGCTGTGGCGCGGTGGACGCGGAGCCGGCGATGCGGATTGACCAGCTCAACGTCACCCTGCGCGCGCGCTCGGAATGGGAAGCGATGGAACTGGGCACCGCACTGGTGCGCCGCCATGCGCGCGCGATCTGGCTGCCGCTGGTGTGCGTGTCGCTGCCGCTGTTCGCGCTGGTCAACGCCGCGGCCTGGTGGGCCGATGCGTTCGGTTGGGCCTGGCTGCTGATGTGGTGGCTCAAGCCGATCTCCGACCGGATCGCACTGTATGTGATGTCGCGCGGCGTGTTCGGCGAGGAGCCACGCCCGCTGCAGACCTTGCGCGCGCAGCGCCACTGGGGCTGGCGCGGCTTCTGGGGCTACCTGGGCTGGCGCCGCTTCAGCCCGTTCCGCTCCCTGCTGTTGCCGGTGAACCTGCTGGAAGGCAGCGATGCCGCACAGCGCAGCGTGCGGCGCCGCGCGGTGCTGGGCGGCACGTTCGGACACGCGGTGCTGCTCACGTCCATGTGCATGGTGTTCGAGCTGGTCGTCGTCAGCGGCTGCATCGCGGCGATCTTCCTGTTCGTGCCGCTGGAGCTGCTCTCCGATTCCTGGCGCGCGGCCTGGGAGATGGTGCGCCAGGACATGCCGGCCTGGGCGAAGCTGGGGGTGAATTTCCTGTTCTGGCTGGCGGCCACCTTGATCGGGCCGTTCTACGCCGGGGCCGGCTTCGCGCTGTACCTCAACCGTCGTACCGAAATGGAAGCCTGGGACGTGGAGATCGCCTTCCGCGGCCTGCGCGAACGCCTGCAGCAGGCGGCGCCATTGCTGGTGCTGGCCCTGGTGCTGTGCTGGCCGATGGGTGCGCTGCATGCGCAGGCGTCCGATGAGGCACCCAGCTGCGGGACGCCGGACGGCTTCCATGAAGATGCCGACGCGGACGCGGACGATGAAGGCATTCCCGAAGACGTACCGGCTGACGATCCGTCCAACACCCCGGCGGTCATTTTCGGTGGCACGCCCGACACCGCCGGCTTCCGCCAGGCCGTGCAGCGCGCCTATGAGGATCCGCTGGTGACGCCCACCCGCGAGGTCAGTCGCTGGGAACGCACGCAGAGCGATGCGGAGAAGGAAAAGGAAAAGCGCGGGAAGGACCGGAACAAGGATGCCAACCCATTCGCCAAGGGTCCGCGCCTGCCGGCGCAGATCGCCGAATGGCTGCTGTGGGGTCTGGTCGGCGCGCTGGTGCTGTTCCTGCTGGTCACCTCCCCCTGGTGGATTCGCTGGTTGCGCGGCACCGGCACGCGCCGACGCCGAACGGAAGGCGCGGTGGTGGAAGAAGCGGTGGAACTGCCCGAGGTGATTCCGCCGGATCCGGCCGCGCGCGCGCGCGACCTGTGGCAGCAGGGCCGCCCACGCCAGGCGCTGGCCCTGCTGTACCGCGCCAGCGTGGAGTCGATGAGCGAACGCGCCGGGGTGGTGCTGCCGCCGGGCGCGACCGAATCGCAGTGCCTGCGTGCGTCGCGACGCATGCCCGACGAAGCCGACCGCACGCTGTTCGCACGCGTGGTGCGGGTCTGGCAGTACGCGGCCTACGCCGGGCGCCTGCCCGAGCCGGATGACTTCGAGAACCTGGCCAGCACCCTGCAGTCGCAGTTCCGGTGGCGCGCATGAGCGCCCGCCTGCGCTGGCTGCTGGTGCTGGGCGTGCTGCTGGCGATCGGCGTGCCGCTGTCGATCGTGTTCCTGCGCACGCACGAAAAAGTGACCCACACCGAACACCTGCCGCCGCAGGGCGAGGCCAGTTACAACCCGTTGTACGTGCTGGGTCAGGCGCTGCGCGCCGACGGACTCACCACGCATAGCAGTCCGCGCATCGACCTGCCGCGCATGCAGCTCGCGCCGGCCGACACGGTGCTGTTGCTGCAGGACAGTGTCGACGTGCCCGCGCCCACCGCGCAGGCCCTGCTGGCCTGGGTCGAGCGCGGTGGCCATCTGCTGCTGCGCACCTCCGTGCCCTACCGGGGCGAGGACGCCGCGCAGGGCCCGCTGCTGGATGCATTGGGCGTGGACACCGAGTACTACGAGGGCGTGTGCAAGCCGTTCCATGTGGCCGACGACCCGGGGCACTCCGAGTTCTGCGCAGGGCTGCGTTTCGGCATCGACCCGCCGCAGGGCATCCGCGTGGAACGCGAGTGGGGCGACGACGACGGCCTGGTGTTCGTCCGGCTGCGCAAAGGGGCCGGCACCATCGATGTGCTGTCGGACATGGAGTTCCTGAAGGGCACGCCGCGCAGCTTCACCGCGGACGACCCCAAGGACAGCCTGGCCGACGGCCTGCACGACACGGCCCACCGAGACCTGACCCGCTACCTGCTTGAGCCCAACTACGGCAAGGGCACGGTGTGGCTGATCTACGGCTCGCGTCCGCCGACCCTGTGGTCGCGCATCTTCTACCAGGGCTGGCCGGTGTGGGTGCCGCTGCTGCTGGCGCTGCTCGGCTGGCTGTGGCAACGCGCGCAGCGGCTGGGCAGCGAACTGCCGGCGCCGGCCACCGAACGCCGCTCGCTGCTCGAACACGTGCGTGGCAGCGGCGAACACCTGCTGCGCTATGGCAAGGCGCCGCTGCTGTACGACGCCGTGCGCCGCGCGTTCCTCGCGCGCCTGCGTCGGCGCGCGCCGACCGCCGCCGCGTTGAGCGGCGACGCGCAGGTGCACGCCATCGCCACCCTGCTGCAGTGGCCATACACCCGCGTCCAGACCGCCCTGCAGGTACCGGCATCGAAGGATGTCGCGGCCCTGCGTGACCGCATCCGCCTGCTGATCCAGATGAGAAACCTGCTATGACCGAGCCGACCGTTCCGCCGCCGCTGTCCCTTCCCGCGCTGACCGGCCAGAGCCTGGTCGAGCGTGTCGATGCCGTGCGCGAGGCCGTCGGCCGCGCCTTCATCGGCCAGGCCGAGGTGCTCGACCAGATCCTGATCGCGCTGCTGGCCGGTGGCCACGTGCTGATCGAAGGCGTACCCGGGCTGGGCAAGACCCTGCTGGTGCGTGCATTGGCGCAGGCGCTGGAGCTGGACTATGGCCGCGTGCAGTTCACCCCCGACCTGATGCCCAGCGACGTCAGCGGGCATGCGGTGTACGACCCGAAGTCGGAAAGCTTCAAGATCCGGCGCGGCCCGGTGTTCACCAACCTGCTGCTGGCCGACGAGATCAACCGCGCCCCGGCCAAGACCCAGTCGGCGCTGCTGGAAGTGATGCAGGAAGGCCAGGTCACCATCGAAGGCAAGGCCTTCGTGCTGAGCCCGCCGTTCCTGGCACTGGCCACGCAGAACCCGGTGGAGCAGGAAGGCACCTACCCCCTGCCCGAAGCGCAGCTGGACCGCTTCCTGCTCAAGGTGATCATCGACTACCCGGCGCTGGAGGACGAGAAGCGCATGGTGGACGCGATCACCACCGGGCGCAGCGCGTCCGACTTCGACCTGTCGCAGGTGCCGCGCGTGCTCAACGCCGCCGAGGTGATCGCGCTGCAGCAGGCCACCGCGGCGATCACGGTGGATCCGGAGGTGGTGGACTATGCGGTGCGCATCGTCGCCGCCACCCGCCACTTCCCCGGCATCGCACTGGGCGCCGGTCCGCGCGGCAGCATCGCGCTGGTGCGTGCGGCGCGCGCGCAGGCGGTCCTGGCCGGGCGCGACTTCGTCACTCCCGATGACGTGCGCGAAGTGGCCCGCCCGGCGCTGCGCCATCGCATTGCGCTGGCCCCGGAGCTGCAGATCGAGGGCCAGTCGGCCGACGATGCACTGACCGCGTTGCTGGCCAAGGTGGAAGCGCCGCGCAAATGAGGCCAGGCCCGCTGCTGCTGGCGTTGCTGGTGGGCTGGGGACTGCTCGGCCTGCCGGTGGCGTTCGGGTTGCTGCCCCTGTGGGCGTGGCAGGCCACCGCCGCTGCGATCGCGGTGTTGGCGCTGATCGACCTGTTGCGGTTGCGCGGGCTGCCTTCGCCAACCGTGCAGCGCGAGCTGCCTGAGGCGCTGGCGCTGAACGTGGAACGGCGCACCACGCTGCGGTTTGAATCCAGCCGCCGCCAGCGCGTGGACGTGTTCGACCTGGTGCCGGGTGCGTGGACGCTGCAGGGCCTGCCGCGTGCGCTCACGCTCAAGCCGCTGGTGGCCAGCAGCGTGGAGTACACGCTCACGCCGACCGCGCGTGGTCGCTTCGCCTTCGAAGGCGTGCACCTGCGCGTGCATGCACCGTGGCGGCTGTGGCGCCAGCGGCGCGTGTTGCCGCCGGCGCTGACCGTGCGTGTGTACCCCAACTTCGCGCCGCTGACCCGCTTCGCATTGTTCAGCGCCGAACAGGCCTCGCGGCTGGTCGGCGCGCACCTCAAGCGGCGGCGCGGTGAAGGCACCGACTTCCACCAGATGCGCGAATACCGCATCGGCGACAGCCTGCGCCAGATCGACTGGAAGGCGACCTCACGCGCGCGCAAGCTGGTCTCGCGCGAGTACCAGGACGAGAAGAACCAGCAGCTGGTGCTGATGATCGACACCGGCCGACGGATGATGGCCAGCGAAGGTGGCATTTCGCATTTCGACCACGTGCTCAACGCGTCGCTGGTGGTGTCCTACCTGGCGCTGCGCCAGGGCGACGGGGTGGGCCTGTTTGCGGCCGGGGGCGAAAGCCGCTGGGTGGCACCACAGCGCGGCATGGGCGCGATCGACGCGCTGCTGCGCGCCAGCTACGACCTGCAGGCGCAGCCGGTGGCCACCGACTACCTGGCGGCGGCTACCGAACTCAGCCTGCGCCAGCGCCGACGTTCATTGGTGATGCTGGTCACCAACGTGCGCGACGAAGACATCGAAGACCTGCTGGTGGCGGTACGCCTGCTGCAGCGCCAGCACCTGGTGTGCGTGGCCAGCCTGCGCGAGCGCGAGCTGGACGCGGCGCTGGAGCAGGAGGTGGAAACGCTGCAGGACGCGGTGCAGGCGGGTGCGATCGCGCGTTACCTGCAGCAGCGCAATGACGCGCATGAGGCGCTGCGCAGTCACCGGGTGATGGTGCTGGATGTGACGGCGGATGCGTTGCCGGGAGCGCTTGTGGAGCGGTATCTGGCGGTGAAGCGCGACGGGTTGCTGTGAGACCTGCCGGGCAGAGCCCGGCACTACCCGTAGAGCCGGGCTCTGCCCGGCCCGCAATCAAACAAAGATGCGCGTTGGCGCTTCGTCGATGATCGCGTGCGGTACGAAGCGGGCGCTGTCGCGGGTGATCCGGCTGTCGTCTTCGCGGATACCCATGCCACAGGCGTGGTCGCCGACCACCCAGCTGCCGATCAGCGGGTAGCCGCCGTCGAACGCGGTGAGCGGGTGCGCGGCCTGGCGGATCGCCGGACCGGTGTACGGGCCTTCGCTCTCCTGCCAGCTGCCGTCGGCCAGATGCATGGCCACGTTCGCACCTTCGCGCGAGAACAGCGGCTTGCGCACCCAACCCGCGGGCAATGCGCTGCCGTCGTCGAACTCGGCCGCGAGCAGGTTGGGGTGGCCCCGGTGGCGCTGCCACAGCAGCGGCAGCACGCCCTTGTTGCTGAGGATGGCCTTCCACGCCGGTTCCAGCAGCTGCACGCCGGAGCTGGGCAGCGCCTGGCCGAACGATTCGGTCATCAGGTCTTCCAGCGGGTACAGCTTGAACAGGCTGCCAATGACCGTGTCGTCCAGCGCGGTGAAGCGGCCATCTTCGGACAGGCCGATGTCTTCGATCGCGATCGCCTCGCCGCGCAACCCGGCCTGGGCCGCGCAGTCGCGCAGGTAGTCCACGGTGCCCTGGTCTTCCTCCGAACTGCCTACCGCGCTGAAGTACAGCGGCGGCGGCAGCTGCGCGCTCAGTTCGGCAAACCGCTCCACCAGCGCTTCATGGATCGCGTTGAACTGGTCGGCCTGCGGCGGCAGGCGGTTCTGGTTGCGCTGGTCTTCCAGCCATTGCCACTGGAAGAACGAGGCTTCGAACAGCGAGGTCGGCGTGTCGTAATTGAGCTCGTAGAGCTTGGCCGGGCCGGTGCCGTCATAGGCGAAGTCCAAGCGGCCGTACAGGTGCGGCTCGCGGCGGCGCCAGCTGTCGGCGATCCAGTCGCGGAAGGCCGGCGGAATCGCCAGCTGGTCCATCAGCTGTTCGCTGCGCACCACCTCGTCGACCAGGTCCATCGCCATGGCATGCAGCTGGGCGCTGGGGTCTTCGATGTCGTTTTCGATCTGGCGCAGGGTGAACGCGTAGTACGCGGTTTCATCCCAGTACGGCAGCCCGTCGATGGTGTGGAAGCGGAAGCCGGACTCGGCCGCACGAGCGCGCCACTGGCTGCGCTCGTCGATACGCACACGCTTCATTGGATCAACCGCCGTAGCTGCTGCGGCTGCTGCTGGTATTGCCGAAGCCGCCACGGCTGGCGGTCACGGCGCGGTTCGGGGTGGCGTTGACCGGGGCCAGGCCGGCCTTGCCGGCGCCGATGCCGCTGGCGGTGTTGAGGCCACCACTGCCGCCCGGGGCCGGACGCGCCCAGCCGTTGGCCTTGTCCTGGTACGCCGGCGATGCCGCCGGAGCCTGCGCCAGGCCGGCGCCACGGTTGCTGAGCATCTGCGACATGAAGAAGCCCATCATCATCGGCCCGATGAACGAATGGCCGGTGGAGGTGGTCTGCTGTTTGCACTGCTCGGCCGGGTAATCGGCTTCGCATTCGGCACGCGAAGCGTACTTGGGCGCCGCGTCGGCCGACTGCTTCTGCGCTTCGGCAAAGGCGGTACGGCAGCTGGAGGGGTCGCCGGTGGCTTCGGTACAGGCCTCCACCGAGGTGTAAAGCCCTTCCTGCGTCTGCACGCCTTCCTGCTTGGAGCAGGCGGTGAACAGCAGCGGTGCGGCGCTCATCAGCAGCAGTGCGGTGGTCCTGGAACGTTTCATGGCGGCGTGCCCCCCTTTTTGCGGTTATCCCCTCAATCATGCCTGATCGGGGCCAACAACCAAAACCGGCAAAGTCGAAAAGATGAACGGCGTTTCAGGATGGCGCGCTGCTACGGTTGCAAACGCAACCGGATTTTTTCGGCAGAATCGAGTGGCAACGCGCCCCCACGGCCCGCCAGATCCTGCCAGCCCCCATGCCTGAATACCGCTCCCGTACCTCCACCGCCGGCCGCAACATGGCCGGTGCCCGCGCCCTGTGGCGCGCCACCGGCATGACCGATGCGGACTTCCACAAGCCGATCATCGCCATCGCCAATTCATTCACCCAGTTCGTGCCCGGCCACGTGCACCTCAAGGACCTGGGCCAGCTGGTGGCGCGCGAGATCGAACAGGTGGGCGGGGTCGCCAAGGAGTTCAACACCATCGCGGTGGACGACGGCATCGCGATGGGCCACGACGGCATGCTGTACTCGCTGCCCAGCCGCGAGATCATCGCCGACTCGGTGGAGTACATGGTCAATGCGCACTGCGCCGACGCGCTGGTGTGCATTTCCAACTGCGACAAGATCACCCCGGGCATGCTGATGGCTGCGCTGCGGCTGAACATTCCCGTTGTGTTCGTGTCTGGCGGCCCGATGGAAGCGGGAAAGACCCGCCTGGCCGAGCACAAGCTGGACCTGGTGGACGCGATGGTGATTGCCGCCGACGCCAGTGCCTCCGACGAAAAGGTGGCCGAGTACGAGCGCAGCGCCTGCCCCACCTGCGGGTCGTGCTCGGGCATGTTCACCGCCAATTCGATGAACTGCCTGACCGAAGCGTTGGGGCTGTCGCTGCCGGGCAACGGCTCGACCCTGGCGACCCATGCCGACCGCGAGCAGCTGTTCCGCCGCGCCGGGCGGCTGGTGGTGGAGCTGTGCCATCGCTGGTACGGCGGCGAAGATGCCACCGCGTTGCCGCGCGGCATCGCCACCCGCGACGCGTTCGAGAATGCGATGACGCTGGACATCGCGATGGGCGGTTCGACCAATACCATCCTGCATCTGCTGGCGGCCGCGCAGGAGGCGGAGGTCGACTTCGACCTGCATGCCATCGATGCGTTGTCGCGGCGCGTGCCGCAGCTGTGCAAGGTGGCGCCGAACACGCCGAAGTACCACATGGAAGACGTGCACCGCGCCGGTGGCGTGTTCGCGATCCTGGGCTCGCTGGCGCGCGGCGGACTGCTGCATACGCAGGTGCCGACCGTGCACAGCCGCACCCTGGCGGACGCGATTGCACGCTGGGACGTGGCGGTGACCGACGATGCGGGCGTGCATGAATTCTTCAAGGCCGGCCCAGCCGGTATTCCCACCCAGATCGCCTTCAGCCAGGCGACGCGCTGGCCGTCGCTGGACGTGGACCGCGCCGAGGGCTGCATCCGAGATGTCGCCAATGCGTACTCGGCCGAAGGCGGCTTGGCGGTGCTGCGGGGCAACCTGGCCGAAGACGGGTGCGTGGTGAAAACCGCCGGGGTGGATGAATCCATCCATGTGTTCGAGGGAACGGCGCGCGTGTTCGAAAGCCAGGATGCGGCCGTGCAGGGGATTCTCGCCGACCAGGTGAAGGCAGGCGACGTGGTGGTGATCCGCTACGAAGGTCCGCGCGGTGGGCCTGGAATGCAGGAGATGCTGTACCCGACCAGCTATCTCAAGTCCAAGGGGCTGGGCAAGCAGTGCGCCTTGCTCACTGACGGTCGTTTTTCCGGCGGTACCTCCGGGCTGTCGATCGGGCATGCGTCGCCGGAAGCGGCGGCCGGGGGCACCATTGGCCTGGTACGCGATGGTGACCGGATCCGGATCGACATTCCGGCGCGGCGGATCGATGTGTTGCTGGATGAGGGCGTGCTGGCGACACGGCGTGCGGAGCAGGATGCGCTGGGCTGGCAGCCGCGTGAGGCGCGGCCGCGCAAGGTGACCGGGGCGTTGAAGGCGTATGCGTTGTTGGCGACCAGTGCTGACAAGGGCGCCGTCAGGGATCTGGGAAAGCTGTAGAGAGAAGATTCATCCGTTGATCGGATCCGGTGAACCAGCAGTTATGCAGCAGGCGGCCATTTGCCTTCTGCTGCGCGCGCGAGGTACCAGTCACGCATTTGAGTGTCTTCCAACGCATAGTCTCCCCGGTCTGACTTCCAGATGAGGGGACTATCCAAGGCGCGCATCTTTTCCAGTGCGTTCTGGATCTGGTTGTCAGTGAGGAGGGTTCCGGCGATGTGCCTGTACTCGGCCTTTGCGTCGGGGGTGAACATACCCTGGCCGCGGCCTCCAAGGATTCTTGAGAGAACAGCTCTGGGTGCGTGCTTGAGTGCGGTGTACGTATTCTGGTAATGCGCTTCGCGCTCCAAACGCTGCGCGGTTGCGCGGGCCTCCACCTCCTCATTGAAGCGCTCGGCGGGCGGGCGTCCCAGCCCGGTCAGGTCCCGGATGATCTGACCAAGCAGTTGTGGCCGATACCCCAGCATGACGAAGGCTTCGTCGAGAACGTCCCGGTCAACCTGTATGTCAGGTCGGTCTTCTTCTATCAGCGCAGCCAGGGAATCGGTGTACTCCCTGCCCAGCGTCGGCATCACGTTGATCTCGGATCCATAGAACGGTGCCTGGTTGGAGTTGACCAAGCGGCACAGTTTGTCCCTGTCAGAACCCGTCATCACGATAGCCAGCGTGTACTCGCCGCCCAGGTTGAGCTGATCACGCGCCGACTTCAGGGCCGCCATCGCTTCCATTCCCCCTTTGCCAGGCGCGGTGGCCTGCTGCGCTTCGTCGATGATCAGGACAATTTTCCTGCGTGCCGTCCGGTGCAGCTCCGCCAGAAGGTCGGTCAGTGTGGCCTGCTCCGGGAGCTGGGGACTGCTCACCTCCACGGCTACCCCCAACACCGTGACCTTTCTCAGTCCGGCACGGACGGCTTTCGCGCCAAGACCTTCATGTCGCCGAATGGCGCTAGCGATTGCCTTTGCGATCAGCGCTCCGGGCTCTGCCTGTTGATCCGCCCAGAGATCAACGTAGATCGCCACTGCTCCCAGGTTCTCGAGCGCCGGAACAAGGTCGGCGAGCAGGAAGGTGCTCTTTCCTGTGCGGCGCCGATTAGCCAGGAACAATCCACTGGTGGCACCGAAACGGCGAACACCCAGCAGGCTTTCCGCATACTCCCTGGCCAGGTCGGGACGATGGAAGGTGTTCACGCGCTTTATCCAAGATTATTTCCCCCCAAGATAAATTATCAAGATGAGAAATAATTCCAGATAATGCTCATGCGATGCGCTCTGCGAAGCGCCTTTTCACGTTCCTGAGCCAATCAACCGATAACCCGCTTGAACGGCGGCAACGCATCGATGATGCGCTTGCCATAGCGCCGGCTGATCAACCGCGAATCCAGGATGATCACGCGCCCGGTGTCGGTGGAGGTACGGATCAAGCGTCCGGCGAACTGGGTCAGCGTGCGCAGCGCATGCGGAATCGCAATCAGGTTGAACGCGTTCAACCCACGGCTCTCGAACCACTCACTCAACGTGGATGTCTGGGGGTCGGTCGGTACCGCGAACGGCACCTGGGTGATCACCACCGTGGTGCAGGCTTCGCCCGGCAGGTCCAGGCCTTCGCCGAACGAGTTCAAGCCGAACAACACCGACCCCTCCCCCGCCGCCGTACGCCGCAGATGTTCGTCGATCATCTTCTGCTTGGCGGTCTCGCCCTGCACCAGCACCTGCTTGCGCTGCGCGGCCGGCATCAGCTCGGCCACCTTCTCCATCTTCCAGCGCGAGGTGAACAGCACGATGCTGCCCTTGCTCCAGTCCAGTTCCTTGACCAGGTACTTGGCCACTTCCTTCGGATGACGGTCGCGGTCGTCCGGAGTCACCGGGAAGTTCGGCACGATCAGCTCGGCCTGGTTGGGCAGGTCGAAGGGCGAGGCCAGCGAGACCATTTCGGCGTCGGGCGGAATGCCGTTGTCGATCGCCAGCGCCTGGAAGTCGCCGCCACCGGTCAGGGTGGCCGAGGTCATCACCACCGAGTCCACTTCGTCCCACAGCAGCTTGCGCAGCACGTTGGCCGCCGACACCGGTGAGCCATGCAGGATCAGGTCGCCGTCGCGCGACAGGGTGACCCAGCGCGCGGTGGGCGGCTGGCCGTCCTTGTCTTCTCGACGCCAAGCGGTCCAGAGGTTGTGCTGCTGTTCGATCATCTCCAGCGCCATGCCCAAAGTGCGCTGCAGGCGCTCGCGCGCGGCGTCCTCGGGCTTGCCCTTGGCCACCTGCGACTGCGCGGCGTGGGCCCAGTTGAACAGCGCGCGGGTGTCATCAGCCAGCGCTTCGATGTCGGCCATCCAGATGTCCGGCAGGCGCCCGTTCGGCGCGCGCCACATCGGTTCCTGCGCGGTCGGGTCCGGCTGCCAGCTGCGGTCGATGACGTCGCGGAACGCGCGCAGCTGCTTGCTGACCCGCGCGGCCACGTCGATGGCCTCGTTCGGCAGCAGGTTGCCCAGCTTGTCCTTGTCCACCGCGCGGTAGGCGGCGGCGATCAGGATCTGCAGGCGGCCGGTGCGCTTGGCCATTTCGTCCAGGGCCAGGCTGGCCGCGCCCTGGTCGATGGCCACGTTGCCGATATGGTGGCCTTCGTCCAGCACCAGCAGCATGTCCGACGGCGGCGCGATCAACGGCTGGCCGTTGTCGCTCTCGCCAATGGACAGCGCCGAGAGCAGCAGCGCGTGGTTGGTGACCACGATCTGCGCGTCGCGCACGGTGTTGCGGGCGCGCAACACCGCGCACTGCGCCGAGTACGCGCATTTGCGCCCCGCGCAGCCCGAGGCCGGGGTGGTGATGCGCGAGCGCAGCGAGGGGCTGATGGTGTCCGGGGCGTTGTCCAGGTCGCCGTTCCAGCGCCCTTCCACGAAGTCCTTGCTCAGCTTCTGCGCCAGGTCCATTTCAATCGGCGCCAACGGGCGGTCGAACAGCGGCTGCTCGTCCTCGAACATGCCTTCCTGGGCGCCGTCGCCATGGGCTTCAGCGGCATTGCGCGTGCACAGGTAGCGGGTGCGGCCCTTGGCCAGGGCAACGGTGGCGTCCAGCCCGGTGGCCTTGAGGAAGTTGGGGATGTCGCGCTCGACCAGCTGCGACTGCAGGGCCACGGTGCCGGTGCTGATCACCAGCTTCTTCTTGGTCGCCAGCGCAATCGGCACGCCGGCGGTGAGGTAGCCCAGGCTCTTGCCGACGCCGGTGGGCGCTTCAACCACGCCCACGCCACCGCTCTGCGACAGCGCACGCGAGACCACGCCGATCATCTGGCTCTGCGAACGCCGCGTGCTGAAGCCGGGGGTATTGGCCTGCAGCTTGGCGTAGGCATCGCGGATGACAGTCTTGAGCTCGTCGTTCAGCGCGCGCGGGGCTTCAACTTTTTCGGTCACGCCGGAAGGGTCCTGCCTGGATCAGGCGGGTATTTTCTCATGCCCGGGGGCCGGGACCGGCGCGGAGTTTTCCGCGCCGGTTCAGATCCGTGACCGGGGTCGCCCTGGATCAGGGCACCGGTGGCGCGCTGCGGTTGCGCAGGGCCCGGGTCATGGCCCAGACCAGCAGCACCATGCCCAGCGCGTTGACCAGGCTGAGCGCGAAGTGGCCGCCGCGCAGCCACCACGACAACATCTGCACGTTGCCGTAGTTGCCCTGCTGGACCAGGTACGTGGGCACGATGTTCAGCACCAGCCCGGCCAGGGTGCCGAGCGCCAGCAGCGCCAATGCCCACAGCGCCACGCTGCGGATCGCGCCGCGCGGGGTGTCCACCACCCACACCAGCGAGATCCCCAGCGCGATCAGCAGCGGCAGCCGCACGGCGGCCATGCCGAGCAGGCTGAGCAGCAGGTCGAGATTCACTCGGCGCCTGCCAGCACGTGGCGGGCGCGAAGCTCGGCGTACACCGGATCGGTTTCCGGACGCACTTCGTGCCACTGCTGGAAGCTGCTGGCGGCCTGCTCCACCAGCATGCCCAGGCCATCGACCCTGTTGCGGCAGTTCATGGCGCGGGCCCAGGCAAGGAAGGCAATGGCGGCCTCACCGTAGTTCAGGTCCACCGCCGTGGTCATGCTGTTGACCAGCGACATCGGCAGGACGAAGTTGGCGGTGGGATCGCGGCCGGCCGAGGTGGCGTTGACGATCAGCTCGAAGTCGCCAAGCTCGTGCAGGTCTTCCCAGCGCCGGGTCTTGGCGCGGCCGGGTTCGCCGATGGCGTCCACCAGTTCGTCGGCGCGCTCCGAGGTACGGTTGACCACCATCAACTCCAGGATGCCGGCATCGAGCAGGGCCGGGGCCACGCTGCGTGCCGAGCCACCCGCGCCCAGCATCAGCACGCGGCGGCCACGCAGGTCCAGCAGGTGGCGTTCGGTCAGGTCGCGCACCAGGCCGACGCCGTCGGTGGTGTCGCCGTGCCAGCTGTCGCCCTTGCGCAGCAGGGTGTTGACCGAACCGGCCAGCTTGGCGCGCGAGGTGAAGGTCCTGCACAGCGCAAACGCCACTTCCTTCAGCGGCGCGGTCACGTTGGCGCCCATGCCACCGTTGGCGGCGAACGCTTCAAGCACGGCCGAAAACTCGGCGGCACTGGCTTCAATGGCCTCGTACTCCATCGCGATGCCTTCCTGCCGCGCGAACGCGGTGTGGATGTGCGGCGACAGCGAGTGGGCGATGGGCTGGCCGAATACGGCGTAACGGGCGGTCATGGGTGTCTTAAACTCCGGCCTGGATTGAAACGCAAACCCCAATGGAAGCGACTATGCGCACTCCCTTGTCTCTGCTCGCGCTGAGCCTGAGTTTACTCTTCGCACCGGGCGCGATGGCGCTTTCCGAGTTCGGCATCGAGGGCATGGGCGTGGTCTCGACCAAGGCCAATGAAGCCCAAGCCACGATCTCACCCGACGGGCAGCGGATCGTGTGGGCCAGCGACCGGGCCGGCGGCGCCGGGGGCTGGGACCTGTGGCAGGCCCGCCTGCGGGATGGGCGCTGGCAGGACCCGGAGCCGCTGGCGGTGAACACCGGCGCCGACGAAACCGACCCCTATTTCAGCCATGACGGGAAAGCCCTGTTTTTCGCTTCGAACCGACCGGGTGGACGCGGGGGATTCGACCTGTACCGGCTGGCGGTGCTGGCGGACGGTGGATTTGGTCCGATGGCGGCGCTGCCGGTGTCGATCAACACGCGTGCGGACGAGCGTCGCCCTGCCCTGCGCCCGGACGGGCGGGTGCTGTTGTTCGCGCGCAATGGCAAGGGCGCCCGGGGCGGGTTTGATCTGTATCGGGCCGAGGTGGCCGGTAGCGGTTTTGCGGAAGCCTCGGCGTTGCCGGCGCCGCTGAACAGTGCGGCCGATGAGCTGGGTGCGGAATGGCTGGGGAACGACGGGGCGCTGGCGCTGACCCGCGTGGCCGATGGGCACTCGCAGGTGTGGGTGGTGGGGTGCGATCACGCGCAGGCGGCGGTGCCATTGGGGCTGTCGTTCAATACCGCCGAGGGGCAGACCGGGGCGCCGGTGGTGGATGTATCCAAGCCGGGGGAGCTGATGATGGCCGGGCAGGCGCGGTCGCCGAAGGCGGGTGGGTTGGATCTGTATCGGATGCGGGCGCCGGGGGTTTCTGGCTGCACCGTCCGGTGAGGCGTGGTTCAACCCGCGCGCAACAACGCGGCGCGCTGCTGTTCGTACTCGGCTTCGCTGATCTCGCCGTTGTCCTTGCGCCGGTTCAATGCGGCGAGGTCGGCCTGCACGGCCGGCGACAGGTTGGCTTCACGCGCCAGGCGGGCGGCCGCCGAGGGTTGCTCCGGCGCGCGCTTCGACGCACGCACCGCGCTGCGGATGACCAGGGCGATCACCACCGCGAACACCGTTACCCCGGTGCCCCAGGTCAGCCACTGTACCCATCCCATCGTCTGCATCGTCGTCGTCCTCGATTCCTGTTGGGGCGTATTGTCAGCGTTCGCGCAGCCAACGCGCCACCTGCGGCGCGAAATAGGTCAGCACGCCATCGGCGCCGGCACGCTTGAACCCGATCAGCGACTCCAGCACGCAGGCGCGTTCGTCCAGCCATCCGTTGGCGAAGGCGGCCTTCATCATCGCGTACTCGCCGCTCACCTGGTACGCAAACGTCGGCACGCCGAACTGCTGCTTCACCCGGCGCACCAGGTCCAGGTAGGGCATGCCCGGCTTGACCATCACCATGTCCGCGCCCTCTTCCAGGTCCAGCGCAATCTCGCGCAGGGCCTCGTCACCATTGGCCGGGTCCATCTGGTAGGTCTTCTTGTCGGCCTTGCCGAGGCTGGCCGAGCTGCCCACCGCGTCGCGGAACGGGCCGTAGAACGCCGAGGCGTACTTGGCCGAGTAGGCCATGATGCGCACGTTGACGTGGTTGGCCGCGTCCAGCGCGCGGCGGATCGCGCCGATGCGGCCGTCCATCATGTCCGACGGCGAGACGATGTCCACGCCGGCTTCAGCGTGCGACAGCGACTGCTTGACCAGCGCGGCGACAGTGATGTCGTTGAGCACGTACCCCTTGTCGTCGATGATCCCGTCCTGGCCATGCGTGGTGTACGGGTCCAGCGCCACGTCGGTCATCACCCCCAGCTCGGGGAAGCGCGACTTCAGCGCGCGGATCGCCCGCTGCGCCAGGCCGTTCTCGTCCCATGCCGCAGCGGCGTCCAGCGACTTGCCGGCCGGGTCGATCACCGGGAACAGGTCGATCACCGGAATGCCCAGCTCCAGCGCTTCCTCGGCCACCTTCAGCAGCTCGTCGATGGATAGGCGCTCCACGCCCGGCATCGAGGCCACCGGCGCGCGCCCGGCCAGCTCGTGCACGAACACCGGGTAGATCAGGTCGTCGGTGGTCAGCGTGTTCTCACGCATCAGCCGGCGCGAGAACTCGTCGTGGCGCATGCGGCGGGGGCGGTAGTCGGGGTGGGCCATGGAATGCTCCAGACAGGGTCGGTTACTGCAGCAGGTAGCGCTGCGGTTGCAGGGGGTCCGGCAGCGGGCGCTCGCCCAGGCTGTCGAGCAGGTCGATTTCCAGGGTACGCACCATGGCGTCCAGCGGCAGGTCGTTGGGCTCCAGCCCGAACGGCTCTTCCATTTCCTCGCCCAGCTGGTCCAGCCCGAAGAAGGCATAGGCCAGCACCGCCGACACCACCGGGGTGGCCCAGCCCAGCGAACTGGCCAGGCCGAACGGCAGCAGCACGCAGAACATCCACGCGCAGCGGTGCAGCAGCAGGGTGTAGGCGAACGGCAGCGGGGTCAGCAGGATCCGCTCGCAGCCGGCCTGGACGCTGGACAGCGCGTGCAGGCGGGTTTCGAACTGGGCATACAGGATCGAGTCGATCTCATCGGCGCGCAGTGCGGCGGTGGTTTCGGCGGCGATCATCGCCAGCAGCTGGTCCGGCATGTTCTGGCGCTGCGCGTAGCGCGCGCGGTCGGCCTCGTCCACCCACGGCAGGCCGGCCAGCGCCGCGTCCTGGCCACGCAGACGGGCGGCCAGGGCGTGCGCGAAGCCGATGCACAGGCGGCAGATGCGCGCGGCCCGCTGCGGCTGCCCGGCCAGCAGCGTGGTGCACAGCCGGGCCAGGCTGCGCGCTTCGAAGATGAGCTGGCCCCACAGCTTGCGCCCTTCCCACCAGCGGTCGAAGCAGGCGTTGTTGCGGAAGCTCAGGAAGATCGACAGCACCAGGCCCAGCAGGGTGAACGGTGCAACCGACACCCGCTCGATGCCCGGCGGGTGGGCCAGCTCGGCGAAGGCGGCCACGGCGACCGCCAGCACGAAGATGGAGGCGACCTTGGGCGCGATGGCAGGCACGATGGAGCCGCGCAGGATATACAGCAGCTGCCAGCCGTGGGGGCGGGGACGAATGATCATGGGGCGGTCATTCTACGCCCTTGGGTGCGGCACGCTGGCAGGTGCGACGGGGTGTCGCAGTCAGATCACGCCGCCGCCGATGGAGAGGCGGACGATGCCGACCACCACGACCACGGCGTTGAGGATCAGGCCGGTCCAGGCGCGGCCGCGCTTGGTGGGATGGGTGAACAGGATGCCCAGTGCGCCGATCACCGCGCCCACCGCGGCGAACGGGATCAGGAACCAGTTGCCCCAGCCCAGCAGCGGAATCAGCGCCAGGATCATCCACAACACGGCCAGCACACCCCACAACAGACTGATCAGTCCCATGCCCTGCTCCCCTTACCGAAAAATGCTGGCCGCAGCGTAGCGACCGGCCTGCCTGCGGCGTGTGATGGCGGCGGCAAGACCGGGATGCGGCGGACTCACCCGGTCGATGTTACCGTCTGCCAGAGTGGGGTTGGCACCGATTCAGCGGCCAGCCCGGATGATCCAGGCGCAGGCCGACCCGGCCGAACAAGGGGTGTAGCGATGAACCTTCGAATGCTTCCACTGCTGGGCGTGCTGCTGGTGACGGCCGGCTGCGCCAGCTCGTCCAAGGTGATGATCGGGCAGGCCCGTGCGCCGACCGATCCGGCACTGGTGCAGATCTACTCGACGCCGCCCCCGGGCTCGATCGAAATCGCGCAGCTGGAGTCGTCCAGCGCGGCGGGCTTCGGAACCCAGGGCCAGACCGATGCGGCGATCGCGCGGTTGAAGAAGGAAGCCGCGGCGCTGGGTGCCAACGGGGTGATCCTGATGGGCGTGGAGTCCAGCAGCTCGGGCGGCGGCCTGTCGGTGGGCGGCGGCAGCTACGGTTCGCACAGCGGTGGCGGCGTTGGCATCGGCATTCCGACCACGCAGCGGCGTGCGGCGGGCGTGGCCATCTGGGTGCCGAACCCGGCGCCGGCACGGTAGTCACGCGGTAGTGCCGGCCGCTGGCCGGCAACCACGTGGAGCCGCCGGAGATCGCGAGGAGCCGGCCGGCGGCCGGCACTACGTCCGTTAGCGATGCTTTGGGATGAACACTTCGTTGACCGCCTTGGCCAGCTGATCCGGCGGCAACAGGCCCTGGTCCAGCAGGAAGTTGTTGAAGGCCAAGCGGTCGAACTTGTCGCCCAGCGCCAGCTCGGTCTGCATGCGCAGTTCCAGGATCCGGGTGTAGCCGTAGAAGTAGCTGCCGGCCTGGCCCGGCGAACGGACCATATAGCGGTCCAGTTCCTGGGTGGCCATGGCCTGCGACAGGCCCACTTCGTCGATCAGTACGCGTTCGGCCTTCGCACGGTCGATCAGGCCCAGGTTGAGCATCGGGTCGAGCATCGCGCGGGCCGCGCGCAGCAGGCGGAACTGCAGCGCGATCAGCTGCCCGTCCAGCGGTTCGTAGGGGACCATTTCGGCTTCGGCATACAGCGCCCAGCCTTCCACGTTGACCGAATTGAACGCGAACATGGTGCGCGCCAGCGACACGCCACGCTCCACCATCGCGGTGAACTGCAGCTCATGGCCGGGGCGGCCTTCGTGCGCGCTCAGCGTCCACGCGGCCGAGCCAAAGTTGAAGTCGTCGTACTGCGCGGCCTTGTCGCCGGCGGCCGGGTTGCCCAGCGGCAACACGAAGGTGCCCTGCTGGCCGGTGTTGCCCACCAGCGGTGCCGGCAGGAAGTGCGGTGCGGGCGAGGCGGCGCTCTCGGCAGCCGAGCCCAGGCGCATCTGCATCGGGCGCTGCGGCACGTCGACGATCTTCTGCGCGCGGATGATCGGGTCGATCGCATCGATCACGCCACGGTAGTGGTGCTCGAGCTGGTCGTCGACGATCTTGTCGGTCTTCAGCGCGCGGATCACCGCGACCGGGTCGGTCGGGTCGGCCACCTTCAGGCCCTTCGCCTTCACCACCAGCGGCGCCAGCTGGCGCATCGCCGAACGGGTTTCCATGAATTCCAGCTGCGCACGCTGCATCAGCAGCTGCGGGTCGATGTCGATGCCCACGCGCTTGAGCTGGAACGCGTACAGCGGTGCGGGCAGGCGCGCGTCGGCGCGGGCCTTGGGCAGCACCTCTGCACGGGTCCAGTCGCGGTACTCGCGCAGCTGGGTGGCGATGGTCTTCAGCGCCTCGTCCGCACCGGCGACCTTGTACTTCCCGAACAGCTTCTCGATACCCGTGATGTAAGTGTCGACATTCTCGAGTGACTGCTCCACCTCGATCTTCGTCGGCTGCAGAAGGCTGGAGTCTTTCAGGCGCTCTTCGTAGCGCTGGCGCGACAGTGTGGTCACCGCGGTGCTTCCGGGGGCCAGGCCGGCATACGCCTTCAGGCGGTCCAGCGCCTTGGCGCGGCGTTCGGCCGGCACCTGGTCGGAGAGCAGCAGGTTGATGCCGCTGAACACCACCTGCGGAGTGTCGGTCCACGGCAGCAGGTACTTCTCGTTGAGTTCGCTGCCTTCGATGTTCTCAGTGGCGGCGGCGATCATGATCGCCAGGTCCTGGCGCACGTTCGGGTCGCGCTCGGTCGCGAGCTTTGCCTGCAGTTCGCTGCGCGCCTTGGCCATCGCTTCGCGGTAGCGCTTGCCGTTGTCCGGGCCGAAGTCGGCCACCTTGTCGTCGTAGCCGGGCACGCCGAAGAAGCCGGTTTCTTCCGGCTGGAACGGGCCCTGCGCATTGAGCAGGATCTGGGCCAGTTCGTTGCTGCGGGTCACCCACGCGGCACTGGCCGGCGCCTTGCTGGCAACAGGAGCGGCGGCAAGGGCCGGCGGCGCACTGAGCGCGGCGGGAACGGAAAGGACCAACGCGACGGCAAGGGCAAGCGGCTTCATGCAGGACTCCGGTGAGCGGTTCCCTGCGACCCTACGCACTCAGGCCTCCAGCGGCAATCGGCCGGAGGTCATGCCCGCCCCCGGGCAGCGGGGGCGGAAACCGGTTACGGCTTCAGGCAGCGGCCGAGGAAGTCTTCGGCCAGGCGGTAGCGATGCAGCGCATTGCTGCCGGACAGGCCGTGCTTGGCGCCCGGGTAGGTCATCAGCTCGAACGGCTGGCCGCGCTTCTGAAGGGCGCTCATCAGCGAGGTCGAGTTGGTGAACAGCACGTTGTCGTCGGCCATGCCGTGGATCAGCAGCAGGCGCGAGCGCAGGCCGTCGACGTGGGCCAGCACGCGCGCCTCCTCATAGCCCTTGGCGTTGCGCGCCGGCAGGTCCATGTAGCGTTCGGTGTAGTGGCTGTCGTACAGGCCCCAGTCGGTCACCGGTGCGCCGGCCACGCCGCAGGCGTACTGGTCCGAGGCCTTGGCCAGCAGCATCAGGGTCATGTAGCCGCCGTTGGACCAGCCCTGCACGCCGATGCGCGCCGGGTCCACCCACGGCTGCTGCTTCAGCCATTCCACGCCCTTGAGCTGGTCGGCCACTTCTACGGTGCCCTGAACGCCGTACAGCGCGCCGCCGAAATCGCGGCCACGGCGCGGCGTGCCGCGGTTGTCCAGCGAGAACACCACGTAGCCCTGCTGGGCCAGGTACTGGTTGAACAGGTGATCGCCACGGCCGGGCCAGCTGTCGGTGACGGTCTGGCTGGCCGGGCCGCCATACACGTACACCACCACCGGGTAGCGCTTGGACGGATCGAACCCGGCGGGCTTGATCAGGCTGTAGTTGAGCGGGGTGCGGCCATCGGCAGCGGGGAGCGTGCCGAAGGTCACCGGGCGCTGCGCGTCCAGGTAGCGCGCGTACGGGTGGTTGGGATCTTCCAGGTTGTTTTCCACCAGCGTGGCGATCTTCTCGCCGCTGGCCCGGTGCAGCGCGATCTGCGGCGGCGTGGTGGTGTTGGACCAGCTGTCCACGTACACGCTGGCGTTGCGCGCGAAGCTGGCGGTATGCATGCCCGGCTGCTGCGACAGGCGCTGCAGCGGCCCGCCCTGCAGCGGCACCGTGTAGATCTGGCTTTCGCGTGCGTTTTCCACACCGGCGCGGAAGTAGACCTTGCCGGCGTCTTCGTCCACTGCCAGCAGTTCGTCCACCGGCCAGTTGCCCTGGGTCAGGGCGACGGTCGTGCCGTCGTCGGACACGCGGTACAGATGTTCGAAGCCGCTGCGCTCGGACGACCACACGAAGCCGCCCTGCTTCAGGAAGCGCAGGCTGTTGTGCAGCGGCACCCAGGTCGGCGAGGTTTCGGTCACCAGCGTCCGCTGTTTCCCGCTGGCCAGGTCGGCCTGGATCAGCTCCAGGGTCTTCTGGTCGCGCGACTGGCGCTGGAAGGTCAGGCGCTGCGGGTCGCGCCAGTCGACGCGGGCCAGGTAGATGTCTTCATTGCGGCCGAGGTCGATCCACTTGGGGGCGGCTTCGACGCGCGGGGCGATCACGCCCAGCTTCACGGTGACGTTGTGGTCGCCGGCAGCCGGGTAGCGCTGCTCGATCATCTCGGTGCGATCGGCGTACATTTCGTAGCGCTTCTGCACCGGCACCGGCGATTCGTCGATGCGGGCGAAGGCAATCGCCGAGTCATCCGGCGCCCACCAGTAACCGGTGTGGCGGTCCATTTCCTCGTCTGCCACGAATTCGGCCACGCCGTTGCCGATGGTGTCGCTGCCGTCGCGGGTGAGCTGGAGCTGCTTGCCGCTGGCCAGGTCGATCACCCACAGGTTGCGGTCGCGCACGAAGCTGACGAAACCGCCCTTGGGCGAGAGCTTGGCGTCGGTGGCAAAGCCTTCGCCATGGGTGAGCTGGCGCACGGCGGCCTTGCCCTGCTTGCCGAGGTCGTACAGGTACAGTTCGCCGCCCAGCGGGAACAGCAGGGTGCGGGCGTCCGGCGACCACTGGTAATCGACGATGCCGGTCATCGCGGCAATGCGCTGGCGTTCGCGGCGCGCCTTCTCGGCATCGCTCAGGGTTTCATCGCCGGGCAGCACCGCCTTGGAGTCCACCAGCAGGCGGGTCTGGCCGCTGCCGATGTCATAGGCCCACAGGTCCAGCTGGTTGCGGTCGGCCTCCTTGCCACGCAGGAAGCTCACCCGCGAACCGTCCGGCGCCACCTTCGGCTTCATCAGGGTCGGCCCGGACAGCGGCAGCGGCCCGGTGATGGCGTCCAGGGTCAGCTTTTCGGCGTGGGCGACGGTGGTGGTGGCGAGCATGAGGGCGAGCGAGGCAACAAGGTGGCGCATGGATGGGTCCGGCGACGGCAGGCGGACATCCTAGCGTGTGGCCTCGGTGGGGGGAAACGTCGGGGGTAGCGCCGGCCGTTGGCCGGCCCAAACGGTGCCGGCCACGCCCATGTATTCCGAACGGCGTTACCGCTTGCCGAACAGGTGCTTGCGCTCTTCGTCGCTCAGCGGCTTGCCCGCGTCCGGATTTACCTTCTGGCGCAACGCGTAGGCCCGCCCGGTGGCCGGGCGCGCGGCAATCGCCTCGTGCCAGCGCTTCAGGTTCGGGAACGCGGCGAAATCGGCCGGCAGCTTGTCGTAGGCGCCAATCCACGGGTAGCTGGCCATGTCGGCAATGCTGTACTCGTCCCCGGCCAGGAACGCGCTTTCGGCCAAACGCTTGTCCATCACCCCGTGAAGGCGGCGCACTTCATTGCCGTAGCGCTCGATGGCATACGGAATCTGCTCGGGCGCATACACACTGAAATGCCCCATCTGACCGCTCATCGGGCCCAGCCCGGCCATCTGCCAGAACAGCCATTCCAGCACCGCCACCCGGCCACGGGTATCGGCCGGCAGGAATTTGCCGGTCTTCTCGGCCAGGTACAGCAGGATCGCACCGGACTCGAACACGCTCTGCGGCGCGCCGCCATCAGTGGGCTGGTGGTCCACCAGCGCCGGCATCTTGTTATTCGGCGAGATCGCCAGGAACTCCGGCTTGAACTGGTCGCCGCTGCCGATGTTCACCGGCTTGATGGTGTACGGCAGGCCCAGCTCTTCCAGCAGCAGGGTGACTTTGTGGCCATTGGGGGTAGGCCAGTAGTACAGATCGATCATGACAGGACCCAGCGGTTCAGGAATCCCGAGTCTAGTGCGTCAGTCGGGTTGGCAGGGTCATGAAGGCCCGGTACCCTGCGGCGTCCCCAGCAACGCAGCATTCCAGCATGAGTTCTTCCGCCAAGCCCATCAGTCCCCTGTCGTCCCTGATCTTCGCCTCGCGCTGGCTGCAGCTGCCGCTGTACCTGGGCCTGATCCTGGCGCAGTGCGTTTACGTGTTCCTGTTCGGCAAGGAGCTGTGGCACCTGGTGCACAAGGCCAATGCCATGGGCGAGCAGGAGATCATGCTGCTGGTGCTGGGCCTGATCGACGTGGTGATGATCTCCAACCTGCTGGTCATGGTGATCGTGGGTGGCTACGAGACCTTCGTTTCCCGCCTGCGCCTGGAGAACCACCCGGACCAGCCGGAGTGGCTGAGCCACGTCAACGCCAGCGTGCTGAAGGTGAAGCTGGCCCTGTCGATCATCGGCATCTCCTCGATCCACCTGCTCAAGACCTTCATCGGTGCGGGCAACCTGGACGGGCTCCCGTCCTGCGGCAATCCGGAATACGTCACCGCCGTGCTCGACGCCGTTGCCAAGTACGGTCCGGCAGTGGAAGCGTCCTTCAAGTGCACGACCATGACCGGCAGCGGCGTGATGTGGCAGACCATCATCCATGGCGCCTTCATCCTGTCGGCGATCGGCATCGCCTACACCGACAAGCTGATGGCCCACACCCCGAGCAAGTCGCTGGCCCACTGAGACCGGCCCTTGGGCGGCGGTGCGCCCCGGCGTGCCGCCCTGCCCCACCTGCCGCCCCCCAGCGGGGCGCGGGGATGCTAGATTGAGCACTTGTTGCATGGCCTGGACGCTGGGAATCGTCCAGGGCCCTCGGTCGGCCTGACCGCATCAGGCCCTACGTATCGCCGTTCTTCAAAGGGGAGTTGGATGTCGCACGTCAACACGAACGCCAAGGCGCGCCTGCTGGTGCCGCTGACCCTGGTGGTGGCTCTGGCCGCCTGCTCGGGCAAGGATGAAACCGCTGCGCCGGCCGCGCCGACCGCCGCAGCACCGGCTGCCGCACCCGCCGCCACGCCGGCACCGGCACCGGCGGTGTCGGCCAAGGTCCAGTCGATGGGCACCGAGGAACTGCGCGAGCTGGCCAGCAAGGCCCTGCGCGAGAACCGCATGTACGCCCCGGCCGGCGACAACGCCATGGAGTACTACCTGGCGCTGCGCGAGAAGACCCCGGACGACGCCTCGATCAAGAGCGCGCTGACCGACCTGCAGCCGTACGTGCTGATTGCCGCCGAGCAGAGCCTGGCCCGTGAGGACTTCACCGAAGGCCAGCGCCTGGTGGCGCTGATCGAGAAGGTCGACCCCAACGCTGCCGCCCTGCCGCGCCTGAAGAGCGGCATCACCAAGGGCACCGAGATCGCGCTGAAGCGGACCCAGGAAGAGACCGACAAGGTCAAGAAGGACGCCGAGAACAAAACCAAGCAGCTGGCCGAACAGCAGCGCCAGCAGCAGGCCAGCGAGGCCGAAGCGGCCAGGCAGATCGCCGCGCAGCAGGATGCGGCCCGCCGCGAAAGCGAACGCCAGGACGGCGAGCGCCAGGCCGCGGCCCGTCGTGAAGCCGAACAGCGCCAGCAGGCGGCTGCTGCCGCGCAGGCCGCTGCGGCCCGCGCGCCGGCCGCCGCAGCGGCTGCCGCTGCCACCCTGCGCCCGATCAGCACCCCGGCACCGCGTTACCCGGCCGACGCGCTGCGCTCGGGCACCTCGGGCGAAGTGCTGGTCGAAATCACCGTGGGCACCGACGGTTCGGTCACCAACGCGCGCGTGCTGCGCGCCACCCCGGCCCGCATCTTCGATCGCGAAGCGCTGGGCGCGGTGAAGAAGTGGAAGTTCGAGCCGGTGGCCGCACCGACCACCACCCGCCGCACGCTGGCGTTCGCGCCGGGCGGTTGATCGGCGGCATTGCCGTAAAAGAAAAACCCCGGAGCGATCCGGGGTTTTTTGTTGGTCGGTACCGTCAGCCTGAGATCGCCAGGCGCTCCTGGTGGTAACGGCGCACCGCCGCGAACCACAGCAGCGCCGCCAGGCCGAAGCCAGCCGCCAGGTACACGCCCCACATCTGCGCGCTGATCGGCTCGTGGCGGATGATCTTCAGCAACATCTGGTTCTGCGCCAGGAACGGCACCGCCAGCTGCCACAGCTCGCTCTTCACCGGGTACACCATGAGCGCATAGCCCGGCAGCATCGGCAGCAGCATCAGCCAGGTCATGTGGCTCTGCGCTTCCTTCATGCTCTTGGCCGCGGCCGAGAGGAAGGTCAGCAGCGAGGTGCCGATGAACAGGATCGGCATCATCACGAACAGCATCTGCAGCATGGACAGCAGGCCCATGTTGAGCTGCCGCGCGGCCGCGCCGGTGGACAATTGCGCGCTGAGCTTAAACGCGGCCAGCGTCAGCAGCAGCGAGACCACGCCCACCACGCAGGCCGCCGCGATCTTGCCGCTGACGATGGCACCGCGCTTGGCCGGGGTGGCCAGCAGCGGCTCCAGCGACTGCCGCTCACGCTCGCCGGCGGTGGTATCCATCACCAGGTACGCACCCCCGAGGAACGAGGTGATGGTGAGCAGGATCGGCATCAGCATCGACAGCATCACCCCACGCTTGGCCTCGACCGTGGCCAGGTCCTGGGTAGCCACGTCCAGCGGACGCGCCACCTGGGCGTCGATACCGCGCGCCAGCAGCCGCAGCGAACCGACCTGCTGGCTGTAGCCGCTGAGCGCGGCCTTCAGGCGGGCGGTCGGGATGTCCGCGTCGCGGCGGGTGCTGTCCTGCACGATCTCCACCAGCGCCGGGCGGCCTTCGGCCCAGTCCTTGCCGAAGTCCGGGCTGATGCGCAGCGCGATGTCGATCTTCTGGTCGCGGATCTCGGCGGTCAGGTCCTTCGGCGGGTCGACCGCGTTGAGCCCCTGCGAGGCGAGGAAGCGGACCAGGTTGGGGGCGTTCTCGCGGCCGATGGTGGGGATGTCCAGTGGCTTGTCGATCTGGGTCTTGACCCGGCTTTCGGCCAGCTTGCCCATGCCCAGGAACAGCACCGGGTACAGCAGCGGCCCGAGCAGCAGGGTGAGCGCCAGGGTGCGGCGGTCACGCGAGAGGTCGCGCAGTTCCTTGCGCATTACGGTCAACAACGTGGCAAACGCGCTCATGCGTGCAGTCCTTCTTCATTGCCGATCGCCTTCACGAAGGCGTCTTCCAGGTTCGCTTCACCGGTCTGCGCGCGCAGTTCGTCGGCGGTGCCGGCCGCCATCACCGTGCCCTTGGCGATGACCACGATGGTGTCGCACAGCGCGGCCACCTCCTGCATGATGTGGCTGGAGAAGATCACGCAGCGGCCTTCGTCGCGCAGCTCGCGCAGGAATCCGCGCAGGGCGCGGGTGGTCATCACGTCCAGGCCGTTGGTCGGCTCGTCCAGGATCACGTTGCGCGGGTCATGCACCAGCGCCCGCGCGATGGCGGTCTTGGTGCGCTGCCCCTGCGAGAAGCCGTCGGTCTGGCGGTCGAGGATGTCTTCCATGTCCAGCGCCTTGGAGAGCACCTTGGTGCGCTCGCGGATGTGCGCTGCACTCATCCCGTGCAGCTCACCGAAGTAGGCGATGTTCTCGCGCGCGGTCAGCCGCTTGTACACGCCGCGCGCGTCGGGCAGCACGCCCAGGCGGCGACGGACTTCCACCGCCTGGGTGGAGGCATCCAGGCCATCCACCAGCACCCGGCCCTGGTCGGGCGTCATCAGGGTGTAGAGCATGCGCATGGTGGTGGTCTTGCCGGCGCCATTCGGGCCGAGCAGGCCGGTGATGCGGCCGTCCTCGGCCTGGAAGCCCACGTTCTCCACCGCCTTGATCAGGCCGGTTTTGGTCTTGAAGGCTTTATGCAGGTTCTCGGCGACGATCATGGTGCCCATCCGTTGAACGAGGTGAAGGCCGGTACCGGCGCGAGGGTATCCAGGCAGGCGGCATCGAGCGTTTTGGCGTTGGCCGTGTCCATGAACTGCGCGAGCAGGCGCGGCATGCAGCCGGCACCGAGGGTGCCGTGGCCCTGCCCCTTGGCCACGATGTGGCGGCCGTTGGGCAGGTGCTTGAGCACCTGTTCGGCGTAGCGCGGCGGGGTGACCGGGTCGAACTCGCCGGACAGCAGCAGCACCGGCACGTCGGTGCTCAACGGTGCGGTGAAGTTCTTTGGGCGGCTGCCGACGTTCCAGACCGGGCAGGCGGCGAAGAACATGCGCGCCACCTCCGGGCCAAGGATGCGGTCGCCGGCGGGTGCTTCCACATAGCGGTCGGCATCTTCCGCGCAGATCACTGACCACTGCATGCCCTGGTTCATCTGACCGGCCATGTTGCGGGTGGCCAGGCTGTTGAGCGACATCAGCGGCGCGTAGCGGCCTTGGGCGGCTTCATCCAGCACCACCGGCAGCAGCGAGGCCGACTCCGGCATGTACGAGAACATGAAGGCCAGGTTGATCACGGTGTTGGAGCTGATCGGGTCACGCCGGACCGCAGCGGTGCCCGGGTCGCGATACTCGACCTCCACCGGGGCCTTGGCCAGCGTGGAGATGACGTTGCGCAGCTGGGTGTGGGTGTCCACCGGGAAACGCTTGGCGCAGGCCGCGTCCTTCCGGCACTGGGCCGACTGCAGTTCGATCGCCGACTCGAAGGTGTTGGCGAAGTCGCCGCCCACCGCCAGGTCGTTCGGTGCCACGCCGTCGATCACCACCGCACGGATGTGCTGCGGGAAGCGCGCGGCGTACTGCTGGGCCACGCGGGTGCCGTAGGAGCCGCCGACCAGGTTGATCCTGTCCACGCCCAGCGCGGCGCGCACGGCATCCAGGTCGCCGATGGCTTCGGTGGTGGTGTAGAAGCGGGTGTCGGCCCGGTCCACCAGCGCCGCCGCGCAGCGCTTGGCGTACTCAGCCATTACCTCGGGCGTGGGGTCCGCGTTCTCGTCGAACGTCAGCGCCTTGCCGTCGGCGTCGACGCAGCTGAGCGGGTTGGACTTGCCGGTGCCACGCTGGTCGACCAGGATGATGTCACGCTTCTTGCGCACCTCACGCAGCGACTGGTTGATGATGGCCGCTACTTCGGTGGCCGACTGGCCCGGGCCGCCGGCCAGGAAGAACACCGGGTCCTGCTTGCCCTCCCCCTCGTTCTCGGTATCGAGCAGGGCGATGTTCAGGCCGATCCTGCGGCCATCCGGCGCGGCCGGGTTTTCCGGCACCTGCAGCGTGGCGCATTCGGCTTCCACGTTGCTGCTGGCCCGGGCGCTGGTCAGGGTGCAGGGCTTGAACGTCAGTGTTCCGTACTGGCGCGCCGCCCCTTGCGGGGGCGCTTCCGGAGTGGCCTGGCAGGCAGCCAGCAGCAGCACGGCTGCACTGGCGGCCAGGGGACCGCGGGAAAGTCGCATTTCGATCACGTCCTTGGTTGAAGGGGCTCAGCATGCCATGACGGATGGGCGGGCTGGATGTGACCGAAGTGGGGGGCGGTCACGGCCGTTCGATCGGCGCGGCAGGCGACAGCGCGCGGCGGAGGTCCAGCAGGGCAACATGATGGAGTTGCGACACCCTGCCCCTGCTTACGCCCAAGCGCTCCGCCAGCGTCTTGAAGGGAAGGTGCTCGAAGTAGTGGGCCTGGATCAGCAACCGGGAGCGCTCCGGCAGCCGCTGCATCGCCCAGCGCAGACGTGTGTTCATCAGGCTGCGCTCGGTGTATTCCTGGGCACTGCAGAACTGCTCGTCGGCCTGGGCGGCTTCACTGTCGAGCAGGAACGCCAAGCCCAGTCCCACGATGTCCTCGACCAGTTGCTCCAGGGGACCGACCTCGTCGCCCGGAGGGCGCCTGCGCATGGACTGGAGCCGCTCAACCACCCGCGCCCCCGGGTGCTCATCACGGCCGGCGCTGAACTGCCGGACCTCGTTGAAGATTGCCCCACGCACGCGCGCGATCGCATAGCCCGGAAAGGGGATTCCGCGAGACGGGTCGAATCGTGTCATGGCTTCGAGCAGCCCGACGGTGGCGCTCTGGCGCAGGTCTTCGCGCGGCACGCGCAGCCCGGCCACGCGGCGGTGGATCCGGTCGGCAAGCATCTCCGCCCACGGCAGGTAGCGCGCCACGAGTACGTCGCGGGCCGCGCTTTCGCCTGAACGCAGGGTCTGCCACGCCTCCATGTCAGCCGGGTCGGTCTGCACCGCGATCAGTTCCAGAAACTCCCCAGCAGCGCCTTGGCCGTCAACACCCAGCCATCGATCAGGATGAACAGCAGGATCTTCAACGGCAGGCTGATGGTGGTTGGCGGCAGCATGATCATGCCCAGCGCCATGAGAATCGCGCTTACCACCAGATCGATGAGCAGGAACGGCAGGAAGATGACGAAGCCGATCTGGAACGCGGTCTTCAGCTCGCTCAGCAGAAACGCGGGCACCAGGTGCGTGAACGCCACATCCCTGGCCGTGGCCGGCATGGGCGCCTTCGCCATCTCCAGCACCACTTTGAGATCGCTCTCGCGCGTCTGCGAGATCATGAACTGACGCATGGGATCCTTGCCACGCTCGATGGCCTCTCCGGCGGTAATCTGCTGGCTGAGGTACGGCGTCAATGCGTCCTGGTCGATCTTGCCTGCCACCGGCGCCATGGTGAACCAGGTCAGGCACAACGACAGGGTGATGATGACGCTGTTCGGCGGCGTCTGCGGCAGGCCCAACGCGTGGCGCAACAGCGAGAGCACGATCACGATGCGCGTGAACGAGGTCATCGCGATCAGCATCACCGGTACCAGCGACAGCAGGCTGAGCAGCACGAAGTTGCGCAGCACCGGCGAGAAGTCCTGGCGCGCGACTTCATCGGCCACGCTGTCGAGGGCGCTGGCATCGGCGTGCAGGGCAAAGGAGAGTACGCACCCGCCTGCCAGCAACGCCAGTCCATGAGACAGCCGGAGCCGGGTGTCACGCCTTGTCATGGGACGTCTCCACGCGATGCATCTGGACCTGCGCGCTGGATTCCACCACCAGATACTCGCCGTCACCGCTCTGGATCCTGTGCACGGACGTGCGCGGACTGAGCCGGAGCGTGCCGGTCAAGCGCAGATCCTGCTCGGCGGTCGGCTTTGCAAGAACGGCTGCCCCCAACCAGCGTTGAAGCCAGCCTCGGCGCCGCGCCGCGTACAGACCCACCAGTACCACGGCCAGCAGCAGCACGGTCATGCCGAGCGCCTGGATTGCATCGGCGCCGCCAGCGCTGCCCTCTTCGCGGAATGCGATGGGCACCGGAGTGGCACTGGAGACCGTTGCGGTCACAGCAGCTCCAGGATGCGGATGGCGTAGTGATCGTCCACGGCGAGCAACTCGGCGCTGGCCACCACGCGGTCGTTGAGCAACAACGACACCGGTGCCTCCAGTCCCTGGTCCAGCTTCAACTGGTCGCCGCTCTTCATCGCCAGCAGCTGTTCGATGCTCAGGGTAAGCGAGCCGATCTGCGCGGTCATGCGTACCTCTACATGGCCGACCAGAGCCAGGGCGGGGTGGGTAGTACCAAGGCCGGAAAGCTCCTGGGCAAGGCTGCCAGCCGCAGCGGCGGGTGTGGAAAGGGTTTCCATCGTAGTGAGCACCTGTCAGTGAATGTGTTCGGCCGTGATGGCCTTTGCCTGGCCGATGGCGGTGAGCCGACCGGTCAGGAGTGGCGGGCTGCCTGCGGCCCCCAATGCGTCCGGCGCACTCAGTGGAATGCCGGTGCCGAGGATGTCGCCCGGGCGCAGTGAGCTGACCAGCGAGATATCCACGCTTCCCAACTCGAGCGTGGCGGTCAGCGCAACCGCGGTTCCCGCGAGGGCCGCCGTTCTGGACTCCAGTGGGGCTGCGATCCTTCGCTGCGGGTCGAGTCTGTTACAAGTCACAGGGTCCAGCAGAAGGTGGAAGCGCACGTCGCCGACGGATATCTCCATGCAGATCCACCCGTAGCGGTCGGTGAAAACCTCCGCCGGCGCTTGGTCCTGCTCGACCAGCACCGATGCAGCTCCCACCAGCGAGGACAGCAACGCTGCAAGCGCCTCTGCTCCTACCGCCAGCGCGACGTTGAAGTCGGCAGCCACGCGCGTAGGCACCGCAGCGAGCGCGCCGCCCAGCCGGGCCATTGCTGCGCGGTCCATACCGGCAAGAGCGCGGCCATCATCGGCGGTGGCCAGCTGCCACGCCGCTGCCTGCGCCTGGGCGCGGGCAAGCTCGTCGACGGATACGGCGGCGGGTGTAACTGCCCAGTTGCGTTGCCAGTCCAGCACCAGCGCGTGCACCGCCGTGCGCACCGCGCGGCAACGGGTAGGCCCCTGCCATCGAATCGGATGCCCTGCCATCAGCCGCCCTTTGTACTGTTGTAGAGCTGTTCGATCATTTCGTTGCTGACCGTCATGACCCTGGAACTGGCCTGGTAGCCGCGCTGGATGATGATCATGTCGGCGAACTCGCGGGTCAGGTCGATGTTGGACATCTCCAGACTGGCGCCGGCGATCTTGCCGTAGCGACCACTACCGGCGGTGCCGATCTCGCGCTGCGATGCATCCACGCCCGAGACAATCCGGCCACCACTGAGCTTCAACGCGCTCTCGTTGGCGAACAGCGCCAGTGCAACCTGGCCGCCTGTGCGCTTCTTGGTAGTCGAATAGCTGAGCTGCAGGATGCCTTTCTCGTCGAACTTCATCGTGGTGATCGGCAACACACCATGGCCGTCGTCAACTTTCGCAGTCAGGCCGGAGGGCGTTCCCGACTGGGAGGTCATGCCATTGAATGAGCCAGGGGTACCGAAGTCGAACGTCAGCGTCTGGTCGCCGCCCGCGCTGCTGAGCACGATATCCATGGTGCTGTAGCCAGCCTGTGGCAGGCCCTGCACGCTGAAGCGCACCTCACCCGTGCCGATGCTGGCCCCTGTGTCGTCCAACACGGCCACATCGAACGCGCCGGGGATCTGGGTAGCGCTACGGGTGAACTGCATCTTCAGCACCCGCGCCGTGCCGGTGGTGTCATAGACAGTGATGGAGTTGAGGTCCACCGGCGTCGCAGGCGCGGTGGGAGACGCACTGGAAGGCAGCAGATTGCCGCTGATGTGCACTCCGGTGGTCGGCACGGCACCTACCGTGCGCAACCCTTCAATCGTGATCGACGCAAGGGCACCGGTGGTATCCGCAGCCATGACTTCGTAGCTGTTGACACTGTCAACCAGCACGCCATCGTCGTTGAAGCGGAACTGACCGGCTCGCGTGTAGTGCAGTGCGCCAGCGGCGTCGCGCAGCACGAAGTACCCGTCTCCATCGACCGCAAGGTCGGTCGCGTTTCCGGTCTGGCGGGTGTCGCCCGCCACGGTGCGCAGGTCTTCGCCCACGATGCGCGTGCCGAGGTTGCCTTCAATGTTGGCGAAGAAGGAATCACTGCCCCGGAATCCGGGTGTGTTCATGTTCGATACGTTGTTGGAAACGGTATTCAGGCTTCGCGAGAAGCTGAACAATCCTGAGAGGCTGGTGAAAAGGGCCTGGAACATGGCGGTTTCCTATATCAGGGACTGCTGGAGGGCTGCACCAACGACACCTGCGACAGCTTCACGCCGGTGCTGACCTGCCCGGCGCTGTCGCGCACGCTCAGCTCGGGTCCGCTGGTGCCGAACTGCACGGCAATGACGCGGCCGGATACCTTGCCGCCCTCGCCCGCAATTTCAACCTGGCGGTCGATCAGGCTGACCGCCTGACTGGCGGCCGACATGGTGAGCTGGTCGGCGGTGTTCTGGCTCAGCTGGCGCGACTGTTCGAGCGCGGAAAACTGCGCCAGCTGCGCCAGGAATTCACGGTTGTCGACCGGCTCCATCGGGTCCTGGAACTGCAGCTGCGCCAGGAACAGCCGGATGAAGTCGTCCTGGTTGATGGTGTTGTTGTTGGTCAACTCGCTCTGCTGCGTGCCCAACGTGCTTCCAATTGCATCAACGGCCATGGTGGTTTCCTGTTGCGGGTTCGGGCATGCGCCAGAGTTCATGGCCATTGACGGTGACGCGCGTCAGTGCCATGCCCTGGTCACGAGCAAAGCGATGCAGCTGTTGCAGCAGCTGCGGGTGGTTGGTTTCGTCCAGGCGGTAGTCGCGTAGGCGCAGTTGGACGTCGCCACCGCTTCCACGCAGCCACTGCAGCCAGCGCTCCTGCCACGGCACGCCGGCATCCGGATGCTGGGCCGCCGCACTGGCGGCGGTGGCAAGTGACGGGGTCTGCGCGGGCTCGCGTGTTGCCACTATTGCCATGCCCGCTGTCGGACGTACGGAAGTAGCCAGCGCCATAAAGGGCCCGGGCGCGACAGGGACGCCATGGGTGACTGGCGCCGTATCTGCCGTTCCGGTCAGCGCAGCCCCGGGCTGCAGCAGGAGGAACAGCTGCGTCTGCAACGCGGCCCCGGCTTCGCTCTGGGACAAGCGCGGAGTTGCAGCCAGGCCCCAGGGCAACGAGATGGTACGGGTTGAACCGTGTTCGTCACGCAAGTCCAGCTCGATCGGATCGGTCGCAGGGGTGGCTGCTGCCGGGGAGTGTGCAACGGCCTTCTCAAATGCACGGGGCGATGGGTCCGAGGTACGGCGCTCGGTAGCACGCACCAGCGGAATCTGGTTGGGGTCGAGCAGTGGGGGAATCATGTTCTATCTCCGCATCGCAGCCGCGCCAACAGCAGGTCGCTGTTGTCGTCGAAGTCACGCATGTCCTGCACTTGCTGCAGGCGGTCACGTTCCAAGGCCAGATGGTCGCCCACCTGGTCACGCTGGCGCTGAGCCGCCAGATGCGCAGTCGCAGCGGCGGCGGCGCGCTGTTGGGCCTGGGCATGCACGTGGAGCTGTTGAGCTACCCTGTCGTGCAACCCCTCCAGAACCTGTGTCACCAGCCCGGCACGGCCGAGGTCCAGCGCCAGGCCCTGCCCCGCATTACCGGCTTGTTGCTGAGCATCACCCAGATCCGATCTGGCCCGCGTAAGTGCGTCGTGCTGCGTGCGCTCGTCACGTTGGGCCAGGAGATGGGCCGCTTCCTGCCTGCCGTGCTGAAAATCGCGCAGACGGTGCAATGCCGACAAGGCGCGCTCTCGTTGGCTCATGCAGCTGCCCCTTCCGCAAGCAAGCTGCGGAGCTGCTGCAGCGCGTCCTTCCGACCGTAGCGTTTATCGGCCACCTGCTGCAGGAAGGCTTCCATGGCAGGACGTCGCAGCAACACTCCGTCCAGCTCCAGGTTCACGCCGGGCTGGTGAGCGCCGAGCTCCACCAGATCGCGTGCGCCCTCGTAAAGCGCCAACTCGCGCCGGGCGCGACGCGCAGTGTCCTGCTCGGTACCGCTGGCGACCGCGCCGATCAGGCGGCTGGCGCTATGCAGCACGTCGATGGCCGGATGGTGGCCGCGCGCGGCCAGTTCCCGGTCCAGCACGATATGTCCGTCCAGGATGGCCCGCATGTGGTCCGTGACGGGCTCGTTCATGTCGTCGCCCTCTACCAGCACGCTGTAGATGCCCGTGATGGACCCGCCACCCCGCACCCGGCCGCAACGTTCGAGCATGCGAGGCAGCTGTGCGAAGACGGACGGCGTGTAGCCGCGGAACGTTGGCGGCTCGCCGATCGACAGCCCGATGTCCCGCTGCGCCATCGCAAACCGGGTCATCGAATCGACCACCAGCAGGACCGCCTTGCCTTGGTCCCGGAAGTACTCCGCCACTGCGTGAGCGGCGTAGGCCGCTTGGGTACGCATCAACGCGGGTTCGTCGGCGGTAGCCACCACCACCACCGAGCGTTTCAATCCTTCGCTGCCCAGTGAGTGCTGCAGGAAGTCGTTGACTTCGCGACCGCGCTCGCCGATCAGGGCAAGCACGGTGACATCTGCGTCGACCTGGCGTGCCAGTGCACCCAGCAGCGTGCTTTTGCCCACTCCGCTGCCGGCCATGATTCCAACCCGCTGCCCTTCGCCGAGAGTCAGCAGCGTGTCGATCGCACGCACCCCGGTTTCCATCACCCGCTCGATCGGCAGTCGGTGTAGGGGATTGATGGGCGGGCGGGCCAGCGGATAGCGCTGCTCGAGTTCCAGTGCGGGACCGTCGTCCAGCGGGGTTCCGTGCGCATTGATGACCCGGCCCAGCAACGCCTCGCCAACACCCACATCGACACCCCGCCCCAGCGGACGCACCAGATGGCCCGGTGCTATGCCGGTCAGCTCGCCGTAGGGCATGAGCTGGGTCATGCCGGCGCGGAAGCCCACCACCATGGCGTCCAACTGGTGGCCGCCGTTGCCCTCGATCAGGCAACGCTCGCCCAGCACCACGTCTGGCCCAAGTGCCTCGACCACCAGCCCGTTGAACGACTCCACGCGGCCCAGTCGGCGCACCATCGGTGCAACACGCAGGTGCTCCAGCAGAGTGTCGATACCTGCGCTGTTCATCGTGGCTGCGCTGCCAGTCCAGAGAGAAACGCTGCGCGGATCGCGTCCAGCCGGACATCCAGGCCGCCATCTACAATGCCGTTACTGGTCTGCAGCTGTACCTGGCCCGGCAACAATCCCACGGCCGGCTCAACGCGCACCTGGGCATCGGCCAGACCTTCCACCAATGGATGCAGGCTTGGGGCCACGCGCAGCAGTACCGGGCGTTCGCGCTGCTCGTCCAGCAACTGTGCACAGACCTGGCGGAAGTCCGCGCTGGATGACCCGCACACGCGCACCACAGCGGCATACGCCAGCACGACGGCGTCCTCCAACAACTGCGTCTCCATCCTGTCCACACACACAGGCACCTGAGCCAGCAGCTCGCTCAGATGCCGCTGTTGTTCTTCCAGCATCTGCAGGCGCGTGTCGTGCGCCGCTTGCAGCGCGTTGGTCTGCTCGCGCAGGTGCTTTTCCAGCGCAGCAGCGGCGGCTGCTTCGCCGGCGCGCAAGCCCTCGATCCGTGCCTGTTCCAGCGTGGCGGCACGTTCCTCGGCCAGCGTGGGACCGGCGGGGATGGCGGGGGCTACATCAGCCGCAGTCGCCGCGCCAGCAGCCGGTGTTGCCGCACCCAGTAGCTGCGAGAGGGTCCTTGCTGCCCCCGGAGTCGGGTCTACACGCTGCATGTCAGCCCGCCTCAACCATGTCGAGGAGATGCCTGCGCAGCGACGCTTCCAGGGCGGTCGGCAGCACGGACACGTTCGCCAGCATCGGAACCACCGCAGCGCGGCTCGCCGGTTCCAGGGCCGCAATGCAGAACTCGCGTTCGGCTCCCTGCAGGCAGGTGAGGCCGCGTGCCAGCCAGGGCGACGAAACGCGGCCGGCCATCGTGTTCCAGTCGATGCGGACGGCAGGCAGATCAGTTTGCACGGACGAGCCAGCCTCGAGTCCCTCCGCTGATACAGCGTCGATGGGAAGCGACGACGCCAGCAGCTCGCGCAGCACCTGCCGCACCAGCGGTTCATCCGACGACGGAAGTGCGGCGATCAAGGCGCTCTGGTCACGCGGGTGAAGCGGCGCCAGCAGCAGCGCACAGCGGCGGTGCGCTTCGGTAGCGACTGCGACGCTCATGACAGGCGTCCGTCTTGCAACCACAGGCGCATCTTCCGGAGGGCTTCTTCGCGCTGCTGTGCTGTGAGACGGGCCGGTTGCCGTCGGCGCAGCCCGAGCCACAGCCAGGTCGCCACCACCCCAAGCAGCGCCGCTGCGATCAGCCGCCAACCATACTCCGGCGCCGGCTTCTGCACGCTCGGTGGCGCCGGTGCACGCACGCTGGGAGCCGAAACCTGCGGGCCCGCATCTGCTGCCGCCGCCGCGGAGGCGGGCCCGGTCGCATGGCCCTGGCCCAGACGCGAGATCTCCAATTGGTCACCGCGCTCGAAATCCATTCCGGCGGCAGCGGCAACCAACGCGCGCAGCCGGTACAGCTCAACCTCGTCCAGGCGGGCGGGGACTACCACCGCCACCGACAGGCGTTCGACACGGCCCGGGGCCCGGTTTACTTCCTGCCGGGTCGTGCCGAGCACGTACTCGGTGTCTTCCTCCTGGCGTGGCGTGGCTGCGCCCTCCTGCTGCGGTTGCGAGGTGGTCCGCCGCCGCTGGATCAGCCCGCTGCCCTGGTCTCCGAGAGCCACCGGGCGTTCGCTGACTTCGCGCACCGCGTCGTAGTTCAGGGTGGCATCGACCGACACGGCGAAGTCGCCCGCATTCATGGTCTTGCCCAGCAGCGAGGCCACCCGCGTGGTGATGGCCCGCTCAACTTCACCCTTGCGCTCGCCCTGTACCTGCTCGCCGCCAGTCGCGATGTCCGCGGCGCCGCCGGACAACAGCGCGCCTTCTGAGTCGAGCACCGACACATGCTCTGGCTTGAGCCCTTCCACCGATGCCGCCACCAGACTGCGAATACCGTCGAGCTGACCGCGACTCAGGCTCTGGCCAGGCGACAGCGACAGGGCCACCGAGGCCTTGGAGCCGTCTTCCTGCTCGGCGAACAACCCCTGACGACGAATGGTCAGGTGAACCCGGGCATCCAGCACGCCGGGGAGGCTGGTGATGGTGCGCTCGATCTCACCCTGCAGCGCCCGCTGGTAGTTCACCTTCTGGGCGAACTCGGTGACCCCGAAGTCGGACTCGTTGAACAGCTCAAAGCCAACATGCCCTCCCTTGGGGATGCCCGCCGAGACCAGGCGCATGCGTGTTTCATAGACCTTCGCTTCGTCCACGCTGATCGAGGTGCCGCCTTCACCAAGGCTATAGGGCACCTTCCATTCGCCCAGCGTCTGCACGATTTCTGCCGCGTCGGACTGCCGGAGATTACTGAACAGCGTCTGATGCCGAGGGGCGACCAGCCATGCAACCACCGCGATGGTTGCGCCCACCACCAGCAGGCTGCCAACCAGCAGACCGGCGCGCGCAGGCTGGGAAAGCGATCTGTAGAAAGACAAGGCATTCATGGTCAGAGCTGCATCCGTGCCAGTTCCTGGTACGACTCAAGCAGGCGGTTGCGGACCTCTACTGCAAAAGTCAGCTCCATTCGGGCCTGTTCCAGGGCAATCATCACTTCGTGCACTGGCACGTCCTTGCCACTGGCCAGCGCTTTGGTGGCCGCGTCGGCCGCCTGCAGGCGGCCTTCAAGATGCTGGACGCCCTGCCCGATTGCTGCAGAGAAATCCGCCGTTCGGCCGGGCTCGGCCGGTCCGGTGGGCAGCAATCTGAGTGCATCGACAGCGCCAATTGCTTCAACAGCCATTACTTCGCTCCAATATCGAGTGCGCGCAGCGTCATGCCACGCAGCATGTTGAACGAACGCACGTTGGCCTCGTAGCCGCGGCTGGCCGTCATCAACGTGGTCATTTCCTGCACCATGTCGACCCGGGCGTAGTGCACGAAGCCCTGTGCGTCAGCCATGGGGTGGCCCGGGTCACTGACTTCACGGGTATCTGCCGGAACTGCCTGCAGTTGCGCCGCGAAGTCGCGACCCGCGCCCACCTGCCAGCGCTGGGCACTTCCGTCCGCCGGCAGCGCCACATTGGCACTGGCAATGTTGCGGCTGGCTGCATCCAGGCGCAGACGCTCCTGCGCCATGCCGGCACGCACCGTGTCGAGAATGCTGTCAATCGCCATGCTCAGCTCCTTCCTGTTACGGCAAGGCGCATCAGACCGAACTGGCGGCTGAGAACTTCGCCCAAGGTCTGGTAGTTCATCGACGCCGCCGACATCTCCGCCACCTGCGTGTCCAGGCCCAGCGCCGAGGCTTCCACCGTCGCGTCGTGCGGCTTCAGCGCAGACAGTGCGCGCAGCCCATCGGAGAGCGCCGCGGACGATGCGTTGCCGCTGCCATAAGCTTTAAGCAGACCCTCCAACTGTGCGAAGTCCGCCGTCTGCGCGCGCGCCCCCGGCGTTCCGGCTCGGGCCACATTGTTGCTGGCCAGTTCCGCCCGGAGTTGCTGCAGGCCCATGGACAGCCTTACGGCGTCCAGCGTTGATGCTTCCATCCACGTTCCCCTGTTATTGAATGACCAGCTCGCCATCGAGCGCGCCGGCGGTCTTGATCGACTGAAGGACGGCAATCACATCGCGCGTAGTGAGACGCGCCGTACGCAACGCTCCAATTAGGTCGGCCACCGAGGCGCCTTCTGGCACCTGTACCAGCGGTGCCACGCCCTCCTCGGCGTCGATCCGCGTGGAAGGTGTCACCACCGATGCAATGCCCCGGCTGGGACGGAAGTACACACCGTCTGGCTGCGACACCTGGAACTCGTTGCTGATCTCGACCTTCAAGCTGCCATGCGAGACGCTGACCCGCCCCAACCGCACGTCGCCACCTGCCACCACTGTGCCGGTTCGCTCGTTGACCACCACCCTCGCCTTGCGTTGCTGCTCCAGCGTGAGGTTCTCCAGCCTCGAGATCACTGCTATCAGGTCACCTGGCGGACGCGCGAAGGTGACACTGACCTTTCCAGCATGTTCGGCACGCGCACCGCTTACCTCACCCATGCCGCGAATGGCGTCTGCAATTCGCGTGGCGTTGGTGAAATCCGGCTCATTGAGCACGATCGACAGCGATCGGCCGTCGGTGGCGACCTGCAGCGGCGAAGCCTGTTCGATGCTGCCGCCTGATGGAATCCAGCCCACAGTGGGGTGATTGCGTTGCAGCGAAGCTGCCAGGCCCTCGAACTGGTAGCCGCCGACCGACAGCGCGCCCTGGGCCATGGCATACAGACGGCCATCGGCACCGCGCAGCGGCGTCAGCATCAGGGTGCCCCCCGTGAGGCTGCGCGCATCGCCGGACGAGGCTACCTGTACGTCTACCAGCTGGCCGGGCTCGGCGAACGCAGGAAGGCGAGCCGTGACGATCACCGCCGCCACGTTGCGGCTGGCCACGTCCTGGTCTGAGACGTTTACGCCGAACGTGCGCAGGGTGTTGGCCACCGACTGCACGGTTGCGCGGTTGCGGCTGGAGTCACCAGAACCGGACAGGCCGAACACCAGCCCATAACCTGTCAGCTGGTTCTCGCGGACGCCGGCCACGCGGGCAATGTCCTTGACCTTCACCGTTGCGGCCATAGCGGGGTCGATGGATGCCAGCATGGCCAGCAACGAAACGAGCAGAACGCGCAGGGTGATCACAGCAACCTCAGCCATTTCAGGGCGCGGTAGATCATGCTCTGGCGCTGGGAGGTACTTACATCGCCCACCCCGTCCAGTTCGATGTCCGCATTGGCGATCCGGTGCGACCAGACCGTGTTGTCGGCGGCGATGTCCTGCGGACGTACGCGTCCACGCAGGCGAATATGCTGTCGTTCGCGGTTGACCAGCAACGTCTGCTCACCCTCGATGTCCAGCATGCCGTCAGGCTGCACCGACACCACCTACACCGAAATCTGCGTACGCAGTTCGCCACTCCGCGTGGTCTGGGCGCCGCCGGCAACGGAGCCGTTCAGCCCGGCCTTGGCCGAGTAGTCGGTCGTGGGCGAGGACAGCGAAGCACCCAGACCGAGCTGGCTGGACGCGTCGGTCGCAGCCTGGGACTTGGCCCGGGTGGCTTCGGCCACGTACACAGTGAGCACATCACCGGGTCGGTATGCACGGTGGTCGGCCATCAGCGGCCGGTAGTTCTCTACGTCCACCAAGGTCTGTCGCGCCGGCGGTGCCGCCAGCGCGCAGGCCGTGACCATCGCCAGCAGCACGCCGGCGGTGAAGCGTTGCGGGAACTTACTCATGAACCTGTACCTTCCCGGGTGCGGTGACCACCGCGACGATCGCTTCCTGCGCGTAACTGGGGCGGACCGGGATGCGCTCGCCGAGTCGCCCGTCCTGCAAGGCAACCGCATCGGCAGAAAGCCGGATGGAACCGCGCTGCACCAGCAACTGCACGCTCTGCATGCCCTGTACCGCCGGGCGGGCTTCGACGCTGCCCTCGGTGAGCGGCATGCCCGCGCGTACATCGGTACGCAGCCGGTAGTCATCCCCCGGATGCTGCTGCAGGATTGCACCGGCGCAGCACACCATGTCCACCTGGGCGGCTTGAAGCCGTACGTCGCCCAGTGCAGTGCGCGCGGCGTAATCCGCCGCAAACACCTGGACCGTGCGCACATCGCTGGCCGTGACCGGCATGCTGAGGGTGCGCACCAGGCGACCATCTACCCGCAGCCGCACCGGCACCGTGGCCCGCGCGCGTGGCCAGCGTCCGGCCACCTCGCCCACCTCTGCACTGACCGCACCGGCGGGCAATGGCTGGACCTGCAGAGCACCCACTGCAACCTTCGCGGTGCTGCCCCCGGCCTGTAGACGCGCCTGCAATGTCTCAGCGACCTGTGCAGGCAAGGCGTCGCCGTTGCCGACCACAGGCATGGCGGCAAGAGTGAACGACAGCAGCAGGGATGCGAGCGACATGCCTCAACGCCTCAGGTTGTTGATGGTGTCCATCACCTGGTCCGCCGCCTGCAGTACGCGAGCATTGAGCTGATAGGCGCGCTGCGCAAGCACCAGGCTGGACATCTCTTCGATGATCTCCACGTTGGCCATTTCCATCTGGCCCTGGCGGAGCTTGCCCGCACCGTCATCGCCGGCACGGCCGTAGACCGCCGTACCTGCCTGCGCTGTAACCGCATAGAGGTTGTCGCCAATGGAGCGCATGGCGTCAGCCGCAGCGAACCGAACCACCTCGATGGTTCCCACCACGGTGCGTTCCAGTTCCGCCGGCATCTGCACGGTCACCTCCCCTTCCGGCGAGATCCGCAGGTCGGCGCCTTCGCGCGGAATCTGCACGTCCCCGGACAGCCTCAACCCCTGGAAATTGCGCAGGTAGCCGTCTTCGTCCAACCGGAACTGGCCACTGCGCGAGTAAACCAGGCTGCCGTCGGTGGCCTCGAACTCGTAGAAGCCATTACCGTCGATGGCGACATCCAGCGGGCTGCCGGTCTGGCGCATTTCGCCAGGTTCGAACGAAGTGCTGGTGGAAGTGATTCGCACGCCACCGAGGCGCTGTTCCGGCTGGGACTGCTCAAGGGTCTCGCCCAGTGCTGGCAGCGGCGTGGCGATGTCCGCGAAATTGACCCGGCTGGCCTTGAATCCAGGCGTCTGCAGGTTGGCCACGTTGTTTGAAATGGTGTCCAGCTGCCGCTGGCCACTGCGCAGGCCGGTGGCCGCGATATGCAATGCGTCGATCATGGATATCCCTCTCAGTTCTCGCCGATCTTGTTGATTCCGGTGTCCAGCACCTGGTCGTAGGTACTCATCGCCCGGCGCACCGCGTCGACGTGGCGGGTCAGCTCCATCAGTCGCAGCATTTCGTCGGCCGGGTCCACGTTGGCCTGCTCCACCGCGCCCTGCACGACGCTGCCCTGCCACTGCGCGGGTGCACCCTCATAGCGGTAGGCACCATTGCCCATGCTCCGCAGCTGAAGGGGTTCGGCAACGGCTACCAGCTGAAGCTGGCCGAGTGGCTGCTGGCCAGCCCACAGCTGGCCGTCGGCCTGCACGCGCAGCGGCGTGTCTGCGCTCAACTGACGGGGGTCGATGCTGATCGGGCCGGACTGGCCCAGCACTGCGTCGCCGTGGCGGGTCACCAGGTTGCCGTCCGCGTCGAGCTGGAAGCTTCCCGAACGCACCAGCAGCTGCTGGCCCTGGCGCTCGACCACGAAGAAGCCCGGCCCACGGAGCGCGAGGTCGAATGAGCGACCGGTCTGCGCCAGGCTGCCGTCGCGCTGGTCGGGCACCACGCTCAACCCGGCCTGCGTCGCGAAGTCGCTGCCCATGCGCTCGGCCCGGTAGCCCGGCGTCTGCAGGTTTGCCACGTTGCGGCTGATCGAGGCCAGTGTGTCCACATCCGTGCCCAATTGTCGGCCCAAGGCCTGCAAGGTATCGGTCATCGCTTACTGACTCCGGATGGCGGCAAAGGAGCGCACTGGCAGCGTGGCCGGGATCTCGTTGAGGCTGATCACCGCGAGGTACGGCATCGAGCGCGAGAGCAGCTGGCGCAGCGAGCGACGCACCGGGCCAGGACAGAGCAGCACCGGTACCAGGTTGCGGCCCATCATCGACTCGCTTTGCGCAGCCAGGCTTTTCATGAATCCATCCAGCTGCGCGATCTCGCCGAACAGGCTGCCGCGTCCCTCGCTGCCGCGCACGCTGGACAGCAGCTCGTGTTCGAGTTCCGGCGCCAGCGTCATCACGTGAAGATCGCCATTGGCGTCACGCAGGCTTTGGCAGATGCTGCCGCCCAGGCGCTCACGAACCCGCTCAGCGAGATCCTCGGCGTTCTTCACGGTTCGCCCGGCGTCCACCAGCACTTCAAGGATGGCCTCGAGGTGGCGCACGCTGACCTGCTCGCGCAGCAGAAGCTGCAGTACCTTCTGCACCTCGGAGTAGCTCAGGATGGCCGGCACCAGCTCTTCCACCAGCGATGCGTTCTGCTCGCGCACCCGCTGCAGCATCCGTTCGGTGTCCTGCCGGGTCAGCAGGTCCGCTGACTGCCGCTTGACCAGCTCGCTCAAGTGGGTGATCAACACCGTATCCGGCTCGACCAGCGTGTAACCGGCGGTGCGTGCGGTCTGCCGTGCCTGGGGTTCGATCCACTGCGCGGGCAGGCCGTAAGCTGGGTCGCGGGTATCAGGGCCTTCCAGGCGTGCGCGCTGGCCGCCGGGATTGATCGCCAACACTCGATCGGTCATCAGGCTGCCTTGTCCCACACGGCACCCATGGAAATGGACCTCGTAGCTTTCCGGCGGCAGCTCGCTGCGCTGCTGCTGCACCTTGGGCATGACAAAGCCAAGGTCCTGCGCAAACTGGCGCCGCAGGTGTTCGATCCGCTCCGCCAGGTCGCTGTCTGGGCCGGTAAACGTATCGAACAACGCGCCTCCAAGGCGGACCTCGATCGGCTCGATACGCAGCAGCTGGCCGATCTCCTGCGGAGCCACAGCCCCGGCCTCCAGACGCGGCAGTTCAATGTCGGTGTGTTCTTCGGCCTGTCGTGCCTGCTCAGAACGCATGGCCAACCAGGCCAGCGCCCCCAGGATGCACAGCACCACCAGCACCGGCGCCACCGGGAAGCCAGGCAGCACCAGCACGATCAGCAGCACCACCGCCACGATGACCAATGCCTTGGGGTTGGCCAGGATCTGCTTTGGAATTTCCGACCCCAGCTGCGCGTCTGCGGCAGCGCGGGTGATGATGATGCCGGTGGCCACGGCAATCACCAGCGACGGGATCTGGGTGACGATGCCGTCGCCAATGGTCAGCAGGGTGAAGCGCTGCACCGCTTCCCCCCATGGCAGGCCAAGCTGGGCGATACCGATCGCCAGGCCTCCGACGATGTTGGTGAGGATGATCACGATACCGGCAATGGCATCGCCCTTCACGAACTTGGTGGCACCGTCCATTGCACCGTAGAAGTTGGCCTCACGCTCGATCTGGCGACGCCGTTCACGCGCCTCCTTCTCATCGATGAGCCCCATGTTCATGTCGGCATCGATGCTCATCTGCTTGCCCGGCATCGAATCCAGGGTGAAGCGCGCGGCGACCTCCGCCACGCGCTGCGCACCGCTGGTGACCACCACGTACTGCACGACCACAAGGATGATGAAGACCACGATGCCCACGATGTAGTTGCCGCCCACGACGAACTCGCCGATCGCGTTGATCACCCGGCCGGCATCGGCACCCTCCAGGATCAGGCGGGTTGCCGAGACGTTGAGCGCGAGCCGGAACAACGTGGACAGCAGAAGGATGGTGGGGAACGTGGAGAACTTGAGCGGTGAATCGGTAAAGAACGTCACCAGAAGGATCAGCAGCGCCATGCTGATGTTCAGCACCAGCAGCAGGTCCAGCAGCATCGGCGGCACTGGCACGAACAGCACGATGAGCACGCCCAGCACCAGCGCCACCATGGCCAGGTCGCGCTTGCCTTCCCAAAGCTGGGCGAACAAGGCCTTCATGCCGCCGCCCCGCGCTGCGCCCACAGTCGGCGATAGAGCGGCGCAAGCGTTCCGTACTGCGACTCGGGCACCATCTGGTCGATGTCGCACTCGCGATACAACGCCCGCGCCAACGTCATGGAAGGCCAGACCGGCACGCTGTGGCGCGAGGCCAGGCTACGGATGTGCGCTGCCATCATGCCCGCGCCCTTGGCGATCACCACTGGACCAAGGGTCTGGCCCGGCCGATAGCGCAGGGCAACGGCCACATGGGTGGGGTTGGTCAAAACCATGTCGGCTTCCGCGACACGACCAAGCGCACGGCTCTTCTTCAGCAGTTCGCGCAGCTTCTCGCGGCGACGGCCCTTGATGCCGGGGTCGCCGTCACGACGTTTCACTTCTTCCTTGAGCTCACGCCGGCTCATGCGCATCTGCCGCATGAAGTTGCGACGACTGAACATCAGATCTGCCAAGGCCACCAGGCCCAGGATCATCAGTACGTACACCGAGGTGCGGACGAAACCGTGCAGCAGCAGGCTGCCGGCGTCGCCGGGAGACGTGCGCATGGCGGATTCCACCAGTTGGGTGGCGTGGCGTACCGTCAACCAGCACAGCACCGCCAGCAGCAGGAACTTCACCCCCATCTTTCCAAGCTCCCAAAGGCTGCGCAGCGCGAACAGCCGCTTGAACGCCTGGGCCGGGTTGAGCCGCTTCGGGTCGGGCGTGAGCGGGTGGGTAGTGAAGATCAGACCGGTCTGCAGGACATTGCCCAGCACGGCCGCCACCATCAACGCCAGTACCAACGGCATCAGCGCATGACCCAACGGCGCGCAGATCGACGCGATGCCGCGCATCAATCCCATGCCCGGCGTGGGTGCACTGGCCGCCACCTGTACCATCGCGCGGGTGGCGTTGGCCAACGCCGCGGTGATATCCCCGACGGTGAGCGTCAGCACACTGGCGAACACAATCAGTACCAGTACGCCGGTGATGTCCTGGCTGCGCGCCACCTCGCCCCGCTTCCGCGCTTCTTCGAGCCGGAACGAGGTGGGCTGTTCGGTCTTGTCCTGGTCGGCATCCGACATGCTCAGCCTCCCAGTACCGTAGGAACGCGCGCGAACGCGTCATTGAACAGACGCGAGAACAGCGTGGGCACGAATGGCAGTGTGGCCATCAGCAGACCGACTGCAGCCAACAGCTTCAGCGGCAGCGCAAGGAAGTACACATTTGCCTGCGGCATCGACCGGGTGGCATAGGCAACACCCACATCCACCAGTAGCAGGCCGAGGATCACGGGCAGGACAATCATGAAGCCCAGCAGGAAGCTCTGGCCCAGCATGCCGGCCAGGCCATCCCACTCAAGCCGCACACCGCCTCGACCCAGTGGCACCGTCTGCAGGCTCACCGCCAGCATGCGGTAAAGTTGCAGGTGGAGGTCGAGCACGAAGAAGAGCGCAGTGGCAACCAGCATCAATGCGGTGCCGAACACGGCCTGCATGTCATTCTGGCTGCCCGGGTTGAACAACGCACCGGCGCTGCTGCCCGCCTGGATGTCCAGCACCCAGCCTGCCGTGTGCAATGCGGCATTGGGTAGCATCACCGCCAGACCAAATGCCGTTCCAATCAACAGTTCGCCGCAGATGGCGGAGATCCACGCCGGTCCGCCCTGCAGCGAAACGGCCGCCGGCATCAAGCTGGTGCCCAGCCATGCCAGCAGCATCAGTAGTGCAATACGCACCATGCCGGGCGCCCAACGCAGCGGCGACAGCGGAACCAGCAGGACAGTCGGCAGGAACCGCAGCATGGCGAGCAGGTAGGTCGTCAGGAAGTCATGGAGGGCGGGCATTGCTCAGAGTCCCGACGCTGTCTCGAACATGCGGCGCGCCAGCTCTACCGCTACGCCCAGCATCCATGCACCAAGGGTTACGCAGACGATGACCACCACGATGATCTTGGGCACGAACGTCAGCGTCATTTCCTGGATCTGGGTGACAACCTGAACAATGGAGATGAGCAGCCCCACCACCAGCGTAGCCAGCAGGATCGGGGCACTCATCTTGACGGCAGCGAGCAGCGTTTCGATGAGCAGACGCATCGCGAAGTCTGCGGTCATCGGCTCGGCTTCGCCCGCCCGGTGAGGATGCGCATCAGGGCATCAGAGAATGCCGGGATAGGCATACCTGCCTCCACCCCGGCCGAGCTCAACAGCGACGCAAGCCCCTGCTGGGCCAGCAACGCTTCGCCCCGGCCGCTACGCAGCACCACCTGCGCGTACTGCGCGGTCATGGAGCGCGGATCCAGCCGGAACGCACGCTTCAGCGCCTCCTCGGCTTCATGGCGCCGACCCTGAAGTGCGTGCACCAGTGCAAGGCCACCGTGGGTGTCACCGAAGTTTCGATCCACAGCAAGTGATTGCTCGAAGCTCGCCTGCGCTGCGACCACGTTGCCCTGCAACAACTGCGACCACGCCAGTGCGTGCCATGTGCCGAGGTGCTCGGGCATGGCACGGGCGGCCTGCTGAAGGGTGCGCTCGGCATCCGGCATGCCCCCCTGCAACATCTGACTCTGACCCAGTCCGGACAACGCGCGGCCAGAACCCGGATGCGTGTCTGCGGCGCGCTGGAAATAGCCCAAGGCCACGGCGGGCTCAGACCGCAGCGCGAGCGATCCAAGTACCAGCAGCGCCTCATGTTGATGCGCCTGCAACGCAACCGCCGCGTTCGCATGCAGCTGTGCCCTGCCGAGCTCATCGTTGTCGAAGAGTGCCAGCGCAAGCACACCCTGCACCTGCGCGTCTGCTGGGTGTTCCGCTCCAAGCGCACCGAGCATTGCTACCGCATGCGTCAGGTCGCCGGCCAGCATGGCCAGGCGTCCCTGCAGCAGCTGTAGCGAGGGGTTGCGACCGTGCTTTTCCTGCGCGGCCGCAGCGGCCACCGCAGCATCATCCAGCCGCCCAAGGCACATCAGCGCAAACGCGTAGTCATGGTCGACCGCAACGTCGCTGTCATACTGACTTCGTAGAGTTTCCAGGCAATGCAGCGCAGCGCTGTAGTCGCCCACGGAAAGTGAGAGCTGGGCCAAGCGGTGACGGAAGCCGGGGCTTTTCGACGCAGGGTGATCGGCTAGAACGGCATAGGCATCGCCTGGCTGACCATCGAGCACCAGCTCGTCAGCCAACGCCCATGCCAATGTTTCGTTTCCCCGATCTGACGCCAAAAACCCGCGCAAACGCGCGGCACGCGAATCCGTGCGGACCATGATTGGTGACTACCCCTAGCTACCACTCGCCGCAGCCCGGAATACCGGGCCGCCCCCTGAACATCCCCTGCATGGGTCAGCCCGAGCGCCGATCATAGACGTGAGTTTTGCGTGAAAGCAAGGGTCTTTGGATAACCACTTGGTGCAAGGGTAGAATGAAGTTTGGGTCTTGCGCGCAGGCCAGAACAGTAGTAGCGATGGATGATTTGGCAAATCAGTTATGTTGCGAGCAGACAGTGGCCGCATAGCCGGCCCGCCGCCAATTGAACAGAGGCACTGGGAATCTTCACCATTACTTGCACAGCAAAGTCCGGTCGATTGCACAATTCCACTGATCTTGACCTACTTTGTGCGCGGCTTATTCCTCATAAGACAGCTCTTACTATTAATTACGATTCTGTAGGCGTCTTCAAGAGCTGATACGGATGTCTGCCGGCATTCCGCGATCCACCGAACCTGCACTGTACCTCGTGGAGGATAGGGCCTTCGGCCAGTCAATCCACCCGATGCATGCGTCTAGGCGGACGACCCTCCAACAAGACCGCATAGCACCAGAGCCACGTTCTCGCAGCAAATGGGCCGGAGCGAGTGAGCATTCCTATTGCTGCGGATGCGCGCTGGCGAGACCAAGGAGTAGGCTAATTTCGGCTACAGAGCGTGTAGAGCCTCTCCCTGAGATCATCAAATTCATTGTTCTCTTTGACCGCGGGCCTCCCCTCCAGATATAGAACTATGTCACTCAGTGAACCCATTCCTCCATACATTGCCAATATCCTCGCCTCTGCGGAGATTGGATCAATCTTCAGATCACGCTGATGCCGTTCAAGCGCAAGAGCCCAATCTGGCAGTGAGCTAGCTCTAAGGAGCGTGATCATTCTGCAAATAATGAAATCGATGTCCTGTACTTTTGTCATCTCAATGGTCTCGAACCAAGAACTTCTACGCCGTCAATTTGCCAAGGCTTTAGCACGACGATTTGTTGGGTGCCACCGACATAGATTCCCCCCTGCGAACCCACCTCTCCGACGTAAACCTGTGTTCCCTTGGGGATTTTAACCGCGAACGCGGTATCAATTGGAGATTTTCCGCCCCCTGGCCATACCGGAAGCACGGCTTTGTCCACCCGGCTCTGCAGCGCACCCAGCGGCCGGTCGCTACTGAAGAACTGTCCAAGCTCCGTATCCTTGGTCCCTGCTCTGTAGAGAACAGTGTCCTGCTCGAGGACAACAACTCGATAGCGGCCGCCCGAGAACGTGGCAGCCACGGAGTCTGCTAACGGCCCTGGTTCGACGAGTGAGTATGCCCCCTTTGTCTCACCAAGGCTTCTGACGCCCCACCCATCCAGCTCCCTTGCCGCCAAACCTCTCGCTGCAAACGGCGCATACTCCGTCACGCCCTTTGCCAGGCGGATGCCTTGCTTCGTGATGCCAAATATCAGGGTCGCGGACTCCACGGCTCCAGCGGCCGTCACTTCTCCATTCGAGTACTTGAGGTGTGGAATGTCATAGATGGTGTCAGTGCCGCGGAGCGCCCAGCCTACAGGCGTGGTCAGCGTTGTAAGATTTATCGCGTCTATTCCGACGTTTGCGACCAATTTGAGAGGGCCGGTCAAGATGTCCAATCCCTCGGGCTTTGTCCCCCGCCTCATGGCATCCGCAGCCGTGGGCGCAACTAGGGATGTTGCACTTATGCCTATCGTCTTCAGCTCTTCTATGTCGCTAAATCGGTACTCCATACTTGCCGTGTAGTGCACGGGTGCGTAGATACGCAAAGCAGGACTACCATCAGGGGAAACCGCCTGCACGGCAGGTAGGTTGGTGATAACAGACTCTGGCGAATAGGGACTTGATTTCCCATTGGCAAGCTTATAGGCGAGCTCGTACTTGTCTTGCTGATTGAGGCCGCGCATGTCGGTGAGGGGCTCAGCCCATGCGATCAGCCTATCCGAATAGCTGGCAAACTCCGGGCTGTCATCACGATATCGCCCATCAATACCACGCCTTGCTTGTGGCGCAGTTTTTGCGGAGGTCGCAAGTGGCGCTCCATCGGCCGCATCGTCCTTCATCGCGATCGTGCGTTCACGGACATTAGTGGTGCCGCTCTGGAAGTCAGCAATCAGAGACTGCATCCCCTGCTCGCTCTTCGCGCTCAACTCTGCGTTGATCTGGCTGAGGCTTTCGTTCGCTTCCTCCAGGCTGCGCTCGAATCGATTTGAGTAAGGCGCTGCAAGCTCAGTGCCCAACGCATTGCCAAACGCGTCGGCAACCCTGTCGCCGGTGTTCCAATGCTCCTTGGATTTGAGCGCCTTGCCGACACCGTAGGTAACTGCGCCGGCAACGAAGTTGAGTGCCGTATTGCGTGCCACTGCCGTCCAGCTAAAGCCCTCCGCTCCATCAGTCCTTGCAACGACGGTCGTGTTTCCATCCAGCCCGGACCTGGTATCGGTCCCGAACATGCCCGACTTGTTCACCCCTTGGCTGATTGCAACCGCTGCGAGGTTCTGACCCAGCTGGCGATTGCTCCAGCTCACGTCGTAGCCGGCCCACTTGGCGTACTGGTAGTTGGTTGCATAGCTGGTCGCCGCGTAAGAGTAGGCGTTGGCGCCACCTACATAGGACGCGGTGTAGGCAGCTGCGGCGGAGACTGCGATGCTCTTGTAGTCGATCTGACCCGGCATGCCGTGGCCGATGGGATCGAAAACGGTAGTAACCGCATCGTTGGCATTGCCCTGGAACGGATTGGCGGTCATGCTCGCCCACCGACTCCAATCGAACTGCCCATTCAGCATTGCCGCGCTGACCTGACCGGCATGGTTGCCTGCGGCTGCACCCGCTGCGTATGCAGCTTCCGCGTTGCCAGAGTAATACGCGACCACTGCGGTCACCACCACCTGCACCACTATCGCAATGACCTTCGACAGTGCGCCACACTTCTGCGGCGGCGGCGGCGGGATGAAAGGCAGCCCAGGTGCGGTGCTGCCAATGGCTGCTCCCGGATCGTAAGGCTTGAAGGTGTTTGCGTTGTTGCTGCTTACCGAGCTTTCAGGCGTATTGATCCGTGTGCCGGCCCCAATCTCCGCATCGGCATCACCAAATCCGTTAGCGTCGGCCAGCACGTACCACAGCTGATCAGTGCCGTAGATGCGCTGGGCGATGGTGCGCAGGGTGTCGCCGGCCTGGGCCACGGTCTGCCCGCCGCCGGCGTCATAGCCGCCCCGCCCTGCCAGGCTCTGGATCTGCTGGGTGTTGTATGGCTTGTTGAGGAAGACGCCTTGGTAGCCTTCACGAATTTCCGCAATCTGCTGGCCGTTGGCGTGCACCAGCCGTGAGTTGGCCGGCCCGGCCATGCCGTCCTGGGTGAAGGTGCCGTTGCTGGACAGCAGGCCTTCGCGACGATTGACCACCTTGCCGTCCGCGTCGTTGGCGTAGTAGCGCATGCGGTCGTCGATGTTGCCGTTCTGCAGCGGCGTGGTTTCACGCTGCGAGAGCAGCCGACCGTATGCGTCATAGGTCAGTGTGTTGGTAGTCGTGCGGTAGCTGCTGTTGCTGCTTGTCGCGGTGACGGTCTTCTGCAACCAATTCTCGCGTCCCTCATAGGTGGTTGTGTAGGTGTGGGTGTACTGCGGGGTGACATACCGGTAGCTCACCATCCGGCCGAGCACGTCGTAACCGCCGGCGTAGTCGGTGCCTGAGCTGAAGTCGAGCACGCCCAGATCGGTGGACTCGCGCCCACCGACGTTTGCGTTGCCCATCAACCACATCTGCCTGTTGTCACTGCGCTTCAGTGTCTGCTGGACAGTGATGCGACCGTCGCCGTCGTAGGCACAGGTTTCCGCGGCAGACAGCCAACCGCCGTAGTAGTACGTGTCGTAGTACTCGTAGTGCTCGCCCGGCCCGGTGCCGGTTTCGTGAACCCAGTAGCTGTTGGCTGCGAAGTAGCTCAGCGAAGCGGTCATGTGGTTGGCCGCGTCATAGGTCAGCTGCTTGCGAATGCCACCGCCTGCCTCGAACACACCATTGCGGATGGTGTCGGTGTAGTACTCGAACTGACGGCTGCCGCGCAGATCGTAGGAAGTGCGGTCGATCCAGTACAGCGACAGGCCATTGGCGGTGCGGTTGGTAGTGCGCGAGACCACGTTGCCGGCCGCGTTGTAGGCCAGGCTGTAGGAGTCCTCGTTGGCCAGGGTCAACACGATCTGGCCGTTCTGCAACGTAGCGTTGTTGACCAGGATGCGGCTCTCGCCGTCGTAGGTGTGCCAGTACTCCTTGGTTTCAGCCGGTACCGCGCCGGTACCGCTGGCGACCGCGACGTTGCCCAGGCCGGACGGCGGTGCGCCGCCCGCGATGTTCACCGGACCGGCCCATGGGGTCAGCGTCGATGTTGCACCCGCTTGCGCGGTGCGGCAAAGGCTCCAGACGGTGGAGGAGTGGGCGCGGGTGCGAAAGCTTCAACCGGTCCCTACGCGCCCAAGCGCCCAATTCCGGCGATTAGCTCGAACATCTTCGAGAAGCTGCATTGCATCGACCGTCCTTTCCCCAGAGCCCCGCACGTACGACTCCAGCGCGTCGCACAGAACGCCGTAGAATTCTTGACCGCTCATGTAAACCTCTGGATGCGCGAGGTTGTATGCCTCGGGCTCTACATACGCGCGGAAGCTTGCCCACGTTGGCCATGATTCGTAACCAGGCTCGCCCGAACTGGAAGATGAATTACGTCGCTCCACTTCCCATCCTGGCTCTCCTGAAGCCCCGGCAAAATAGTGTCCATCCGTAGCAAGCCAAGATAGATCATCCAGCCTATCTTCCATCAACAGACAGTTGACAGAAAAGACCATCGCAGCATTTGGATTCTCCTGTGGCGAGAACCCATTGAAGAAGTCAAACTTTTTCGCACTCATCGTTTCGCCTAATCGATTGGGTGAGCGTTCCCTACGTACCAATCTCCAGACGGGGATTGATTCATGTACGAGCGCATCTTCACTCCATTGACATTGCTTTCGTGAACGAGCTTCGAAGGATCCTTGAGGAACGCCTCATATCCCAATCTACCCGCCGCATCCGCGTTTCGCAGCATAGCACTGTCGCTTATCACACTTGGATCATAGACTGTTTTCCGGCCAATCATCTGTGCACCGTTAGGCTTAGTGTACGGATATGAAAGTTCGAAGATGCCCGGCGTACTCGTCGGCGTAAGGGTGGGCGTCAAGCCCCTAGTTCTTAGCTCATCCAAGGCGTTCTGCATATTGTGCGTCCCGTGCAGCTTGCCTGCATTCGTGAAGCCGTGAGGACCAGCAAGATGCTCCGGAAGGTCGGTTCGATACGAAATTCCGTCGGGATACTGCGCGGGGGAGGCAGTACCCCCTCCATTGGTGGAAGACAGCTTGATCGATCCTCGTTGCGCTCCTGGGCTGCCATAGCTTCCACGACTACCTACCAATTCCAGCTTCTTAGCTGCGGCATAGCCGTCCCTGACCACTGTCTCCAGCCTGTTCCTGGCTATCTCAAGATAGGACTTGGCACTTGTGGCCGCCTTGATAATCATCTCCCTGCCCGAAGCAGCCGCGACGCCAATGGTTGAGGCAGCCATTCCCACGGTGAACTGAGCGGCAAGTTCGGACGCAGGTCGCACGGCCTCAATTTCGTCCGGGCCGTGAGCACCAAAGCCACCTTCAGCATATGCACTGGAGAGGGGCTTGATCAGGTACTGATCCATCTTGCTGTTGACCCACTCACCTGCGACAGAGTCCAAGCCCAATCCAATGATTGTCTTCGGGATACCGCCGAGAGCGAATTGGGTGACTATGATTGCTCCCCGCACGTTCTGTTCGCCGACAGTCTCAATCGCACGACCCAGCGCCGCTTGGCCGTCCATGATCACGCCAGACGCCGCCACACCGAAGCTGTAGAGACTGGATTTCTCCGATTCAACGCGGCCCCCGATGATGTCAATGTTCAGCCCGACGCTAGTCGGTTCATTTAGCTGGTACTCCCCAGCTATGGCCGCTCGATCAATTCCATTTGTTGCTCTAGATCCTCTGCTCAGCAGGACCTGCTGTTGGTCGGGGGTCAGGTCGTCGAAGCTACCCATCCCATAGGTCTGGAAGGCCATTGCATTTCGCTGGTCCTGGGCGGAAAGCAGCTTCTGCATGTCCGCTCCCTTAACGAGCGCACGCGCTTCTTCAGGGCTGTAGCCGGCATCGCGCAGCGCCCCGTAAGCCCCCTTCGATGCGCCGATCAGGCCCTCGGTCGCGGCGGACTCTCGAATTCCGCGGATAGCCGCATTGCCAAGTGCGTTTCCAAATGCATCGGCCGCCAAGCTCCTGTAGTCGACGTCATCACCGATGCCCATGGCGCGACTTGTGTGCAGGCGCATTGCCCCACTCAGCATCCCATTTCCCATGTCGTGCCAGAACTCGCCGCTCCCGCCTGCGTCCGTGGTGGGGTTCCAGCCCAGCTTGTCGCCGATGCCGGTGCTGATTGCTGCGGATACCGCATTGGCTGCGATGCTTCTCCAGCTGAAGCTTGCATCTACGCCGATCGCCCGGCTGGCGGCGTAGCTGCTGACACCCCCAGCCATCGAGGACGCTGCAGCACGGGCATAGTTGACGTCCCTGATGAAGTTGCCGAACGTACCTGCATTCGCCGCAGCGCCAAATCCGGCGGTGGCCATCGCAGTCGCGCCTGCCACCGCAGCGTTCTTCCAGCTAAAGCTGGCGACACCCATCATGCTGCCCGCTGCCTGGCCTACGGCACTTCCTACGAAGGCGCCGAGGCCTGCGGCGCCAAGTCCCGCTACCCCCAAGTTACCCGAGAGCGCCGCCATTCCGGCAGCCATGATCTGCCCTGACGTGGCTGCGGCGGCCGTGGTAGCCGCTGCCGTGCCTGCACCCGCTCCGAGTGCCCCGCCGCCCACGGCCGCCCCGCCGCCCACGGCCGCCCCGCCACCTACGGCCGCCCCTCCTCCCACCGCTGCCCCGCCACCTGCGGCGCCGGCGGCTGTGCCGCCTGCCGCTGGCGCCGCCGCGCCCGCGGTGTATACCGTGACCACGATGATGATGACGATCATGATGATCATACCGAGCGTGCCGCACCCACCGCTCGGCGGCGGCGCGATGTAGGGCAGGCCTGGCGTGGTATTCCCGATAGCCGAGGCCGGATCGTACGGCTTGAACGTGCCCGCGTTGTTGCGGTTGACCGACGCCTCGGGGGTGTTGATGCGCGTACCGGCACCGATCTCCGCGTCTGCATCGCCAAAGCCGTTCGCATCGGCCAGCACGTACCAGAGTTGGTCCGTGCCATACACCCGCTGCGCAATGGTGCGCAGGGTGTCGCCGGCCTGGGCTACGGTCTGGCCGCCACCGGCGTCATAGGTGCCCCGCCCTGCCAAGCTCTGGATTTGCGGCATGGTGTAGGGGCGGTTGGCGAAGACGCCCTGGAACCCTTCACGAATCTCGGCAAACTGCTGCCCGTTCGCCTGCACCAGACGGAAGTTGGACGGGCCGCCTACCCCCTCCTGAATGAATACCCCGGAGCTGTTCAGCGTGCCTTCGCGACGGTTGATGACCTTGCCGTCCATGTCGTTGGCGTAGTAACGCATGCGGTCATCGATGCTGCCGTTCTTTAGCCGCGTCGTTTCGCGTTGGGACATCAGGCGCCCGAACGCGTCGTAGCTGAGTACGTTTGTGGTTGTCTTGTAGTTGCTGTTGGTGCTGGTGCCGGTGATGCTCTTCTGCAGCCAGCTCTCACGGGACTGGTAAAGCGTGGTGTAGGTATGGGTGTACTGCGGGGTGACATAGCGGTACATGGTCAAGCGACCGGCGATGTCATATCCCCCGGTGTAGTCGGTACCGGAGTCGAACCTGAGCACGGACAGATCGGTGGACTGGCGACCTCCCGTGTTGTCCACATTGCGAAGCCACGTGTAGGTGGTGGTGTCGCGAACCAGGGTCTGCTGGACCGTGATCCGTCCATCACCGTCGTAGCCATAGGTTTCGGCACGGGAGAGCCACCCACCGTAGTAGTAGGTACCGTAGATCTCGTAGTGTTCGCCCGGGCCGGTGCCTACTTCGTCATTCCACACGCTGCCACTGGCGAAGTAGCTGTATGACGCGGTGAGGTGATTGGCGGCATCATAGGTCATCCGCCTCTGGATGCCACCGCCGGACTCGAACTTTCCATTGCGTATGGTGTCGGTGTAGTACTCGAACTGGCGGTTCCCACGCAGGTCGTACGAGGTACGGTCGATCCAGTAGAAGTTGACCCCGTTTGCACTGCGGTTGGTGGTGCGCGAAACCACATTGCCCGCCGCATCGTAGGCGAGGCTGTAGGAATCTTCGCCGGCCAGGGTCAAGACAATCTGGCCGTTCTGCAAGGAACCGTTATTGACCAAGATCCGGTTCTCACCGTCGTAGGTGTACCAGTACTCCTTGGTCTCCACCGGCACTGCGCCGGTGCCGCTGGCGGCCGAGACATTGCCCAAGCCCGACGGCGGCGAGCCACCGGCAATGTTCACCGGGCCGGCCCAGGGGGTCAGTGTGGAGACTGAGCTTGCCTGCGCGGTAGCCGCGGACAGCATCATGGGCTGCTCGGTCCCATCGCCGGAAACAAGGGACGATGCGAATGCTTCGTCTTCTATGCTTTCGAGCAGGAACTCCCCGCCGCGCATCGACATCATCATTGCCTCTTCGTCGTTTGAGGCAATGATCGGCTCGACCGGGCCACCGGGCTTGTACTTGTAGTACTCGGAGGTGACCGTGAAGGACACATCCACGTAGAGGCCACTCGGGTCCGTGGCGCGGATGATGATGGTATGCGTTGCCCAGGCACGCTGGTCGTTGTTTACGCCGGAGAACTGGTGACCCACACCAGGCGTATAGCTGTACGACAGGAATGCGGGCTTCTGGATGATGGCGTAGCTGAGCGGGTTGTTGTCCGGATCAACGAAGGTGTTTGGGTTCAGCGTGAAGCCCGAAGGGCTCACAATGTACTTGTTGGTGCTGTAGAAATGCGCAGCGGGGGAAGGCGGGGTCACCGCAACATAGGGCGCGCGGTTTGGAATGGGAGCGGCCGCCACTGCGATCTGGAAACCGACGTAAGTCACCCCGCCGCGATTGTCCACGCCGGCCATCGTCATGCCATAGGTACCCGCCTGCGATGGTGTGCCACCGATCACGCGGCCGACCGGGTCCCACCACAGTCCCGGCGGAAGTGCCGAGAGCTGGTAGGTCACCGGGTCGCCATCCACGTCGGGGAATGCCGGCAGTACAACACCTACGCCGGTGCCAACCTGCATGGACAGGTTGCTGACGCTGGGTGCGGTCGGCGCATTGTTGGCTTGAACCGTGAGGACAAAGGAGTACGTCCCCACCGCGCCACGACCGTCGTTGGCGTAGATGGTGATGGTGTACGCGCCAGCCGGCGCCGATCCATTGATGGTGAGGTTCGATGCGTTGAACCACATGCCCGGCGGCAAACCACCGGCGTCGTATACCAGCGGGTCACCGTTCGGATCGGTGAGCGCGTTGACCTGGATGGTGGTAGCCAGATTGGACTTGATCATACGGTTACCCATCGACCCCGTGGGGGCCAGATTGGTATAGGCGCCGAATACTGCCTCTGCAGTGGCATACCCGTCGGAGGCGATGACCTTGACTCGGAAAGACGGAAGGTAGCCACCGCCGATGCCCGTTTGTGGATGACGCGGCTGGGTGAATACGGGCATCGGGCCGGTGATGTTGCCGGTATTGGGGTCGATACTCAGCGAGTAGGAGGGCTTCCATGTGGCCGGGATCGAGCGGGTAGCCCATGCCGCATCTGAAGCGTCCCAGAACCATTCCTCATACGCGGGAGTCTCGATCTGGATTGAGTAGGTGAGCCTGTCGCCGTTTGCATCGCTGAAAGCACCCGCCGGCAATGGCCAGTTGACCTGCTCATTAGCCTGGGCATTCCGATTTACAAACCCGCCGTTGTAAACGGGCCATGCATTGGTTACGTAAATGTTGAAGTTGGTGGAATTGCTGCCGCCGCGCCCGTCGCTGACACTCACGGTGACGGTATAGGTACCCAGCGTGGTTGCGTAGCCAGAGAACGTGCGGTTGACCGGATCGAAATTGATGCCTGCGGGAACACCGCTGGCACTCCAGGTCAGCGCGTCACCGTTCGGGTCCACGAAGGTGTTGGCCGGAATCTGGATCCACCACCCGGTATTGCGCCACGTCTCATGCGACGGCAGCCCGCTTGTGAGGACCGGACCGCTGTTGGGTGTGGTGATCGTAAGCGTGGTGGAGGCACTTGCGCCTGCGGTGTCGGTACCGGTGATGGTCAGCGTCCATGACCCGACCGTGGACGGCGTTCCGCTCAAGGTACGGGTTGCCGCATTGAAGCTCATCCACGCCGGCATGTTGCTGACGGTGTACGTGATGACTTCCTGATTGGCATCCGTGAACGCGGGGAAGGCATAGCTCCACGCCGATCCAGCGATCGCCGAGCGCCCTGACAGGGTTGGGGCAACGGGCGCGGCGTTGAGCACGTTGAGGTCGAACTTTCCGACGCCTACGGCACCCTGCGGATCGCGTGCCATTACCTGGATGCGGTAGTTCAGGTATGCCAGGTTGGTCGGCGTGCCGGTGATGGTACCGGTGCTGGCATTGATCGACAGGCCAATGGTGGCCAGGTCGACCAGCGGACCCGGCTGCTGCACCGGGTCCGGCAGATACTCGCTGGGATTGCGCGGGTCACGCACGTACTCCCAGGTGTCCGGCAGCTGCACGTAGGCACTGTAGGTCAGGCTGTCGCCGTCGGGTTCCACGAAGGCCCCCGGCGGCAGAGTGAAGTTCACTGGCGTGCCGTGATTGATGACGCGCATCGGCATGCTGCCGGCAGCGTAGACCGGCGCCGAGTTGACGAACGGCACCAGGTTGAAGCGCATGAACGAGTCAGTGGTGACCCCCGCCGCGCCGATGGTCTCGCCGGGGTTGGTACGGTTGCCGCGGCCGTCGCGGGCCACGATGCGCACCGCGAAGTTGCTGGTCGCGGTTCCCGGTGGCACCTGGCCACTGAAGGTACGGGTGGCCGGGTTGAACACCAGCCACGAGGGCCAGGCCTCGATGTTGAGCCTGTTCTCGTAGTGCGGATTGGAGTCGTCCACGAACTCGCGCCACTGCGTGACCACGTCCGCTTCCAGCGTGTAGCCGTCGCCATCCGGCTCGGTGAACAGGTTTTCAGGCAGGGTGAAACTGAAGTTGCGACCGATGCTCAGGGTAGCGTCATTGAGGGCGACGCCGGCCGTGCGATACGGCGCTACGTCCTGGCCGATGTTCACAAGCACCTTGCTGGTACTGGTCAGGCCGGCGATGTCCCATGCCTTGATTTCGAGACTGGCCGAGCCTGCGGTCGGCGCAGTGCCGACCAGACGCACCGTGCCGGCGGTCTGGTCCAGCGTGGCGGTGATCCAGCTGGGCAGCTTGAGCGCCTCAAAGGAGAGTGCGTCTCCTTCGAGGTCGGTGAACAGGCTGCTGACGGCGAAGGTGACGTCCAGCCTGTCGTGCACGCGAATGCCCGCCAGCTGCAGGCCTTCCGGATGCAGCACCACCGGCGCGCGGTTGGCTCGGACTACCAGCTGCAGGGTGACGCTGCTGGTCTGCCCGTCTGGATCGGTCGCGGTCAGGGTGACCGCGAAGGTCGCGCCGTCTGCGACCGTCGAGGGTACGTTGCCGTCCAGGCGCAACACCGGGTTGGCCTGGTCCAGGAAGGTGAAGTTCAACCAGCCCGGCAGGCCGCTGGCGCGCACCTGCAGCGGGTCGCCATTGGGGTCCACAAACAGCTGGGACAGCGATTGTGACCAGCTGTAGGCGCGACCCTGGACGGCCTCGCCGAGGCTGGGGGCGGCCACTACGTTCGGGCCAGCATTGGCGGCCGTGTGCAGTTGCAGCGTCTTCACCACCGAGGCGCCGTTCTGGTCGGTGGCGCGGATGCTGAGGGTGATGCTCTGGTCAGTGGTGGGGGTGCCGCTCAGGCGCACCACGTACGGGTTGCTGAGGTCCACCTGCAGCCAGGATGGCAGCGAGGCGGCGTTGTCCACGCTCAGCGACAGGACATCGCCCACGTCGTCGTCGATGAAGTACAGCGCGGACGGCAACTCCGCCGCCCACGGACGGCCGGTCTTGGCATTGAGCTGGGCCACGCTCGGGCTCAGCAGGCGCGGTGCGGTATTGGTGCGGCTGCGCACGGTAAACACAGTGGCGACCGCATTGCCTGCATTGGCGGTTTCACGGGCCGTGAGCTTCACGGCCACGTCTGCGTCGCCGCTCCCGGCCGGCGGGGCGGCGATGAAGATGATCTCACCGGTCGCCGCGTCGTAGCGGGCGCCCAACCATGACGGCAATGCGCTGCCATCGGCCAGGGTGATGTCCAGCGTCAGCGCGTCCTGCTCGGCGTCGCGGAAGACGTCGGTGAACAGTACCTTGAACTCGGACTGGGTACCCTTGCGCACGGTCCTGTCGGCCACCGGCTTGACTGCGGTGGGGGCGGTGTTGGTCACCGGCATCGCAGCCGCGTTGGGTCCATGGCTGGACTGAGCCAGCACGCGGCGGCGATTGCCGACCGCGTCGTAGTCGTAGCGGATATCGAACATGCGGCGGGCGTTGCCGCCAGCAGACGCGTCGTCCTGCACCACGCGCTGGATGCGGTTGTGGCTGTCGTACCAGGTGCGGGTGTAGGTGTGCACCAGCGCGCCGGAACCGTCGCGGGTGTACACCTCCTCCAAGGTCCTGTTGCCGGCCGCGTCGTACTCGTAGTAGGTGAAGTTGCCGCCGCTCTCTTCGATGCGGCGCAGCTGTCCGTTCGGGTAGTACTGATATGTGCGGCTGGTATCGACCGCCTGCCCGCCATTGCCGGTTTCCTGCACCAACTGGCCGCTTGCGGCGTAGTCGTAGTTGAAGTCGCGTGTGCCCAGGTCGTTGTGGTCGCTGGTGCGGCCGAAGACGTCGTAGCGCCAGCTCAGTTCGTTCATGCGAACCTGCTGGCCATCACGGTCGGCGCCCCACGTAGTGCTGAGTGCGTTGCTTTCCAGGATCTTGCGGCCCAGCACGTCGTAGCCGTACTGCTGGGTCACGCCCATCGCGGTCTGGCTGCGCACCACCAGGTGCCGGCTGTCGTAGTCGTACAACGCGGTGTAACCCAGCGCATCGGTGACAGCCAGGCGGTCGCCGTTCTCGTTGAGGCGATATTGCTGCAGCGTGGTGCGGTAGCGCGCCGTTCCGGCGTCATTGAGCAGGTAGTCGCCGATGGCGGTGACCCGCCCAAGCCGGTCGTACTGCTTGGAGGTGATGTAGCCCAGCGCATTCTGCTGCAGGCGCTGGTTACCCAGCGCATCGTAGGCATAGAGGGTGGTGGCACCCACGCCGTCGCGCGACTTCACCAACTGTCCGGCGGCGTTGTACTCGCTGGTGCGCATGTGCCCGTTGGCATCGCGTGTGGCGACCAGACGGCCGTACACATCGTAGAACCACTCGTTTACCGGGCGTACCCAGTTCCGCGCACCGGTCTCGCTTACCACCTCGACCAGCGGGCGCTCGTCGCGGGTGACCTGGTTGAAACTGTTGTACTGATAGTTGGTCTGGTAGCCGCGCGCGTCGATGATCTGGGTGACGTTGCCCCAGCGGTCGAACTGACGTGCGACGGAGGACACCCCGCCGTTGGCGGCCGGCGTGTCGGTGCGCAGCGCGCGACCGAGATTGTCGGTCTGGATGCTGGTCACGGCCGACACGGCCGACTGGCCGTCCCAGCTGCTGCGGCTCTGGCGCACCTGATACCCGGCCAGGTTGTAGCCCAGGCGAACGTCCGCGCCGCCCTCATTGGACTGCACCATGTTGCCGCCGGCGTCGTAGCCGTACAGCAGCTCGCCGGCCAGTCCGGCGTGGGTCTTGCTGACGATCTCGCCGAATGCGTTGTAGCGGGCGGTTTCGGACAGGTCAAGCTGTTCGGTACCGCCGATGATGCGCTTCTGGGCGGTGGAGAGCTGGCGGCCGGTGCGGTCGTAGGTGAGTTCGGTGATGACAACGGCGTTGCGCTCGGCGCTGGACCCGGCCAGCGTCTGGCGGGTGCGGACCACCTTGTCGGCCGCGTCGTAGCGGTAGGTCTGCGTATTGCCCTGCGCGTCGGTGGTACGGACCAGTCGGCCCTGGCGGTCGTACTGCTGGGTCTGCAGCTGATCGCGCGCGTCGTCGGCGGCCGGCGCCCCCTGCCCGGTCACCCAGCCACTGGCGTAGCGGCGCATCTGCACGGCATTGCCGAATGCGTCATAGACAGTAGTGGTGTACGGCGATACCAGTTCAAACAGTGCGGTGCTGGAGAGGTCGGCGTTGACGTTGGCGTCAAGCTGGGCTTCGGCGCTTGCGCGCAGCACAGCACGCTCTGGCTCGCGCACGGAGATCACGCGCCCCAGTGCGTCATAGGCCGTGGCGGTGGTGCCATTCTCGTCGCTGGTCTGAATGACGTGGCCCAGCGCGTCGTAGCCAATCCGGGTCTGCACGTCGCTCTGGCCGGCGCTGCCATCGGCGCGTTGGAACTGGCGGGTGGAGGTCTGACTGGTCTTACGGCCCAGTGCATCGTAGCTGTAGCTGGTTCGACGGTCGAAGCCGGTGACCGCGTCGCCCGGGGCCGGCACCGCGGGGGCCTGGGAGCCCAGCAATGCGGTGGACAGGGCACGGGCATGCTCGGTCTGCACCGCCACTTCGCCGGTGGCGGTGTACTCGGTGCTGGTTGGGTAGCCTTCGGCATCGACGGTGAGCGTCACCCGGCCCAGTGCATCGTAGTAGTGCCAGGTGTGTGCCCACTGTGCGTCGGCCTGGTCGGCCTGGCCGCTCATGAGTTCGGACAGCCGCTGCAGGCTGCCGTAGCCGTCATACTGGTAGCGCACGGTCGGCGTACCCTGCCGAGCCACGCCGTCGGTGCCGTAGTACTCGCGCGTGGAGCTGAGCGTCTGGACCTTCTGGCCCAGGCTGTTGTAGCTGGTCAGCAACTGACGATCGGAGGCGTTGGCGACCAGTCCACCGCCGTCGCGCAGCTGCAGCTGGGTCAGCGCGGTGCCCGCCGACCATCCGGCCAGCGCGCTTGTCTGCAACGCTGTGGCGAAGCGGCGCAGGCCGGTCTGGTTGCCAAAGGCGTCGTAGCTGTAGCCGGTGACGTAGCCTTCCGCGTCCACGTCATAGGCCAGCTGCCCGAGCGCGTCGTAGGCCTTGTAGGTGTAGTTGCCGCGAACGTCCTTCTGGACCACCGCACGGTTCAATGCGTCGTAGCTCACTTCCACCGAGGGGCGCTGGCCGCTTGCAACCAGCAGGCCAGAGGCTTCGTCGATTGCCCATGCGTCCGGGAACAGGGTGCGGATCTGGTTGCCGCGGTTGTCGTACTGATATTCGGTTATACGCGGCGTACCACCGTCTGCGTCCTCGCTGCGACGGACCACGTTGCCCAGGCCATCGTATTCGGTACGCGTGACCAGCGACCTGTGGGCAATGGTGAACTGCCCGTTGGTGCCCACGGTGGCTACATCCACCGCCGGTGAGGTTTCGCTGGTGCGTTGTCCCGCCGCGTTGTAGCCGTAGGTCCAGATCTGGCCGGCGGTGTCGGTGAAGGAGGTCAGCTGGCCGGCGGCGTCGTAACCGAAGCGTTCGATTTGGCCCAGGGCGTCGGTGTGCAGCACCGAGCGACCGGCGGCGTCGTAGCCGCGGCTGTCCAGTCGGTACTGTGCCGCGGGCTGTGCAGCGGCCCATGCGGTCAGGCTGGCCAGGCTCTGGGATTCTGCCGCACCGGGCTTGGGCAGGTAGGTGACGCTAGCCACTGCCTGGCCGACGACGTCGTAGCGGGTTTCGCGCACGCTGCCGCTGGCATCGATGCTGAACCGCGGGCGCCCTGCGGCATCCAGCACTGCACGTTCGGTGCGGTACTCGCCGGCGCTGCGCAGCGGTGCCACCAGCGCCTGAAGCGACGCGACGGTCTGCTGCGTGTCGAAGATGACGGCACGGCCGTACACGGTGGTGCTGATCCGCGCACTACCCTGGTAGCCGTACTCGGTGACGCGGCCCTGGCCATCGGCATCCCGGCGCACTTCAAAGCGGACGCGGCCTGCAGCGTCCAGTACAACGTACTGACTCTGGTCCAACTGAGAGCCCACCAGCGCACTGCCAATGGCCTGCACACTCACGCTGCCGCTGCCGAGGTCCAGCCGCAACTGCGCGGTCAGGGTAAGCCGGTTGGCATAGGAAACCGTGGCAACCTGCAGGCCGGAAGCGTCGTACCGGCGCTCCATGACGCTGCCGTCGGCGGCGATCTCGAAGCGGGTGCGCCCCATGGCATCAAGGACCTGCCAGGTGACGGCTTCGCGGCTGCTGTCGCCCTGCACGTAGTAGAGCACCCCGGCCACACCGATGTCGCCGGTCAACAGCACGGGACGAATGTTCGCGAGCGTGAGGGTGTTGGCGTAGCGGATCTGGCGTACGACGCGGCCGGCGCCGTCGCGGTCGTAGCCGGTAACCCCACCTGCACCGTCGATGGTCAGGCGTAGCTGGCCGTCGCTGTCATAGACGTTGTAGCTCTGTACGTCGCGGTTGTCGTCGGCGGCCAGGCGCGACTGGATCTGCGCTGCGGTAGCCGCTTCCGGCAGGTCGCTCACCGTAATTGCGTTGGCGTAGCGACGCTGCGCCAGCACGTTGTCGGTCCGATCGTACCAGTAACGGGTAACCCCGCCAGCTGCGTCGATGGTGAGCTCGACGCGGTTGTTGGCGTCGAGCACGAACCGCGTGACCTGGCCCGCAGGATCGATGCGCGCCACAACGTTGCCATTCTGGTCGTAGCGGAACTGCGTTGCCAGATTCAGGCGCCCCACGCCGGCGTCCACGGTCTGGCTGATGCGCCTGCCGAGTGCATCGTAGGTATAAGTGGTAGTGCTCGCCTGCGCAGTGCCGACGCCGGTGGTGACCGACAGCTGCTGCCCAGCTGCGTCCCAGGTATACGTGGTCTTCAATGCAAGGCCGGCGGGGTCGACAACGCTCTCGACCAGGTTGCCGTTGCCATCGAACCGGTTGCGGACCTCGGTACCACGTGCATCCACCACGCTGAGCTGGCGCCCTGCGGCGTCGTAGGCATAGCTGGTGGTGAGGTTCAGCCCCTGCGGGTCGAGACTGCGCTTGAGCAGCCGGCCAGTCGAATCGTAGGTGTAGGAGACGCTGCGCCCGCTGGCGTCGGTGCTGGTTGCCAGCAGATCGCGCGAATCGAACGATTGGGTCTGGCGCGTGCCATCGGCGCTTGTGATGGCCGTCTGGTTGCCGCTGGCGTCATATTCGTAGCGAGTGGTGTTGCCCAGCTTGTCCGTGACGCTCAACACCTGCCCGTGCCGGTTGTGGGTGGTCGTGATGACCAAGCCTTCGGGCGAGCGCGCAGTGACGGTGCGGGTGGCATCGTCGTAGCTGTAGGTGGTCACACCGCCTTCGGCATCGGTGCTGGTCAGCACGCGGTCAAAGGCGTCGTAGGTCTGCGTCTGCCGCTGTTCGACGCCGTTCGCCGACTGCCATGTGGCAATCTGGCGGCCATCGCGATCGTACGACCACTGGCGTACCTGGCCACGCCCGTCGGTGCTGCTGATGACACGACCGAAGGCGTCGTAGATCCAGCTCTGGCTGGCCTGTGCGGCGCCTTGGCCTGCAATCAGTGCCGTGCGCTGCCCGCGTGCGTCATAGCTGCTCTGGGTAACGCGCTGCTGGCCCTGGCCCATCTCCAGGCGGTCGAAGGTCTGTTCGCCGAAGGCGTTGTACTCGTATCGGCGCCGGTTGCCCTGCGCATCGATGGTCGAGGTCAACTGGCCCCGGCGGTCGTACTCCATCTGCACGCGCACGTCGGTGCCGGACACGAACTGCAGCGTGCTGATGGCCGAGGCGACGCTGGCCCGGCTGCCAGGATTGGGGATGGTCAGCCGCCCAACGTAGGTGATGCTGTCGATCACCTGGCCGAAGGTGTCGTAGCGGGTTTCGCTTACCTCGCCGACGCCGTTGGCGATGCCCTGCGCGTCGGTGGTGCCGCGCACGGTGTGGGTCAAGCGACCGGCTGCGTCGTGGAAGTACCAGGTGCGGTTCCCTTGCGGATCGATGCTCTCGATGCGCAGGCCCAGTGCGTCGTAGGTGTGGCGAACGCCGTACTGCGCGTACACCGCGTCCAGCTGTGCCTCGGTCATGCCGGGCAGCAGATGGGTGGCCCCATTGCCGGAGAGCTCGCCGACCAAGTTGCCGAGCGCGTCGTAACGCAGGTAGCCCTCACGGATCTCGCTGGTCCCGACCGCGACCTGGGTGGCCACCAACTGGCCCAGCGTGTCGTACTTGTACTGGGTAACCGTGCCTTCCGCGTTCACTTCGCGCACGACACGTCCGAGGGCGTCATAGCTGCTCCGGGTTTCCCGGGCGCCGCCGCCTTCTACGCGCGCGAGCAGGGCTTGCAGGGTTTCGGTGCCGGTCAGCGCATCCAGTCGGCGCGCGTAACTACGGGTAGCACGGACGTTGTTGGTGCTGTCGTAGACGACGTCGCTGAGGTAGCCCTCCGCATCGAGCACGGCAACCAGGCGATTGAGACCGTCGTAGAAGTTTCGGGTGATCTGATCCTGCGCGCTGGAGGTCGGGCGGATGGCCGACAGCGTGCCGGTGGCGCGGAGACCCGCGCTCACCGCGGTGGCGTAGGCCACGGTTCGTACCAGGCGCCCAGCGGCATCGTAGACCTGCTCGGTGAGGTAGCCGGCCGGGTCCAGAGTGGCCACCTGTCGCCCGTTTGCGTCCTGGAAGTAACGGGTGGTCCGGGCGGTATCCAGGGTGCCAGCGGCATCCAGCAGCGTGGTTTCCACCAGCTGGCCGGCGCCGTCGTAGCGGAAGACGGCCTGGTTGCCGTCTGCGTCCAGGCTACGCACGCGCAGCCCGGTACTGTCGTACTCGTTGCGCGCCACGCGGTCGTTGGTCTGCGCGGCGGGGCGGTACTGCGACCATTCGGTGACGGTGACCGTACCGGCCTGCACCCACGCTGCGGTATTCAGTGCCGTTGAATGGACGGTGGTGGCCACGACCCGGCCGAAGGCATCGCGCTCGTAGGAGACTGCCGTGCCGGTGGGTCCCACTTCGGCTTCAACCTGGCCTTGGTTGTCGTAGAAGTAGTACGTGCGACCGCCGGCAGGGTCTTCGCTGGCGCGCAGGCGGCCGTAATCGTCGTAGTAGTTGCTGTTGACCCGGCTAAGCGACCCGTTGCCGCTCATGGTCGTGATGCTGACGGTACGTCCGCTCTGGTTGCGCGACTCTATCGAGCGCCGCACCATCGCGCCGGATTCGCTGGTCATGACCCGAGTAATCAACATGCCGGAATCGGCATAGTTCCAATAGCTGGCTGAGAGCATTGCTGAGCCGCTACGATGAACTTCGGACAGCAGTCGACCCATGCCGTCATACCAGTAGCTCGCAGTCTCACGCACCTGTGCATCGGCCGGGCCGCGCAGCGTCAAGGTTGCGAGCAGCTGACCCTTCGCGTCGTAGGTGTACTGCTTGGTGGCAGCAGCGTCATCCAGCACACCATTGCCGGTGGCATCTACCTGCGCATACTCAACCCGGGAGAGAAGGCGACCCCACGCGTCGTAGCTGACGTCCACCCGCGAGCCGGCTGCACCCTGCTGCCCGGCGGCCCAACTGGTAACGGCAGCCAGTGTGATGGCACCGTCGTAGCGAAGATCGGCGTAGGTGCGTTCCGTGGCCAGCTGGCCAATGCCGGAGCCGGCCGCGTGGTACGCATACTCATGCACATCGCCGGTGGGGCTGACCACGAAACGCAGACGGTCCTGCCCGTCATACAGGAACACGGTGGTGATGCCACCGGTGGGCACCGCCGCGCTTCCGGCGCCATCCGCATCCACTCCGGTGTAACGGGTTTCGCTGGTGACCTGGTTGCTGGCCGAGTACGTGCGCTGGATGGCGCGGGCACTGCCATCGGCCACCACCAGATCCCACTGCCAGAGCACGTTGCCTCGGGCGTCGTAGCTGAAGTCGGTCTGCTGCAGGGTCTGAGCGCCACGCAGGGTGGCCACCTGCGTGATGTTGCCGTCGCCATCATAGGCATAGCGGGTTACATCGCGCAGTCCATCGCGTGCAGGCAGCTCGATGCGTCTCAGCTGGCCATCGGCGTCGAATTCATAGGTCCAGGTGGCGCCGGTAGGATCGCTGACGTCGGTGCGGCGCGTTGCCGCGTCGTAGCGGTACGTCACTGTCTGCCCCACGCCGCCAGCATCGTTGGCGTTGACATCACCCACGGTGGCCGTGACTACCCGGCCCTGCCCGTCGTAGCCGTAGCTCATCAGGGTGCCGTCGCTCTGCCGCACCAGGCTGATGCGCAGGCTGTCACCGTCGTACGCGTACGTCGTGCGGTAGAGCAGGCCGTCGTTTCCTCCGGTGTCTTTCCACGCTGCACGGTCAGTCGCGATGTTCGGAGTCAGGTCAACGAGCGACCACGACAGGCGGCCAAGTGCATCGTAGCCGTAACTGACCCTTCCGCTTACCTCGTCCGGCTGGTCGCCATGGACCTCGATCTGCTGCAGGCGACCCAGGGTGTCATAGCTGTAGCGCAGGGCCGCCAGCGAATCGGCGTCGCGAACGGCCACGATGCGGCCCTGGGTGTCGTAGTCAACTATCCACGACACTGCGTTGCTGCGGCCGTCGCGGAGCGAGAGCAGGCGCCCCTGTGCCTGAGCGTCATCCAGCGCGGCGTAGGTCTCGGTGGCCCGGCTGGTGCCTTCGACGTAGGTCCAGAGTCCGGTGTCCGGCGCGAGGGTCAGCTCGTCGTGGGCACCCTCGCCCGAGGTGGCGCGGTAAACGTTCGGCGCTATGTAGGCGAAATCCTGGAAGCCACCGTCACCGGTGTGGCGGCGCAGGACGCTGCCAGCCTGGCCTACTTGCCCCTGCAGCAGTTCAACCCGCCGTTCGAAGCCTGTGACCCAGCCATCGGCACCCGCTTGGGCGGTCGTACCCAGGCTGTTGTAGGTGCGGGCACTGCCCAGTGCCGTTCCACGGAACAGCAGCTGTTCGTCCTGCGACTGGAACACGAGGTTGCCGTTGGCCACATTGACGTACTGGCGGTCGGTCCCCTGGCCGCTGCGTGCCGATCCTGCGCCAGCACCTGCAAGGCTTGCGTTGAACAAGCCCAAGCCATTCCCCGTGAACACTGCGACCATGCCGATTCCCTGCCGTTCCGTTCGGAGCCCGGAAGGAAATCCGGGCCATCTCTGGGAACAATCCAGCGGCGCAGAAAAAAGTTTAGGGGTAATTCAGGATTTTTTTAACGTACCTGCTGGAGCTCGGCGACCAGGGCGTCGAACTGCGCGAGGTGCTGGGCGTCCTGCTCCAGCGTGGTGGCGATCGCGTCCAGCATGGCCGCCCACTGGCTGTGTTCCCGCAGGTCGGGACCGAACTGCCAGACCAGCACGGCGCGGATGATCCGGCGTCGCGCCTGCTTCATGGCACCTGGATCGGTGCGGTCCACGTTCTTCGCCGCGTCGACCAACTGCGGTCGCAGCGAAGGGCGGCCGGCACCTGCTTCGGTCGAGACGGCGGCGTTGGATGCCTTGCCGGTACTGCGCCTGCGGGTATCCGACGCCAGCTCGGCCTTGAGCAGCGATACCAATGAGGACGAAGAACTTGCCGGACCCAGTCGCATTGACGTCAGTGTCGCCCGTAGCCGCTCAGCAGCATGGACGCGGCCTCGGGAGCCGGCGGCCCGACTACGGCCGGGCCAGGAGCGGGGGCACCCTGCCCTCGCAGGCGCTGCAGCCACTCCTGCATATCACCGGTTACGCCAGGATTGGAAGAGGCGAGCGCCAGGCCTTGGGCGAGGAACTGCTCCACGCGGCCATGCTCGCCGCGGCTCGCAGCCGTGACCGCCTGGGCGTAGCAGCCGAGGTCGTCGGTCCGGTCGGCCAGGGGAGCAAGAACCGCCTGCACGGCGGCCGGATCCCCACCCAGTGTCAGCAGGCGACCCAATTGGAAGCGGGCTTCCGCGAACTCCGGCGCAGACGCCAGCAGTGCGCTCCAGGTCGCCTCGGCGCGCGCGAACATGCCCAATTGGGCGTACTGGGCGCCCAGCAGGTGCTGGGCGTGGCGATGGCCCGGCTCGAGCGCAAGCAGCCGCTTGAGTGCCTCCAATGCCTCGCCGTCGCGGCCGTTCTGCATGGCACTCAGGGCGATATGGAAAAGCTCTTCAGCGTCAAGGATGTCCAGCGACATGGAGAAGGTTGGCCGTTACGGGATGGACCGCGAGCATAGCGTACTGCTCGCCAGCCACGGGGATGCGGTAGTGTCGTTCTGTTTCCACCCTGCCGGTACCTCCGATGCTCCTTCGCGCTACAGCTCAGTTCGCTTGCCTCACCGGGGTCATGTTCGCCATGGCCATCTGGGGCACGTCTGCGCGCGCCGCTGAGGTGGCCGGCGAGAAGGATGCCCGCATCGCCTGGGGCGAATCAGGCCTGTCCCTGCCGGTGGTGATCAAGGGAAGCGGCGGCGGAAAGATGGACCTGCGCGAGCGCATGGCCTTCCACAAGGTCCCGGCTGTGAGCATCGCGCTGATCGAGAACGGGCGGATCGAGTGGGCGCGTCGCTCCGCATGCTGCTGAATCACAGTGCGGGGCACGACGGTGCACGGTTACTTCGGGTATCCGCAGGGGCAGGCTTTGCCCTCCCTTCTGCAGGTTCTGGACGGCGCCCCACCGGCCGATTCGGATACGGTGACGGGGTTCTCGCTGGTCTGGGGCACGAGCACTTACCAGGCCGTTCGTAGCTGAGTAGTCCACACCAGATTGGCCGTGAGGCTTGTGGCCCAAGGGTTTCGAGTACGCGGTCACAGCTTGCCGGGTCCATTTATGGCGCATTATGGTAGCGCCCATAATTATGGCGATTGGCATAAGCACCCATAATGAACACGCTTGCGGACATCCAGTACTTTCCCCGAGAACAGTAAGAATGCCCGCACATGGCGGGCATTGGTTGGCATTCGCAGGGACCAGACCTCCTCAGTGCGTTTCTGCTTCCACCTTCGCGTAGAAGAACCTTGTCGGGGTGATCCTGGACATCGGGTGGTAGGTCACTCCGGGGCGGCCGGTGGCGAGTGGAAACTTCACAGGCGGATCCACCTTGATGGTGATGACGCCTTTCCTGGCTTCGATCTTCAGCTTCGCGCCTGCGGTGAAGCCGATCTCACGAAGCCATTGGCCTTGGATCTTCAAGACCGGAATCTGCTTTTGCACGGTTGACCTCCAATGGTTGTAGCCCTCGCCGGAATGGCGAGGGGATCGGAGCCCACATCCGGCATGCTCGAGAGTTTTGCGCTCCGAGGTTCACCGTGCGCGTTGGTTCGCAACAAGACAATTAGATTTTGTCTATCGATTCGCGCAGTTTCATTGACGACCCCTACGCTGTGGCGTTTTTGCCCGCATTGACGCTTGCGATAGATGCCGTGAATTGCAGAATTGAGAACTGAGTTCGTGATGGATAGGCGCGCTATCCAGTGATTCGGAGAACTCTCAGTTGCGAGAAGTGACGCTATGAGCAGGAAACTCTGCCTTGCTACTGCTCTGCCGAGGTTTTTGGCCTTCATGAGGTTGCCGGCCGGCGGCCGGCACTACCGGTTGCGGGGGCGCGGGAGCCCCAGCCGGGCAGAGCCCGGCGCTACTTGCTGCTGACGTACTTTTCGCGGCGCACCTGGGGGGTGGGCAGGCCGGCGTCCTTCAGGGCTTCGAAGGTGGCGTCGACCATGTCCGGGTTGCCGCACAGGTAGGCGATGTCGGTGGCCGGGTTGGGGGCGAATTCGGCCAGGTGCTGCTGCACGTAGCCGTGGCGCACGTCCGGGTGCGGGTCTTCCGGCAGCTCGCGGGACAGGCACGGGACGTAGCGGAAGCCCGGGTGGGCGGCGGCGAAGGCGTAGAAGTCGTCGCTGTAGAGCAGCTCTTCGGGGGTGCGGGCCCCCTGCAGCAGCACCACCTCGACCCCGCGCTCGGCCATGGCGGTGGCCAGCAGCGGCAGCATGGAACGGTACGGGGTGACCCCGGTGCCGGTGGCGATCAGCAGGTAGCGGGCGTTGTGGTCGCCGGGCATCAGGCAGAACCGGCCGAACGGGCCGCTGGCGGTCACGTGGCCGCCCAGGTCCAGGCCCTCGAACAGGGCCGTGGCAGCGCCGCCGGGCACGAAACTGACTGCAATATCAACGGCTTCGCCCGGGGCCAGGGCGTGGTCGTGGATCGTGGCCAGGGAGTAGCTGCGCTTGGTGGCGGTGCCGTCGGCGTACTCGAAATGGACCTGGATGAACTGTCCGGGCTGGAAATCCAGCGGCTGGCCGTCATCACGCAGGAACTGGTAATGGCCGACGGTGGGGGCCAGCATGCGCCGGTCGATCAGCTTGAGGGGGAATTGAACAGGCACGAATTTGGGAAACAGTGTGTAGCCGGGGCAAACCCCTGAGGCCTTCTATAATAGCCGCTCCCCCGCCCCTATCCAGCGCCGACCCTTGGGCGCGAAGGCAAGAGCTTGGCATCCCAGAATCCCCCCGCGACCAGTACCGCCCCCGCCCTGCGGGTGCGCGACCTCCGCAAGACCTATGACAACGGCACCCAGGCGCTGAAAGGCGTTTCGCTGGACGTTGCCCCGGGCGACTTCTTCGCGTTGCTGGGCCCGAACGGGGCCGGCAAGTCCACCCTGATCGGCATCATCAGCTCGCTGGTGAACCTGAGTGAAGGCCAGGTGGAGGTGTTCGGCAGCGACCTGGTGCGCAGCCGCAGCGCCACCATGCGCCTGATCGGGCTGGTGCCGCAGGAAATCAACTTCAACCTGTTCGAGAAGCCCTTCGACATCCTGGTGAACTACGCCGGGTTCTACGGGGTGGCGCGCGCGGAGGCCGAGCAGATGGCCGAAGTGGAGCTCAAGCGCGCCCACCTGTGGGAGAAGGCGCAGGTGATGAGCCGCACGCTGTCGGGCGGCATGAAGCGCCGGCTGATGATTGCCCGCGCGATGATGACCCGGCCGCGGCTGCTGATCCTGGACGAACCCACCGCGGGCGTGGACATCGAGATCCGCCGCGACATGTGGCGGGTGCTGAAGGAGATCAACGCGGCAGGGACGACGATCATCCTGACCACGCATTACCTGGAAGAAGCCGAGCACCTGTGCCGCAACCTGGCCATCATCAACCACGGCCAGATCGTCACCCAAGGCCCGATGCGCGAGCTGCTGGCCAAGCTGGACGTGGAAGGCTTCCTGTTCGATATCGACGGTGAGCTGCCGGCGCAGCTGCCGGTGATCGAGGGCACCACGATCACGGCGATCGACGGGCACACGCTGGACGTGGACATGCCACGCGCGATGGACCTGAACCGGGTGTTCGCGGCGCTGAACGCGTCGGGGATCCGGGTGCGTTCGATGCGGACCAAGAGCAACCGGCTGGAGGAGCTGTTCGTGCGGCTCACCGGCAACCAGGAGAACGCGGCATGAGCAGCACCCCGACCCCGGTCCTGACCGACGGCCAGCGCAACCGGATCGCGCTGATGACGATCGTGCGCCGCGAAGTGGCGCGCATCCTGCGCATCTGGGGCCAGACCCTGGTGCCGCCGGCGATCACGATGACGCTGTACTTCCTGATCTTCGGCGGGCTGATCGGTTCGCGCGTGGGCGAGATGGGCGGCTACAGCTACATGCAGTTCATCGTGCCGGGCCTGGTGATGATGAGCGTGATCCAGAACAGCTACGGCAACATCAGTTCGTCGTTCTTCGGGGCGAAGTTCGGACGGCACGTGGAAGAGCTGCTGGTGAGCCCGATGCCGAACTGGGTGATCCTGTGGGGTTACGTGGCCGGTGCAGTGCTGCGCGGGCTGATGGTGGGCATCATCGTGCTGATCATCGCGATGTTCTTCACGCCGGTGCGCATTCCGCACCCGCTGGTGACGCTGACCACGGTGCTGCTGGGCGCGACGATCTTCTCGCTGGCCGGTTTCATCAACGCGGTGTACGCCAAGAAGTTCGATGACGTGGCGATCGTGCCGACCTTCATCCTGACCCCGCTGACCTACCTGGGTGGCGTGTTCTATTCGGTGAAGCTGCTGCCGGGCTGGGCCGAAGCGGCCACCCATGCGAACCCGATCTTCTACATGGTCAACGCGTTCCGCTATGGCCTGCTGGGCACCAGCGACGTGCCGCTGTGGGTGGCCTACGCGCTGATGATCGGCTTCGTGGTGGCGCTGACCGCGCTGGCGCTGTGGTTGCTGAAGCGTGGTGTCGGGATGCGCAGCTGATGCGCATTCTTGTACTGGGTGCCGGTGGCACCGGCGGCTACTTTGGCGGGCGACTTGCCCAGGCCGGGGTGGATGTCACGTTCCTGGTGCGGCCGGCCCGCGCGGCACAGCTCGAGCGCGATGGGCTGGTGATTCGCAGTCCGTTGGGTGATGCGGCGTTCCCGGTGGCGCATGTGACGGCGGACGCGTTGCCTGCACTGGCGGCGGAACAGCCGTTCGACCTGGTGATGTTGAGCTGCAAGGCCTATGACCTTGAAAGCTCGATCGAGGCTATTGCGCCGGCGGTGTCTTCGCGTACCACGGTGCTGCCGATCCTCAACGGGCTGCGCCATTACGCAGCGCTGGATGCGCGCTTCGGGCGCGATGCGGTGCTGGGTGGGCTGTGTTTCATCAGTGCGACCAAGGCGGAGGATGGTGCGGTGCTGCACCTGGCACCTGCCGCGAAGATCACCTTTGGCGAACGCGATACGCCCGGCGACCGTGCGCGGGTGTTGGCACTGGCGGCGGCGTGCGTGCAGGCCGGGGTGGACCATGTGGCCAGTGACGTGATCGGGCAGGAGCAGTGGGTCAAGTACACGTTCCTGACCGCGCTGGCGGCTGCGACGTGCGTGATGCGGGCCGATGTGGGCACGATCGTGGCGACCGATGACGGCGCTGCGGTGGTGCGCGGGCTGTATGACGAGTGCCTGGCGGTGGCCGAGGCGGCCGGTGAGCCGGTTCCGGAGAAGGCGCGCGCGATTGCGCTGTCTGCGCTGACCCAGGAGGGCTCGGCGCTGAAGGCGTCGATGTTGCGCGATCTGGAAGCCGGCCAGCAGGTGGAGGCCGAGCAGATCGTGGGCGACATGCTGGCGCGGGCGCGTGCGGCTGGCCAGGCGGCGCCAGTGCTGGCGGTGGCGTATGCGCATCTGCAGGCGTACCAGCGCAACCGCGCGGGTTGAATGTGACCGCCGGTGCGCTTCCGGCGCGGGTGCTGGTGCTGGGAATGGGCTACGCCGGGCGACATGTTGCGGCGTTGCTGCAGTCGTTGGGCGTGGCCTGCAGTGGCACGGTGCGGAATGTTGCGGTGGCGCCGGAGGTCATTCGCGATGCGGAGGCGGTGCTTTGTACGGTGCCGCCGGATGAGGATGGCGATCCTGTTCTGCGCTTGCTGATGAAACAACTGCGCGACAGCGCTTCGCTGCGCTGGGTGGGGTACCTCTCTTCTACTGCGGTGTACGCCGACCGCGAGGGTGGTTGGGTGGATGAGCAGTCGGATGCGGATGCCGTGGATGAGACGGCGCGACGGCGCTTGCTGGCCGAGCGGCAGTGGCGGGCGCTTGCGCGGGACAAGGGCATCGCATCGTCGGTATTCCGTCTGCCCGGACTGTATGGGCGCGGACGAAATGCGCTGGTGCAGCTGGCGGAAGGACGCGCGCGGCATGTGGTGAAGCCGGGGCTGGTGTTCAACCGGCTGCATGTGGAAGACCTTGCAACCGCGGTGGTGGCGGCGATGCGCCGTGCCGAGCCCGAGGCGTTGTATCTGCCCTGCGATGATGAAGCGGCGGCGCCGCAGGCGGTGCTGGCGTATGCGGCGGCGCTGGGCGGATTCGAGATGCCGCCTGCCGTGGCGTGGGACGATCCCTCGTTGAGCCCGGCGTTGCGGCGGTTCTATGCCGGGTGCAAGCGGATCGACAGCCGAGGAACACGTGAGGCGCTGCAGTGGGCGCCGAGGTTCGCGACCTATCGCGAAGGCCTGCAGGACGCGTTCAGGGGGTAGAGCCACGCCCTGCGTGGCTGCAATGCCCGGATGCCAGGAATGGTCGGTGATTCAGCCACGCAGGGCGTGGCTCTACCGGATCATTCGACGGGTGGAAGGCGGAAGAACGTGCGCGTTGCCGCGGTGGCATTCGCTGCCGTGGTCGCCACGTCTTCGCCCCGATCCCGTGCCAGCTCTTCCACGATGTGCTTGAGGAACATCGGCTCGTTGCGGCGATCCTTTGGCATCGGCTTCAGGCTGCGCGGCAGCAGGTACGGCGCGTCGGTTTCGATCATCAGGCGCTCGGCCGGAATGTGCTTCACCAGCTCGCGCAGGTGCGCGCCACGGCGTTCGTCGCACAGCCAGCCGGTGATGCCGATGTACCAGTCCTGGTCCAGGTAGTCGAACAGCTCCTGGCGCTCACCGGTGAAGCAATGCACCACCGCCGCGCCGATGCGGCCGTCGAAGTTCTTCATCTGCGCCATGAAGTCGGCATGGGCGTCGCGCTGGTGCAGGAACAGCGGCTTCAATGCACCATCCGCCGCGCGCACCTCGCTGGCCAGCTGCAGCTGCCGCTCGAAGGCGCGGTGCTGCGCCGGGCGCGGGGCGAAGTCGCGGAAGTAGTCCAGGCCACACTCACCCACCGCCACCACTTCGGCATGCGCATGCAGGGCGCGCATTTCGGCGTCGCACTCGTCGGTGTATTCCACCGCGTGGTGCGGGTGTACGCCGGCGGTGGCGTACAGGAAGCCAGGATGCTGGCGGGCCAGGCCCAGTGCCATCGGCGAGTGCTCGCGGCTGGCGCCGGTCAGCACCATCTGCACCACGCCGGCGTTGCGCGCGCGGGCCAGTACGGCGTCGCGGTCGCGGTCGAAGGAATCGTGGGTGAGGTTGGCGCCGATATCGATCAGTTGCATGGGGCAGCTACAGGGCAGTTGATCGCGCCATTGTAGCGTGCCGCCCGTGCGGGCCCTGCCCGCGGCCCGTATCCTTGCAGCATGAGCTCGCCTGATTTCCCGATTTCCCCGCTGCTGCCGCAGATCGCTGCACACCTGGCCGCGCACCCGCGCCTGGTGCTGGAAGCGCCACCCGGCGCCGGCAAGACCACCCAGGTGCCGCTGGCACTGCTGGACGCGCCGTGGCTGGAAGGACGGAAGATCATCATGCTGGAACCGCGCCGCGTGGCCGCGCGCAGTGCCGCGCAGTTCATGGCGCGACAGCTGGGCGAAGACGTCGGCGAGACGGTGGGCTACCGGATCCGCTTCGAGAACAAGGTGTCGGCGCGCACCCGGGTGGAAGTGGTGACCGAAGGCATCCTGACCCGCATGCTGCAGGACGACCCGATGCTGGAGGGCGTGGGTGCGTTGTTGTTCGATGAATTCCACGAACGCCACCTCGCCGCCGACCTCGGCCTGGCGCTGGCGCTGGATGTGCAGACACAGCTGCGCGATGACCTGCGCATCGTGGTGATGTCGGCCACGCTGGACGGCGAGCGGCTGGCGCAGTTCCTGGACGCACCGCGCCTGAGCAGCGCCGGACGCAGTTTTCCGGTCGCGGTCAGCCACTTCCCGGCCCGCCGCGATGAGGCGCTGGAAGCGCAGGCACGGCGCGCGGTGGAACAGGCGCTGGCGGACCATCCCGGCGACGTGCTGGTGTTCCTGCCCGGCCAGCGCGAGATCTCGCGCACCCTGGCGGCGCTGGACCAGGCGCTGCCGGGCGACATCCAGGTGCTGCCCCTACACGGCGAACTGCCGGTGGAACAGCAGTCGCGCGTGCTGCAGCCGGACCCGAACGGGCAACGCCGGGTGGTGCTGGCCACCAACGTGGCCGAGTCCTCGGTGACCCTGCCGGGCGTGCGCGTGGTGATCGATGCCGGGCTGGCGCGCGAACCGCGCTACGACCCCAACAGCGGTTTCTCGCGGCTGGACGTGGTGAGCATCGCGCAGGCCTCGGCCGATCAGCGCGCCGGCCGTGCCGGACGCGTTGCGGACGGCTGGGCGTGGCGGTTGTGGCCGCAGTCGCAGCGGCTGGAGGCGCAACGCCGACCGGAGATCGCGCAGGTGGAACTGGCGGCGCTGGCGCTGGAGCTGGCGGCGTGGGGCAGCGATGACCTGCGCTTCGTGGATGTGCCGCCGGTGGGTGCGATGGCGGCCGCGCGCGAGCTGCTGCAGCGGCTGGGTGCCCTGGGCGGCAACGGCGCGCTGACGGCGCTGGGCCGGCGCATGCTGGCGCTGGGCACGCACCCGCGCCTGGCGGCGATGTTGTTGGCGGCCGGCAACGGAAGCGAACAGGCGCTGGCCTGCGACCTGGCCGCGCTGGTGGAAGCGCGCGACCCGCTGCGCCAGGGCGGGGATGCGCTGGCCGCGCGCTGGCGGGCGCTGGCGGCGTTCCGGCAGGGCCGTGCACCGCACGACGCGAACCGCGGTGCACTGGCGGCCATCGATGCGGCCAGCAAGCAGTGGCGTCGGCGCCTGCGCTGCGACAGCGCGCCCCCGAACACGGTGGAAGCGCACCAGCTGGGCGACCTGCTCGCGCATGCCTTCCCGGACCGGATCGCCGCCCGCCACCCGACCGACCCGCAGCGCTACCTGCTGGCCAACGGCCGCAGCGCGCGCCTGTTCGACCCCAGCGACCTGCGCGGTGAACCGTGGCTGGTGGCGGTGGAACTCCGCTACGAGGCCCGCGACGCGCTGCTGCTGCGTGCCGCGCCGGTGGACGAGAACCGGCTGCGCCGCGATTTCCCCGACCGCTTCCAACAGGAAGACGTGGTGCGCTGGGATGCGGACAAGCGCGCTCTGGTGGCCCGCCGCGAGAGCCGCTTCGACCGCATCGTGCTGGACAGCCGTTCGGCTGGCCGGGTCGACCCGGCGCAGGCCGCGCAGGCGCTGACCGACGCGGTGCGCGAGCTCGGCCTGGAGGCCCTGCCGTGGACCGACGGGCTGCGCCAGTGGCAGGCGCGCGCCGTTGCACTGCGCACGTGGATGCCGGAACTGGAACTGCCGGATGTCTCCGATGCCGCGCTGATGGCGTCGTTGCCGACGTGGCTGACGCCTGCATTCAACGGGAAAACCCGGTTGGATGCGCTGGATGAGTCGGCGTTGGGCGAAGCGCTGAAGTCGCCGTTGCCGTGGGCGCAGCGGCAACTGGTCGACCGCCATGCGCCGCTGCGGATGGCGGTGCCGTCGGGGATGGAGCGCGGCATCCAGTACGCGCTTGAGGCGGACGGCCACACCCCGCAGCCGCCGGTGCTGGCAGTGAAGCTGCAGGAGCTGTTCGGGCTGGCTGATACCCCGCGCATCGCCGACGGGCGCGTTCCGCTGACGCTCCATCTGCTGTCCCCCGGGGGACGCCCGCTGCAGGTGACCCAGGACCTGCGGAACTTCTGGGCGAGTACGTATGCCGAGGTAAAGAAGGAGATGAAGGGGCGGTATCCGAAGCATCCCTGGCCGGATGATCCCTGGACGGCTACGGCTACGCATCGGGCCAAGCCGCGGGGGACCTGATTCCGCGTGGAGCCACGCAGGGCGTGGCTCTACCCCGGGGTGCGCAAGCTGAATCAATGCTGCGGATTGGTTATGGTGGTGACCGGATCGTGGCCGGCGGATAACACGCCCTACACGGCCCCCGCGCGACACTGGATCCCGAACCGAGGCAAAGGACCCCCCAATGAGCAGACTGACCGTGATTACCGACCGCGCCCTGGAGCGTGCACTGGATCTGGCAAGCAACGCCGGCGACGGCCTGAAGCATGCCGGCAGCCACCTGCGCCACCTCGGCCCGCAGGCGACCGACTGGATCAAGACCGGTGCGGCGCTCGGGGCGGTGAAGACCGGCAGCAAGGTCGCGGCCAAGGCCGTGCGCCGCAACCCGGCGGCGACCATCGCAGTGGCTGCGGTGGGCGTGGGCCTGCTGGGCTATGCGCTGTACCGCAAGCAGCAGAAGAAGAAGCTGGCCAACGGCCACGTGGTCAACGGCCAGGCCGAGCGCATCAACGCGCGCAACCGCCGCAACACCACCGTGGTGGACGAACACAGCGACATCGGCAGCGACGCCTGATTGCTGCACTACGCCGAACTGAAAAACCGCCGGCTTGCCCGGCGGTTTTTTTTTGCTGCGGTGTTGATCGGTGCCGCGTTCAGCCACGCAGGGCGTGGCTCTACCGGAGGGTTCGCCATTGGCCGGGCTGCAGACCTTCAAGATTGTGCGGCCCCATCGCCACACGCACCAGCCGCAACGTTGGCAATCCCACCGCTGCGGTCATGCGCCGCACCTGCCGGTTCCGCCCTTCGCGCAACGTGATCGCCAACCACGCATCCGGCACGGTCTTGCGAAACCGCACCGGTGGATTACGTTCCCATAACGTCGGCGTGTCCAACCGCTCCACCCGCGCCGGCAAGGTCGGCCCGTCGTTCAACTGCACGCCACGGCGCAATGCCTGCAACTGTTCGTCGCCGGGCGTGCCCTCCACCTGCACCCAGTAGATCTTGTCTTCCTTGTGGCGCGGGTCGGTCAACCGGTGCGCCAGCCGGCCGTCGTCGGTCAGCAGCAGCAGGCCTTCGCTGTCATAGTCCAGCCGCCCCGCCGCATACACGTCCGGCGGCAGCCCGAACCCGGCCAGCGTGGCACGTGGCGGCTGGCTGCTGTCGGTGAACTGGCACAGGACGTTGAACGGCTTGTTGAAGGCGATGAGCATGGGTGGGACAGCAGCGGCGGTGCGCCATTGTCCCACCCATCGGGGCTGCGGCGTTACGACTTCACGAAGCGCAGGGTCATGCGGTCGCTTTCGCCGATCGCCTTGTACTTCGCATCGTCTGCGGCGTCATGGTTGTTCACCGGCGGCAGGGTCCACACGCCATTGGGGTGGTCCTTGGTGTCGCGCGGGTTGGTGTTGATCTCGCTGCTGCCGGCCAGCTTGAACCCGGCCGCTTCGGCCATGGCGATCACCTGGGCCTGGCCCACGTAGCCGCTCTTGTCGTCGGCGGGCACGTCGGTCTTGGCGCGATGCTCGACCACGCCGAGCACGCCGCCGGGCTTGAGCACCTTGTAGAAGCCCTTGAACATGCCTTCGGCCTGGTTGGCGGTGCGCCAGTTGTGCACGTTGCGGAAGGTCAGCACCACGTCGGCCGAGTTGTCCGCGCCGAAGGTGGGTGCGTTCGGGTCGAACTGCACCACGGTGGCCTTGTCGTACATGCCCGGGGTCGCCGCGAACTTCTTCTGCAGGCCGTCGATCTGGCGCTGCTGGTAGTCACGGCCCTTGCCTTCGGCCACGGCCTTGGGGTCGACCACGGCGGCGACGTAGGTGCCCTTGTCGCGCAGCAGCGGCGCCAGGATTTCCGAATACCAGCCGCCACCGGGGGTGATTTCGACCACGGTCTTGCCCGGCTCCACGCCGAAGAAGGACAGCGTCTGCGCCGGGTGGCGGTATGCGTCACGCTTCACGTTGGCCGCATCGCGGCCTTTGCCGTCCACGGCGGCCTGCACGGCCGGGGTGATCGCGACCTGGGCGTTGGCGCCGGCCGGCTTGATCGCCATGGCGGGGGCGGCAAGCAACAGGGTGGAGACGGTGAACAGGCAGGCACAGCTGAGCGAACGGGCTTTCATCGAATCACCTACGGTGGACGGGATGCGGCGAGCCTAGCAGCCGCGATGTCAAAGGTGTTCACAAAACGTTAGTGCAGTGCAGCGAAGCGGAACACTGTTTTGTGGCCGGCGCCGCAGCGGTGTCATGGACGGGCACTTATGCTGTGACTCTTGCTTTGGATTGGAGGATTGCCCATGACTGCACCCCGCGAACTCGGCCGTTCCGGCCTGAAGGTGCTTCCCATCGCGTTTGGCGGCAATGTGTTTGGCTGGGGTGCGGACGAGAAGACCTCGTTCGCACTGCTCGATGCGTTCGTCGACGCCGGCTACAACCTGGTCGACACCGCCGATGTGTATTCGGCCTGGGTACCGGGCAACCAGGGTGGCGAGTCCGAAGCGATCCTGGGCCGCTGGTTCCAGCGCAGCGGCAAGCGCGACAAGGTGGTGCTGGCCAGCAAGGTCGCCAAGTGGGCCGAGCACCCCGGACTGTCGGCGGACAACATCAGCGAAGCCGTAGAGGACTCGCTGCGGCGGCTGCAGACCGATGTGATCGACCTGTACCAGGCGCACGAAGACGACGCGTCCACGCCGTTGGAAACCACGCTGGCCGCGTTCGGCCGGCTGATCGAACAGGGCAAGGTGCGCGCGATCGGCGCATCCAACTACAGCGCTGAGCGGCTGCAGGCGGCGTTGAAGGTCTCCGAGGACTACAAACTGCCGCGCTACGAGACGCTGCAGCCGGAGTACAACCTGTATGACCGAGCTGGCTATGAGGACGGGTTGGAGGCGGTGGCGCGCGAGCATGGGCTGGGCGTGATCAGCTACTACTCGCTGGCCAGCGGCTTCCTGACCGGCAAGTACCGCAGTGCCGACGATGCCGGCAAGAGCAGCTCGCGCGGCAGCAGCGTGGTGGGCAAGTACGTGAACCCGCGCGGCCTGCGCATCCTGCAGGCGCTGGACGATGTGGCCGGCAGCCACAAGGCGACGCCGGCGCAGGTGGCGATTGCGTGGTTGATCGCGCGGCCGGGTATTACCGCGCCGATTGTCAGTGCGACCAGCGTGGAACAGTTGCGCGATGTGCTGGCGGCGGCGCAGGTGGGATTGACCGCAGAGGACGTAGCCCAATTGGAGTCCGCAAGCGCGTAGTGCCGGCCGCCGGCCGGCTCCAGGCGATCCCCGACCCCGTGCAGAGCCGGCCAGCGGCCGGCACTACGAGATGAGGGCGTGGTGCAGGCTTACGCCTGCACGCACGCCTTCGGCGCTGGCCAGGGTGATGTTGCCCATCACGGTGGCATCGCCGGCCGCGTACACGCCGGGCACCGTCGTCTGCTTCTGCGCGTCGACGCGGATAAGCACGCCAACCGGGCTTTCATCCAGTTCGCAACCGAGCTGCTCCACCAGCGGTGACGCCATCTGCTGGCGCGCGCTTACGAACAAGGCGCGCAGGTCGATGCGGCGGCCGTCGGCCAGCAGAGCCGCGCTCAGCTGCGGGGCCTCGCCTTCGAGCGCCACCACCTGTTCGGTTTCGATGCGCACACCGCGCCGCTGCAGGGTGGCAAGGGTCTCCTCGTCCAGGTTCATGCCGTGCGCGAACAGGGTAACTTGGCCCCAGTCGGCGAGCACGCCGGCCATCATGCTGGATAACGCATGCCCACCCAGCAGGCCGATCTCGCCGCCGCCGATCTCATAGCCATGGCAGTACGGACAGTGCAGCACGCTGTGGCCCCAGCGTTCGGCGAGGCCGGGCAGTTCCGGCAGCACGTCGGTGATGCCGGTGGCCAGCAGCAGCTTGCGTGCCGCCCAGGTTTCGCCACTGGCGCTGGTGACCGCAAAGCCATCCACGGTGGGCTGCGCGTCGATGACGGTGTCGGTGGCCCAGCGCACGGTGGAGTAGTCCAGCAACTGTGCCTTGGCCTGGCGCAGCAGGTCGCTCCCGGCGATGCCGTCCAGGCCGAGCACGCCGTGCGAATGGCTGGAGAAGCGGTTGCGCGGCAGCCCGCTGTCGACCACCAGCACGCTGCGGCGCGCACGCGCCAGCATCATGGCGGCGGAGAGGCCGGCGAAACTGCCGCCGACGATCACGGCATCAAAGCTCATGCGGGACTCCTGCTGCAGGGTGGGCCAGGTGCTGGGCGAAGGCCTCGCCCAGGGTGGCCAGGGTGGTGGCGCGCAGGCGTGCCTCAAGCAGTGCCTGCGCCTGTTGGTAGCTTTCATCCAGGGCAGTGTTGACCACCTGCTGGACCGGGCAGCCCCGCCCGGTTTCGCGCACGCCGGTGTGCAGCAGCGCGGGCGAGCCGATGGCACGGTAGACGTCGTGCAGGGTGATGCTGGCCGGGTCGCGCGCGAGCTGGCTGCCCCCGCCATGGCCGCGCGCGGTGTGCACCAGCCCGCCCCTGTGCAGGGCGGCGAGCAGGCGCCGGATCACCACCGGATGGGTCGGCAGGCAGGTTGCAAGCTGCTCGGAGGTACGCGGTCCGGCCTGGCCGACCAGGTGGGCCATGATGTGGAGCGCGTCGGAGAACTGGTTGCTGGATTTCATGTAACATCGATAGTTACATATACAGGGCGCGGGTGGCAACCCGGCTGGTTGTTCCACCGGTGACACCTTTGAAACTGTAATAAATGTTTCACGTGCGTGAATGAGACAGGAAATGTGCGGTGGATCGCACTTCAGAAGGCGCGAGGGGTACCGATACCGCCATCGACCCCTCCCTCTTTTGCAGTGATCCGCGATGAAGACCTCCTCTACCGCGCCCGCGCGCGCCTTCAGCCTGCAGTTCAAGCTGCTCGGCGCCCTGTCGCTCGGCCTGGCCGTGGTGGTGCTGTGCGCACTGGCCGGGCTGGGCTCGGCCTGGCTGAACCTGTCCACCACCATTCCGCCCGAAGTCGCCCGCAACGCGCAGGCCGAAGGCCTGCAGCGCGAGTTCCGCATGCAGGTGCAGGAATGGAAGAACGTGCTGCTGCGTGGCGGCGATGAGGCGTTGCGGACCAAGCACCTGACCGCCTTCGACGCGCAGGGCGACAAGACCCGGGAACTGGCGAAGACCCTGGCCAGCGAAGGCGACGCCGAAATGGTGCGGCTGGCGCAGGTCTTCCTGGCCCAGCATGCGGTGCTGGAGAAGGACTACCACGGTGCGCTGGAAGCCTTTGCCGCCAGCGGCTACAGCCCGGTTGAAGGCGACGCGCTGGTGCGCGGCAAGGACCGTGCGCTGGGCACCACGCTGGATGCACTGGGCAAGCAGACCGCTGCGGTAGCCGAGCGTGCCGTGCAGGTGCGCTCGGAGCAGGCGCGACGCATGCTGGTCGTGTGTGCGGCGCTGACCGCGTTGGCTGCGGTGATCCTGATGGCGGTGCTGGCGATCTGGTTGCGCCGTTCGGTGATCGCGCCGGTCGTGGCGGTGGAAGCGGCGGCGCGTGCGGTGGCACGCGGCGAGCTGGACCACACGGTGCAGGTGCGCAGCCGCGATGAGATCGGCCGCCTCGGCCAGGCCATGACCGACGTGACCCACACCCTGAAGAACGTGCTGGCCGCGCAAGCCAGCATGGCGCAGCGCCACGACGCGGGCGAGATCAGCTACCGGATGGATGCCAGCGCGTTCCCGGGCGGTTATGGGCAGATGGTGAGCGACAGCAATGCGCTGGTGGATGCACACCTGCAGGTGCAGCTGCGCGCGATCGAGATCATGGGTCGTTACGCGGTTGGCGACCTCTCGCAGGACATGCAGCGCCTGCCGGGCGAAAAGGCGGTCATCACCGAAGCGCTGGATGCGGTCAAGCGCAACCTGGGCTCGATCAATGCCGAGATCAAGCGGCTGGCGATGGCCGCAGCGGCCGGTGATTTCAGCCAGCGCGGCGACGCGGCGAGTTACCAGCACGATTTCCGCGACATGGTCGGCGGCCTGAACCAGCTGATGGAAACCACCGAGCGCGACCTGGGCCAGGTCTCCGGCGTGCTGCAGGCGATTGCGCGCGGCGATCTCAGCGCGCGCATGCACGGCCAGTTCCATGGCGTGTTCGCGCGGATGCGCGACGACGTGGCGCTGACCAGCGGCCAGCTCACCGGCATCGTCGGCGACATCAAGCGCGCCGCGCAGGCGATCCAGACCGCAGCCAGTGAGATCGCAGCCGGCAACAACGACCTTTCGCAGCGCACCGAGCAGCAGGCGGCGAACCTGGAAGAGACGGCGGCGTCGATGGAAGAGCTGACTTCCACCGTGCGCCAGAACGCCGAGCACGCGCGCCAGGCCAACCAGCTGGCGATCGGTGCGGCCAGCGTGGCGGCGCAGGGCGGCGAGGTGGTGGGCCAGGTGGTAACCACGATGAGCGCGATCGAGAGTTCGTCGCGGCGCATCGCCGACATCATCACCGTGATCGACGGGATCGCGTTCCAGACCAACATCCTCGCGCTCAACGCGGCGGTGGAGGCGGCGCGGGCCGGCGAGCAGGGCCGTGGTTTCGCGGTGGTGGCCAGCGAGGTGCGCACGCTGGCGCAGCGTTCAGCCGGTGCGGCCAAGGAGATCAAGACACTGATCGAAGCCTCGGTGGACGACGTCACCAACGGCTCGCGACTGGTGCACGAGGCGGGTCAGACCATGGGCGAGATCGTCAGTGGCGTGCAGCGGGTGACCGACATCATGGCCGAGATCTCGGCCGCTTCGCAGGAACAGACCGCCGGTATCGAACAGGTCAGCCAGACCGTGGTGCACATGGACGAGGCGACCCAGCAGAATGCGGCGCTGGTGGAAGAGGCGTCAGCCGCCGCGCGCAGCATGGAAGAACAGGCCATCGCGCTGAACGACGCGGTGGATGTGTTCGTGCTGGCGCCGGTGGCGCCGTCGTTGTCGCGCGCGGCATGACCCTGGAAGCGTGCCGGCCGTCGGCCGGCACCTACCGGATGAAGGGGGCGCCGGTCATGTTGCCGGCCAGGTAATCGAGGAACGAGGTGATCCGCGCCGATACCGCCGTGTTGCGGTAGTAGACGGCGTGGATGGGCTGGCGCACCTCCACGGTGAGCGCGGGCAGTACCTGGACCAGGGTGCCGGCATCGCGGTCGCGCTGGGTCATGAAGTCGGACAGGCAGACCATGCCGGCACCCTCCAGCGCCAGCCGGCGCAGGGTTTCACCACTGGACACCGCCACCGCCGGGCGGATGTGCAGCAGCGCGTCGGTGTGTCCGGGCAGCGGCCAGTGGTTGAGCGAGTCGGGTTCGTTGAAGCCGAGCAGTGCGTGCCCGGCCAGGTCGTCCACGGCCTGCGGCGTACCGTTCGCGGCCAGGTAGGCCGGGCTGGCCAGTACCCGCAGGCGGCTGTGCGCGAGCGGGCGCGCGTGCAGGGTGGAGTCGGCCAGCGGACCGATCCGGATGGCCACGTCGGTGCGGCGTTCGAGCAGGTCGATGTAGCGCTCGCTGCTGTTGAGTTCCAGCTGCACCTCGGGGTACCGCGCGCGGTAGCCGGCCACCAGCGGGGCAATCACGTGCAGTACGAACGGGGTGGCTGCATCCACCCGAAGCCGCCCGGCCGGCCGTTGCCGGCGCGCGGCCACCTGTTCCTCGGCCGCTTCGACCGACGCCACGATGGCCCGGGCCTGGGCAAGGAAGGCGTCGCCCTCTTCTGTGAGCTGCAGGCGCCGGGTGGTACGGGTCAGCAGCGTGGTGCCCAGCTTCTCCTCCAGCCGCGCCAGCGCGCGGCTGACCCCGGAGGTGGTCTGGCCCAGCTGCTCGGCGGCCGCGGTGATCGAGCCGCTGTCGATCACGGCGATGAACGCCTGCATTTCATCCAGGGTGGTCTTCATACCGCCCATTATTGACCATGAAGCAAGAGTCATTGGCGTGAAGACCGGTTTTTCGGCAAGAGTGCGGCGCGCAGACTGCGCACCTTCTTCTTCCGCCGGTAACCGTCATGTCCCGTGGCATCCCCTTGGCCTTGTTGGCGCTCACGCTCGGTGCGTACGCCATCGGCACCACTGAATTCGTCATCGTCGGGCTGATCCCGACCATCGCCGCCGACCTGGGCGTGTCGCTGCCCTCGGCAGGCCTGCTGGTGTCCCTCTACGCGCTGGGCGTGGCGGTGGGCGCGCCGGTCCTGACCGCGCTGACCGGGCGGGTGCCGCGCAAGACCCTGCTGGTGGCGCTGATGGTGCTGTTCACCCTCGGCAACGTGATCGCATGGATGGCGCCGAGCTACGGGTCGCTGATCGTGGCGCGGGTGTTGACCGGCCTGGCGCATGGCGTGTTCTTCTCGATCGGCTCGATCATCGCCACCTCGGTGGTGCCGAAGGAGAAGGCGGCCAGCGCCATCGCGATCATGTTCACCGGGCTGACCGTGGCGCTGGTCACCGGCGTGCCGCTGGGCACCTTCATCGGCCAGCACCTGGGCTGGCGCGCCACCTTCCTGGCGGTCGCCGCGCTCGGCGTGGTCGCCCTGGTCGGCAGCCTGCTGTTCGTGCCGCGCAACCTGCAGCGCAGCGAGCCGGCCACCTTCGGCCAGCAGCTGGCGGTGCTGGCGCAGCCACGACTGCTGCTGGTGTACGCGATCACCGCGCTGGGTTACGGCGGTACCTTCCTGTCCTTCACCTACCTGGCCTCGATCCTGCAGGACGTCACGGGCTTCTCGCCCAACGCGGTGAGCCTGGTGCTGCTGGTGTACGGCGTCTCGGTGGCGATCGGCAACCTGTGGGGCGGCCGCCTGGCCGACCGTCGTGGCCCGGTGCTGGCGCTGAAGCTGATCTTCGGGCTGTTGGCACTGGTGCTGTTCGCGCTGACCTTCACCGCGCACAACACGTGGCTGGTGCTGCTTACCGTGCTGGCGTTGGGCGCGGTGGCATTCGGCAACGTGCCCGGCCTGCAGGTGTATGTGGTCAAACAGGCGCAGCGCTTCGCCCCGCAGGCGGCAGACGTGGCCTCGGGCCTGAACATCGCCGCGTTCAACGTCGGCATCGCGATGGGCGCCTCGCTCGGCGGCCTGGTGGTAGACCACCTGGGGCTGATGCACACGCCATGGCTCGGCGCGCTGGTGGTGCTGGGTGCGCTGGGCTTGACCGTGCTGAGCGGCCGGCTGGATCGCCGCGACGGTGTTTCCGAACGCGCCGACGGCCTGGTGGTTGCCGTGCATTGATCGGTGCGATTTCCCTCGTTTAACAGTGCCCGGCGTAGCCTGCACTGCCCTCCCCCCTGAAGGAGTTTCCATGAGCATTCCCGCATTCGGCCTCGGCACCTTCCGCCTGAAAGGCCAGACCGTCATCGACTCGGTCCGCAACGCACTGGAGGTGGGCTACCGCGCCATCGACACCGCGCAGATCTACGGCAACGAAGCCGAGGTCGGCCAGGCCATCGCCGAGTCCGGCGTGGCGCGCGAAGACCTGTTCCTCACCACCAAGATCTGGATCGCCAGCTTCCAGCACGACGCGTTGCTGGAGAGCCTGCGCGAAAGCCTGCGCAAGCTGCGCACCGACCATGTCGATCTGACCCTGATCCACTGGCCGTCGCCGGACGACGCGGTGCCGATGGCCGAGTACCTGGGCGCACTGAAGCAGGCGAAGGACGAAGGACTGACCCGGCAGATCGGGATCTCCAACTTCACCATCGAGCTGACCCGCCAGGCCATTGCGATCCTCGGTGCCGATGCCATCGCCACCAACCAGGTCGAGGTGCATCCGTACCTGCAGAACCGTGCGCTGATCGCGTTCCTGCGCGAACAGGGCATCCATGTCACCGCCTACATGAGCCTGGCCTATGGCGAGGTGCTGAAGGACCCGGTGATCCAGGCGATTGCCGACCGCCACGACGCCACCCCGGCGCAGGTGGCGCTGGCCTGGGCGCTGCAGCAGGGCTTCGCGGTGATCCCCTCCTCTACCCGTCGCGAGAACCTGGCGAGCAACCTGTTGGCGGCCGATTTGACGCTGACCGACGAGGACATGGCGCAGATTGCGACGCTGGATCGCGGGCAGCGGTTGGCGAACCCGGAGGGAATTGCGCCGGTGTGGGATTGAGGACGGTGAGGTGCAGCGTTTCGTTTGTGGGTCATGCCACAACGGAACCTTGCACCGTTATCGGCGGTCGATCGGGATGCGACCCTACCGGGTAAAGCGGCGCGCGCAGTGCGCGGTGCGGTTCAACCCGCATGCATTCCTGGCGCGCGCGGCGCCACCGGTAGGGTCGGTTCCCAAACGACCGCACGTATGGGCAATCGGCGCGAAGAACGCATTGCCCCCGCCGAAGCGCGCAAATGAACGCAGCTCAGGCCAACAGCCACTCCCGCATTGCCTCACTGACCTCTTCCGGCTTCTCCATCGGCGCCAGGTGGCCGCAGTCGGGAATCACCACCAGGGTTGAGCCGGGGACCAGCGCGTGCATCTCCTCGCTGATCGGCAGCGGGGTGATGCGGTCGTTGGCGCCGCAGACGATCAGAAGCGGGTCGCGGTAGCCGGCCAGCACGTCGTGGCCGTCGCTGCGCTCGAGGGCACTCTGGCGCAGGAAGACGTCGGCGCCCAGGCGCGCGGTCATGTCGCGCACGCGCTGCACCAGTACGTAGTCGTCCAGCCGCGAGGCGTCGATGTAGCTGCGCATCAGCTTGTCGCCGAAGCCATGGAAGGTACCGGGCAGGCGCACGCTGGCGCGCTGGCTCTGGCGCTGGGCGGCGCGCTCGGGCGAATCGGGATGGATGGAGGTGTCGACCAGCGCCAGCCGCAGCACGCGCTCGGGCGCTACGCGCAGGATCTGCTGGGCGACGAATCCGCCCAGCGAGAAGCCGGCCAGGGCGAAGCGCGGTGGGGCCTGCGCCAGCACGTCGTCGACCACGGCCCGCAGGGTTTCGCCGCGGGTCTGGTCGCCCACCGTGCAGTCGGCGATGTCGGAGAGGTCGGCAATCTGCGCGCGCCAGAGCTCGGCGTCATTGAGCAGGCCGGGCAGCAGCAACAGGGGAATGCGTTCGGTCATGCGCCCATTGTCGGTGATCCTGCCCGCAGTGGCGTCTTGTCACCGGTCCTGTGTGTTCCGCGCCGGTCAGTGCGTGATGCCCTCCGGCGGTACCGCCGCCTGTGCCTCCTGCACCGGCAGGGTCACCACCATCACGGTGGGATCGTCAGGGTCGAGCTTTGTCTTGAAGCCCAGCGCCTGGCACATCGCCAGCATGGTGCTGTTCTCGCGCAGCACCTGGCCTTCGACGATGTTCAGCCCGAGCCACTGGGCGTACTCGATCATGATGCTCATCAGGCGCCAGCCGATGCCGTGGCCCTTGAGGTCCGAGCGGATCAGGATGCCGTATTCGCCGCGATCGTAGTCGGCGTCGGCATGCAGGCGCACCGCGCCAAGCATGTCGCCGCTGCGCGGGTCGATCGCCACCAGCGCGATGGAACGGGCGTAGTCGAGCTGGGTCAGGCGTGCGATGAATTCGTGGCTGAAATGCTTCACCGACTGGAAGAAGCGAAGGCGCAGGTCGTCGTCGGTCACGCGTGCGAAGAAGGCGCGGAACAGCGCGTCGTCTTCCGGCCGCACCGGACGCACGAATGCCGGTGCGCCGTCGGACAGCGTGATCGTTCGCTCCCACTCCTTGGGATACGGGAACACGGCGAAGCGCGGGTGGCCCCGGCCCTTGTGCAGTTTGCGCGACGGGGCGATGGCCACGCGCGCATCCAGTGCGATGACGCCGTCGCGATCGGCCAGCAGCGGATTGATGTCCAGCGTGCGCACTTCGGGAATGTCGGCGGCGAGCTGGGCCAGCTTGACCAGGATCAGGGCGACCACGCGCTCGTCGGCCGCCGGCACGTCGCGATACGCCTTGAGGATACGCGAGACGCGGGTGCGGCCGATCAGCTCATGGGCAAGGCGCAGATCCAGCGGCGGCAGGGCCAGCGCCTTGTCGTCGATCACTTCCACCGCAGTGCCGCCGCGACCGAACACCACCACCGGGCCGAAGGTCGGATCGTCGGCGATGCCGGCGATCAGCTCGCGCGCCTTGGGCCGCACGATGGTGGGCTGCACCAGCACGCCCTCGATGCGCGCATTCGGGCGCAGTTCGCGCGCGCGTGCGAGGATGGAACTGGCGGCAGCCTGCACCGCCTGCAGCGTGCCCAGGTTGAGGCGTACGCCGTCCACGTCGGACTTGTGCGGGATGTCGGCGGAAAACACCTTCACTGCCACCGTGGCGCCCTGCTCCAGCAGCGGCTGGGCCAGGTCCATCGCTTCGTGCGCGTCGCGCGCCTGCATCACCGGCGCGGAGGGAATGCCGTACGCCGACAGCAGCTGGTGGGTGGCGATCGGATCCAGCCACTGCTGGCCGGCCGCCAGCGCCGCCTCGACGATCGCGCGCGCAGCGGCGGTGTCGACCACGAAATCCTGCGGCAGGCTCGGCGGGGTCTCCATCAATGCGGCCTGCGCGTCGCGGTAGCGCACCAGGTGCTGGAAGCCGCGCACGGCTTCGGCCTCGGTCGGGTAGGTCGGTACGCGCGCGGCGTTGAGGGTGGCGGTGGCGCGGTCGTCGTTGCCCAGCCACACCGCGAACACCGGCTTGTCGCGGTGGTGGCGCGGGCGCAGGCCGAGCGTGCGGGTGAGCGCCTGCGCCGCGTCGGCCGAGGAGGTGAACGCGGTCGGCACGTTGACCACCAGCACCGCGTCGTTGCCGGGGTCGGACATCAGTGCGTCGATGGCGGCCGCATAGCGTTCGCCGTCGGCGTCGACCACGATGTCGACCGGGTTGCTGCGCGACCAGCCTTCCGGCAGGACGGCGTCGAGCGCGGCGATGGTGTCAGGCGAAAGCTCGGCCAGGCTGCCGCGCAGGGCCAGCAGCTGGTCCACGGCCAGGCGCCCTACGCCGCCGCCATTGCTGAGGATGGCCAGCCGGCGGCCCGGGAAGGTGCCGAGCCGGCCCAGCGTTTCGGCGGCGGTGAACAGCTCGTCCAGCGCGCCCACCCGCAGCAGCCCGGCGCGGTTGAAGGCGGCGCCGTATACCGCGTCGGAGCTGGCCAGCGCCTGCACGTGGGTGTCGCCGTCGGGATCGATGCGGATGTGGCGTCCGGATTTGACCACCACCACCGGCTTGGCGCGCGCGGCGGCACGTGCGGCCGACATGAACTTGCGCGCGTCACGGATGTGTTCGACGTAGAGCAGGATGGCGCGGGTGCGGTAGTCGGTGGCGAAATAGTCGAGCAGGTCGCCGAAGTCGACATCGAGCGCGTCGCCGAGCGAGACCACGGCGGAGAAACCCACCGAACGCGCCACGCCCCATTCGACCAGTGCAGCCGCAATCGCGCTGGACTCGGAGATCAGCGCCAGGTCGCCGGCCTGCGGGAAATGCGCGGCAATGCTGGCATTGAGCCGCGCATGCGGGGCGATCACGCCCAGGCAGTGCGGACCGAGGATGCGCAGGCCCTTGGGGCGTGCGGCCGCTTCGACCTGCTCGCTGAGGGAACCCGGTCCCTGGCCCAGGTTCGCGGTGAGGATGATGGCGGCCGCCACGCCGCGCTCGGCGGCGGTGGCGACCACCTGCGGCACGATGCTGGCCGGCGCGGTGATGACGATCAGCTCGGGCACCCAGTCCAGGTCCTTGAGCCGCTTGACCGTGCTGATGCCGTCGATCTCGCCGTAGCGCGGGTTGATCCACGCGACCTTGCCCGGAAACCCGGTGGCGCGCAGGTTGCGCATCACCGCGCGGCCGGCGGAACGCTCGCGCGGGCTGCCGCCGACGACGGCCACCGACTGCGGACGGAATACGGACTGCAGGTGATAGGTGCTCATGGGCTACACGGTACACGGGCGGCCGTGCTGTCGGGATGATCCGGCGCAATCCGGTAGAGCCACGTGCATTACAACAAGGTGCCGCTCAAGATCGCGGCGGCGATGCTGAAGTAGATCACCAGGCCGGTCACGTCGACCAGCGTGGCCACGAACGGGGCCGAGGCGCTGGCCGGGTCGAAGCCGAGGCGCTTGAGGATGAAGGGCAGCATCGAGCCGGACAACGAGCCGAAGGTGACGATGCCCACCAACGCCGCGCCGATGGTGAGCGCCAGCAGCTTCCAGTGCTCGCCATAGTCGTGCAGGCCCAGCAGCTGCCAGGACACGATGCGGATCACCGCCAGCACGCCAAGGATCGCGCCCAGGGTGATGCCGGTGGGCACTTCGCGCAACGCCACCTTCCACCAGTCACGCAGGCGCAGTTCGCGCAGCGCCAGGCTGCGGATCAGCAGCGAGGTGGCCTGCGAACCGGAGTTGCCGCCCGAGCTCATGATCAGCGGAATGAACAGGGTCAGCACCACGGCGCGGGCCAGTTCGTCTTCGTAATGCTGCATGGCGCTGGCGGTAAGCATCTCGCCGAGGAACAACACGCTGAGCCAGCCGGCACGCTTGCGCAGCATCTCGAAGAAGCCGATCTGCATGTACGGCTTTTCCAACGCTTCCATGCCGCCGAACTTGTGCACGTCTTCGGTGGACTCTTCGATCAGCGCGTCCAGGATGTCGTCCACGGTGACGATGCCGAGCACCTGCTGGCGCGCGTCCACCACCGGGATGGCGAGCAGGTCGTGGCGGCGGATCAGCTGGGCCACCTCTTCCTGGTCGAGCAGCGCGTCCACGGTCACCGGCGGGTTGACCTGCGCCACGTCCAGGATCGGCTCGTCCGGCAGCCCGGTGATCAGCCGGCGCATGGTCACCACCTGCTGCAGGGCCTGGGTGCGCGGGTCGAGCACGTAGATGGCGTACACGGTTTCGCGGGTGCGCTCGACCTCGCGGATGTGCTGCAGGGTGCGGCCTACGGTCCAGTCGGCGGGCACGCTGACGAATTCGGTGGTCATCAGCGCACCAGCGGTGTGCGCCGGATAGCTGAGCAGCTGCTGGATGGCCTGGCGCGACTCGGCGCTGAGCAGCGGAATCAGCCGCGCGCGTTCGTCCTCGTCCAGTTCATGGACGATGTCGGTGGCACGGTCGTCGGCCATCAGGCCGAGCAGCGCGGCGGCCTTGGCCACTGGCAGCGCGGCAACGAGATCGCCACTGCGGGTGAGCTCGGGCTGTTCGAGCATCTTCACCGCGCGCGGCAACGGCAGCGCGGCCAGGGTGTCGGCGGCGCGCGACAGCTCCAGGGTGTTGAGGTATTCCACCGCGTCGGCGGTGTTGAAGTCCTGCAGGGGTGCGCCCAGGGCGGCGTCGGCCGCCGGGCGCAGGAGGTCTTTCTGGTTCATGGGGTTCGCCTTGTGGATCGCGTTCGCGCGACGCCAACGCTGGCGAACCGTCCCGATGTCAGGCGGTGGCCATCGCTGGCGTCGAGCAAGGTCGACTTCTACTGTCGCTGGACATGGGTGTGGACTCCGGAAGGGTGTTGCGGGGCGCACCGGTGGGCGCGGCCAGCGGGCGGGAGTCTGGACCCGTGGGCAGGCCGGGTCAACCCCTGCGGCGCAGGGGGTCAGGCGCGGTTGAAGGTCGTTGACGCGGCGGGCCGCATAATGGGCCACCGGCGACAGGCCGATGATGCGATGCGCAGGTTTCCCCATGCATAGCGGTGCGCTGGTCCTGGCCCTGGTGTTGCTGCTGGCTGCGGTGATCGCCGTGCCGGTATTCAAGAAGCTCGGGCTGGGCGCGGTGCTGGGCTACCTGGTCGCCGGCGTGGTGCTGGGCCCGGACGGATTGGGCTTCGTGCAGGACGCCGACCGGATCCTGGGCGCGGCCGAGATCGGCGTGGTCATGCTGCTGTTCGTGATCGGGCTGGAACTTTCGCCCGCGCGCCTGAAGGTGATGCGGCGCTCGGTGTTCGGTGCGGGTACGGCGCAGGTGGCGCTGAGTGCGCTGGTGCTGGGCAGCCTGCTGATGCTGGACCACTTCCAGTGGAAGGGCGCGCTGATCGTGGGCATCGCGCTGGCGCTGTCATCCACCGCGGTGGGCCTGCAGCTTCTTTCCGAACACAAGGGCCTCAACACCGACTACGGGCGGTTGGGCTTCGCGATCCTGCTGTTCCAGGACCTGATCGCAATCCCGCTGCTGGCGGCCATTCCGCTGCTGGGCGGGGCGAAGAACGAAACCCTGGACTGGGGTGATGTAACGCTGGCGCTGGGTGCACTGGCGGTGGTGATCGTGTGCGGGCGGCCGGTACTGCGCTGGCTGTTCAGTACCGTGGCGCGCACGCGCAGTCCGGAAGTGTTCACTGCGATGGCGCTGCTGGTGGTGCTGGGCACCGCATGGTTCATGCAGGAGGTCGGGCTCAGTCCCAGCCTGGGCGCGTTCCTGGCCGGCGTGCTGCTGTCCGATTCGGAGTTCCGCCACGAGCTGGAATCGCAGATCGAACCGTTCAAGGGCCTGCTGCTGGGCCTGTTCTTCATCGCGGTGGGCATGGGCATCGACCTGGACCGCGTGATCGCCGAGCCGTGGGCGATCGCCATCGGGGTGGCGGTCCTGCTGGTGGTGAAGTTCGGTCTGCTGTTCGGCATCGGCAAGCTGGCGAAACTCAGTACCCGGCATGCCGTGCTGCTGGGCAGCGTGCTGTGGCTGGGCGGCGAGTTTGCCTTCGTGGTGTTCAATGAGGCGCAGCGCGCCAACCTGCTGGGCAATGCCAACCACGACCGGCTGGTGGCGATCGTCGGTCTGTCGATGGCGCTGACGCCGCTGCTGATGATCCTGCTGCTGCGACTGCTGGGCAGCGAGCACGAGTTGGCCAAGGACAAGCGCCCGGCCGACACCATCGACAACGGCGGCACCGAACCCACGGTGATGATTGCCGGCATGGGGCGTTTCGGCCAGATCGTCGCGCGCCTGCTGACCGCGCAGAAGATTCCCTTCGTGGCATTGGAAGCGAACCCGGACACCGTGTCGGACCTGCGCCGGTTCGGCAACAAGCTGTACTACGGCGACCCGACCCGACCGGAGATCCTGCGTGCGGCCGGCAGCGAGAACGTGCGGGTGTATGTAGTGACGCTGGACGACCCGGAGGCCAACATGCGCGCCACCCGGCTGATCCGGCGCATGTATCCGGACGCGGTGGTGCTGGCCCGCGCGCGCAATCGCCAGCATGCGTGGCGGTTGATGGACATGTCGGCCGAACCGTTCCGCGAGGTGTTCGGGTCCAGCCTGGACATGAGCGAACGCGTGCTGACGGCGCTGGGCATTTCCGAGGCCGTTGCAGCAGCGCACGTGAAGCAGTTCCGCGAACACGATGAGAAACTGCTGCGCGACCAGTACCTGGTCTATGACGACGAGGCTGCGGTGATGCAGACCTCACGCGATGCCAGGGCGGACCTGATGCGGTTGTTCGAAGCGGATGCCGAACGCGACGGCGGAACGGACAACGACCGCCGCGACTGATCAGCCGTTGTCGCGCAGGAACCGGGCCATCGAGGACACGCCCGGTACGCGCGGTTCGAATTCGCCGGCGACGTCGATGAAGCCGCGCATCACCGCGATCTCGCGCGGGCTGCGGTTGAGCGCATCGCGCACGTCCGGGTCGGCACCGGCGCGCAGCAGGCGCTGCACCAGCAGCGGCAACCCGTGCAGGGCGGCCAGGTGCAGCGGGCCAAAACCGCGCGGGTCGCGCGCGTCCAGCGACACGTCTTCATCCAGCAGGCGTTCCACCGCAGCCAGCACGACCTGTTCGTCGCAGGCGGTGCCGGGCTCGGCGCGGGCACCCAGCACCAGCAGCAGCGGCGTGACCGAACCGGCGGCCGCCTGGTCGGGCTCGGCACCGGCCAGCAGCAGCGTGTCCAGCAGCGCCAGCAGGCGCGAGCGGTCGCGGGCGCCGAAGCCGTACAGGGCTGCGCAGTGCAGCGGACCCAGCTGCTGCGCGTCGCCGGCATGAACGTTGGCACCGGCGGTGAGCAGGCGCGCGGCGATGTCGGGCAGGCCCAGCGCCGAGGCCAGCATCAGCACGGTCACCCCGCCCGGCAGGCGGTACTCCAGCTCGGCACCCGCATCGAGCAGGGCCGAGACGATGTCGATCTGGCGCATGCTGACCGCCGCCGACAACGGCGTGGCGCCGCTCGCCGCTGCGTGCTGCGGGTTGGCTCCGCGCGCCAGCAGCAGGTCGACCACGGCCAGGTGGCCACCGCCGGCGGCACGCAGCAGTGCGGTGCAGCCCTGCGCGTCGACCACGTCGATCGCAAAGCCCAGGTCGTTCAAACGGCGCACTGCATCGGCATCACCTGCCATCGCCGCGGCCGGCAGGTCGGCGGCGCGCAGCGCGCGGCCGGGCAGCGGCCACACGCGCCAGTCCAGCCAATCGGCGAGGTCGCGGCGGCCGATCGACAGCGCCACGCCCAACGGGGTCTGGCCGTCGGCGGCACGCGCTTCGGGCGAGGCGCCCTGCTGCACCAGCAGCTTCAGCGAGCCTTCGCGGGCCAGCGCGGTGGCCAGGTGCAGCGCGGTCATGCCGTGGCTGTCGCGCGCTTCACGGTCCACGCCCAGGGTAAGCAGGGCCTGCTGCAGGCGCAGCCAGCCCAGCCGCACCGCCAGCGACAGCGGCGGGTCGCCGGCCGGCGAGGCGGCGAACGGGTCGGCGCCACGCTCAAGCAGCTCCAGAGCCAGCTGTTCCAGTCCGCGCGCGGCCTGGTCGTGCTGCGCGCAGGCGGCCAGCAGGCGCGCCAGGCCGCCGGCACCGGCCGGCGACACGCCCCGGCGCAGCAGCACCTGCAGGGCGGGCACCGCGTCGACACCGCGCGCCAGCAGCGCGAACATCGGGGTGTCGCCACAGGCATCCAGCACTTCCGGCGCGGCGCCGTGCGCCAGCAGCCATTCCACCGCATGCGGGTCCAGCGCCAGCTCGGCGTCGTGCAGCAGGCCGCCCAGTTCTTCGGGATTGCACAGGCGCGCCAGGGTGGCCATGCCGTCGACGTTGCCGAAGCCCAGCGCTTCGCGCAGCAGGTCCAGCGGCGGGCGGTCCGGCAGGATCGGCGTGCCCGCGTCAGCGTCGCTGTCGGCGGCACTGGCCAGCCCATCGCTCACCGCGGCCGGCAGCGGGTAGCTGCGGTCCAGCAGCGAGACGATGGTCCAGCGCCCGGCGGCGGCGGCGATGTCCACCGCGCGGCGGCCCTGCGGATCCGGTACGTCCGCGGCAATGCCCAGGTCGAGCAGGCGGCGCACCAGCAGCGGCGACACGGTGTCGGCCATGCAGGCCAGCAGCACCGCGTTGCGCCCTTCCACGTCCACCGCGTGCAGGTCGGGTTTGTGCGGCAGCAGGTGTTCGACCACGGCGGCGCGACCGGCCCGGGCCGCTTCCAGCCACGGCGTGCGCGACAGCGCGTCGCGCGATTCCAGGTTGGCGCCGGCGGCCAGCAGGACCTCGATGATGTCCACGTGCCCGGCCAGTGCGGCTTCATGCAGCGCACTGCGGCGCTGGCGGTCGCGCGCGTCGGCGCGCGCCTTGTGCTTGAGCAGCAGCTGCACGCCGGCGGTGTCGTCTTCTTCGGTGCCGGCCGCAGCCAGCAGCACCGGGGTGCCCTCGGCCGGCTCGGTCCGCGCGCCACGCTCGAGCAGGAAACGCGCCAGGCGCCAGTTGCCGACCTGGCAGGCCACCGCCAGCGGCGACCAGCCGTCGTTGTTGAGCGCGTCCACTTCGGCGGCGGCGTCGCGCAGCAGCGCGGCCACGCCGGGGTCGGAACTGCGCGCGGCATGGTGCAGCGGGGTGTTGCCGTCGCTGTCGACCGCACGCGAATCGGCACCGTTGGCGAGCAGGGTCATCACCGCTTCGGGTCGACCGTGCCAGCTGTCGCGGGTGGCCGCCAGCAGCGGGGTCATGCCGCGGTGCGGGGTGTTCACGCCCACGCCGCGCGCGATCAGTTCGCGCAGCAGGCGCAGGTCCGGCAGCACCGCGGCCAGCACCACCAGGCTGCGCTGGTCGCGCCAGTTCGGATCCGGGAGGCCGTGCGGGTCGGCCCCGGCGGCCAGCAGCTGCAGGGCGCGGTCGACCCGACCACTGCGCGCAGCGTCGTACAGGGCGGGCAGGCGTTCGTGCTGGCCCAGCGGTTCCAGCGGCTGGCTGGCATCGTCCGGGTGCGCGGCAGCGGCGAAGGCGGCGCTCGCCGGTTCCAGCACGCTGCGGGTGGGCAGCGGGTCGGCCGGTGCAATGCGCTGCAGGGCGAAGTGGGCCAGCGGCGACCCGATCAGCACCAGCAGCGCGAACGGCCAGCGCAGGGTGTCCGGCAGCAGGCTCGGCCAGGCCGGCACCACCACCAGCGCGCAGACCGCGACCACCAGGCCGGCCACGATCAGCCCGCGCCAGGCGCTCAGGTCGCGCGCGGCCAGGGTGCGCCAGTGCCGCGCCAGGCTGCCGTCGCTACGTTCGATCTCATTCCAGAGCGGCCAGGTGCGCCATACGCCGAGCAGGGCGGCGCTGACCGCCACGCTCAGGCCGAGCACCGCGGCGAGGCTGCCGCTGTCGTGCAGTGCGGCCAGCGGCCAGGACACCAGCAGCGCAAACAGCGCCGGACCCAGCGCCCACAAGGCGCCGAGCGCCGGCAGGTCCTGCCGGCCCAGCTGCGGCAACGCAGGTACCGCACGGCTGCGCCGCCACCACGACACGCCCAGCGCGAACGCCGGCTGCGCCAGCGCCGCACCGAGCGCGGCCGGCACGCCGCCCAGCACCACGGCCAGCGACAACAGGCTGCCGACGGCAACGGCAATGGCGGCAGCGCGGGTGCGCAGGGCGTCACTCATCGCGGGTCATCGCGGCGCGGCACGCGCACCGGCGGGACCGGCGGCGGGGGCATCTGCAGGTGGAAACCGCGCTCGGCGAGGTTGGCGCGCACCTGGTCGACGTCGGCCAGGGCGAGGCGACGGTCCGGGGTCAGGGCGACTTCCAGCACGAATGCGAACGGCGCCAGCGTGGCTTTCAATGCATCCGGGATGGCATCGAAGGCGTCACGGGCGGCGAGGTAGACGTAGGTGTCCTGCTTGCGTTGGCTTTTGTAGACGTAGGCTTGCATTGCCCGCGGGGCGGTGGCCCTGGGAATAGATGCGTCGATTGTGTCGGAAACCACGCAAGTCCGATAGGTATCTGCCGCGTGGGGCGTCGGTTTTCAGGCGCGGGGCAGATTCAGGTTCATCAATGTGGTGGGGTTGTTCAGGTAGAGATTGCCGCCGTTGTGGTGGGCGGCGGCAATCCTGGGTCGCCGGCGCATGCATGGGCCGGCCAGCGGCCGGCGCTACCGGTGAAATTAGGCTTCGCCTCATTTCACCTTTGCGTACGTACCCTTCAGCGCGACCCCTGCGAGGATGGCGCCGGCATAGCATTCGTAGTTGGTGGTGCTCTTGAATTCGTTCTTCTTGTAGTAGCTGACGATGTCGACCACGGCATTGGCGCCGCGCGACTTCGCGCCGTCCTGCAGGGCCTTCAGGGCCGACAGCGCCACCCAGTTGCAGGCCACCTCGTCGCTCTTGTTGGCGGCGTTGGTCTTCTTGTTGGTCACGTCTTCACCCATCCGCTGCTGGACGTTGACCTTTTCGCCGGCCAGGTAGAAACGCACGCTGCCGTCGATACCGGCGGCCTTGGCTTCAGGGGATTCGATCAGGCTGCGCAGCGACTGCTCGACACGGGTTTCACGGGCGTGGGCGGTGCTGGCGACGGTGAGCAGGGCGGCAGCGGCAAACAGGGCAAAACGACGCATTCAACTTTCTCCTTGTTGTAAGTCGGGGGTGTTGCTCAGTCCTGCCAGCGGCGGAAGATCAACGAGGTGTTGATGCCGCCGAAGGCGAAGTTGTTGCTCATCACGTACTCAGGCTGCATGAGGCGGCCTTCGCCCCGGATGAAATCCAGCGCGCCGCAGCGCGGGTCGACCTCGTGCAGGTTCAGGGTCGGGGCGAACCAGCCTTCGCGCATCATCTCGATGGTGACCCAGGCTTCGAACGCGCCGCAGGCGCCGAGCATGTGGCCGACATAGCTCTTCAGCGAACTGATCGGCATGCCCGCGCCGAATACCTGGGCGGTGGCCTGGGTTTCGGCGATGTCGCCGTGCTCGGTGGCGGTGCCGTGCGCGTTGACGTAGCCGATCTGGCCCGGTTCCAGGCCCGCATCTTCCAACGCCAGGCGCATGGCCTGGGCCATGGTGTCGGCGGTCGGCTGGGTGACGTGCTGGCCGTCGCTGTTGGTGCCATAGCCGACCACTTCGGCCAGGATGGTGGCGCCGCGCGCCTGCGCGTGCTCCAGCTCTTCCAGGATCAGGGTGCCGGCGCCTTCGCCCAGCACCAGGCCATCGCGGTGCGCGTCGAACGGGCTGGGCGTGGTCTGCGGCGCATCGTTGCGCACGCTGGTGGCGAACAGGGTGTCGAACACCGCAGCAGCGGTGGCGTCGAGCTGTTCAGCGCCGCCGGTGACCATCACCGTCTGCTTGCCGCTGCGGATCGCTTCATAGCCCGACCCCACGCCCTGGCTGCCGGAGGTACAGGCGCTGGAGGTGGTGTAGACCCGCCCGGACAAGCCGAAGAACACGCCGATGTTCACCGGCGAGGTGTGGCTCATCATCTTCAGGTAGGTGGTGGCGCTGATGCCTTCGGTGGTGTGGTCGTGCAGCATGCGGCCGAATTCGGCGGTGGCTTCGTGGCTGCCCGACGAGGAGCCGTAGGCCACGCCGGCCAGGCCGCTGCGCAGCACCGGGTGGCCGAGCAGGCCGGCCGCTTCCAGCGCCAGTTCGGTGGCGCGCACCGACATCACCGCCACCTTGCCCATGCTGCGGGTGGTCTTGCGGTTGTAGTTGGACGGCAGTTCGTAATCCTGCGCCGGCGCAGCCAGGCGGGTGTTCAGGCCATCGAACACTTCCCACTCCGGGATGTAGCGCACCGCGTTGCGCTGTTCATGCAGGCGCGTGCGGATGCTCGGCCAGTCGTTGCCCAGCGGACTGATCGCGGCGGCACCGGTGACCACCACGCGACGTTCGGGACCGCGCATCAGACCATGCCTCCGTTCACCGAAATCACCTGGCGGGTGATGTACCCGGCCGATTCGGACAACAGGAACGAGACCGCGTGCGCGACCTCGTCCGGCTGGCCCATGCGGCCGGCGGGAATGAGCTTGAGTGCGTGGTCGAGCACCTCCTGGTTGACCATCTCGGTCTCGATCAGGCCGGGTGCCACGCAGTTGACGGTGATCGCGCGGCTGGCCAGTTCCAGTGCCAGCGCCTTGGTGGCGCCGATGATCCCGGCCTTGGCCGCACTGTAGTTGGTCTGGCCGCGGTTGCCGACCAGCCCCGAGACCGAGGACAGGGTGACGATGCGGCCGGGCCTGCGCCGCCGCACCATCGGCATCACCAGCGGGTGCAGCACGTTGTAGAAGCTGTCCAGGTTGGTGTGCACCACCGCGTCCCAGTCCTCGGCAGGCATGGCCGGGAACGCGCCATCACGTGCGATGCCGGCATTGCAGACCACGCCGTAATAGGTGCCGTGCGCCTCGATGTCCGCTTCCAGCGCGGTACGCGCAGCGTCGCGGTCGGAGACGTCGAACACCAGCACGCGCGCCTGCCGACCCAGTGCCTGGATCTGCGCGACTACCTGCTGTGCTTCCTCGACACGGCTGCGGCAATGCACCACCACGTCGAAGCCGTCGCGCGCGATTCGCAGCGCCACGGCGCGGCCGATGCCCCGGCTGGCGCCGGTCACCAGCACGGTCAAGTTCCCTGTCATGCCTCTCCACTCTCCAGATAGGCCATTGCATCGCGTGGTTCGAACACCGATACGTTGGCGACCGCCAATTCAACATCGCCTGCCAGGATCCGGCAGGCAAACATGCCCAGGCCATTTTCGCCCATCAGCTCGCACTGTGCCTCCACCCGCAGGCAGGTGCCCGGCGTGAAGGCCGGCTGGTGGGCGGTGTAGCGCCGCGTGCCGAGCAGGAACCCGATCGAGGGTTCGCGCCCTTCGGCGCGGGCCCGGCATCCGGCCCAGGCCGCAATCGCCTGCGCCATGTACTCCACGCCGACCCACGCCGGCACGCCGTCGGGGCCGGAGAACAGGCCCTGCGCGGGCACGTCCACCTCGACCACGATGGATTCGGGCTGCCAGTCGATGACCCGGTCGACCAGGCGCAGGCTGTCGCGGTGCGGCAGCACGCTTTCGATATCGGTGGGAAGCTGCATGCTCAACCCCGTGCCAGCGCCAGCACGGCATTGCTGCCGCCGAACGCGAAGGAATGGCTGAGCACGTGCTGCAGCGGGTGCGACGCGCGCGTGCCCGGGGCGACCAGGGCCAGCGTCGGCAATGCGTCGTCGGCCTCGCCGTCCCACCAGTGGGTGGGCAGGCGCTGGTCCGGATTGTCGGCCAGGGTCATCCAGCACAGCGCGGCTTCAATCGCACCGGAGGCCCCCAGGGTGTGCCCGGTCAGCGGCTTGGTCGAACTGGCCGGCACCTCGGTGCCCAGCACCTGCGCCACGGCCACGCTCTCCATGGCGTCGTTGTGACCGGTGGCGGTGCCATGCAGGTTCACATAGTCGACCTGCTGCGGCACCAGTCCGGCGCGGTCCAGTGCCTGCTGCATGGCATCGATGGCGCCGCGCGCCTGCGGGTCGGGCGCGGACATGTGATGCGCGTCGGACGACTCGCCCCAGCCCGACAGCCGCACCGGGCCCGGTTCGCGGGTCATCAGGAACAGGGCCGCGCCCTCACCGATGTTGATGCCGTTGCGGTGCCGCGAGAACGGGTTGCAGCGCGCCGCCGAGACCGACTCCAGCGCGCAGAAGCCGGCCACGGTGAAGCGGCACAGCGAGTCGGCGCCGCCGGCCACCACGGCGTCGACGACCCCGGCACGCAGCAGCCGCGCCGCCGACATCAGCGCCTTGGCGCTGGACGAACAGGCGGTGGAAATGGTCCAGGACGGCCCGGCGCTGCCGATGCGCTCGCGCACGAAGCGGGCCGAAGTGCCCATTTCCTGCTGCGCATAGTGGAAGTCATCGGGCCAGCGGCCTTCGTCGGCCTGCATGCGCAGGGCGTTCTCCGACTCGCCGATCCCCGAGGTGCTGGTGCCGATGATCACCGCCACGCGGTCGGCACCGTACTGCCTGATCGCCGCGTCCACGGCCGGGCGGATCTGCAGCAGCGCACCTTCCAGCAGCGCGTTGTTGCGCCCGCGCAGCGCCACCGGCAGGTCCGACAGGTCCGGCAGCGGGTCGGCCACCTCACCCAGCGCCAAGGTGCGCCCGGGGATCATCTGGTCGTTGTCACGGAGGCCACCGGGCTGGTCGGCGAACAGGCCGTCGCGCACCTGCGCGCGCCCACTGCCGAGTGCGCAGACCACGCCCAGCTCATTCAGATATACCGCCGTACTACTCACGATTCCGCCTGTCCCATGTCCAACGATTCGATGACCAGTTCATAGCCTTCGGCCAGGTTGCGCAGGCGCACGCGGCCGTTTTCCAGCGGTTCCAGCACCAGCCAGGCCTTGCCGTCCTGCTCCAGGCGACGCCTACCGCCGTCCTCGACCAGCGTCCATCCGGACGGCAGCGCCGCCCGGATGGCATCGGCCGGCCACAGCGCGAACTGAAGGTCGTCCAGCACGCGCTCGCCGCGCACCTGCGGTGGCAGCCAGGGTGCGCGGGTCTGTTCCAGCGTATGCCCGTCCCAGACCATGCGCACGCCGGTCTGTCCCATCGCCTGCACCGCCAGCCTGACCTGTTCGCCATCGGCTTCAAGCAGTGCGTCGAGCTCGCGTTCGTGACTGCCGAAGCGGAACTGCAGGCGCTGCTGCAGCTGCAACGGCTGCGCCAGCGCCGAGGGTGGCAGCTGCAGGGTCGGCAGCTGCACCCGCGGCACGGGCATGCGGGTGCTGGCGCAGGCGGCCAGCAGCAGGCACAACAGCAGGGTCAGGATCAGGCGCTGCACAGTTCCTCCAGCACCCGCAGGCGACGACCGCTGTCGTCGGCCACGTACGGATTGTTCGTGTCCCAGGCATAGCCGGCCAGGATCGAGGAGATCATGCGGCGGATCTCGGGCTGCTGGTCGGGATGGTAGATGATTTTCTGGAAGCCACCGGCGTACCACGCTTCGACGAAGCGGCGGAAGGTCTTCACGCCGGCGCGCAGCGGAATCGCGAACTCGCGCTCCCAGTCCACCTGTTCACCGGCATGGCGGCGGGCCAGGCAGTCGCTGGCCAGCTGCGCCGACTTGAAGGCGATGGTCACGCCGGAGGAAAACACCGGGTCGAGGAACTCGCCGGCATTGCCCAGCAGCGCGTAGCCCTCGCCCCACAGCGAGCTGACGTTGGCCGAGTAGCCGGTGATGGTGCGCACCGGCAGCACCGCCCACTCCGCGTCCTTGAGCAGGCGGGTCAGGTTGGGATCTTCGCCGACGATGGCCTGCAGCTTCTCCAGGTCGGTACCGGTGTACTTCTCGAAGAAGCTCGGCTCGGCGACCACGCCCAGCGAACAGCAGCCGTTGGAGAACGGAATGGTCCAGTACCACACGTCCACGTATTCGGGATGGGTGGTGATCAGGATCTTGTTGCGGTCGAAGCCGGCGTCGGCCGGGATGTTGTCGCGCACGTGGCAGAAGATCGCGCCACGCACCGGGAAGTTCGACGGCGACTCCAGCTTGAGCAGCCGTGGCAGCAGGCGCGCGAAGCCGCTGGCGTCGAGGATGAAACCGGCTTCGATGGTGTACTCGCTGCCGTCCGGGCGGCGCACCTGGACGCGGGCCGGGCTGCCCGGTTCGACCGAGAGCACTTCATCGCCGAAGCGCAGGGTGGTGCCCATGCGCTCGGCGCCGCGCGCGAGCACGTCGTCGAAGTTGGCGCGCTGTACCTGGTAGGTGGTGCCCCAGCCTGGTGAGAACTTGTCGCGGAAGTCGAATTCGGTGGTGCGCTCGCCACGCACGAACGCCGCGCCGTTCTTGTACTGGAAGCCGGCTTCCACCACATCCTGCAGCAGGCCGGCCGCTTCGATGTATTCCATGCTCTGCGGCAGCAGGCTCTCGCCGATGGAGAAGCGCGGGAACTGCTGGCGCTCCAGCATCAGCACCTGGCGGCCCTGCTTGCGGAGCATGGCAGCGGCAACCGAACCGGCAGGACCGGCGCCGATCACGAGGATTTCAGTTTTTTCCAGTGCTGCGTTCATCGATGCATCCATGATCAAGACAAAAGGGCTTCGGCGCGGTCGCTCAGTGCGGTGCGTCGTGCGGTTGAGGACGGAACAGCGGCGAGATCAGCCAGACCAGGCCGATGCCGAACAACAGGGTGAGACCGAATGCGCGCAGCGCCGGGGTCGCCGACAGGCCGAGCAGGCCGAACGACAGCCAGGTGCTGGCCGCGCCCACGCACACCGCCAGCCACGCACTGGCGTCGCCGCGGTGTTCGACCAGGAAGATGCCGTAGTCGATGCCCATGCCCAGCAGCAGCATCAGCGCCAGCACATTGAACAGCTGCAACGGCTGGCCGAACAGGCCGAGCAGGCCCAGGGTGAGCGCACCGGCGGCCAGGGTCGGAGCGAACACGCGCCAGGCCTGGGCGCGGTAACGCCAGTACAGCACCGCGAACACCAGCACGATGCCAACCAGCAGCAGCGCGCTCATCAGCTTGCGGTAGTGCTTGAGCAATGCGGAGAAATCGGCAGTGCGGTCGACCCAGCGTACACCGTCGATGCCGGTGGCCTGCGCTTCCAGCAGGCTCAGCGCGTCGGCGCGTGAGAGGTCGTCGACCATCACCACCGAGGCCATGCCCTGCCCCACTTCACCCAACCACAGGTGCCGGAACGGCATCGACGCCGGCGAGGCCAGGAACGCGTCGGCCTGCAGGTCCTGCGCGGCGTAAGCCGGTCGTTCCAGGCTTTCGCCGACCGTGTCGCCCACGGCAGCCAGCACCTGCGGTTCCACTTGTGCGGTCAGCGCAGCGTCGGCGTGCTGCCGCTGCACCGATGGCAGCCACTCGCTGAGGGCGCGATAGCCGCCGATCTGCTTGTCCGCCGACAGCACGCGCAGGCGGGCGACCAGGGCTTCCTCGCGCTCCAGTACCTGCTCGGCGCTGTCGCCCTGCACCAGATAGAACTGCGCGGGGCTGGGCATGCCCAGCATCTGGCTGATGCGGATCTGCTGGCTGATCAGCGACATCGGCGAGGACTGCAGGCTGCGCAGGTCGTCGTTGGGCTGCAGGCGCAGCATGCCCACGGCGGAAACCACCACCACTGCGCCGAGGAACAGGGCTACCGGGCGACGTCCGTGCAGGCGCGGCCAGCGCTCCAGCGTGGCGCCGAGCCAGCGTGCGAAGCGGGTGCTGCGGATCTCGCCGCCGTCCAGCCACGGGAACCAGAAGATCACCGTGAGGAAGGCCGCGGCCAGGCCCACCACCGAGAACAACGCCATCTGCCGCAGACCCGGGAATGGAGCCAGGCCAAGCGCCAGGTAGGCGAGCGCGCTGGTCAGCAATGCCAGCCACAACCCCGGCAGCAGGTGCCGCAGCAGCTTCCAGCGACGGTCGGCCGGTTCGGCCTGGCGCGAAGCGAACCAGTGGATGCCGTAGTCCTCGGCCACGCCGACCAGCGAGGCGCCGAACACCAGGGTCAGCACGTGCACCTTGCCGAACACCAGGACCGTCACCGCCAGCGCCACGCCGCAGCCGATCAGCAGCGAGGCGCCGACCAGCAGGATCGGCCGCAGCGAGCGGAACGCCAGCCACACCAGCAGCAGCACCGCCGCCAGCGAACCCCAGCCGATCGTATTGATTTCGCGGTTGGCCTGCACCGCTGCTGCTTCCGCATGCAGGGGTACGCCGGCGCGCAGCACGTCCAGGCCGGGCGCCTGTTTGCTCGCCGCTGCGGTGGCGGCGTCCAGCAACAGGTCGATATGGCGTTCGCCGTCCAGCTGGAAGGCCGACCCGGTGGTTTCGAACTGGAGTACCGACCAGTGCTTGCCGTCGGCTTCAAGCAGCCCGTCATCGCCCATGCGCAGGCCAGAGCCCACTGCGCGTTCCTGCCACCACTGCGGCCACAGCGACAACGGGTCCTGCCGCCATTCGGTCAGGCGCGGTGCGCCCATCGGACCGTACAGCGCGGCCAGCGCAGACTCGGACAGGCTTTCGGCGGATTCGTCCTGCAGGCGCTGGCGCTGCTGATCCGTAAGCAGGCGGTCGCGATAGGGCGCGTAGAACACGCGCGCCTGGTCGAACCAGCCTTCGATGGAGCCGGCCTCCCGTAGAGCGGGGCTCTGCCCCGCTTCCGTCATCGCCTCGGACACCGCATCGCGGAACGCCTGCTCGGCGGCCTTGGTCCGTGCTGCGTCGGCGCTACCCAGCATCACTACGACCTGGCGTGCATTGGCGTCGGCGATGCGGCGGGTCACGTCCGAGAGCAGGCGGTCATGCGCATCCTGCGGCAACAGCGCCAGGATATCGGTGTCGATCCGTGATTCCTGCTGCCACAACTGCCACTGCTGCACGCCCAGGCCGATCAGCACCAGCAGCCAGGCCACGGCCAGCCAGCGCCAGGCACGCTGCAGGCGACCGTTCTCGCGCCACGCCGAACTCAACGCCTCATTCAAACCGGCGGCCCTCGTCGGCGCTCAACTGCGCCGGGGTTTCGCTCAGGGCGGCAAAGTGGATGCGGGTAACGTCCTGGTTGGCTTCGGTGATCTGCACCTCGCGCACGTAGCGGTCGCCGCTCAGGCTGAGCGCGCTGAACACCTTGGCCAGCATCGCCGAGCGTGGGGTCAGCTGCATGCGCCAGCCGTTGTCCGGCAGCGCCTCCACCTTGACTACGAACTGCGCCGACAGCGCCTGTGCGTCGCCGCTCATCAGCGCGAACATGATCGCGTTGACCGAGCGCATCGCCGGCTGCTGGCGGCCGTCCAGTTCGACCCGGCTGCTGCCGTCGCGCTGGCGGCTGAGGATGCGGTCGCGGGTGACCACCACTTCGGAGGGGAACGGCTTGAGCGTGGTCCAGATCACGCCGCGATCCTGGGCCAGCACGAAGCGGCCCTGCGAACGCAGCGGGTTCTTGAAACCGGCCACCTGCTTGTCCTGGTTGAACTCGCCGCGCAGCACGCCCACCTTGGCTACGCGCTGCTTGACCAGGTCGACGTCTGCACCGGGCGCGGCGAACGCCGGCGCGCACACGGCCAGCAGCAACAGCACGCCCAGCGTGCGCAGGAAACGGTTCATGGCGCGTCTACTCCCAGCCGTTCCCACAGCACCGAGGGGCACAGGTACAGCATTTCGTTGGTGGCCGCATCGACTGCGACCTGGATGGTATGGGCGCGGGTCAGCACCTTGCCGGTGCCTGCGTCGAGGATCTCGTAGGCGATCTTCAGGCGGTTTTCCCATTCGGTGATGGTGGCGCGCACGCGCAGCGCCTGCCCGTACAGCAGCGGGCGGATGTACTTCACGCGCGCGTCGACCACCGGCCAGATGTAGCCGGAGTCGCGCATCTGCGGGTAGTCGTAGTCGTAGCGCTGCAGCAGCGCGCAGCGGGCCACTTCAAAATACTTGAAGTAGTTGCCGTGCCAGACCACGTGCATCGGATCGCAGTCGTGGAAGGTCGGCGACAGCGCGACCTCGAAGCTCAGGTCAGGCGTTGTCATACAGGCTCCAGCGCTGCCCGCGGATGTCATCCAGCAGGCCGCGCAGTTCGCCGTCCAGGGCACGGTCTTCCTCGACCAGCGCGATGCGCCCGCACAGGTCCTGGTACATGGCGGCCAGCTCGCCGTGCAGGGTGGCATTCATGCCCACGCGCTCGCGCAGGGCGACGCCCTGGCGCGCCGCGATCAGCATGCCGGCCACCACCTGTTCGGTCAGCTCGATCACGCGCAGGCAGTCGCGCGCGGCAATGGTGCCCATGCTGACCTTGTCCTGGTTGTGGCACTCGGTGGAGCGCGAGAACACCGAGGCTGGCATGGTCTGCTTCAGCGCTTCGGCGGTCCACGCCGAGACGCTGATCTGCAGCGCCTTCAGGCCGTGGTTGATCGGCGCGCGCTCGCCGGTGGAGGCCGACAGGTTGGCTGGCAACCCGTGGTTGAAGCGTGCGTCCACCACCAGCGCCAACTGCCGGTCGAGCAGGTCGGCCAGGTTGGCGATGGTGTTCTTCAAGGCATCCATGGCGAAGGCGATATGCCCGCCGTAGAAGTGGCCACCGTGCAGGATGCGCTCGCCGTCGGCGTCGATCAGCGGGTTGTCGTTGGCACTGTTGAGTTCGGTTTCGATCAGCTGGCGCAGGAACGGCAGCGCGTCCTGGACCACGCCGATCACGTGCGGCGCGCAACGCAGCGAGTAGCGGTCCTGCAGGCGTTGTTCGTTGCGCGGCGGGCGGTCGCTGTGCAGGTCGTCGCGCAGGCGCGCGGCAATCTGCATCTGGCCCGGGTGCGGCTTGGCTGCAAAGAGCATTTCGTCGAAATGATGTGCGTTGCCATCGCTGGCCAGCACGTTGAACGCGGTCAGGCGGGTGGCCAGGCGGGTCAGGTAATCGGCCCGTTCGTAGGCCAGGCAGGCCAGAGCGGTCATCACGGCGGTGCCGTTCATGATCGCCAGGCCTTCCTTGGGGCGCAGCCGCAGCGGCGCCATGCCGATCTCGGCCAGCACTTCGGCCGCCGGGCGGCGCGCGCCTTGGTACATCACCTCGCGCTCGCCACACAGCACGGCGGCCACGTACGACAGCGGGGTCAGGTCGCCACTGGCGCCGACCGAGCCTTCGGCCGGAATCAGCGGCAGCACGTCGTGGCGCAGCAACGTGGCCAGGCCCTGCAGCAGCGGATGGCTGACCCCGGACATGCCGCGTACCAGCGAGGCGAGGCGCGCAGCGATCACCGCGCGGGTTTCCTGCTCGTCCAGGAACCGGCCCAGGCCGCAGCCGTGGTACGTGAACAGGTGATGCGGCAGCTCGGCCACCAGTGCCGGCGGAATGTTCACCGTGCACGAGTCGCCATAGCCGGTGGTCACGCCGTAGATGACGCCGTCTTCGCGCAACAGGCGGTCGAGGAAGTCGGCGCCACGCTGGATGCGCGCGGTGAACGCGGGGTCGTCGGTGACGACCGCGTCAGCCTGGCGCTGCGACAGCGCAACCACGTCTTCGATGGTCAGCGGCGCGTCGCCGAAGCGGACCGTGCGTGCCGGAGTAGAGCCTGCGTTACGTGCCATGAGATGCCTGATCCCAGAAGGGGAAGAAGTTGAACCAGTCCAAGGGTGCTTCGGTGACCTGGAGTTCCAGCCACCGCGCGAAATGTTCGGCCTGCGCGGTCAGCGCGGCGTCGCGCGACCCGCGCGGCAGCACGATGCGGTCGCTGAAATGCTCGAAGCGCACGCGGTAGCCATTACCTTCATGCAGGCAGGCCATGCTGTACACCGGGCAGCCCAGCGCTGCCGCCAGCACATAGGCGCCGATCGGGAACTGCGCGGTGTGGCCCAGGAACGGCGCCGGCACGGTGCGACCGCCGCGCAGGGGCACGCGGTCGCCGACGATGGCGACGAAGCCGCCGGCCTGCACGCGACGTTGCAGTTCCACCGCGGTGGCCGGGCCCATGTCGGTGACCTGCATCAGTTCCACCGACGCCAGCGGGTCCAGCCGCTGCATCAGCCGGTTGAAGCGCTGCGCGTGCGCGGTGTGCACCAGCACCGTGATATGGAACCCCGGCACCTGTTCGGCCAGCACCTGGCACAGCTCCAGGCAGCCGATATGCGCGGTGAGGATCAGCCCGCCCTCGCGGCGCGCGATCTTTTCCAGCATCAGGTCGCGCTGCAGGTGGATGCGCTCGGGCGGGTAACGCCCGCCGAGGCCGAGCAGCTTGTCCAGCATCGTGTCGGCGAACAGCGCGAAATGCTTCAGGCTGGTCCAATACCCTGGGGCGCCGCCGAATACGCCTGTGTGCGCCTGCAGCCGCTGCAGGTACTGCAGCGAGGCGCGCCGCGCCACGCCGTTGCCCAGCCAGTGGCACAGCACCACCGGGTACACGCACAGCCGGAACGGCCAGCGCCCGAACCAGCGGTGCACCCCGCACAGGAACAGCACACCGGCCGCCGACGTGCTCTCGCCCAGGTCGGCCCAATGTGGGGCGTTGGCGGATGCTGGCGTATTCATGCTGCGCGGGTGCCCCTGCGGCGGCGCCACAGCAGGCGCGGTGCGCGCGCGAGCATGCCGAAGAACAGCCGGGTGTGCATGCGGCTGATACGGACGTTGTCGCGCCACACGTCGAAATGCGAAACGCCGTCACTGGGATAGGTCACCCGGGTCGGCACGCTGATCACCTGCACCTCCCGCCAGAACAGCCGCACCAGGATCTCGCTGTCGAAGTCCATGCGGCGGCCGATGGTTTCCTCGCCCACGAGCCGGATCACCGGCGCCAGCGGATAGACCCGGAAGCCACACATCGAATCGCGGATCTGCAGCGACAGCGTGTTGATCCAGACCCAGATGTGGGTGGCGTAGCGCCCATACAGGCGCGCCTTCGGCACGCTTTCGTCGTAGGCCGGCGTGCCGCAGATCACCGCATGCGGGTGCTGCCGGGCCAGTGCCTGGAACCGTGGAATGTCGCCCGGCTCGTGCTGGCCGTCGGCGTCGATCTGCAGCACGTGGCTGTACCCGCGCCGCGCCGCTTCGGCAAACCCGGCCAGCATCGCACCGCCCTTGCCCTGGTTGGTCGGCAACCGCAGCAGCGCAACGTGATCCGGCTGCGCGTCGGCGAGGTCCTGCAGCGTCGCCGCGCAGGCGGCGTGCGAGCCGTCATCGACCAGCAGGCAGGGCAGGCCGCTGGCAAGCACGCCCTGCACCACGGCGCCGATGGCGTGTTCGTGGTCGTAGACCGGAATCACCACCAGCGTGGCCTCACGCATCGCCGAACACCACCCGGCCACTGGCGTGCACACCGTGGTCGGAGACGTAACGGAAGCTGAGCACCGACTTGACCGCGTCCCAGCCGAGGGTCAGCTGCAGGCGGTCGCCCGGGCGCGCGACGTGCTGGAATTTCAGCGCATCCATGCGTTCGAAACGCGGCGGCATCGCGAACACTTCGCGTGCGTAGTGGATCGCCCAGTCCAGTTGGACCACCCCGGGCAGGATCTTCGCCTGTGGGAAGTGGCCGTCGAAGGCGACGAGGTCCGGTTCGAGCGGCAGCACCAGCAGCGCGGCGTCGGCGTCGCGTTGCTGCCACTGCGCGGAAGGCAGCAGCGGCCGGAACAGCGCTGCAAGCGCCACGGCGGTGGTCTTGCCCTGCGCGTTGTACGGCAGTTCGTCAACGAAACGCCAGCGCCGCGGCCGAGTGACCGCATCATGGCTCTGCGCCAGGTGTTCGCCCAGCTGCCGGGCGAACTGGCGGCGCGCGGCGTCGTCCCACTGTGCGGGATGGGCCGCACGCGGTACCACCACGGCGGCGAGCTGTTCGCGCGCGCCCGGCAGTACCAGCACGCGCACATCCTGCACCTGCGGGTGCGCGCGCAGCTGCTGTTCCAGCGCGTCGAGCGAGACCCTGCGCTCCTCGATCTTGACGATGCGGTCGACGCGTCCGAGCAGGCGGAAGCTCTGCCCGGCGTCGGCCTCGACGCGGTCCTGGGTCTGCCACCAGGCACTGTCGGCCAGGTGCGGCGACGACACTGACAGGCAGCCGTCTTCGATTCGCCACGCCACGCCCGGCAGCGGGTGCCACTGCGGCGCATCGGCACTCCAGCGACGCCACGCGATGCCGCCGGTTTCGCTGCTGCCGAACACTTCGGTCGGCGCCACGCCAAGCAGCGCGCGCGCCTGCAGGGCGGCTTCGACGGGTAGCGGGCCGCCGGAAGAAAACACCGCGCGCAGGCGTCCGTTCAACGCCGACCAGTCCAGCTGTTCGGGCAGCCGCTTGAGGTGGGCGGGCGTCGCCACCAGCACCGAAGGCTGTTCGGCCAGCGCACTGACCAGGTCTTCATGGAAGAACCGGCGCGGCTGGATCGGGCGCCCGGCCGCCAGCGGCCACAGCACGCGGAACAGCAGCCCGTAGATATGCTGGTGCGACACGGTGCCGTACACCTGCGCACCGTCGAGCTGGTCGCCGAAGGCGGCCTGCAGCGCGTCGACCTCGCGGGTGAGCTGGCGCAGGCGCTTGCCGATGGCGCTGGGCGCACCGGTGCTGCCGGAAGTGAACACCACCAGTTCCAGCGTGTCTTCGTCCAGCGCATCGAGCGGGCTGTCCGGGTCCACGTCGGCCAGGGACTGCAGCGGCGCATGTCGATCCGGCACATCCCCGGCAAACCCGTCCACGCGCGGGACCAGGCCGTCCAGCGTGGCCGGCAGGTTGTCGCCGCCCAGGAACACCCGTTTGCCGGCGTGCCACGCGCCCAGCAGGGCGGCAGCGAAGGCCAGGGTGTCGTCGAAGTACAGCGCCCAGTCGCGTCCCGGCGCGGCGGCGAACGCCTGCTGCCAGCCCAGCACCCGGGTGCGGAATTCCGCATGCCCCACGCGGCGGCCGTCGGCGTCGATGCCGACGATACGTCCGGGCTGCGGCACAACGACCATCTGGTCCAGCGCGATCCACTCAGCCATGCGCGTGCGCCGCCTTCACCCGTCGCCGCACCAGCCACTCACCTGCGAACAAGACACCCATCATCACGTACGCCAACAGTCCGTTGTAGAGCGCCCAGACCTGATTCGAGGCCCAGAACGCCGTGACCAGGGCCAGGGCCCCGTTGAGAACGAAAAAGCCGCACCACACCTGGGTGACGCGGCGGGTATAGAGCACCGCGAATGGCGGCAGGTCCGGCTCGGTCAACCGCGCCAGCCGCTCCACCGCGCTGGGCGGGAAACGCAGGCTGGTGGCGAAGATCACCAGCATGACGGCATTGACCAGGGCCGGGTACAACTTGAGGGGCAACGCCTGGTTGAACGCGGTGGCCAGCAGGGCCAGCAGGCCGGCACCGACCGCGGCCACCCACCACACCGGCTGGCGGGTGGTCAGCGCGCGCAGGGCGGCCAGGGCGAACAGCAGCAGCGCCATCCAGCGCGGCTCGAAGCGGCCGAGCGACAGGTACACCACCAGCGGGTACGCCAGCGACAGCACTGCAAACGCCGCGACCCGCACCCGGACCATGGTCGACCTTCAGCGGCAGCCGTCAGGCGGCCGCTTGCCCGGGCAGCAAGCCGTGCACGACATCGACGATGTCCTGGACGGTGCGTACCGACTTGAACGCTTCAGGTTGCAGGTTGCGACCCAGCAGTGGCTTGAGCTGCACGATCAGGTCGACCGCGTCGATGCTGTCGATGTCCAGGTCGTCGTACAGGCGGGCCTGCGGGGTGATGCGCACCGGTTCGATCTCAAAGCTGTCCTTGAGGATCTTGACGATGCGATCGAAAAGTGCGTTCTTGGTCATGACAAATCCTGACGCGCCGTTACGACGGCTGGCGTGCGGCGACGAATTCGCTCAAGGCACGCACGCTGGAAAAATGGCGACGGGTTTCTTCCGAATCGGCGGACAGGCTGACACCGTACTTTTTCTGCAGGGCCAAACCAAGCTCAAGCGCGTCGATGGAATCCAGCCCCAGGCCCTCGACGAACAGGGGCGCCTCGGCATCGATGTCGTCTGGAGCGATGTCTTCCAATGAAAGCGATGAAATGATCAATTCCTTGATCTCGTGCTCAAGTGCCTGCACGGCTTGGTTCTCCAGCGAAGTCAAAGTAATGGGCAAGGTGATCGGTCACGCGCCGGGCCGCCAAGGCATCCCCCCTGGGCGTGTCGTCTGCCCCGGTCAGGAACGGGGCGATCGGGAGATCCTCCCCGACTTCCAGCTGAACGTGAAAACGACGTGATGGCACACGATACCATTTCTGTCCCTTGGTCAGCGTGAGCGGGGTGCAGGTGATCCGCACCGGGGTGATGTCCAGCCGCCCCCGCACCGCAATGTTGGCGGCTCCCCGCTGCAGCCGCAGCGGCTGGCCCGGCTCGGTCCGGGTGCCCTCCGGGAAGATCACCAGGTTGCCCCCGGCGTGGACGGCGGCAATGCAGTCATCCACCAGTCCGGCGCCGTCGCTGTTGGCCACATAGCCCGCCGCACGGACCGGGCCGCGCATGAACGGGTTGCGCGCGACAGCATGCTTGACCACGCAGTCGGCGTTGGGCAGCAGCGACACCAGCAACACCACATCGATCAGGGTCGGATGGTTGGCCAGGATCAGCAGACCGTTGCGCTGCAGGCGCTCGCGCCCGTGGATCTCATAGGTCATCAGCCCCAGCCACCGCATCAGGGCCACATGACTGGCGAAACTGGACTGGACCAGCCGACGTGCCAGCACGCGTCTCCGGGCCGCCGGCAGCAGGAACAGCAACGGCAGCACCCCGCCCAGGACCAGCCCGCCGACCCCGAAGGCCGCGAAGCTGATGCCGGTGCCGACCACGCGCCAGGCGCGGTCGAGGCGGGCGGGCCAGCGCTCAGCCACGGCGCTGCCAGGTCCACTGCTGGCCGTCGGCCTGCAGCTGCAGGCGCGACTCGCCGGAAAGCAGGAAGCGCAGCGCCTCCAGACTGTGCGGCAGGACGCCGGCCGGACTGTCCGGCGTGCCGCTGTCCGAAGCCCCACCGCCCCAGCCCAGCGACAGCCGGGTACCGGGCACATCGGCCCGGGCCAGCCGCCAGCACCAGGCGAAGAACGGGTCCGGTTCGTCGGCGAAACCGGCGTACACGGCAGGCAACGGCGACTCATAGGCGATCACGCGCACTTCCGGGGCACCATCGGCGAGCAGGCCGAAGGCCTCCACGCAGGCGGCCTCGACCGTGCCGCGCCCGCCGGCCAGGGCCAGGTAGTTGCCACGCTGCCCGCGTGCAATGGAGTACAGCGCGGCCACCGCGTTGTGCACCGAGAGGCCGAAGGCGGTCGGCGACATGGGGGTGTCCTGGCGCAGGGTATCCAGCAACTCCATCGAGCGCGCCACGTCGCCATGGCGCGAGGCGAACACCAACGGCACCTGCCCTGCGTCGTCGGGCTGCTCGCACCAGCATGCGGCCTGGATGGCCATCCGCCCCAGGCGCTCGATGCGGCGGCGCTGCATGGGGGGAACCTCCGGCAGGGCGGGGGTGTCAGGGCCTTCGGGCAGGGTCGGCGCCATCGCCCACGCCTGCCATGCCGATTTCGTGGTCAGTCCCGGTGCCCAGGCCGACCAATCCACTACTGAGAACTCGATCATTCACGCCAACATGGTTGTCCAGCGTGACGGGACACGCCGCGAAAGGAGCGCACGCTATCATGCCACCCTTGGCACTGGCAGCTTTCACAATCTGAAATGAGTAGCACGATCCACAGCGCGGCGGCCGCGCAGGTCCCTTCTTCCTCGTCGGACCCGGCGCTGTTCCACGCGTTCTATGCCCCGGCCGAACGTCGCGACGCCCTCCTGGTCGATCCACGGACCCTGGCCGTGTTCGGATTTTCCGCTGACCAAGCCGCCTGCGACGACCCGCGCTGGCTGCAGGTGCCGCTGGCCGAACAGGGACCGGCACGGATCGAGGTCTGGCAGGGCGCCGGCCCGGTGCAGCACGGCGTGCGCGACGGGGTGCGCTGGTCGGCCACCGACACGCTGCTGTTCGGTGCGATCGAGATTGATGAAGTCGACAGCGATATCGAGTCGGCTGCGGCAGATGCCTATGCGCGCATGAGTGGTTTTCTGTCCACTTGCGGCTTCCCGCACCTGTTGCGGACCTGGAATTACCTGGATGCGGTGACCGAAGGCGAAGGCGACCAGGAGCGCTATCGGCGCTTCTGCGTGGGCCGGGTGCGTGGGCTGCGCGAGCTGGACGAGGCCGCGCTGCCGGCGGCGACCTGCATCGGCCGCTTCGACGGCGTGCGCCGGCTGCAGGTGTATTGGCTGGCCGCGCGTGAGCCGGGCCTGCCACTGGAGAACCCGCGCCAGGTCAGCGCGTTCCGCTACCCGCGCCAGTACGGGCCGCAGTCGCCGAGCTTCTCGCGTGCGCTGCTGCCGCCGCTGGCGACCGGCCTGCCGCTGCTGCAGTCGGGGACGGCCGCGATTGTCGGCCATGTGTCCCAGCACACCGGCTCGGTGGAAGAACAGCTGGCCGAGACCCTGACCAACCTGCAGAGCCTGGTGGATGCCGCGCGCGCGCAGCGACCGGCATTGCCGGCGCAGCTGGGCGTGGGCTCGCTGTTGAAGGTCTATGTGCGCCGGGCCGGGGACATGCCGGCGATCGCCGCGCGGATGGCCGAGCTGCCCGGGTCACCGGCGTTCGTGGTGCTGCACGCCGAGGTGTGTCGGGCCGAGCTGCTGGTGGAGATCGAAGGCCTGCACGGGTAGCGCGGCCGGGCAGAGCCCGGCGCTACGTCGCGATCTCATGCACCGCCTGGGCCGGCCCACGGCCGGCGCTACCGGGATCCACCGACCTGACGGTAGCGCCGGCCGTTGGCCGGCCCAGGGAGGGCGTGCGATCAGTGATACCCAGCGTCCGCGCGCACCTTGCCGCGGAACACCCGGTACGACCAAGCGGTGTACCCCAGGATCACCGGCAGCAGCACCACCAGCCCGACCAGGCTGAAGCCCATTGACGACGCCGGCGCGGCGGCTTGCCACAAGGTCATGCTCGGCGGCAGCAGGTACGGCCACATGCCCAGCACCAGCCCGATGAAGCCGAGCACGAACAGCGCCAGGGTCAACAGGAACGGCGGCAGGTCGCGGCGCGGGTGCATGGCGCTGCGCCACAGCGCCACTGCCACCGCCAACGTCAGCAACGGCACCGGCGACAACCACCAGAAGTTGCCGTCGCTGAACCAACGCGCCATCAGGCGCGAGTCCAGGAACGGCAGCCAGGCGCTGACCAGGCCCATGAACACGATCACCGCCACCACCAGCGGCCGGGTCAGGGTCCGTGCCACCGCCTGCTCGCGGCCTTCGGTCTTCAGGATCAGCCAGGTGCTGCCCAGCAGCGCGTAACCGAACACCACCGCTGCCCCGGTCAGCATCGAGAACGGGCTGAACCAGCCAAACGGCCCGCCCACGTAGTTGCCCTCCACCACCTGCAGGCCCTGCACCAGCGCGCCCAGGATCACGCCCTGCGCGAACGCGGCCAGCAGCGAGCCCAGCCCGAACGCCACGCTCCACAGCCGGCGCGAGCGGTGCGCCTTGAAGCGGAACTCGAACGCCACGCCGCGGAACACCAGCGCCACCACCAGCAGCAGCACCGGCAGGTACAGCGCCGACAGCAGCGCCGCGTAGGCCTTGGGGAAGGCCGCCATCAGCCCTGCCCCGCCCAGCACCAGCCAGGTCTCGTTGCCATCCCAGATCGGCGCGGCGGTGTTCATCATCACGTCGAGCTGTGCTTCATCCTCTGCCATCGGCGCGAGGATGCCGATGCCGAGCACGAAGCCGTCCAGCACCACGTACATCAGCACGCCAAAGCCGATCACCGCGAACCACGCCACCGGCAGCCAGGTCGTCATCTCCATGTCAGCGCTCCTCCAGCGGTTCATCGGCGCCGGACAGCGGCCGGGCCGGGGTATGGCTGCCGTCCTCGATGGGGGGCTGCGTATCGTGCGGCTTCGGGCCGGTGCGGATGATCTTCACCAGGTACCAGATGCCCCAGCCGAACACGAACGCGTAGCCGACGATATACACGCCCAGCGACAGCGCGGTCATCCACGCACTCTGCGGCCCCACCGCGTCGGCGGTGCGCAGCACGCCGTACACCACCCACGGCTGGCGGCCCATTTCGGTGACGAACCAGCCCGAGACCAGCGCGATGAAACCGCTGGGCAGCATCCAGTTCCAGCCGCGTACCAGCCAGCGCGACTCCAGCAGGCGCCCGCGCCACCACTGGAAGGCCGAGGCCCACGCCAGCAGCAGCATCAGCGTGCCCAGCCCGACCATGATCCGGAAGGCGTAGAACACCGGCACCACGGGCGGACGCTCGCTGGCCGGCACCGAGGTCAGCGGGTCGAAGGTGCCGTCCAGCGAATGGGTCAGGATCAGGCTGCCCAGGCGCGGGATGGCGATCTCGAAGTCGTTGCGCTCGGCTTTCTCATTGGGCACGGCGAACACGACCAGCGGCACGCCTTCGCCCTCGCCTTCCGCATGCCAGTGCGCTTCCACCGCGGCGATCTTCATCGGCTGGTGCTTGAGCGTGTTCAGGCCGTGCATGTCGCCGACGAAGATCTGCACCGGCACCGTCAGCGCGGCGAACGCAACCGCCGCCAGCAGCATGGTGCGCCCCGCTTCCACGTGTTTTCCTTTGCGCAGGTACCACGCGCCGACGCCGCCGATCACGAAACAGGTGGTGATGAACGAACCCAGCGCCATGTGCGCCAGCCGGTACGGGAAGGAGGGGTTGAACACCACCTGCCACCAGTCCTGCGGCACCACGATGCCGTCGATGATCGCGTGCCCGGCCGGGGTCTGCAGCCAGCTGTTGGAGGACAGGATCCAGAACGTGGAAACCAGCGTGCCCAGCGCCACCATGCAGGTGGAGAAGAAGTGCAGGCGCGGCGAGACCTTGCCCCAGCCGAACATCATCACGCCCAGGAAGCTGGCTTCCAGGAAGAACGCGGTGAGCACCTCGTAGGTGAGCAGCGGCCCGATCACGCTGCCGGCCACCTGGCTCAGGCGCGGCCAGTTGGTGCCGAACTGGAAGGCCATGACGATGCCGCTGACCACGCCCATCCCGAAGGACACCGCGAAGATCTTCTGCCAGAAGAAGTACAGCTCGCGCCAGATGGGCTTCTTCGTACGCAGCCACTGGCCCTCGACGAAGGCAAGCCAGCTGGCCGTACCGATGGTGAAGGCCGGGAACAGCACATGGAAACTGATGACGAACCCGAACTGGATCCGGGACAACAACAACGCGTCCAAGCGACGCCTCCGCACATTCTGGAATCCGCACCAGTCTGGGCCTGTTTTCGTGAAGAGGGCATGCGACTGGGTGACGCGCTGCTTCACTTTGTCGCAGGATGGGCGGGCAGCCACGCAGGGCGTGGCTCTACCGGGGTGGTTCCATTACCTGTGGCCCCCTCCCTGCGCGGGCCCGGCTGCTACGCTTGCCGGGTTTTCCTTCACGGTGCTGCCCGCAATGCCCAGAACGCTGCCCTTGTCCCTGCTGCTGCTTGCCGCCCTTGGCGGTACGGCCCATGCGGCACCGACGCCGATCACCATTGAACAGGCCATGGCCGACCCGGACTGGATCGGTCCGCCGGTCGAAAGCGCGTGGTGGTCCTGGAACAGCCAGCAGGTCGAGTACCAGCTCAAGCGCACCGGCAGCCCGGTCCGCGACACCTTCCGCCAGCCGGTCAACGGCGGCGCGGCGAGCCAGGTCGCCGATGACCAGCGCGGCAGCCTGGACGTCGAGAACCCGGTCTACGACAGCACCCGCCAGCGCGCCGCGTTCGTGCGCAACGGCGACGTGTTCCTGCGCGACCTGCGCAGCGGCGCGCTGACCCAGCTGACCCGCAGCACCGAGAAGGCCGGCGCGGTGGGCTTTGCCCGCGACGGCGGGGTGATCTGGCGCACGGGCCAGAACTGGTTCCACTGGACCGCCGCCGGTGGCGTGCAGCAGGTGGCCAGCCTGAAGGCCGAAAAGAACCCGGACGACGCGCCCAAGCCCGACGTGCTGCGCGACCAGCAGATGCGCACCCTGGCCACCCTGCGCAACGACCGCGCCCAGCGCGACGCGTTGAAGGCGCAGGAAGCCAGCTGGCGCCGCGCCGACAGCACCCGCGCGCCGGGCCCGGTCTACCTCGGCGCCGAGGTGGAGATCGTCGACAGCGCGCTGTCGCCGGACACCCGCAGCCTGATCGTGGTGACCAAGCCGAAGGGCTTCGACGAAGGCCGCGGCGGCAAGATGCCGAAGTACGTGACCGAGTCGGGCTATGAGGAATTCGAAGACACCCGCACCCGCGTCGGCCGCAATGACCCGGAACCGAACGCGCTGTGGCTGGTCGACGCGGTCACCGGCACGGTCAAGCCGCTGTCGCTGGACGGCCTGCCGGGCATCGGCACCGACCCGCTGGCGGCGCTGCGCAAGGCGGCCGGCAAGGACGCGCTGAAGGGCAACCGCCCGGTGCAGGTCCTGGGCGGCCCCGGCGCGCCCGGCATCCGCTGGAGCAACGACGGCCAGCAGGCTGCGATCCTGCTGCGCGCCAACGACAACAAGGACCGCTGGATCGCCAGCGTGAGCCCGGCCGAGGCGAAGCTGCAGACCCGCCACCGCCTGACCGACAACGCCTGGATCAACTGGGGCTTCAACGACTTCGGCTGGTCCAGCGACAACCGCACGCTGTGGCTGCTGTCGGAAGAATCCGGCTACTCGCACCTGTACACCCAGCAGGGCACGGCCAAGCCGCAGGCGTTGACCAGCGGCAAGTGGGAAACCTCGATGCCGGTGCCCAGCGCCGACGGCCATGGCTTCTACGTGCTGTGCAACCAGCAGGCCCCGGGCGACTACGAAGTCTGCGCGGTGGACACCGCTTCGCGCCAGGTGCGTGAGCTGACCTCGCTCAACGGCGTGGAAGACTTCTCGCTGTCGCCGGACGGCCAGCAGCTGCTGGTGCGCTACTCCGGTGCCTACCTGCCGGCACAGCTGGCGGTGGTGCCCAGCGCCGGTGGCCAGGCCAAGGTGCTGACCGACACCCGCACGGCCGCCTTCAAGGCCCGCGAGTGGATCCAGCCGAAGCTGGTGCAGGTGCCGTCGAAGCACGGTGCCGGCGTGGTCTGGGCCAAGTACTACGGCCCGGAGAAGCTGGAACCCGGCAAGAAGTACCCGATCGCCATGTTCGTGCACGGCGCCGGCTACCTGCAGAACGTGCACCAGCGCTACCCGGCCTACTTCCGTGAGCAGATGTTCCACAACCTGCTGGTGCAGCAGGGCTACGTGGTGCTGGACATGGACTACCGCGGCAGCGAAGGCTACGGCCGCGACTGGCGCACCGCGATCTACCGCAACATGGGCCACCCGGAGCTGGAAGACCACAAGGACGGCCTGGAGTGGCTGGTGGCGACCCAGCAGGGTGACCGCGACCACGCCGGCATCTACGGCGGCTCCTACGGCGGCTTCATGACCTTCATGGCGCTGTTCCGTTCGCCGGGCACCTTCAAGGCTGGCGCCGCGCTGCGCCCGGTGGTCGACTGGCACCAGTACAACCACGGCTACACCGCCAACATCCTCAACACCCCGGACATCGACCCGGAGGCGTACCGTAAATCGTCGCCGATCGAGTACGCCGAAGGCCTGCAGGACCACCTGCTGATCGCACACGGGATGATGGACGACAACGTGTTCTTCCAGGACTCGGTCAACCTGACCCAGAAGCTGATCGAGCTGCACAAGGACAACTGGAGCATCGCGCCCTACCCGCTGGAACGCCACGGCTATGTCCGTGCCGACTCCTGGCTGGACCAGTACAAGCGCATCCTCAAGCTGTTCAACGAGAACCTGAAGTGAGCCATGCCGCGGTGACGATACGGATCGTCGCCGCGGTCATCACCGACCCCGCGCAGCGGGTGCTGGTGGTGCGCAAGCACGGCTCGGCGGTGTTCATCCAGCCCGGCGGCAAGCCGGAGCCGGGCGAGGCGCCGCTGGCCGCGCTGGCGCGCGAGCTGGACGAAGAACTGGGCGTGCAGCTGGATCCCGCCACGGCGGTGCCGCTGGGCACCTTCAGCGACTGGGCCGTGCATGAGACCGGCTGCCGGGTGCAGGCCGAGGTGTGGTGGGCCCGGGTGTCGGGCACCCCACGGGCCCGCGCCGAGATCGCCGAGCTGGCCTGGGTGCCGCTGCGGCCCCCGCACGGGCACCGCTTGGCACCCTTGAGCGAAGACCATATCCTGCCGGCGGCCGCGCGCGTCATTGCGTCGGGCTGACCCCACCGCCACCTGCCAGGACACCGGATGTCTTCGACGCTTCCCCCGCTTCTGCCTTCCGCTGCCGCCGCAGCGGCGGCCCGCCCCACGGGCGAGGCCGCGCCCCGCTTCCTCGGCCCGATGGCCAAATCGATCCTGGTGATGTGCATTGTCTCGGCGGTGTGCTGGGCCGGCTGTGTCGTGCTTGCCCTGCTGCTGCACAACTCGGCATGGCTGCAGGAACAGCTGCACGGTGCGGACCTGTCGTGGGTACCCCCATCGCTGCGCTGGTTCGGCCGCCACGCGGTTGCGGTGAACCTGGGGCTGTTCGCCCTGTGCGTGGCCGGCGCCGTGGCCTGCTGGGGCCTGCTGCGCCGTCAGCGCTGGGCGCTGTGGACCTTCATGGCGCTGCTGGTGCTCACCGCCCTGCTCAACTTCGTGGGCGTGTGGGTTATCGACGAGATCTTCCGCTACCTGATCGTGCACCTGCCGGGCCACATGGACCCTGCAGACGCCGACCAGGTGCGCACCGACCTGCGCCTGCAGCGCGTGCTTTACACCGGTATCACCGTGATGACCGCGCTGTCCTTCGCCGCCCTGCACGCCTGGCTGCTGCTGCGCCTGCAGCGCCCCGACGTCCAGCGCTGGTTCAACCGCAACGCGTCCACGTAGCGCCGGGCTCTGCCCGGCCGTGCGGTACATTACCGGCATGAACGATTTCGAGCGCGTCCGCGCCTACCTCACCGACCTGCAGGACCGCATCTGCGCCGCAGTGGAAACCGCCGACGGCCAGGCCCGCTTCGCCGAAGACCTCTGGCAGCGTGCCGAGGGCGGTGGCGGGCGCACCCGCATCCTGCGCGACGGCGCGGTGTTCGAGCAGGCCGGCATCGGGTTCTCGGACGTGTCCGGCACCCGCCTGCCGCCGTCGGCCTCGGCCAACCGGCCGGAACTGGCTGGGGCCTCGTGGCGCGCCACCGGCGTGTCGCTGGTGTTCCACCCGCTGAATCCCTACCTGCCCACCACCCACGCCAACGTGCGCTACTTCAGCGCCGAGCGCGACGGCGAGCAGGTCGCTTCCTGGTTCGGCGGTGGCTTCGACCTGACCCCGTTCTACCCGTTCGACGAGGACGTGCAGCACTGGCACCAGGTCGCCCATGACCTGTGCGCGCCGTTCGGCGAGGAGCGTTATGCGGCGCACAAGCGCTGGTGCGACGAGTACTTCTTCCTGCGCCACCGCAATGAAACGCGCGGCGTAGGTGGATTGTTCTTCGACGACCTGCATGGCGACTTCGAGCACGACTTCGCCTACCTGCGCGCAGTCGGCGACGGCTTCCTGGACGCCTACCTGCCGATCGTGGAGCGCCGCAAGGACACCGCCCACGGCGAGCGCGAGCGCGAGTTCCAGCTGTACCGACGTGGCCGCTATGTGGAATTCAACCTGGTCTACGACCGCGGCACCCTGTTCGGCCTGCAGAGCGGCGGGCGCAGCGAGAGCATCCTGATGAGCCTGCCCCCGCGCGTGCGCTGGGAATACGGTTTCCAGCCCGAGCCCGGCAGCGCCGAAGCGCGGCTGGGCGATTACCTGGTGCCGCGCGACTGGCTCAACCTCGGTTGAAGCCAGCCGCTGGAGATCAGCCGCTCTGCGTTTGGTTCCGTCGGCGCAGCTGCGCGGCGTGGGCATCCTGCAGTTCGATCTTTTTCTCCGCGTAGTGCTCCACGGCGTGCCGCGCCAGGGTGATGGCGGTGCATTCTTCGTCGTCGAACAAACCACCGCCGCAGTAGACGCGGCCGGACGCCGAAAAGTCCGCGTGTCGCTGCAGTATCCGGTGCAGATGCTCCTGGGCGGCGTCCAGCTTGCGTTGCGTGCGCTCGCGCCGCTCCAGCTGCTTCTGCAGTTTCCGCTCCTGCTTGAGCGGGTGCGGGGGCACGGAGAACGGCCGCCAGCTGCGCGCCCGGTTTTCCACCTGCAACGGCACCGCACGCGACGGCGGCAGCAGATGCGGTGCGTGCTGGATCGGCGGAATGCGCACGGCTTCGTCGTAGGTGGGCGGCGGCTCTTCGCGGAGGCGGGTCGCGGTGGAGCGTGTGGTGTAGACGGCGACCCAGGGGCGCAGCGTGGAAGCAGTGGGGGAGTCGAGGGGCATGGCAGGCATCTCCGTTGCATGGGCCACCCGGGCGGCGGCCCTGATGCGGCCGATTTCAGCAGGGGAAATGCAGGAGCGCTTTCAGGATTCGATCTGTCGTCACTGGCGGAAATCGCATGGTGAGGGACCGCCTGGGTCGGCCAGCGGCCGACGCTACCGGATCACGACGACTTTTCGCGGGGCACGATGGTGATGTGGCCGTTGATTTCGAGCAGTGCCATGGCGACTTCGCTGATATGGGTGCAGCCCTGCTGGCGCATCGCTGCGTCCAGGTCCTGCAGGGTGACGAGCTCGCGCCGCAGCACCGACTCCAGCACCTTGCCGTCGCGGGCGATCAGCACCGGCTCGCCTTCCACCAGCCGCTCCACGCGCCGGCTGCGGGTGCTCAGCCAGCCCACGCCGTAGTTGAGCAGGATCAGCGTGGCGGCCAGCAGCAGGCCGCCGCCCAGGGAGGTGTCCTGGCCCAGCAGCGCGTTCTGCACCGCGTTGCCCAGCAGCACGATCAGCAGCACGTCGAACGGGGTGATCTGGCCCAGCGCGCGCTTGCCCGAGAGCCGCACCATGCCCAGCACCACCACGTACACCACTACCGCGCGCAGGATGAATTCCCACCAGGGCATGGCCAGGTCGAACAGGTCGGTCATGCGGGACGTCCGAAGGATGATGCGGCGAGCATATCGGTCGGGGCTGTCTGGGGGCCGTAAATAAAAAGCCCCGCCGACCAGGGGGAGGTCAGCGGGGCCGGGGAACGGGCGCTTGGGGAGGAGCCCCCGTTCCGAGATCTGCTCCAGGGGATGGGAGAGATCCACAACAGGCGTTGCGCCTGTCGAGGTCTATAAAAGCACCTCGAACATTGATGATTCGTGAAGGGGGCCAATTAATACTGCAGTGAATCTTGAAACATTCATCCAAGAGTCAGTTTTTGGCCCTGCCGTGAACCAATTCAGCTTTTTCAACGCGATTTCCGGGCTTAATGCGCCTCGTCCCAGTTATCGCCGACGCCGGCGTCGACCACCAGTGGAACGCGCAACTGAGCAGAAGACGACATTAGTTCGACCACCTGCGAGCGCAAGGTTTCCAGAAACTCGCTTTCGGTTTCGAATACCAGTTCGTCGTGGACCTGCAGAATCATCCGCGCGCGACCGCCCTGCCCCTGCAGCCAGTCGTCCACCTTCACCATGGCGCGCTTGATGATGTCCGCCGCGGTGCCCTGCATGGGCGCGTTGATCGCGGCGCGCTCGGCACCGGCGCGCAGGCCCTGATTGCGGGCGTGGATGTCGTTCAGGTACAGCCGGCGGCCTTCGATGGTTTCCACGTAGCCCTGGTCGCGGGCCTGCTGGCGCATGCGTTCCATGAAGTCGCGCACGCCCGGATAGCGGCTGAAGTACAGCGCCACGTAGTCCTGCGCCTGGCCCCGGTCGATGCCCAGGTTGCGGGCCAGGCCGAACGCGCTCATGCCGTACATCAGGCCGAAGTTGATCGCCTTGGCCGCACGCCGCTCGTTCGGGGTGACCTCGTCCAGCGCGCGGCTGAATACTTCGGCGGCGGTGGCGCGGTGCACGTCCACGCCCTGCTCGAAGGCGCGGACCAGGCCCGGGTCCTCGGACAGGTGGGCCATGATCCGCAGTTCGATCTGCGAGTAGTCGCAGGCCAGCAGCTTGTGCCCCGGCGGGGCCACGAAGGCGCGGCGGATGCGGCGGCCGTCCTCGGTGCGGATCGGGATGTTCTGCAGGTTCGGGTCGGACGAGGACAACCGACCGGTGGCCGCGCCGGACTGGTGGTAGCTGGTGTGAACGCGGCCGGTGTCGGGGTTGACCATTTCCGGCAGCTTGTCGGTGTACGTGCTGCGCAGCTTGGCCAGGCCCCGGTACTCCAGGATCACCCGCGGCAGCTCGTGCTGCTCGGCGATCGCCTCCAGCGCCTCTTCATTGGTGCTGGGCTGGCCCTTGGGCGTCTTCACCAGTGCCGGCAGCTTCAGCTCGTCGAACAGCACTGCCTGCAGCTGCTTGGGCGAGTCCAGGCTGAAGGTGTGCCCGGCCAGCTCGGTGGCCTTCTGCTGGGCAGCCAGCATGCGCGCGCCCAGGTCCTGGCTCTGCCGGCGCAGCTCGGCGCTGTCGATGTAGACCCCGTTGGCCTCGATCCGGGCCAGCACCGGCACCAGCGGCATTTCGATGCTGCGGTACACGTTGTCCAGCGGGGCCGAGGCCAGCAGCTGCGGCTGCAGCACCCGGTGCAGGCGCAGGGTGATGTCGGCGTCTTCGGCCGCGTAGCGGCTGGCTTCGTCGAGCCCCACCTGCGAGAACGGGATCTGCTTGGCGCCCTTGCCGGCCACGTCCTCGAACTTGATGGTGGTGTAGCCCAGGTAGCGCATCGCCAGCGAATCCATGTCGTGGCGGGTGGCGGTGGAGTTGAGCACGAAGCTCTCGAGCATGGTGTCGTCGTGGTAGCCCTGCACGTCCACGCCGTGGCGCCGCAGTACATGCAGGTCGTACTTGCCGTGCTGGCCGAGCTTCTTCTTCTCCGGGTTCTCCAGCACCGGGCGCAGCGCGTCCAGTACCTGCTGGCGCGGCAGCTGCGCCGGGGCGCCGGGGTAGTCATGCCCGACCGGGATGTAGGCGGCCTTGCCCGGCTCCACCGCCAGGCTGATCCCGACCAGGTTGGCGCGCATCGCGTCGAGCGCGTCGGTTTCGGTGTCGAAGGCGATCAGCTCGGCCGCTGCGGCACGGGCGACCCAGGCCTGCAGCTGCTCGGTGGTGAGCACGGTTTCGTACTCGCCCGGGGCCGACAGCGCCGGGTCGAGCGTGGTGGCCGGTTCGCCGGCCGGTGATTTCGCATAACCGGCGGCGGTGCCGCGCAGGCTCACCGGCGCCTCGCTGGCCGCGGTGGCGGCCGCAGCCGGGCCGCCGAGCTCCTTCAGCGCCTGGGTGAAGCCATAGCGCAGGTACAGCTCGCCCAGCACCGGCACGTCCGGGTCGCGCAGCGGCAGGGTCTGCGAAGTGGCGTCCAGCGACACATCGGTGCGGATGGTGACCAGCTCGCGGTTCAGCGGCAGGCGCTCCAGCGCGGCGCGCAGGTTCTCGCCGATCTTGCCCTTCATGCCCGGCGCGGCGGCCATCACCCCGTCCAGGTGCTGGTACTCGGCCAGCCACTTGGCGGCGGTCTTGGGACCGCACTTCTCCACGCCCGGAACGTTGTCCACGGCGTCGCCCATCAGTGCCAGCAGGTCGACGATCTGGTCGGCGCGCACGCCGAACTTCTCCATCACCGCCGCGTCCGAGTCCATCCGGCTGCCGGTCATGGTGTTGACCAGTTCGATGCCCGGGCGGACCAGCTGGGCGAAGTCCTTGTCGCCGGTGGAAATGGTGACCGTCATGCCCTCGCGGTGGCCCTGCAGGGCCAGGGTGCCGATCACATCGTCGGCTTCCACGCCGGGAATGCGCAGGATGGTCAGGCCCAGCGCCTCGACGATCTGGCACATGGGTTCGATCTGGGGGCGCAGGTCGTCCGGCATCGGCGGACGGTTGGCCTTGTAGTCGGCATACAGATCGTCACGGAAGGTCTTGCCGGGGGCGTCGACCACGAAGGCGACGTACTCCGGGCGCTCCTTGAGGGTGGCGCGCAGCATGTTGACCACGCCGAACAGCGCGCCGGTGGGTTCACCGGCCGCGTTGGTCAGCGGCGGAAGCGCGTGGAACGCGCGATACAGGTAACTGGACCCGTCAATCAGGACTAATCGGCTCATGCGACGATTCTACGCGCCCGACCGTGACCGATCGCGGCACCGGCATCACGGGGCATGGGGCATAATCACGGCTCCCCCCCGCCCCAGGAACCCCGGTCCATGAAGACACTGATGCTGGCAGGTCTGCTTGTGTTGGCTGGTTGTGCGACCACCGGCGGTGCCGGCGTTCCCCCGGTCGACGTGACCGGGGCCGATGTTGCCAAGCGCACCATGGACAACGGCGACACCATCGAGGAGTACCGGGTGGGCGGCCAGCTCCGCATGGTCAAGGTCACGCCCTCGCGCGGGGCCCCGTATTACATGTACGAAGGCAACAGGACCGGCGGCGTGGACCGCAGCAAGGACGGAACCGCGCCGGTGTACTGGAAGCTCTACAGCTGGTGAGCAGGGCCCGTAGTACCCGATGAATACGCCGGAACGTCGCAAGCCCATCGATCCCGCCGCGCTGCGTGAGGGGCTCAGTGCCGAGCAGCGCCATACGGTGGACACGCTGGAGCAGTTCGGCTGGCAGCTGCGTTTCGTTCGCCGCCCGATTTTCCGCGACGCGGTGCCGGTGCTGTACGACCGCAGCGGGCAGAAGTACGTGGTGGTACAGGCCGATGGCACGCTCGATGAATCGCAGACGCTGAAGATCCGTCCGTGAGGCAGTGCCGGGCAGAGCCCGGCACTACGTCAGCGAATGACCAGCACCGGCACCGTACTGCGCGCAAGCACCTCGGCGGTCTGGCTGCCCAGCAGTACCCGGGTCACGCCGCGGCGGCCGTGCGAGGTCATCACGATCAGGTCGCTGTTGCGCTCGGTGGCGGTGTCGATGATGCCGTCGGCAGCGTAGCGGTCGAGCACGTGCAGGGTGGTCGAACGCAGCCCCTGCGCTTCGCATGCGGCCTTGGCCGGGGCCAGGATCTTCGACGCGGTCTCTTCCCGGTCGGCCTTGTACTCGGGGCTGTTCATGTAGCCCACGCTCCAGCCCATGGCGTCGTACATGCCGACCGCCCACGGCTCGGACACGGTGACGATGTCGACCTCCGCATCCAGGTCGCGGGCCAGCTCCAGGCCCTTGAGCAGGCCCTTTTCGGACAGCTCCGAACCGTCGGTGGCAATCAGGATCCGCTTGTACATGGCACGCTCCTTGGCAGTGGCGATGGGACCACCATTGCACACCCGGCGTGCAGGCGATGCCTTGAGCACGATCAATCGGTCCGCGACAGCCGTGCGTGGACCCGCTCCAGGGCCGTGTGCCCGCGCGCGGCCGCAACCGGCCCGAGGACAGCAGTGAGCGCGCCGGCGACCGATTGCCGGACCTGGCGCGCGCGCGACGGATCGGCCTGGATCCACTCGTGGATCTGGGCGGGGGCGAACCGCGCCACCAGCGCGTTGCGGCGTTCGACCAGCCGCTGCGCCATCGCCTGCGGCGTGGGCCATTCCGCCGCCGTGGGCCAATGGCACTCGATCACCCGGGCGATCGCAGCATGCGGCACCAGGGCCAGGCGGTAGCCCATCTCGGCCAGGGTGTCGGCCACCGCCGGATCCGGCGCCACCGGTGGGCGGAACGGGGCGGCAACACTCTCGGACTGGAAGCCGTAAGGCCAGGCCAGGATGTCCTGCAGATTGCCGGGGTCCGGCCCGAACGCATCGAATTCGGCGACGTTGGAAGCAAATGCGTCCGGTATCGGGAACAGGGAGGGTGGTCGCTGCGCCATGGCCACCGTGCGGCTGTCGGCCCTGGGCAGCATGGCCCCCGACTGCGGGTGGCGGAAGCCGAGCGGACCGCTCGAGCCGAAGTCCAGCGACATCCCGACCCGCGCGCCGTCGCGCACGGTGTAGCCGAAGTTCTCCAGCCGGTAGTTGAGCTGGTCCCAGTTGCCCAGCCAGCGTGACACCACGTAATGGCGCAGCTGTTCACAGCGCAGGTCCACCGGCAGCATGCGGTTCATCGCGTCCAACGCGTCGAAGCGGGCCTGGTCGGTAGCCGCATGCCGTCGCGCGTCGGCGCCCTGCAGGGCCCACCAGTCGACCCCCGCCCCGCGCAGCAGGGCGGCGTTGTCGGCCACGGCCTTCGCATGCCAGGCGCGCAATGCGTCGTAGCCGCGACGCGCGTCGGGATCGCCCGCCGCCGCCTCATCGGCCGCCGCATCGCTGAGCAGGAAGTCGCCCAGGTCCTGGAACGCGGTGTCGTAGCGGGTGCCCACGTGCTGTCCGGTGCCGGCCAGGCCCTCCGCCGCCGACACCACTGCGTGGTCGGGCGCCAGCAACCCGGTCAGCTGGAACAGCGTGCCCAGGCTGACTTCGATGGCACTGCTGGCGCTGTCGGCGGTGGCCTTGACCCGCCAGCGCTCTTGGTCGCGCATGACCATCACCGCCGGCTGGCTGCCCGCGCCCTGCCAAGGCGTGGCCGGGCAGCGCGCCAGATCGAGCGGGCGCGGGCCAAGTGGCTCTACGTTGCTGACCTGTTCGAGCGGCAACCGGGGCGACAGCCCGCGCGCGGGCGGCAGGCCGCTCCGCCTCGACGGCGCAGGCGGCGATGACGCATCGAAGACGGTGTTGGGAATCAAGGGGCGCACCCGTCATGAACAGGGCACGGACACTAGCAGTGTCTGTCGACGTTGCCGGTTCGGACTGCGTGCAAAGTGCCTGCGCTTACGGTGCAGCAAGCCGTCGCCGACGCGGTGGACGGCTGCGGGTGGCCACCAGCACGACGACGACCACGCTGGCGGCGGTCAGCCAGAACACCCAGCCGCCCAACATCAGGTCCCGGGTCACCCCTGGCGGCGCGCAGCGCAGCTGCAACAGGTCCAGGTGGCCGCCGCTGTCCAGGCACGCGGCCACCTGGTCGAACAGGGCCAGCACCGGTGCTGCCCAGCCCGCCGACAATGTCAGCGCGACCAGTGCCGCCATCAGGTACGGGATTCCCTTGTTCATGTGCGCGCTCCCAGCAGACAGCGCCAGACTCTGGGCGCGTCGCCGGGGCGCTTCAAGGAGCACGCGACGAACCGGGTGAAATCCGGGATGAGTCGCGTTACCGCAGGGGCGAAGCTGGCGGGCGGGAGCGGGAATGACCCCGCCCCGCGCCGGAGTCAGGCGACCTGCACGATCCGCGCGCCCTGGCACAGCGGATAGGTGGCCACCAGCTCGGCAATGCGCTCGCGCATCGTCTCGAACGAGGCACCATACAGGTACAGCGCGGTTTCGCTCGGACCCTGCCACCAGCTGCAGACTTCGCCGTGGCCGTCGATGCGTTCCACGATCTGGTCAAACACGTAGTTCGAGTCGCACTGTTCGTAGACCTCGTCCGGCAGGTCGGTGCCGTTGAGGTACAGCGCCAGGCCTTCGGTGCTGCCGAATGCCAGGTCCGGTTCGCCTTCGCGCTGGACCAGCGAGCCCTTGGGCGCGCCAAGCTGTTCCAGCGCCTCGATCAGGTTGGGCAGCGCGGCGCCGTCGTGCAGCAGGATCTCGAGATCCCCGTACTCGACTTCGCCGTCTTCGGTGATCGCGGTGCCACCGCCCATGATCTCGCCGATGCCGGCGCCTTCCAGCATCGCATCGAGCGGATCCTCGAAAAGCTGCAGGCGATGTTCGGGCTGCAGGCGGGCATTCAATTTGACGTTGAGGGAGAGCGGGGTCGTGGACATGGAATGAGCCGACAAGGAAGGTTGGTGGAATGGTTGGGTACGTTGCGCGTCGTCCGTGACGTGCCGTGGTCAGATCACCGTCAGGTTGGCGTACGCCATCACCAGCCACTTGCTGCCGGCCTCGGCGAACTCCACCTGCACGCGCGCGTGCGCGCCGCTGCCTTCGTAGTCGGTGACCATGCCTTCGCCGAAGCGGGCGTGGGTGACCAGCGCGCCGAGCTTGAGCGGCGGCGCTTCCAGCGCGGCGTGGCCGGCCGGGCGGCTGGCGCCCAGCGAGGCACTGCGCGAGACCTGCACCTTGGGGCGCACTTCGTTGAGCAGCTCGCGTGGAATCTCACGCAGGAAGCGCGAGGGCACGTTGTAGTTTTCCTGGCCGTGGATGCGGCGCGACTCGGCGTAGCTCAGCACCAGCTTCTGGCGTGCGCGGGTGATGCCCACGTAGGCCAGGCGACGCTCCTCTTCGAGGCGACCACTTTCTTCCAGCGAACGCGCGCTCGGGAACAGCCCGTCTTCCATGCCGGCCAGGAACACCAGCGGGAACTCCAGCCCCTTGGCCGAATGCAGGGTCATCAGCTGCACGCCCTCCTCGCCCGCCTGGGCCTGGCCTTCGCCGGCCTCCAGCGAGGCGTAGGACAGGAACGCGACCAGTTCGCTCATGGTCTCGCCGGTTTCCTCGATGTCGTCCTCGCGCCGGGTGAAGCGCGAGGCCACCGAGACCAGTTCGTCCAGGTTGTCGGCGCGCGATTCGGAATCCAGCGCGTTGCGGCTTTCCTTGGACCAGTGTTCGCGCAGGCCGGAACGGATCAACACGTGGTCGATGCGTTCGGCCAGGGTCATCTCACCGGCCTCGTGCTCCAGCTGGTTGACCAGGGTGAGGAAGCCGGCCAGCGCGTTGCGTGCGCGTGCGGCCAGTTCGTTGCCCTGGGTGGTCAGCATGGTGGCCTCCCACAGCGAGATCGCCTGGCTGCGCGCCAGCCGGCGCACTTCGTCCAGGGTGCGGTCGCCAATGCCGCGGGTGGGCGTGTTGACCGCACGTTCGAAGGCCGCGTCGTCATTGCGGTTGGTCATCAACCGCAGGTACGCCAGCGCGTCCTTGATTTCGGCACGCTCGAAGAAGCGCATGCCGCCGTACACCCGGTACGGCACCTGCTCGGAGAGCAGCGCTTCTTCGAACGCACGCGACTGCGCATTGCTGCGGTAAAGCACGGCGGCGTCGCCATAGCTGCCACCGTCGCGCACCCACTGGCGCGCGCGCTCGACCACGTACCGCGCCTCGTCCATTTCGTTGTAGGCCGCATACAGGTCGATCGGTTCGCCGTCGCCGCTGTCGGTCCACAGTTCCTTGCCGATCCGGTCCGGGTTGTGCGCGATCACCGCGTTGGCCGCGCCCAGGATGTTGGCACTGGAGCGGTAGTTCTGCTCCAGGCGCACGGTCTGCGCGCCCGGGAAATCCTTCAGGAAGCGCTGTACGTTCTCGACCTTGGCGCCGCGCCAGCCGTAGATGGCCTGGTCGTCGTCGCCGACCACGAACACGTGGCCGCTGTCGCCCGCCAGCACGCGGACGAAGGCGTACTGGATGGCGTTGGTGTCCTGGAATTCGTCCACCAGGATCTCGCGGAAGCGCGAACGGTAGTGGGCCAGCAACGCCGGGTTGTCGCGCAGCAGTTCGTGCGCGCGCAGCAGCAGTTCGGCGAAGTCGACCAGGCCGGCGCGGTCGCAGCGCTCCTGGTAGGCCGCGTAGGCCTGGCGCATGGTTTCCAGCCAGGCGTCGTTCGGCTCCGGCTGGATGTGCTGCGGGCGACGACCTTCGTCCTTCTGCTCGTTGATCCACCACGCGATCTGCTTGGGCGGATGCTTGCTGTCGTCGATCTCCAGCTGCTGCACCACGCGCTTGACCAGGCGCAGCTGGTCGTCCGAGTCCAGCACCTGGAAGCTGTCGGGCAGCTTGGCGTCCTGGTAGTGCAGGCGCAGCAGGCGGTGGGCCAGGCCGTGGAAGGTGCCGATCCACGCACCGCGGCTGCCGTGCGGCAGCTGCACGTCGATGCGGTGGCGCATTTCGCCGGCGGCCTTGTTGGTGAAGGTCACCGCGAAAATGCCATGGGTGGGCACGCCGCAGACTTCATGCAGCCAGGCGATGCGGTGGGTCAGTACGCGGGTCTTGCCGGAGCCGGCACCGGCAAGCACCAGATGGTGGCCGGGCGGTGCGGACACAGCCTCGCGCTGGGCGGGGTTGAGCCCGTCGAGCAAATGGGAAACATCCATGCGCGCATTTTACCCCGTCGGCTGCCGCCGCAGGCGTGAACCCTGCAACCGGTTCAGGCGCTACTGCGCATTCACTGCAGCCGCCTGCGCCTGCACCCGCAGTTCGGGAATCGCCAGGCTTTCCCACAGGGTGCCGATGCGCAGGCTGCCGATCACCTGGACGTTCGGGTGCGGCTCGCCCTGCGCCGTGCGCAGGTGGCCGGACGCATCGCTGTCCAGGCCCAGCCCGTGCGGGCCGGGGCGGGCGTGGTCGTCGGCCAGCAGCTGCTGTACCAGCGGGTTGCGCATGCCCAGCGCGCGGGTTTCCACGCCGGTGGCGTTGATCACCGCGCTCACGCTCAGGGGTGCCAAACCGCCCCGCGCACTGTGTGCGTGCAGCTGCAGGGTGTTGCCCTGCATCAGCAGCGCGTCCAGCCGGGCCCGGTGGCGCTGCAGCTGGCCGGATTGCTCCAGCGTTTCCAGCTGGGCGTGCACGCTCTCGGCGATGCGGTGGCGGTGCACGTCCCAGTAACGCACCACGTGGCGCAGGAAGCGGCGCTGGTCGGCCTCGTCCATGCCCTGCCACAGCGCCTGCCCGAGCGGGCGCAGGCGGTCCATTACCGCCTGCCACGGCACACCCTGTGCCTCGGCGTCTCGCGCATGGCCGCGCAGGGCGCGCAGGCGCGCGCGCAGCGGCAGCGCCAGCAGCGGCTGCGGGTCGAAGTCGGCACTGGCGCCATGCGCATGCGGCAATGGCAGCAGCGCATGCCGGGACAGCACGTGGATGCGACCGCGATGGCCGGCGGCGGCCAGGGCAAGTGCGCTGTCGGCCATGCTCAGGCCGGAGCCGATGATCGCGAGGTCGTCGTCGCCGGCCAGCAGGCGCACACCGTCGTAATCCCAGGCATCGACCACGCGGCCTGGCGGCGGGGCCTCGGCTCCGGGAACGGGCAGCGGTCGCATGCTGTTGCCGCAGGCGAGCACCACCTGGCGGACCTGCCAGGTGTCGCCGTCGGCGAGCCGCAGTTCGCACAGCGGCTCGCTTGGGTGCAGTGTCACTACGGCATCGTGCACGACCTGGAGCTGGGCCGGGCTGGCGGCCTGGGCCTCGTCGAGGCGGTGCTGAAGGTAAGCGGCGTAGTGGCGACGCGGCACGAAGGTGTCGGCCAACACCTCGCGCGGCACCCCCGGCAGCGCATCGGCCTGCAGCAGGTAATCGAGGAAATCACCGGGCAGGTCCGGCAGCGCGCTCATTTTTGCCGCCGGCACATTCAGCAGGTGCTCGGGCCACGGCGTGGCATAGGCGATGCCCTGCGCCAGCGTGGAGGCGGGCTCGAACAGCGCGATCTGCATGCCGGTGGTGGCATTGCGCAGCGCGTTCAGCGCCACCAGCGTGCCGGCGGCGCCGCCACCGATGATGGCCAGGCCTGCCTGGCGCGTGGAATCAGATGCAGTCATGCGCTGCATTGTAGGTCATGGGGGTGATGCGTCTGTGCGCTACATCAAGGCATCGGCCAGCCGTGCAATGCCTTCGCGGCTGCGCCGCCATGCCGGGCGCTGGCGCCACGCATCGAGGTCGAGCTGACGCGACTGGCGCAGGTAGTCGGCCTCGATGTCGATCAGCTGCCGCACCAGCGTCGGCGCGTAGCAGAGCATGCCGATCTCTGCATTGAGCGCGAACGAGCGGATGTCCAGGTTGATCGAGCCGACCAGCGCGATGTCGTCATCCACGGTGAGGTGCTTGGCGTGCAGGAAGTGCGGTTCGTACAGCGCGATGCGCACGCCGGCGCGCAGCAGTTCGTCGTAATACGCCTCCTGCGCCCACGCGGTGAGGTGCTGGTTGTTGCTCGCCGACAGGATCAGCTGCACCTGCACGCCGGACAACGCGGCGATGCGCAGCGCGCTGAGCGTGGCTTCGTCGGGCACGAAGTACGGCGTGACCAGCACGATGCGCCGACGCGCCAGGTGGATCAGCGCGTTCACCGCGTCGCGCGCATTGCTGAAGGGATACGCCGGGCCGCTGGGAAGCAGCTGGGTGGGCACGTCGTCGGCGCAGACCGGCTCGACCATCATCACTTCCAGGCGCTGGCCGGTTTCCATGTACCAGTCGCTGGCGAACACTGCTTCCAGGTGCGCCACCGCCGGACCGCGCACGCGTGCGACCAGTTCGCGGTTGGGAAAGCCCGGCACGAACTCGGCCTGGGCCAGGTTCTGCGAGCCGATGTAGCCGACCCGGTTGTCGATCACCGCGATCTTGCGGTGGTTGCGCAGGTCCATGCGGCCGCTGCGTCGCCAGCGCAGGCCGCCGGGCAGCATCGCGCGCACGTCCACGTCCACCGCCTGCAGGCGGTGGCGGTAGCGGCGCAGGCCACGCTTGGCACCCACCGCGTCCAGCAGCAGGCGGCACTGCACGCCACGCGCGGCAGCCCGCTGCAGGGCCTGGGCGATCAACTCGCCGACCCCATCGTCGAACATCAGGTAGTACAGCAGGTGGACGCGGTCGCGGGCCTGGTCGATGTCGTCCAGCAGGGCCTGCAGCGAGCCGTCGTAGTCGGTCAGCAGCTCGACCGCATTGCCGTGCACCGGCATGAAATCGCCCTGGCGCTCCACCAGCGGCACCATTTCCGCCGTGGCGGTGTCGGGCAGCGGCGTCCAGCGCAGCGGCGGCTGCAGGGCCTGTTCCTCACGGATCACCTGCGAGGCCTCTGCCTGGCGCTGCACGCGCTGGCGCGACAGCCACGGGTGGCCGAACAGCAGGTACAGCGGCAACCCCAGCAGCGGCACGAACCCGACCAGCAGCAGCCAGCTGCGCGCGGCCCCCGGCGTGGTGCGGCTGGGAATCCACAACAGCGCCGCCAGCCGGATCAGCCAGTCCAGCAGCAGCAACCAGGAACCCAGCAGCCATTCGAACAGCATCGGTTCGCCCGTGTCGGGGTGTGCGGGCATTCTGCCATGCGTGGCCGGAAACGAAAGAACCCGCCGGAAGGCGGGTTCGTTCGTTGGCACTCAGGCAATCCGGTGACGGATTACTTGATCTTGCCTTCCTTGTACGGGACGTGCTTGCGCACGACCGGATCGTACTTCGAGAATTCCATCTTCCCGGGGGTGTTCTTCTTGTTCTTGTCGGTCGTGTAGAAGTGACCGGTACCGGCGGTCGAAATCATACGGACCTTATCGCGCTTGCCTGCCATGATCGTCTACTCCTCAGACCTTTTCGCCGCGCGCACGCAGCTCAGCCAGAACGGAATCGATGCCGTTCTTGTCGATGGTGCGCAGTGCATGCGCGGAAACACGAAGCTTGACCCAGCGGTTCTCGCTGGCAACCCAGAAGCGGCGCTCGTGCAGGTTGGGCAGGAAACGACGACGGGTCTTGTTGTTGGCGTGCGAGACGTTGTTACCCGTCTGCACTCGCTTGCCGGAAACTTGGCATACGCGGGACATTGCGCACCTCGATGAAAGTATGTGTCAGCCCATAGCCCGGGCGACGGCGGCCTCGACGGTTTCCCGCCACACGTCATGAGAATCAAAGGGTTACGCTGACGAGGGCCGGCCGGATGACGTGTTCCCGGCCGCCAATCCGGACAAATCCGGATACAGCGAGCCGCGCATTATGCAGCAGCAGCCCCGGCAGCGCAAGTTGTCCACAGATCCGGGAACGGGCCTGCCTGAACAGGACACCCGCCTGCACACGGCAGTCGCAGCCCCTGGCGATACTGGCCGCTCCATGAAGGAGAACAAGATGCGGCTGCTTGCAGTGACCTATGGAACCGAAGGCGACACGCGGCCGCTGGTGATGCTTTGCCATGGGCTGCAGGGAGCGGGGCATGAGGTGATGTTGCTGGCCGAAGGCGGAACGTTGGGCACGGCACAGGCGCTGGGTGTGCCGCATGCGGCGCTGGAGGGCGACATCCATGATGAGGTGGTGGCGCTGGTGTCGCGGGGCAACAACCTGGCGGCGGCGTCACGGGGCCTGGCGCGGATGGCGCAGCGGCACGTGCCGGCGTGGATGCGGCAGGCCGATGCGGCGGCGGCCGGTTGCGATGCGGTGCTGACCGGCGGGCTGGCGGCGTTCGTGGGCATGAGCGTGGCCGAGCACCATGGGGTGCCGGCCATCGGGACCGGCATGATTCCGCTGACGCCCACCGGTGACTTCCCGTCGCCGTTCCTGCCGCGGGTGTCGCTGCCGGGCGCGTTCAACCGGTTGAGCTACAGCCTGGTCAATCATGCGGTGTGGCGGACGTTCCGCAAGCCGATCAACGCGGCGCGCAAGGCAATGGGCATGGCCGCGCGACGCTCGCTCTGGCACGACCTGCCGATGCTGTACGGCATCTCGCCCAGCCTGATGCCACCGCCTGGCGACTGGCCGGCAGATCACCATGTGTGTGGGCAATGGCGCGCGCCGGATGTGGACTGGCACCCAGAGCCTGCACTTCAGGCGTTCCTGGACGCAGGCCCTGCCCCTGTCTATCTGGGCTTTGGCAGCATGACCGGCTTCGACCGCAGCGTGATGCCGTCACTGCTGCAGGCGTTGGCACCGCGACGCGTGCTCTTGTTTCCCGGCTGGGCCGGCGTGCCGGACGGACCGTTGCCTGCGAATGTATTCGTGGTCGGCCCTACCCCGCACGAAGCGCTGTTCCCGCGCTGCGCGATGGTGGTTCACCACGGTGGCAGCGGCACTACGCACTCTGCATGTCGTGCGGGCGTGCCGTCGCTGGTCATGCCATTTGCGGCAGACCAGTTCTTCTGGGCAGCACGGCTGCAGGCCCTGGGCGTTGCACCTGCGCCTCTGTCACAGAAGCGGTTGGACAGCGACACGTTGGCTCGTTCCATTGCATACGCCGAACAAGGGAGCGTGCGATCACGGGCAGCGGCGCTGGGAGACGCCATGGCGTTGGAAAACGGCGTTTCGACAGCTGTCAGGCTCATTACAGGCATGCACCCAGATCGGTAGCGCCGAAGAGAACGGCAGGAGCCGTTCTCAACGTCGCGTAGCGACGGCCCGAAGGGTGGCCGCCAGGATGGCGGGCATAACGTTGGCCGGCCCACGGGATGCGTGCTCCACGCTGTCATTCACGACGATTGTGGAACGCATTGAGCATCGCTTGGGCCGGCCAGCGGCCGGCGCTACCGGAGTCTTTCGACATCAGGTGGCGTTTTTTCGGTGCAGCCACCGGTACAGCACCGGCAGCACCAGCAGGGTGAGCAGCGTGGAGGAGACGATGCCGCCGATCACTACCGTGGCCAGTGGGCGCTGTACTTCCGAGCCGGCGCCGACGTTGAAGGCCATCGGCACGAAGCCGAGTGAGGCCACCAGCGCGGTCATCAGCACCGGGCGCAGGCGACCCAGCGCCCCTTCGCGCACTGCATCCAGCAGCGGCATGCCGCCTTCGCGCAGGCTGCGCACGAAGCTGATCATCACCAGGCCGTTGAGCACCGCCACGCCGGACAGCGCGATGAAGCCCACACCGGCCGAGATCGACAGCGGAATGCCGCGCGCGGCCAGCGCGAGTACGCCGCCAGTGAGGGCCAGCGGCACGCCGCTGAACACGATGGCCGCGTCCTTGACCGACCCGAACGCCCAGAACAGCAGCGCGAAGATCACGATCAACGTAACCGGCACCACGATCGCCAGGCGCTGGCTGGCCGAGATCAGCTGTTCGAAGCTGCCGCCGTATTCGATCCAGTAGCCGTTGGGCACCTGCACGTCGCGGGTGATCGCCTGCTGCAGGTCGCTGACGAAACTGCCGAGGTCGCGGTCGCGCACGTTGGCGGTGACCACGATGCGGCGCTTGCCGTTTTCACGGTTGATCTGGTTCGGGCCTTCGCTGTTGGCCAGGGTGGCCAGTTCGCGCAGCGGCACGGTGCGCGCGGTGCCGCTGGTCCAGCCGCCGGCCTGGCTGGATTCGTCGGCATCGCCCCCGTCCAACGCCGGCGCGAGCGATACCGGCAGGTCAGCCAGCGCGGCCGGGTCCTGCCGGAGCGCCTCGGGCAGGCGCACCACGATGTCGAAGCGGCGGTCGCCTTCGAACAGCTGCCCCGCCACCTGCCCGCCCACGGCGGTGGCGACGGTGGACTGCACCTGGCCAGGGTTGAGCCCGTAGCCTGCCAGTGCACTGCGGTTGGGCGTCACGGTGAGCAGTGGCAGGCCGCTGGTTTCCTCTACCCGCACATCGGCTGCGCCAGGCACGCTTCCGGCCACGCTGGCGATTCGCTTGCCGACCGACAACAAGGTCTCCAGGTCGTCACCGAACAACATCACCGCCACGTCCGCACGCACGCCCGAGATCAACTCATTGGTGCGCATCTGGATCGGCTGGGTGAACTCGTAGTTGTTGCCTGGCAGCTGCTCCACCGCCGTTTCCAGCTCGGCCAGCAGGGCGGCGCGCGGCTTGCGCGGGTCCGGCCACGCCTTGCGCGGTTTCATCATGATGAAGGTATCGGCCACCGACGGCGGCATCGGGTCGGAGGCGACCTCGGGCGTACCGATCTTGGAGAACACCTTGCTCACTTCCGGGAACTGCACCAGGCGGGTCTCGATCAGCTTCTGCATCTCGATCGACTGGCTCAGGCTGGTACCGGGAATGCGCATGGCATGCATGGCCACGTCGCCCTCGTCCAGGTTGGGTACGAACTCGCTGCCCAGACGGGTGGCGAGCAGTCCGCAGCCAACCACCAGCACCAGCGCACCGGCGACCATCCAGCGTCCACGTCGCAGCGCGAAGGCCAACAGCGGCTCATAGCGCCGACGCACCCAGGCCATCACGCGGTTCTCCTTTTCCTGCACGTTGCCGCCCAGGAACAGCGCGATGGCGGCCGGCACGAAGGTCAGCGCCAGCAGCATCGCACCGCTCAGCGCCAGCACCACGGTGATTGCCATGGGGTGGAACATTTTTCCTTCCACGCCCGACAACGCGAAGATCGGCAGGTATACCGCGGTGATGATGCCCAGCCCGAACAGGCTGGGACGGATCACCTCGGCGGTGGCGCTGGCGGTTTCGGCAAAGCGCTCCTCACGGGTCATGGCCCGACCCAGCGCATGCTGGCGTTCGCCGAAGCGGCGCAGGCAGTTCTCGATGATGATGACCGCGCCGTCGACGATCAGGCCGAAATCCAGCGCGCCCAGGCTCATCAGGTTGGCCGAGACCCCACCGCGCGCCATGCCGGTAAGGGTAAACAGCATGGCCAGCGGAATCACCGCGGCCGTGATCAGCGCGGCGCGGAAATTGCCGAGCAGCAGGAACAGCACCACGATCACCAGCAGCGCACCTTCCACCAGGTTTTTTGCGACGGTCTGGATGGTGCGGTCGACCAGCGCGGTGCGGTCGTAGCTGGCGGTGACGGTGACGCCTTCGGGCAGGCTGCGTTGCGCCTGCTCCAGCCTGGCTGCGGCGGCCTGGGCCACTTCACGGCTGTTGGCGCCGATCAGCATCACCACGGTGCCCATCACCACTTCGTGTCCGTTCTGGGTGGCGGCACCACTGCGCAGCTCGGGCCCGTCGGCGACCTCGGCCACGTCGTGCACGTGGATCGGCACGCCTTCGCGACGGGCCAGCACGATGTTTCCGATCTCTTCCAGGTTGGCGACCTGGCCGGGAATGCGCACCAGGAACTGCTGGCCGTTGCGCTCGATGTAGCCGGCGCCGACATTCTGGTTGTTGCTCTCCACCGCCTGGGCCACGTCTTCCAGGGTGAAGCCCAGCGCGCGCAGGCGCGCCGGGTCGGGCGTGATGTGCACCTGGCGCTGGAATCCGCCGATGGTGTTGACCTCGGTCACCCCTGGCACGTTGCGCAGCTGCGGACGGATCACCCAGTCCTGCAGGGTGCGCAGGTCGGTGGCGGTGTAGGCGCTGCCATCGGGTTTGCGCGCCGCCGGATCGGCGTCGATGGTGTACATGAAGATCTCGCCGAGGCCGGTGGAGATCGGCCCCAGCTGCGGGTCCAGCCCGGCCGGGATCTGCGACTTCACCTGCTGCAGGCGCTCGGCGACCTGTTGCCGCGCGAAGTAGATGTCCGTGCCGTCCTCGAACACCACCGTGACCTGCGACAGCCCATAGCGCGACAACGAGCGCGCCTGCTCCATGCGCGGCAGGCCGGCCATCACCGTTTCCACCGGGTAGGTGATGCGCTGTTCGGCCTCCAGTGGCGAGTAGCCCGGCGCGGCGGTGTTGATCTGCACCTGGACGTTGGTGATGTCCGGCGTGGCATCGATCGGCAGCTTGGTGAAACTCCAGACACCCACCGCGATCAACGCGGCGGTGAGGCTCATCATCAGCCAGCGATGCGCGATGGAGGCGGCAATGATGCGTTCAAGCAACGCGGGGCGCTCAGTGTTCATGCGCGGCCCCTGCCTTGCCGATGTCGGCCTTCACCACGTAGCTCTGTTCGACCACGACGTTCTCGCCCACGGCCAGGCCTTCAAGTACCTCGACCTGCGTGGCGTCGCGCGCGCCCAGCCGCACGCTGCGCGCGGTGTAGGTGTCGCCGGTGCGTACGAACACCACGTCCTTGCCTTCCAGCGTCTGCAGTGCGCTCAGCGGCACCACCTGGGCGGCCGGCCGGGTGGCGACCACGATGCGCGCCTTCACCGCCGCACCGGGCCGCCACAGGCCGTCGTCGTTGCGAAGGGTGGCGCGGGCCACCGTGCTCTGGCTGGCGGTGGCCGTGCCCGGCAACACGCGTTCCAGCGTGGTCGCCTGGGTGACGCCGTCGGTCATGCGCGAGACGGTGACCGGCACGCCGGCGGTGATGTGCTGGGTGTCATTGCCGAAGATGTGCAGGTCGACCCACAGCGTGGACAGATCGCCGATCTCGAACAGCGGGGTGCCCTCGCCCGCCACGCCACCGACCTGGGCCTGGCGCGCCAGCACCACGCCGCTGATCGGTGCGCTCACCGTGTAGGTGGTGAGGCTGAGGTTGCTCTCGATGCTGGCGAGGACCTGGCCGGCCTGGACCGTGTCGCCGACGTTGGCCCGCAGCGAACGGATCGGCCCGGGGAAGCGTGCCATCACCTGGGCCACGCGTCCGTCCACCGGGGTCAGCAGGCCCTGCACATCGTGCTCGTCGGCAATCGTGCCGGCGGCGACGGGCGCAACCCGGATGCCCGACTGTTCGGCCATGGCAGCGGGAATGACCGTACTCTCCGGCGCATCGTCATGCTCGTCCCCGCGTAGCGACACGCCATGCGTGTCCTCGGCGTGCCCGTCACCCTCGCCCTCCCCGGCAGCCGGCGGTGCATCCCTGCCACACCCCGAAAGCGCAGACAGGCACAGCAGCAGGAAAGCAATGCGCGATGCGCGCGACGTAATGGAGAAGTTCATGGACGGTCTTCCTCTGACGTGGCGGCGAGCATGCTCTGCCCGGTAAGGCGCTGGATCTCGATCAGGCCGGTCTGCGCAGCGATTGCCGCTTCCAGCTGGCGCTGCCGCGCTTCGATGCGCATGGCCTGCAGCTGGGCCCACTCCATGTAACTGATCGCTCCCGCACGCCAGGCCTTTTCGGCGGCGTTTTCAGCGCGCTGGAGTTGCGGCAGCACATCGCGCGCCATCCGCTGCACTTCCAGCCGTGAGGTTTCGTAGCGACCGTGTGCTTCGGCCAGGGTGGCGTACAGCTGCAGCGCGCGCGCTTCGCGCTCCACGCCGTTGAGCGCGAGTTCGGCTTCAGCAGCGCGGATCTCCGGCGCGGCACGCGCGACGCTGCCCAGCGCCAGGCTGAAGCCGCCGACCAGTGAGGTGTCGCGGCTGTCGCGGCTGTTGCGCACACCGACCTGCCAGTTGAAGTCCGGCCGCGCCTGGGTGCGCGCCAGCTGCAGCTGCGCGTCGCGTACCCGGCGTTCGCCGGCCAGCACCGCCAGTTCCGGGGTGCGCTGCAGTTCGTCGGCCAGCACCTCGAACGGCTGCAGTGCCGGCAACTGCATCGGGTCGCCGCTGACCACGTCGAAACCGGGTTCGCGCTCGCGCCACAGTGCAGCCAGGGCCACGCGCGCGGCGCGGTCGGCCTGCAACGCGCGGCCGCGGTCCACTTCGGCCTGGGCCAGCATGGCCTGGGCGGTCAGCAGCACCGACTCGGGCGAGGCACCGGCCTGCAGCCGCAGCCGCGCGGCTGCCACCGCGCGGCGTCGCTGCTCGATGTCGGTCTGGGCAATGGCCAGCTGCGCGCGCGCTTCGGTGATGGCCAGGTAGCGCTGGGCCACCGCCGCCATCAGGTCCAGGCGGGCGATCTCGCGCTGCGGCGCGAGGGCGTCCAGATTGGCCTGGGCCAGCTCGCGACGGGCGTCGAGCTTGCCGCCCCGCTCCAGCACGCCGGCCAGGCTGACGGTAAGTTCGGCGGCGTCGAAGCCACGGCTGGCGCCACTGCCCAGTGCGTTCTCCAGCTCAACACCAACAGTGAGCGGCGGGCCGAAGGCGGCGGCGTCGCGGCGGGCCTCCCAGATCGGGCGTTGCGCATCGGCCAGGCGCAGGTCCGGGTGCTGCCGCGCGACGCGGGCGATGGCCTGCTCCAGGCTGAGCGGGGTGGCCGACGGTGCGGCGACTGCGGGGGGAACATCGACGAACGGGGTAACAGGCGTGCTGCCCTGCGCATGCGCGCACGGCACGAACGCAATGGCAGCAACGGCTGCCAGACGCATCCACATGGGGTATCTCCGAGTTGCGGTTCAAAGGTGACGTCGCGGCATCGCGCCGCGTGGGGTCACACCGCTATCGGGGGGCGCAGCAGGCTCTCGGGTGGCTGCGCCAGCAGCTGCGCGGTCAAGCCGGTCGGCACCGCATGTGCGGGCGCCGCCGGCAACGACCAGGCCGAGGCGGCCAGCGGCAGCACGCCGCCATGGCCATGGCACTGCCCGCAATGCACCAGCGCGTGCAGCAGGCGCGCGCCGTCGTCGTCATCGTCGTGGTTGGCGTCACTGTCGTCGTCCGCTGCACCGCTCGCCGGCGGTGCATGCGACGCCGCATGCGCCTGCCCGGTCACGTCGGCATGCGACAACGCGTGCAGGTCACCCAGGGCCGAGGCCAGCGCACCACCGGCCGTGCCAAGCAGCAGCACCACCAGCATCAGCAGGCGGAGCGGCAGCGACAGGTGGCGGCGCAGGCGGGGCATCATCGGCGCAGGGTAGCCGCGCCGATGTCCGTTACACAATCGCAGCGGCGGCGGCCGTTCATGCCGTGCGCGCCGTTGCGGGGGCATAGCGGGCCTGGTGCAGGTCGTGCTGGCGCAGGGCTTCACCCGCGCTGCATGGGCCCGGTGTCGACTTGCGCGCGCGGCCGTCGCAGGTCGGCACCTGCAGCAGGTAGTCGCACTGTACCGTGCCGTCACTGCGGCCCAGGCTGCCCGGTACGGTGCGTACCGGGTCGCAGCCGACCCGCACCCGGTGCGAGAAGGATGGGCTGATGTCCTCCACCCGCAGGCTTGGCACACCCAGGCGTTCACCCAACCCGATCGTGTCGTTGAAGTCACCGGCGTGCGCGTCGCCGACCAGCGCCACCCAGCGCTGCATGGGCGCAGTGCCGCGTTGCTGCCGCTGGTCGTGCGCGATGCGCTGGGCGGCGACGTGGTTCATGACCTTGATGCGCAGCTCCAGCGAATCCAACCCTGTCGCTCCCTGCGCACCCCCCAGGTGGTAGCTGGCCATCAGGTCCAGCGCGACGATGCGGATGCCCGCATCCGCCGCCGCCTGCACCAGGGCCCCGAAGGTGGCGCCGCTGGCCGCGTGGGTGTTGTGGCCCATGTCCTGCGCGGCCAGGAAGCGCCCCAGTGCAGGTGACGGGGTTCCGGTGCGATGCAGCTGCCTGAGGTCGTCGCCGTGGATGTCGTCCTGCAGGTGTTCCAGGTACAGCGTGGTCACGCCCAGCTTCCGGAGCGTGTCCATGTGGTCGATCAACAGGCGCTTGCTGCCTTGGGCAGCATGGTTTTCGCCGATCACCAGCCCGTTGGAGCACTGATAAAGCCGTTCCAGCAGTCTGGCGTGGCTGGAGGGCGGCGCGAGGTCGGGCCACGGGCGGCGCACGCCGAGCGCCTGCGCCGGGGCACCCAGCGCGGCATCCACCAGTTGCGCGCGCGTGGTGAAGAAGCTCTCGATCGCGCTGCGCTCGTCGCGGTCCTGCAACGGCATCGCGTACTGCGAGTCGAGCAGGCGGCGATACTTCTGCATCAACGGGACCAGCACCTGCACATGGCCGGACGGCACGGCGAAGCGCTGCAACGGGTCGGGCTTGGGCGGGCGTGGGGGTGCCGTGTCCGGCCGATGCGCCGTCGCGCCGGCGCCAGGCCGGTTATGTACTTCGAGCAGGCGCGGCGTCGCGGCGGGACGACGACGCGCCGCGCGCGGGGAGAGCGAAGAAATCAGACGGTACTTCAGTGCGGACAGGGCATCCAGCATGGTCGAGCTCCTTATGGGGGTCGACCAGCCTAGCCATCTGCCGGGCGCGCTCTGCGACGCGCTAAGCAGTTTCCGCATCGTGCCGGAAGGCCATGTGCCGATGCGTGCGCCAGCGCACATCGGTCATGGCCATTGCCGACATCAGGGGGCGCGGTTCGCGTCGATGTACGCGCGGATCTGTGCATCCAGCACCGGCAACGGCACCGAGCCCTGCTTGAGCACGGCGTCGTGGAAGGCCTTGACGTCGAAGCGTTCGCCCAGTGCCTTCTCCGCTTCACCACGCAGGCGCACGATCGCGATCTCCCCCAGCTTGTAGCTCAGCGCCTGGCCCGGCCAGGAGATGTAGCGGTCCACTTCGGTGGTGACTTCGTGTTCGCTCAGCGCGGTGTGGTCGCGCAGGTAGGCCAGCGCCTGCTCGCGGGTCCAGCCCTTGTGGTGCACGCCGGTGTCGATCACCAGGCGCGCGGCGCGCCACATTTCATAGGTCAGGCGACCGAAGTCCTCGTACGGGGTTTCGTAGATGCCCATTTCGATGCCGAGCCGTTCGCTGTACAGCCCCCAGCCCTCGCCATACGCGGAAATGTAGGCGTTGCGGCGGAACTCGGGCTGTTCGCCCTGCTCGGCGGCCAGCGCGCCCTGCAGCGCATGGCCCGGGTCGGACTCGTGCAGGGTCAGCGCCGGAAGGTTGTACAGCGGACGCGCCGGCAGGTTGTAGGTGTTCACCCAGTAGGTGCCCATGCCGCCACGGCCTGCGGTCCAGAACGGAGCGATGTCCGGCGGCACCGGGACGATGGTGAATCGCGCGCGCGGCAGGGTCATGTACTTGCCGATCACCCCGTCCACGCGCTTGGAGATCCATGCGGCGCGGTGCAGCAGCTCGTCCGGGGTCTTGGCGTAGAACTGCGGGTCGGTGCGCAGGAAGGTCAGGAACTCGGCGAAGCTGCCCTTGAACCCGACCTGCTTGATGACGTCGTTCATTTCCTTCTGGATGCGCGCCACTTCCTTCAGGCCGATCTCGTGGATCTGCTGCGGGGTGAGGTCGAGCGTGGTGTACTCGTGGATCTGCTGCTGGTAGTACGCCTTGCCGTCCGGCATCGCTTCGGCGGCCAGAGTGGTGCGCGCCTGCGGCACGTATTCGCTGACGAAGAAGGTGCGCAGCTTGGCGAACGCGGGCACCACGCTGCCGCTGATCGCCTGGCGGACCTGGGCCTGCAGTTCGGCCTGCTCGGCCGCCGGAATGCTGGCCGGCAGCTTCCTGAAAGGCGCGTATAGAGGCGACTGGGTCGGGTCCTTCAGCTCGGACACGGTGGCGATGGAGACCTCGCGGCCGTCGAGCACGGCCTGCGGCACGCTGAAACCGCGCTTGAGGCCGGCGCGCATGTTCTCCGTCTGCTGGTCGAAGTAACGCGGCACATCGTTGAGCTTGGCGATGTAGTTGCGGTAGTCCTTGGCGGTCTTCATCTCACGGCGCGCCATGAACGAGATGCCGGACCAGAACGAGGAGTCCGAATTGAACGGCATTTCGTACGCGCGCAGGCGCACGTCGGCGGCGAGGTTGTAGACCTGGTCGCGGTAGATGGCGTAGTTGACCTGGTTGGTCGGCGAGAGCGCCTTGGTGTCGAGCGTGTCGAGCTGGGCCAGCACGTCGTCCCAGACCACCAGGCGCGCCTGCTGCGCGGCCGCGCCCACGTCGGGCATGCGGGTGGCATTGGCCGGGCCGTCACTGTCTTCGCTGGCCTCACCGCCGCCGGTCTGGCGCCAGGCCCATTCCTTCTCGTAGATGGCCCGGAACGCGGCGTCGGCCGGGGATTCAGCGGCCAGGCTGGCCGGCGCGGCGGCCGTGGCCGGCGGTGCGGCCTGCACGGCGTGGGCAGGAAGGGCCAGGGCGAGCAGCAACGCGGCAACGAGCGGTGATTTCACGATCAGGGGTTCCCGGGGGACGGCAAACCCCGATCATGGCATCCCGGTCTGGCCCGCGCATGGACCGATTGTCATGCACGTCAATGCTCCGCGCGATCCCGCTTCCAGCCCCGGTGCTGGATATCCAGCTTCAGGCTGTACAACGCCGTGAACGCCGGGAACAGGTTCTGCAGCACGCCGACCGAGTCCTGCTTGGCCGAAAACAGGAAGTAGCTCAGCGTCATCAGGCTGCCGACCACGCTCATGTACCAGAACAGGCGCGGGATCACCGGCTTGCCGGCGCGGCGCGAGGCCACGAACTGGACCAGCCAGCGGCCGCCGAACATCAGCGCACCGGTGTAGCCGATCAGCTTCCAGCCGGTCACGTGCAGCCCGGTCCAGAACAGCCAGGTCAGCGGTTGGTCGAGCCAGTGCAGGGCCATCATCAACGCTCTTCCACGGCGGTGCGCCGGCTGCGCGTAATCAGCCAGGCCACCCCGCGCAGGTCGCGGATGCCCACCAGCGCGCGGCCCAGGTTGTTGTACTTGGACACCCCGGCGGTTCGGTGGCGGTGGTTGACCGGCACGCTCACGGTTTTCCAGCCGGCCCGCTGCATCAGCGCCGGCAGGTAGCGGTGCATGTGGTCGAAATACGGCAGGTCCAGGAAGGCTTCGCGCTCGAACAGCTTGATGCCGCAGCCGGTGTCGGGGGTGTCGTCGCGCAGCATGCGCGCACGGATCGCATTGGCCCACTTGCTGGCCCAGCGCTTGCTGCCGCTGTCCTGGCGGTTGACCCGCCAGCCGGCGAACAGCTTGACCTGTGCTTCGGCGGCGGCACGGGCGGCCAGCAGCCTGGGAATATCGGCCGGATCGTTCTGGCCGTCGCCGTCGAGGGTAGCGATCCACGGCGCGCGCGCCTGCTTGACGCCGTTGCGCACGGCCGTGCTCTGCCCGCTCTGGGTCACATGGTGCAGCACCCGCAGTTCCGGGTTGGCGGCCTTCAGCGATTCGAGCACAGCCAGGGTGTCGTCGCGCGAGTGGTCGTCGATGTAGACGATCTCGAAGGCGATGTGTCCGCGCAGCGCAGCGGTGATCTCGTCGATCAACGGCTGTACGTTGTCGCGCTCATTGAACACCGGGACGACGACCGACAACTGGGGGTGGCTCATGTTCGGGCTCTGCGAGGGGCAAGCGTGAAAAAGACCGCGCATTTTCCGCAATCAAGGTTATCCGAAGATGAACCTGAGGTTGTGAGTCAGGCGCGAACCCCGAAATAATCGCGGCACCAGGCCACCACCGGCGGCAACCCGCGCTCGATGGGCGTGGCCGGTTCATAGCCGAACGCGTCATGCGCACGGTGCGTGTCGGCCATGGTGCGGACCATGTCGCCGGGCTGCATCGGCTTGTACACCTTGTGCGCCGGGCGTCCTGCGGCATCCTCGATGATCCCGATGAAACGCTCGAGCTCGATCGGGGTGTGGTTGCCCAGGTTGAACACGCGGTGCGGCACGTCGTCACTGGACGGATGCGCCAGCGCGCCGAGGATACCGGCCACGATGTCGGAAACATGTGTGAAGTCGCGCTGCATGCGGCCTTCGTTGAACACCTCGATCGGGCGTCCGGCCAGTACTGCGCGCGAGAACAGCAGCGGCGCCATGTCCGGGCGGCCCCACGGGCCGTACACGGTGAAGAAGCGCAGGCCGGTGGCATGCAGGCCGTACAGCTGCGCGTAGGTGTAGGCCATGAGCTCGTTGGCGGCCTTGGTCGCGGCGTACAGCGAGCGCGGCTTGTCGATGCGCTGGTCTTCGGAGAACGGCGGGGTGGCCGAATCGCCGTACACCGAGCTGCTGGAGGCATACACCAGGTGGTCCACGCCGCGATGGCGGCACAGCTCCAGCATGTTGACGAACCCGGTGAGGTTGCTGTCGACGTAGGCGTGCGGGTTCTGCAGCGAGTAGCGCACCCCGGCCTGCGCGGCCAGGTGGATCACGCGGGTGGGCTGCACCTCATCGAACAGCGCGGCCAGGCCGTCGCGGTCGGTGAGGTCGAGCACGCGGATGTCGGCATCCGGGCACAGCGCGGCCACGCGGTCGCGCTTGATCTGCGGATCGTAGTAGTCGTTGTAGTTGTCCAGCCCGACCACCCGCTGCCCGGCATCGAGCAGGGCACGCACGGTGTAGGCGCCGATGAAACCCGCCGCGCCGGTGACAAGGACGGTCATGGGCTCAGTCCTTGCGGACGCGCAGCTTTTCGAGCACGCCGTCCAGGGTGTCCAGGTCGGTGTAGTGGATGATCAGCTTGCCCTTGCCGCCACGGCCATGGTTGATCGCCACGCGCGCGCCCAGCGATTCGGAGAGTTCGGTTTCCAGCGAGGCGATATCGGCCTGCGGCGCGCTGGCACTGGGCTTTTTGCGCAGGTTGGCAGGCACCTTGCCGGCCGCGAACTGCTGCGCGCGGTGTTCGACCTCACGCACCGACCAGCCCTGGTCGGCCGCTTCCTGGGCCAGCTTGCTGGCCAGTTCCGGGGCCAGGGTCAGCAGCGCGCGGGCATGGCCCATTTCCAGGCGACGGGTTCCCAGCAGCAGGCGGATCGCCACCGGCAGTTCCAGCAGGCGCAGCAGGTTGGACACCGAGGCGCGCGAGCGGCCCACGGCCTGGGCGGCTTCGGCATGGGTCAGCGCGAATTCGCTGATCAGCCGCTGCAGCGCTTCGGCTTCTTCCAGCGGGTTGAGGTCTTCGCGCTGGATGTTCTCGATCAGCGCCATCGCGATGACGGTGCGGTCTTCCAGCTCGCGCACCACCACCGGCACTTCGTCCAGGCCGGCCAGCTGCGAAGCGCGCCAGCGACGTTCGCCGGCCACGATCTCGAAGCTGTCCGGGCCGAGCTGGCGGACCAGGATCGGCTGGATCACGCCCTGCGCCTTGATCGACTCGGCGAGCTCGGCGAGCTTGGTTTCGTCCATCTCGCGACGCGGCTGGTACTTGCCCGGCTGCAGGTGCTGGACCGGCAGCCTGCGCAGCACTTCACCCGGCAGCGGTTCGACCACCGCCGCCGCCTGCACCTGTGTCACCGCGCCCTTGGGCCCCAGCAGCGCATCGAGGCCACGGCCGAGGCCGCGTTTCTTGCCGGGGGCGGGCTTGCTGCTCATCAGGCGGTCTCCATGGCCTTGCCGGCCGTGTTGCGTTGGTGGTGGCGGCGGATGATCTCGCCGGCCAGGCCGAGGTAGGCCACGCCGCCGCGCGAGGCGCGGTCGTAGCCGACAATGCTCTGCCCGTGGCTGGGCGCCTCGGCCAGGCGCACGTTGCGCGGCACGATGGTGCGGAACACGCGGTCGCCGAAATGCTCGGTCAGTTCAGCCGACACGGCATTGGCCAGGTTGTTGCGCACGTCGAACATGGTGCGCAGCACGCCCTCGATCTCCAGGCTGGGATTGAGGTTGGCGCGCAGCGCGTCGATGGTTTCCACCAGCGCGCTCAGGCCTTCCAGTGCGTAGTACTCGCACTGCATCGGCACGATCACCGAATCGGCGGCGGCCAGGGCGTTGAGGGTCAGCAGCGACAGCGCCGGCGGGCAGTCGATCAGGATGAAGTCGTACTCCTCCTGGATCGGTGCCAGCGCGCGCTTGAGGCGCTGTTCGCGCTCGCCCTGGTCCATCAGCTGGATCTCGGCGGCGGTCAGGTCGATGTTGCCCGGCAGCAGGTCGAAGCCTTCCGGGGTGGTCACCCGGATCTCCGACGCGGTGCTCTCGCCGAGCAGCAGGTCGCAGGTGGAGGCAGCCACTTCGCGCTTGTCCACGCCGCTGCCCATGGTCGCATTGCCCTGGGAATCGAGGTCGACCAGCAGCACGCGCTTGGGTGCAGCAGCCAGGGCGGCGGCCAGATTGACGGCCGTCGTGGTCTTGCCGACGCCACCTTTCTGGTTGGCGATGGCGATGATGCGAGCCATGCGGGTGAGCCTCATCGGCAGGGAGTGGGACTGGGCATTATGCGGTCAGCGGCCGTGTCATGCACTGTGAGATGCGCGCCGGGGCCCTTCATGGCCCGGCCACCACGACCAGGTGACGCTCGCCGGTGAGGCCGGGAACCTTGAGCGGCAGCACTTGTTCGACCTGCCAGCCGGCCGGCAGCTGGGCGATCTCGTCGTGCGGGTACACGCCCTTCATCGCCAGCAGGCGCCCGCCCGGGCGCAGCAGGTGGCCGCCGACCGCAATGATCCCGGCCAGGGTGTCCATCGCGCGCGCGGTCAGGTTGTCATACGCGGCCGGCTCGTCCAGCGCTTCGGCGCGCGACTCGGCCACGCGGGCGTTGCCCAGGCCCAGCTGGCGCACCGCTTCGCGCATGAAGCGCGCCTTCTTGCCGTTGCTTTCGACCAGGGTCACCTGCAGCTGCGGGCGGGCGATGGCCAGCGGGATGCCCGGCAGCCCCGGGCCGGTGCCGAGGTCGGCCAGCGTGCCCTGCTCCAGGTACGGCTGCATCGCCAGCGAATCGAGCAGGTGGCGGGTGACCATCTCCAGCGGATCGCGGATCGCGGTCAGGTTGTAGGTCTTGTTCCAGCGGTTGAGCAGGGTCAGGTAGGTCAGCAGCGGCGGCGCCAGGGCGGCGTCCAGGCCCATGGCGGCCAGGCCTTTTTCAAGCTCGGCAGCCACGTTGGAAGGAAGAGTGTGCTCGGTCATGCGCCCATTATCGCAGGGTGGCGCCGGTCGTACTGCGCGGATTCGGCGCGATCAGAGCGCGTGCCAGGCCAGCGCGGCGCGGAAATCATCCGCTGCCTGCCATTCGTGCAGGTGCCAGCGCGCGGCCGGGCCCAGTTCGGGGTCGGCCCAGGCCAGGTGCAGGGCGCCGTCCGGTCCCGGGGCCAGGTGCAGGCGATGCAGGCCGAACGAGATGCCCTGTCCCTGCGCCTTGAGGATGGCTTCCTTGGCGCACCAGACCCGGAAGAACCAATGGTTGCGGGCGGTGTCGTCCAGGCCAAGCAGCCAGGCCACTTCGGAAGAGTGGAAGAAGCGCTCGATGATCTCGGCCATGCGCGGGCGGGGCCGCAGCGGTTCCAGGTCCACCCCCAGCCGCACGCCCTCGCCCAGCCCGACCAGCAGCAGGCCGTGGCTGTGGCTCCAGCCGGTGCCCATGTGCGCCAGCGGGCCATGCAGTTCGGGCCGGCCGCGCGGGTCGCGCTGCAGCGGCAGGGTCTCCGGGCTGCCGCCGAGCTGCTCGGCCAGCAGCACCCGGGCCTGCGGCTCGCCGCGGGTGCCGGGCACATGCGGCAGCCGCCAGACCGTGACCGGGCCGAACCGCCAGGGGCCGTCCAGGGTGGCCGGCAGGCTCATGCCAAGCCCCCGCCAAGCCCACTGCACGGGGACTTCACGGGGGTTGCCTTCAACTGGCGCCGCTTCATCCACTCAGAGGGAGTCACCAACATGGGCATCATCATCTGGTTGATCGTCGGTGGCATCGTGGGCTGGCTGGCCAGCATCATCATGCGTCGCGACGCGCAGCAGGGCATCATCCTGAACATCGTGGTCGGCATCGTGGGTGCGTTGATTGCAGGGTTCCTGTTCGGCGGCAACATCAACGACGGCATTTCGCTGTGGTCGTTCCTGTACTCGCTGATCGGCGCGGTGATCCTGCTTGCCATCGTGAACCTGTTTACGCGCAAGCGCATCCGGTAAACAACGCCGGTGGACAAGGGAAAGGCCCGGCACCCGCCGGGCCTTTTCTTTTTCAGCCCAGCTGCACCCACGCCGGGGCATGGTCGCTCGGCCGGTCCCAGGTGCGCGGTTCGCGATCGATACCCGAGGCCAGTGCGCGTGCCTTGAGCGCGTCGGAGACCAGGGTCAGGTCGATGCGCAGGCCCAGGTTGCGGCGGAAACCGGCGGCGCGGTAGTCCCACCAGCTGAACACGCCTTCTTCTTCGCTGTGCAGGCGGAACGCGTCGTGCAGGCCCAGCTGCAGCAGCTTGTTGAGCGCGCCGCGTTCGGCGGTGGAAGTGAGGATGTGGTTCTCGTTCCAGACCAGCGGGTCGTGGGTGTCGCGCCCTTCCGGGGCGATGTTGAAGTCGCCCATCACCACCAGCTCCGGGTACTTCGCCAGTTCGGCGGCGACCCAGGCGTGCACCGCTTCAAGCCAGCGCAGCTTGTACTCATACTTGTCGGTGCCCACGTCCTGGCCGTTGACCACGTACAGGTTGATGATGCGCACGCCGTTGACGGTGCCGGCGATGACGCGCTTCTGCTCGTCCTCGAAGCCGGGAATGCCGATCTGCACGTCCTGGGCCGGTTCGCGCGAGAGCAGCGCGACGCCGTTGTAGGTCTTCTGCCCGGCGAAAACGCTGCGGTAGCCGAGCCCGGCCAGCACCGCGTCGGGGAACTTGTGGTCCTCCATCTTGGTTTCCTGGATCCCGACCACGTCCGGCGCGAACGCCGTGAGCCATTGTTCCAGGTGCGGCAGGCGCACGTTGAGGGAGTTGACGTTCCAGGAGGCGATTTTCATGGGGGCATTCTACCCGGGGGTGGGGGATGGATGCCCGCGGACCGTAGTGCCGGCCGCCGGCCGGCTCCGCATGGTGCCGGCATCGGGAGGAGCCGGCCGGCGGCCGGCACTACGTCGGTACGTACATTCATCACCGTACGAGCGCCCTCAACAACCCCGCGATCTTTGAATATGGCGGTTTCAACAGATCACTCGCCGCCCAGCGTGCTTGCCACAGGATCGGCAGCTGCTTGCTCATCGCATCGAACCCGGCCCGCCCGTGGTACGCGCCCATGCCGCTGGGACCCACCCCGCCGAACGGCAGGCCGTTGATCGCGAAATGCAGCAGGGTGTCGTTGACGGTGACGCCACCGGCCACCACCTGGCCGAGCACCTGCTCCACCGCCTCGCGATGATCGCTGAACACGTACAACGCCAGCGGGCGGTCGCGGGCCTGCACGTCGGCTACCGCTGCGGCCAGGTCCGGGTACGCGCACACCGGCAGGATCGGGCCGAAGATTTCCTCCTGCATCAGGTCCAGGTCCGCCGGCGGGTCGAGCACGATGGTCGGCACGATCAGCCGTTCGCGGCGCGCGCGCTCGGGGTCGACAGTGGCCAGTTCGATCACCGGCACGCCGCGTTCGCGGGCCTGGGCCAGGTAGCCGAGCAGGCGCTGGTACTGGCCCTCGTGGATGATGCGGGTGTAGTCGCTGGCGTCGCTGAAATCGCCGTAGCGCTCCCGCACCCGGGTCTGCAGCTGCTGCACCAGCTCGCGCTGGCGGCGGCCGTCGATCAGCACGTAATCCGGCGCGATGCAGGTCTGCCCGGCGTTGAACCACTTGCCGGTGGCGAGGCGCGCGGCGGCCTTGTCCAGCGGGTAGTCGCTGCAGACGATGGCCGGCGACTTGCCGCCCAGCTCCAGGGTGAGCGGAGTCAGGTGCCGGGCGGCGGCGGCCATGACCTTGCGGCCCACAGCGGTGGAGCCGGTGAACACCAGATGGTCCAGCGGTGAGCCGGACAGCGCAGCGGCGAGTTCGCCGTCGCCCTGCACCACCGCCACGCGGTCGGCCGGAAATACCGATGCGAGCAGGTCCTGCAGGAACGCGCTGGTGCGCGGGGTGTGTTCGGACGGCTTGAGGATGACGTGGTTGCCCGCGGCAATCGCGGTGGCCAGCGGAATCAGCGCCAGGTTCACCGGGTAGTTCCACGGCGAGATCACCCCGACCACGCCCAGCGGCACCGGCCGGGTCTGCGCGTGCGCCGGCCAGAACCGCCAGCCCACCCCGACCCGGCGCGGCCGCATCCAGCCCCGCAGGTGGCCGAGCAGGTGGTCGATCTCGTTGAGCACGGTCATGCCGTCTGCGATCAGCGATTCGTGGGTGGAACGGTGCCCGAAGTCGGCGGCGATGGCCTCGGCCATTTCGGGCAGGCGCGATTTCAGTGCGGCGCGCAGGCGTTGCAGGTCGTTGCGGCGTTGCTCCAGCGAAGGGCGGTGGGCCTGCCAGGCAGTGCGCAGCGTGTGCAGGATGCTTGGCAGCGCGGTGGGGGCAATGTGGGTGGGATCCATGGCTGGAATATAGCAATGGTTCCGTAACGAAAAGGGGCCGTGGCAAACGCCACGGCCCCTCGGTCCATCAATGCCCATGGAACTTATTTGGTGATATCCACACCCTTGGTTTCGCGCAGGAACAACCCGCCCACCACAACCGTCATCAGCGCGATGATGATCGGGTACCACAGGCCGTAATACAGGTTGCCGGTACCGGCCACCAGCGCGAACGAGATCGCCGGCAGGAAGCCACCGAACCAGCCGTTGCCGATGTGGTACGGCAGCGACATCGAGGTGTAGCGGATGCGGGTCGGGAACAGCTCGACCAGGTAGGCCGCGATCGGGCCATAGACCATGGTGACGTACAGCACCAGCAGCCACAGCATGAACACCGTGCCGGCGATGTTGATGCGGGCGTTGTCGGCCTTCGCCGGATAACCCGCCGCGGTCAATGCACCCTTCAACTCACTACCGAACGCATCACCCTTGGCCTTGAGCTCGTCCTTGGTCAGCCCGGCCGCTTCGAACGAGGTCACCTGGGTGTTGCCCACGCTCACCATCGCCAGCGAACCGGCGGCGGCAGGCTGCACGTCATACGGCACGCCGGCCTTGGTCAGCGCGGCAGTGGCCACGTCGCAGGAGCTGGTGAACTTGCGCAGGCCGACCGGATCGAACTGGAACGAGCAGGTGTTCGGGTCGGCGATGACCAGCGCCGGCGAACCGCTGCGGGCTTCTTCGATGCCCGGGTTGGCGAAGTGGGTCAGGCCCTTGAAGATCGGGATGTAGGTCACCGCCGCCAGCAGGCAGCCGGCCAGGATGATCTTCTTGCGGCCGATACGGTCCGACAGCCAGCCGAAGAAGATGAAGAACGGCGTGCCCAGGGCCAGCGCCGCGGCGATCAGCAGGTAGGAGGTGGTGGCGTCGACCTTGAGCATGCTGCTCAGGAAGAACAGCGCGTAGAACTGGCCGCCGTACCACACCACGGCCTGGCCGGCCGCGGCACCGAGCAGCACCAGCAGCATCAGCTTGAGGTTGCCGCCCTTCAGGCTGTCGCGGAACGGGGTCTTGGAGCCCTTGCCTTCGGCCTTCATCTGCTGGAACAGGGGCGACTCGCTCAGCTGCAGGCGGATCCACACCGAAATGCCCAGCAGGATGATCGAGACCAGGAACGGGATGCGCCAGCCCCAGGCTTCAAAGGCTTCGTTGCCCAGGAAGTAACGGCAGGCCAGGATGATCAGCAGCGACATGAACAGGCCGAGCGTGGCGGTGCACTGGATGAAGCTGGTGTACAGGCCACGCTTGTCTTCCGGTGCATGTTCGGCCACGTAGGTGGCCGCGCCACCGTACTCGCCGCCCATCGCCAGGCCCTGGGCCAGGCGCAGCACGATCAGGATCACCGGGGCGGCGAAGCCGATCGAGGCGTAGTTGGGCAGCACGCCGACCAGGAAGGTCGAGATGCCCATGATCAGGATCGTGACCAGGAAGGTGTACTTGCGGCCGATGCGGTCGCCGAGGCTGCCGAAGAAGGCCGCGCCGAACGGGCGCACGAAGAAGCCGGCGGCGAAGGCCAGCAGGGCGAAGATCATGCCCGTGGTTTCGTTGACCCCGCTGAAGAACTGCTTGGCGATGATCGCCGCCAGCGAGCCGTACAGGAAGAAGTCATACCATTCGAAAACGGTACCCAGGCTGGACGCGAAGATGACCTTCTTGTGGCCCTTGGTGAGCTCTGCCTTTGCAGGCAATGGTGTGGTGGACATGGGACGCTTCCCCTCCGAAGCAATCGTGGATGTCGCCGGCCCGTGGACCGGCGTTCGTTGTGTTTAGAAGCTGTATTTCGTGGTGAACTGCACGCGGTTGATGTCGCCCTTGCGACCGTCTTCGATCTCGCGCACGCCGTACATGTACTCCGCACCGATATCGACCTTGGGCATCGGTGTGTAGAAGATGTTGCCGCGGATGCTCTGCACGCTCTTGGTGACCAGGGGGCCGAGCACGCTGTCGTTGTCGTAATCGCTGCGCGCATAGATCAGGTTGGTGCGCAGCTTCGGGGTGAAGGCGTGGCGCCAGCCGACATAGCCGGCCAGCACCCCGGTCGGGTTGAGTTCGTCGCGGGCCACGTCGTAGGCCGTGTCGGCGGTGACGCCCAGGCCCACGTAGCGGGCAATGCCTTCGCCGCCGCTGATCTGGTAATGCAGGGTGTCGCTGTCAGCCATCACCCACTTGCCGCCCAGGGTCAGGCCGCCGCCGATCTTGTCGGCGTCGGCGCCGGTGGCCTGGTTGTCCACCTTCAGCTGACGCACGATGCCGCCCACGCCGAAGGTGCCCCAGTCGCCCTTCCAGCCGTAACGCAGGGTCAGGTCCGGCAGGGAGCCGCGGTCGCTGTTGCTGGCGGCATTGGTCCACGCCCCGGTGACCGGGTTGCGGGTACCGGTGAGCACGGTGGTTTCCGGGTTTTCCAGCGCGACGCTGAAGCCGCCCTGGGTGTAGCGCACCTGCGTCTGGCGGACGAACAGCACGCCGTCGGTGGGACCGACGAAGTCGGCCGCTTCCGGCAGCGAGGCCGCGTCCATGAAGTTCGACCAGGTCTGGCCGGCCAGCCAGTTGTTCCAGTACATGTAGGCATGGCGCAGGGTGACGCCGTAGGTATTGGTGGCGGTCTGGTTGCCCAGCGAGTTGCCGAAGAAGTCCATCTCGAAGAACGCACCGGACTTGTTGCCCTTGTCCGAGACGTTGTCGATGCCCAGGTTGAAGCGCGAGAACTTGGCGTGGGCGTTGAAGTCCACGTCCGACTTCTCGCCGCTGCCGCCGGCACCGGCCACCGGGGTCTGGCCCGGCAGGTACAGCGCACGACCGGTGGCGTCGTCGGCGAGCTGGCCGTCGCCGGTCTGGGTGAGCAGGAAGTCGGCCTTGATGAAGCCGCCGATCTTGACCGTGGTGCCCGGCGCGGCGCCCGGGGTGATGGTGGTGACCTGGATCGGCTGCTTGCCGGCCGGCACGGTGGCCACGGCGGGCTGCTGTGCCTGCACGGCCTTCACTGCCGTGACGTCGGTCTGGGCCTGGCTGATCTGGCCCTGTTGCTGCTGGGTGGTGGACAGCAGCAGCTGCACCTGGCGTTCCAGTTCGGCGACGCGGGCTTCCAGCTGCTTCTCTTTGGCGGTCTCGGCAAACGCCATGCCAGGGGCCACCAGCGCGACCAGCAAACAGGTCGCCAGCGGCTTGCGCATGGTCTTCAACATACGGGTGCTCATGTTGCCCTCTCTCCCGGGTGGCAAGGTGATCGCCGCGTGTGGGGTCACGGTCGAGCCGAGCGTGCGGCCGGCTGACGCACCCCGGCTATTGGCAATTGGTAGTAGGTATGGACATATCCCCGGGTCCGTTCGACCAAGGTCTAACCGTGCCGATACCGCGCGACCGGGTGGATGCGGCACACTGAGCGGGAACAATCGCGGGTTATGCTGCGATCGCACAACCCAGTCCTAGTGCAAGTGAGGGTGCCATGGCCGATCTTTACCCCGTCAACGCGGACGTTGCCGCCAAGGCGCGCATTGACAAGAACACTTACCAGCAGCTCTACCGCGACTCGGTGGAGAACCCCGACGCGTTCTGGGGCAAGGCCGCCGAGCGGCTGGACTGGTTCAAGAAGCCTTCCACGATCCGCAACGTCAGCTACCAGCTCGACGATTTCCGGATCAAGTGGTTCGAAGACGGCGAACTCAACGCCAGCGTCAACTGCCTGGACCGCCAGCTGGACAAGCGCGGCGACAAGGTGGCGCTGCTGTTCGAGCCGGACAGCCCGGACGCACCGGCGCAGGGCGTGACCTACCGCGAGCTGTACGAGCGCACCTGCCGCCTCGGCAACGCGCTGCGCGCGCTGGGCGTCAAGAAGGGCGACCGGGTCACCATCTACCTGCCGATGATCGTCGACGCTGCAGTGGCCATGCTGGCCTGCGCACGGATCGGCGCGATCCACTCGGTGGTGTTCGGCGGTTTCGCCCCGAACTCGATTGCCGACCGCGTGATCGACTGCGGCAGCAAGCTGATCATCACCGCCGACGAAGGCCTGCGCGGCGGCCGGAAAATTCCGCTGAAGGCCAATGTGGACGCCGCACTGAAGCTGCCCGGCACCACCACGGTGGAAACCGTGCTGGTGGTGCGCCACACCGGCGGTGCGGTGGACATGCAGGCCCCGCGCGACCGCTGGTTCCACGATGTGGTGGACCCGCAGCCGGCGCAGTGCGAGCCCGAGCGCATGAACGCCGAAGACCCGCTGTTCATCCTGTACACCTCCGGCTCGACCGGCAAGCCCAAGGGCGTGCTGCACACCACCGGCGGTTACCTGCTGTATGCGGCCTACACCCATGAAGCGGTGTTCGACCTGCGCGAGGACGACATTTACTGGTGCACCGCCGACGTCGGCTGGGTCACCGGGCACAGCTACATCGTGTACGGGCCGCTGGCCAACGGTGCCACCTCGCTGATGTTCGAAGGCGTGCCGAACTACCCGGACACCTCGCGCTTCTGGCAGGTGATCGACAAGCACCAGGTCAGCATCTTCTACACCGCACCGACCGCGATCCGCGCGTTGATGCGCGAAGGCGACGCGCCGGTGAAGCGCACCTCGCGTGCCTCGCTGCGCCTGCTCGGCAGCGTCGGCGAGCCGATCAATCCGGAAGCCTGGCGCTGGTACTACGACGTGGTTGGCGATGGCCGCTGCCCGATCGTGGACACCTGGTGGCAGACCGAAACCGGCGGCATCCTGATTTCGCCGCTGCCCGGCGCCACCGACCTCAAGCCCGGTTCGGCCACCCTGCCCTTCTTCGGCGTGCAGCCGGCGCTGGTCAATGCCGATGGCGAGATCAAGGACGGCGCGACCGAAGGCAACCTGATCATCCGCGACTCGTGGCCGGGCCAGATGCGCACCGTCTACGGTGACCACCAGCGTTTCATCGACACCTACTTCCGCACCTACCCGGGCGCGTACTTCACCGGGGATGGCTGCCGTCGCGATGAAGATGGCTACTACTGGATCACCGGCCGCGTCGACGATGTGATCAACGTGTCCGGCCACCGCATCGGCACCGCCGAAGTGGAAAGCGCGCTGGTTTCGCACCCGAAGGTGGCCGAGGCGGCCGTGGTCGGCTTCCCGCACGACATCAAGGGCCAGGGCATCTACGCCTACGTGACCCTGGTGGCCGAAGAGACGCCGAGCGACGAGCTGCAGAAGGAGCTGATTGCGTGGGTGCGCAAGGAGATCGGTCCGATCGCCTCGCCCGACCACCTGCAGTGGGCGCCGGGCCTGCCCAAGACGCGCTCGGGCAAGATCATGCGCCGCATCCTGCGCAAGATCGCCGAGAACGCGCCGGACCAGCTCGGCGATACCTCGACCCTGGCCGATCCGTCCGTGGTCGCCTCGCTGGTTGAAGAACGCAAGGTCAAGTAGTTGGAGTTCGCATCCCCCATGCCTACCCTGCTGATCGCCGACGACCACCCGCTGTTCCGCGAAGCCCTGCGCGGTGCGGTGCAGCGGGTGATGCCGGGCGTGCAGCTGTTCGAAGCCGACAGCGTGGAAGCGCTGTACCAGCTGGCCGAACAGCATGCCGACGCCGACCTGGTGCTGATGGACCTCAACATGCCCGGCGCGCAGGGCTTCAACGCGCTGGTGCACATGCGGGCGCTGCATCCGCAGTTGCCGGTGGTGGTGGTGTCCGCGCGCGAGGAGCCAACGGTGATGCGGCGGGCGCTGGACCACGGTGCGTTCGGCTTCATTCCGAAGTCTGCCGACTCGGACACGATCGGCCATGCGCTGGGCGCGATCCTGGACGGCGAGACCTGGGCCCCGCCGGAGGCGCACAACGTGCCGCAGACCGGGCGCGAGGAGCGTGAGGTCGGGCAGCGCTTGCGCGAGCTCACCCCGCAGCAGTTCCGGGTGCTGCAGATGCTGGGCGCGGGGCGCTTGAACAAGCAGATCGCGTACGACCTCAATGTGTCCGAGGCGACGATCAAGGCGCATGTGACCGCGATCCTGCGCAAGCTGGGCGTGACCAACCGCACCCAGGCGGTGCTGATGGCGGGGAAGCTGACGCTCGATGATGAGCCGTTGGTGTTGCCGCCTGAGGAAGATTGATTCGGGATATGCGTGGAGCCGGCCGGCGGCCGGCACTACCGGTTGCCGGGCAGAGCCCGGCACTACGCCGGTAGAGCGGGGCTCTGCCCCGCTGCCGTTCGCGCGGTCCATGGCCGCCGTTATAGCCACAGCTATAAAATCCAGCACTCCCTGCGCAATTCGCCCATTCCGGGGTAATCCGCGTTCGCGGTGCTAAGCTTCGCGTCCCCTTGGGGAGTAGCCGGTTTCCCGCTGAAGGAAACGCCCGCATCAACATACTCGGCCAGTGCGCCGTGGTGCGGGCAGCCATCATGGTTGGCGAGACCAGCGGTCCGCGTGCGCAACGACAGGTTGGGCGCGAACGCGGGCCGTTGCCCGTCTTTGCCCGACCTGCTCGTGTCCCTGATGTCTCCCATTTCGATGTTGTTGATTGGCTTTGCCATGTCCACCGATGCCTTCGCGGCGGCGGTCGGCAAAGGTGCGGCCATGCGGAAGCCGCGCTTTCCCGATGCCCTGCGCGCGGGCCTGATCTTTGGCGTGATCGAGGCGATCACCCCGGTGATCGGCTGGCTGCTGGGCCGTGCCGCGTCCTCCTACGTGGAAGCGTTCGACCACTGGATTGCCTTCGTGCTGCTCGGCGCGCTGGGTGTGCACATGATCATCAACGGCGTGAAGCCGGATGCGGAAGAAGCCGACGAGGACGGGGACAAGCACCGCGGGTTCTGGCACCTGGCCGTGACCGGTTTCGCCACCAGCATCGACGCGATGGCGGTGGGCGTGGGCCTGGCCTTCCTGGACGTGCATATCGGCGTGATGGCGGCGGTGATCGGCCTGTGCACGCTGGTGATGGTGACCACCGGCATCATGCTGGGCCGCGTGCTGGGCAGCATGATCGGCAAGCGTGCGGAGATCGCCGGTGGCGTGATTTTGATCCTGGTCGGCAGTGCGATTCTGTATGAGCACCTTAGTGGCGCCGTGGGTTGACGAGGTTGCCGGCCAGCGGCCGGCACTACAGCACCCGGGCGCTCCGACCATCGCCACGGTCCCCGGACACTGTAGTGCCCGCCGCTGGCGGGCAACCCCTACGACCTCGGCCGGTGGTAATCAACGATGTCGACAAGCTCGTAACCGTGAGGCGTCTTCAGGTGCAGCAGGCGCCAGGCGTTTCGCCCCGGACTTTGCCGGCCCTCCCAATGAATGTCGTCGGCTTGATACAGCACGCCCTGGTAGCGCACCGTGTGACCACAGGGCCGGTTCGCTGCCAGATCCTCTTCGATCCGGTTCAATTCGCGCCAGGTGCGGCTGTCCGGCGCCACGCCCGCAAGTTTCTCGCGCAGCAACGCGCTGCGGAATACGTTTTCCCGAACAGTGGCCGACGCCACCAGGTCGGGCACCGGTGGGCGGGCTTCCCCTGAAGCAACGCGGCGCCGTGTATGCCGCCGGTTGGTCACGCTGACCAGCGCACTCGGCTCCAGCGTCTCCAGCGTTTCACCGGGCGACGCATGCACCGAGTGCACACGCATTTCCCCCTCGCATTCCTCGGTGGAGAACGCGCGGGCATTGCGCAGCGCGGTGTTGGCCAGGTCCACGCGCAGGTAGGGGCAATGCAGCTGGCGCAGTACGGTGCCGGCCGGCACGCCGTCCTGGTTCAGCCCGTCCGCGATGGTCCCCCGTTGCTCATTGCTGCCCGCTACCAGATAACAGGCGCTGGAACTGAGCTTGCTAAGCAGCATGATCGTGGGGTAGCGGAGGTGGGTCAGGTAGAAGTGACGGATGACGCCGCGCATCAGGGGATTCGGCGGCATGCCACGGCTGCTGCAGTAGCTGTCGAACTGGCGGGTCATCCGGTTGACGTCGCCTTCGATCTCCCCGGCCAGCACCTTGAGCGCATCCAGGTCGTTCACGCTGGTACCGCGATCGCGCAGCGCCTGTCGGACAGCCGGGTAGTCGACCAGCGCCAGCTCATGCTCCTGCAGCGGCGTCAGGGTTCTGTCCGGGTCCAGGAAGCGCTGCACATTGGTCCAGCCGATACCCATCCATCCGCCGATGAGTGCATCGGGAACCACATTGCTGCAGCCGCGAAAGGCCAGCGAGAAGGCCGCGCCGACCGCAGCGCCCACGAGGGACCCCAGCGGGATCGCGCCGTGCGAATGCAGCGGCGTCGCAAGAATGGAGCGCAATGAGGGAATCGGCACGAAGGCTCCGCAGCGTGAAGGTGGGCCGAGCAGCATAGACAGCAGGACAGCGCGGCAGCGCCGCGCCTGTCGGTTTCATCCCTTCAGGGTGGAGTGCGCCGCCAGGTACGCGCGCAGCGAGGCCGGCTTGATCGGCTTGGTCAGCAGGCGGTAGCCGCGGTCGCGCGCCATGCGCTTGAGCTCGTCGCGGCCATCGGCGGTGAGCAGGGCCCCGGGAATGTCGCGCCCGGCCTGCGCGCGCAGCGCCACCAGCGTGTCCAGCCCGTCCAGCCGGTCGTGCAGGTGGTAGTCCACCAGCATCACGTCCGGCTGCGCCATCACCTCCTCCAGCGCCTGGTCCACGGTGCTGGCAGTAATCACCTCTACCTGCCAGCGGCCGAGCAGCGCACGCATGCCGTCGAGGATTTCCTGGTCGTTGTCCACGCACAGCACGCGCATGCCGGCCAGCGAGTCGGTGCGCGTGCTGTGTTCGGGCACGGCGGCGGGCGCGTCGCTCGGCGGCAGCTCAGGCACCGCCGCGCGCGGCAGCAGGATCGAGAACATGCTGCCGCTGCCGACCTGGCTGCGTGCATTGAGGCGGTGGTCGAGCAGGCGCGAGATGCGCTGGCAGATCGACAGGCCCAGGCCCAGCCCCTGCTCGCCCCAGTCGAATGGCTGCTGGTAGCGGTGGAACTCGTTGAAGATCTGCTGCATGTGGTGCTCGGGAATGCCCGGGCCGGTGTCCCACACCTGCAGTTCGATCTCCTCGCCACGGTGGCGCACCGCCAGCACGATGCGGCCCTGGCGGGTGTAGCGCAGCGCATTGGCCAGGAAGTTCTGCAGCACGCGGCGCAGCAGGCGGCGGTCGCTGCGCACCCAGGCCGGGCGCGCGAACAGATCCAGGCGCAGGCCGCGCCCGGCCGCCACCGGCGAGTACTGCGCGGCCAGCTCGCGCATCAGCAGGCTCACGTCGAAGTCGCCGATCACCGGGTGCAGGCCGCCGGCATCCAGACGAGACACATCCAGCAGCCCGTCCAGCAGTTCCTCGGCAGCGCGCAACGAGGCATCCACGCGCTCGGCCAGATGCCGCTGCTCGTCATTGTTGTGGTGGCTGTCGCGCAGCGCCGACGCAAACAGCCGCGCCGCGTTGAGCGGCTGCAGCACGTCGTGGCTGATCGCGGCCAGGAAGCGGGTCTTGGACTGCTGCGCCACCTCGGCTTCGTGCGAGCGCTCGGCCACGCGCTGCTCCAGCGTTTCGTTCGCTTCCAACAGCGCGTTTTCGGCGTGCTTGTAGTCGGTGATGTCGTTGTAGCTGGTCACGTAGCCGCCACCGGGCAGCGCCTGGCCGCGCATCTCGATCACGCGGCCGTCGCTGCGGGTGCGTTCGAAAATGTGCGGCGAGCCGGCGCGCATGTAGCCGATGCGGCGGTTGATCTGCACGTCGATCTCGCCCTCGCCCAGCTCGCCGCGCTCGGCGTTGTAGCGGATCAGGTCGGCCACCGGGCGGCCCACGTAGAGCATGCCGTCGGGGTAGCCGAACATCTGCTGGTAGCGGCGGTTCCAGGCGGTCAGGCGCATGTCCGGGTCGACCACGCTGACCCCCGCGCTGATGTTCTCCAGCGTGGTGGAGAGGATTTCGCGGTTGAAGCGCAGCTCCTGCCCGGCTTCGTCGAGCACCGCCACCACTTCGCCCAGGTCCATGCCCGAGCCGCGCAGCAGGCTGGTCAGCAGCAGCCGCGCCGAGGCCGCGCCGATCGAAGCGGCGAGCAGGCGCTCGGTGAACTGCACCCAGGCACGGTCGGCGGCGGCCGAGGCCTGCAGCTCGCGGCCCAGCGACTGCGCCTGTTCGAAGAACGAGCGCCGCGCATGGCGGTCACCGACCACGCGCGCGGCCAGCGCCAGCAGGTCGCCCACGTGCACGTGGCCGGGCCAGTCGCCGGCCACCGACGGGCGCTGTGCGTAAGGGTCCAGGAACGGCGCGGCACGCAGGCGCTCGTCCACGCCCGGGCGCCAGCGCACCGAGACCAGCAGCATCGCTGCGGCGTTGATCAGCAGCGACCAGAACGTGCCGTGGGTAAGCGGGTCCCAGCCGGTCATGCCGAACAGGCCCTGCGGCTGCAGCCAGCTGATGCCGAACGGCCCGTCGAGCAGCCAGCTGCCGTCGGTCCAGCCGGCATGGGTCAACGCCGGCAGCAGCAGCGTATAGATCCAGGTGCCGAAGCCGAGCAGGATGCCGGCTTCCACGCCGCGGCGGCTGGCACCGCGCCAGTACAGGCCGCCGATCAATCCGGGCGCGAACTGCGCCACCGCCGCGAACGCCATCAGCCCATACGAGGCCAGCGTGCTGTCGTTGCTGCTTCCGCGGTAGTAGCTGTAGGCCGCCATCGCCAGCAGCAGGATCGCCAGGCGCCGGATCCACAGCACCCGCGACGCCATGTCCGCCGCTTCCTGGTGGTCGCCACTGCGGCGCAGCAGCACCGGCATCACCAGGTCGTTGCTGACCATGGTGGCCAGTGCGATGGAGGCGACGATGACCATGCCGGTCGCGGCCGAGAACCCACCCACGTACGCGACCAGGGCCAGGAATTTGCGGCCTTCGGCCAGCGGCAGGGCCAGCACCATGCTGTCGTCGGCAATGCTGCCGCCGGTGCCAAACAGGGTCACGCCGGCGGTGGCGATCGGAATCACCATCGCCGAGATCACCACCAGGTAGCCGCCGAACATCCAGCGCGCGCGGCGCACATCGCGCACGTCGCCGCATTCCACCACCGCCACGTGGAACTGGCGCGGCAGGCAGACGATGGCCAGGAAGCTGAGCAGGGTCTGCGAGATGAAGCCCACCGGCGGCAGCCCGGTGAACAGCGTATGCGCGCTGCGCACCACGGTTTCGCCGCGGTCGGCCAGCCACAGGTAGGCGAACAGGCCCAGCGCCACCATCGCGATCAGCTTGATCATCGACTCCAGCGCGATCGCCAGCATCATGCCGTGGTGGTGCTCGGTGGCATCCACCTGGCGGGTGCCGAACAGGGTGGCGAACAATGCCATCAGCAGCGCCACGTACAGCGCCGGGTCGCTGAAGTAGCCGGTTGGCCCGACATTGCCGGTCAGCACCTGCAGGCTCATCGCCACCGCTTTGTACTGCAGCGCCAGGTACGGAATGATGCCGATCAGCGCGATCACCGCAACCAACGCGGCCAGCCGCCGCGAGCGGCCGAAGCGCGAGGAAATGAAGTCCGCGATGGAGACCACGTTCTGGCTGCGCGCGATCAGCGCCAGGCGCTCGATGATGCGCCAGCCGAACAGCAGCAGCAGCAGCGGCCCCAAGTAGATCGGCAGGTAGCCGATGCCGTTGCGCACCGCCGTGCCGACCGCGCCGTAGAAGGTCCACGACGAGCAGTACACCGCCAGCGCCAGACTGTAGACCACCGGGCGCAGCCACGGGCGGTCGGGGTACATCGGGCGCCGGTCGCCCCACCAGGCCACGCCGAACAGCAGCGCGGCATAGGCCACCGACACCAGCAGCAGGATCCAGCTAGAAACCACGGGCACGTTTCCCCAAGCGCATGCGGCAGTGTAGCCGCTGGATCGGGCCGCCTGCGGTCATGCTCAGGCCGCCAGCGGCGCCAACGGGCGCGAGGGCAGGTGCAGCTCGATCCGGGTGCCGGCGCCGGGGCGGCTGTGCACCTGCACCGAGCCGCCGGCGGCGGCCACCAGGCTGGCAGTGACCGACAGGCCCAGGCCGGTGCCCTGCCCGACCGGCTTGGTGGTGAAGAACGGTTCCAGGCAGCGCGCGCGCACGCTTTCGCTCATGCCCTGGCCGGTGTCCTGCAGCTGCAGCACCAGCGCGCCGTCGGGCTGCGGCGGTTGCAGGCGCAGGCTGAAGCGGCCGCCGTCGGGCATCGCCTGGTTGGCGTTGACCGCCAGGCTGAGCAGGATCGACTCCAGCTGGGCCGGGTCGAAATGGATCAGCCGCTGCACGCCACCGGTGTCCACCTCGCAGTGCACGCGCTCGTCGAACACCTGCTGCACCACCGGCGCCATCGCGGTGAGCGTGGCCGCCGCGTCCAGCAGCTGCGGGCGGCCGGGTTCGAGCCGGCTGAAGTCGAGCAGCCGGCGGCTGACCGCGCTGGCCCGCCGGGTCGCCGAATCGGCGCCCTGCAGCGCGTCCTGCAGGGCTGCGCCTTCGCTGCGCCGGGCCTTGGCCACATAGCCCAGCACCAGCGCCAGCAGGTGGTTGAAGTCGTGCGCGATGCCGCTGGCCAGGCGCCCCACGTTGTCCATCTTCATCGCGTGCACCAGCTGGTCGCGCGAGCGCTCGCGCGCCTGCATCTCCACCTGCAGCTCATCGCGCTTGCGGGCCAGCTCCTGGCTGCGCTGGCGGGCCTCGTGCAGGCTTTCGCGGAGGCCGGTCACGCTGTGGTGGAGCAGCCAGGCGGTCATCACCGCGCCGAACGCGGACACGGCCAGGTCGGTGGCCGCCTGCAGCACCCGGTCCGGGCGGAACAGCGCGCCGGCCGCGTCGATCCATCCGCCCAGCGTCATCAGCGCGCACAGCCAGGCGGTGGCCCAGGCCAGCGGCCGCCGGCCCAGCACCGCGGCGACCAGCAGTACCGGTACCAGCTGCACCATCTGCACCCGCAACTGCGCGGCCCAGTAGCCATAGGCCAGCACCAGCAGCAGCGCTTCGCCGACCAGGAAGGTCGCGGCGGCATGCAGGCTGCGCCCGTTGCGGTGTTCGAGCAGGCACAGCACGCAGAGCAGTGTATGCGCGGCCGCCATCGACGGCACCATCAGATCCAGGCCGCTGCCCAGCCGCAGCGCGATCCACGCCGCCAGCAGCGGGTGGTACAGCGCCACCAGCAGCAGCAGGCTGCGCAGCATGGCGTCGGTGCGCCGGCCCAGCCCGTGCGGGCGGTCGGTGCTGTCGGCGCGGGTGCGGGGCGTCGGCTCGGGCATGCGGGGCGGGTCGGCGGGCGGCGCCGGCACGCGGCGGCAACCCCGGTATATTAGCAGTGCGTCTGCATTCGACCGGGGAAGTCGTTGTTGCCATGCCCAAGCTGTTGCCTGTCCGGCGCACCCTGCGTGCGCTTGCCATACTGCTGTCGCTGATCGCGTTGCCTGCGCTGGCGCAACGCCCGCTCGACGGGGCGCCGCGGATGGCCCAGGTCGAGCAGTGCAACGCGTTGCTCACCAGCGAACCGCAGGCCGCGCTGCAGCTTGCGCGCCGGTTGCTGGCCGGGCCGGCGTTGTCGACCTCGATGGAGATCGGTGCGGTGGGCTGCCTGGGCGCCGCCGCGCGGGCGCTGGGCCAGCTGGAACAGACCACCGAGCTGCCCGACCGCCTGCTGGCTGCGGCAGCACGCGCCGACGCCTCCCCCGCCGACCGCCAGCGTGCGCGCACCATCGCCGCGCACCTGCTGCTGTGGGGCGGCGAACGCGCCCGGGCGCTGAGCCTGACCGCCACCCTGCTGGACGAGGCGGTCCGCGAGCGCGACGCGCAGGGCCAGATCAGCGCACTGATGCAGATCGCGATGATCCGTGGCGACGCGATGGGCGATGCCGAAGGCGCGCTCACCTACCTGCACAAGGCCACCGTGCTCAGCGAGCACCTGCACCGCCCGCCCAATGCCGGCGACCTGATCCTGTATTACAACTACGGCTATGCGCTGCTGAACCTGCAGCGCCACGCGCAGGCCGCGGCCGCGTTCAAGCGTGCCGAAGCGATCGGCACCCGCTTGGCCGGGCAGGAACTGTTCCTCAACCGCATCGCCAGCCACCGCGCGGAGATCCAGCGCGTTGCCGGCCAGCTGGATGCGGCCGAAGCCGGCCTGCGCCGGGTGCTGGCCTGGCAGGCCGCGCAGGATCCGCAGGGCCAGGTGGTGACCCTGCAGCGCCTGGCCCGGGTGGCCGTAGACCGGGGCAACACCGCCGCGGCACTGCCACTGGCCGAACAGGCGCAGCGACTGGCGGTGGGCGGCCATTTCACCGAAGAGATCCGCAACGGGCTGGACCTGCTCGGCGACCTGCACACCCTGCTCGGCCACCGCGACCAGGCGCTCGAACTCACGCGCCAGGGCCGTGCGCTGGACAAGGCGCGCAACCAGGGCGAGACCCTGGGCCAGCTGGCGCGGCTGCAGGCCTCGGCCGAACGCAGCATCGATCCCGCACAGGTGAATGCCGAGCAGGATCTGGGCCGGGTGCGGGTGATCCGCAACAGCGCGGTGATCGCGCTGGTCGTGGTCGGTGCGCTGGCCACGGTGATCGTGCTGCGGCTGCACCGCCAGCGGCGCCAGCTGACCCTGCTCAGCCGCACCGACGCGGTCACCGGCCTGCTCAACCGGCGTGAGGCCGAGCGCCGGCTGGAGGAACGCAGCGCGCGCAGCGACGGCCACCACCGCAGCGCGCTGCTGCTGGTGGAACTGGATGACTTCAAGACCCTGAACGACCGCCACGGCCAGGCCGCCGGCGACCGCGTGCTGCACAGCGTGGCGCAGTGCCTGCAGGCCGCCTGCGACCGCCACGACCTGCTGGCACGCTGGGGCGGCGCGGCGTTCCTGGTGGCCCGCCACGACACGACTGCCGAAGCGGCGCAGGCACTGGCCAGCCACCTGCGGTTGGCGATCGAACGGCTGGTGGTGGAAGCCGGGCCGCAGCAGCACCTGACACTCACTGCCAGCGTGGGCGTAGCGCCGCTGCCGTTGTTCGCGGATGCGCCGGCGGTGGTGGAAGACAGTCTTCGTGCGGCCGACCGTGCGTTGCAGGGTGCGCGCCAGAGCGGACGCAATGCGTGGGCCGGCGTGTGGGGTGAACACAGCAGCGAGGCACCGCATCTGCATGCGGTGCTGGGCAATCCGGAAGCGGCGATGGCGGCCGGGTGGATCAGTCTGAGCGGCAGCCAGCCGATTCGCTGGTCGCCCTGACGCGCAGCCACGCAGGGCGTGGCTCTACCTGCGCCCCCCCCGGTGGACCGCGCCCAGCGCAGCCCCGCCGCGGTAGAGCCACGCCCTGCGTGGCTGCACATCAATGGCTACACGCTCAGCGCGCCACCTCGAAGCGCACTTCCACCCGCCGGTTCGGCAGCAGGCACTCCAGCAGCGCCGCACGCGGCTTCACGCCATCGCACTGCTGCACCTGCTGGGTATCGCCGCGGTACTCGTAGCGGATCTTGGCCGGGTCCAGCCCGCGGCCGATCAACAGCTCGCGCACCGTCTTCGCACGCCGCTCGGACAGCGCCTGGTTCGCGTCGAAGCCGCGGCCCTGCAGGCGATCGGCATGCCCGACCAGCACCACCGACTGCAGCTGCAGCGACTCGCTGCCGATGCTGGCCAGCGCGCGGTCGATGCTTTCCAGCGAATACGTGCGGATGTCGCGGTAGCCGTCGCGGTCGAATTCGAACAGCACGTTGGCCACCAGCGGGCCCGGTGCCACCGTCGATGCCACCGCGCACTGGCGCGCCTGCGCTTCGGCGTCGTTGACCAGCTCTTCGGCGATCTGGATGTACGGCTTGGAATGGCGCCACTGCTGCTGGTTGAACTCATTGCCGGCATGCACCAGCTCCACCTCGCCACACGCCACCTGCTGCGCGGCACAGGCGAAGCCCGGGCTGCCGTGCAGCACGCGCAGGCGCTGCCACAGGTCAACGCGGAGGTACTTGGCGTTGTTCACCAGCGGGGTGTCGGTCGGCAATGGGCTTGCCCCCTGCTCCATGCCGACGATCAGCCGCTCCGACTCGCCCAGTGCCGCCTGCGGAAAATCGCTGCGGTCGTTGCGGCTGTACTCGTGGAACGACACGTCCAGCCAGCACTGCGCCTTGGACAGGTGGTAGTCGCGGATCGGCCGGCCGCTGTCGTTGAGCGCCTGGATGCGCCCCTGGGTGGCCTCATACGTGGCGTGGTCGGCATGGATGGCTTCGTCGCTGATCCGCTGCTGCTGCGGCAGCAGCTGCGCGGTCTGCGCCGACGCGGCGCCGGCCAGCACGGTGAACAGGGCCGCGCCCAGCAACGGGCGTGCGGCGTGGAAGGTCATGGCGGTGTTTTTCATCAAGGTATCCTCAGCGTGCCGGGTCGCGGTAGCGGACGGGGTCCGGCCGGAAAAGGTCTTCGTCGAACTTGAAGCGCAGGCGCAGGAACACGCCCTGCTCGGTGTACTCGTAACCGTTGAGATCGCGGTCGCCGCTGAAACCGGTCCAGTTGTAACCAGCCGACAACCACAGGTTCTGGCGCAGCAGGCGGCCCACTTCCATGCCGTAGGCGTACTGGTTCGCACCGGTCTGGCCACGGAAGGTGGAGCCGAGTACGCCCACGTCCCAGTTCTCGGTGATGTCGTACACCACGCGGGCGGAGAACAGCATGGCGCGGAAGCGGCTGTTCACGCGTGCGCCGTCGGCGTAGGCGAACTGGTCCTGCTGCCACTTGCCGGCCACGCGCCCGGTGATCCACCAGGGCCGCGACGGATGCCAGTCGGCATGGGTCGAGACGATGTGCGCGCGGGTGCGCACGTCCTGGCTGCTGCCATCCACGGTGCTGCCGTCGGACAGGGTCAGTCCGCTTTCGTCGCGCTCGAGTTTGTACTCGTAGCGCGCCAGCGCGTTGATCCGGTTGCGGTCGGTGTCGCGGTAGGCCACGCCGAGCTGGAAGCGGTCCTGCAGCACATCGCCGCGCGCGTCGTAGCGCGTGCTCAGCAGGTAGTTGCGCGCCAGCAGGGTCCAGTCGCGGCTGAGCTTGCGGGCCAGCATGAACTGCAGCAGCGTGGTGTTGAACGCCTCGTTGGTCTCGGTGTCCGGGACGTCCTCGGAAATGCGGTGCTCGGCCCGGATCGCGCCGCGCCACAGCGGATTGGCCGCATAGTCCAGCGCCAGCGCCAGGCCGGTGCTGTCACCGGTGCTGCCGTCGATCACCTTCACGTGTTCGGCCGAGCTGGACAGGCGCATGCCTTCGCGGATGTCCCAGTTGTTGCGGATACCCGAGGCCGCCTGCACGTCGCGGCCACTGATCGCGTCGCGCAGCCGGTATTCGCTGAAGGTCTGGGTATCGCGCAGGTAACTGCTGTCGATACCGAACACCAGCGCGTCGGCCTCGCGGTCGGTGGTGGTGATGCCGTAGGCGCTGGTCAGGCCGGTCTGCTTTTCATAGCGGCCGTACAGGCGGCTGCGCTCGAACACCTGGTAGTCCAGGCCGGCGGCCAGGCGCCGGCGGTCTTCGCCGCTGACGCTGTGTTCGATCTCGGCACCGCTGCTGAGCTTGTCGCTCAGGCGGTAGCCCAGGCCGAAACGGGCGCTGTCCGATTCCAGCTCGGTGCCCACCGGCAGGTCGCTGGTGATCGGGCTGCCGGTGTTGCTGCCGTTGATCACCATCAGCCCGGTGGCCGGGTCCAGCGCCTGCTGGCCGTAGCCGAGCGCGCCGCCACCGGCACCGGTGGCGAAGCCGCCGGTGAGGCCGCCGGCGTTGCCGAACGGCACCCCGGACGACCACGGCGAGGTCACGCCGATGGTCTCGCGGATGCTGCGCACGCCCAGGTCCACGGTGAGCCGTTCGGTGGCACCGATGCGCACACCGGCGCCGCCGGCGTCGCGCTTGCCGCCGTCCGGGTTGCGGTCCTCGCTGCGCAGGCCTTCCACGTACAGCTCCAGGCGCGGCCCAAGCTGATAGGCCACGCGGGCGTTGTACTCACCACGCCCGCCGTACAGCGGCGCGGCCGGGTTGTTGAACGCCGGGTCGGTGCGCGCCGCGAACAGGCGCGCGTCCAGCTTGCCGGCCGCATGTGCGAACTCCACCCGCCATGCATCGCCCTCCACGTCGCCGGTGATGTCCTTCAAGCCCTGCGAGGTGATCTGGTTGATCGAGTTGGTGTTCACTTCGCTCCGGGTGCGCGCGAACTCGGCCACCAGCAGGGTGTTGTCGCCGAACCGGTAGCTGGCATTGGCGCTGCCCATGCGGAATTCCGCATACGGGTTGCGGTCGTCCACCACGGCCGCGCCCACTTCCATGCGCGGGGTCAGCTTGACCTGCGCGTCGGCACCGCCCACCCAGAACGTCTCGGTGTCCTGGTCCAGTTCATAGGTGATGCGCAGCGAGACCGGGTTGAGGTCGCTGTCGAACGCCGGCAGGAACTGGTTGAGCAGGATGCGGCCGGAGAACGGCTCGAAGCTGTAGTCCACCAGCCGCGCCAGCGGCCGCACCGAGACGATGCGGGTGGGCTGGTTGCGGTCGCGCACGATCACTTCGACCCGCTCGCTGCCTTCCAGCACCGCGTTGTTGCGCAGCGCATACGGGCCGCTGCCCTGGCTGCGGAACTCCTCGATCACCTGGCGCAGGGAGTCTTCGATGGCGAACACATTGCTGCGCACGCGCTCGCTTTCAAAATGCCAGCCCAGCCCGGTGGCGGTGCGGTTGTACGTGCCCAGGCTGCGCTGCGGGATCGGCCCGCTGCCGCCGATGCCGGTGGACGTCGCCAGGCCGTCGCCGGTCTGGAAGTCGCCGTACAGCAGGTAGCTGCGCTTGTTGTCGATACGCACGTACAGGCGCTCGGCCGAACGCGCGTCGAAGCCGCGCAGCGCGGAGTCGCCGTACACCGGATAGAACTCTTCCGGCTGGATGTCGCGCAGCAGGCGGCCGCGGGTGTCCTTGTCCGAATCGTAGGCGGCGGTCAGCAGCGCGTCGCCCTTGATCCGGCCCTTCACGAAGAACGCAGTGCGCGCAGCGGCATTCGCCTTGCCGTTGTTGAACTGACGCTCCCAGCGGCGGATGTCGCGGTCGAACGCGTCGTGGTGTTCCACCGGCGAAACCAGCCCGCCATTGCCCTTGCGGCGGAAGTTGACCACGCCTTCGATCAGGCCGGTGGCGATCATCTCGCGCATTTCCGGCACGAAGCCGATGCTGCCCTGCGCGGTTTCGCTGCCGGCGGTCACGCGCAGCAGCACGTCCTGCGGCTCATGCGGGGCCAGCAGGTCGAACTCGGCCACGCCGTCCACCACCTGCAGCTGCACGCCCGGGGCCACTTTGTCGGCATCCAGCGCGCCCGGTCCAAGTTCGTCGGTGCGCGAGCCCGGCAGGCGGATCCGGCCGCCGCTGTTTTCAAGGGTGGCGTAGGTGGTGCCGCTGAGCGGCAGCCCGGCGGCATCGAGCAGCTGCACGCGCACGTGCACCGCGCTCTGGCCGTCGGCCGGCACGCCGTCGCGGTCCAGTTCGACCACGATCCGGTCCAGCACGCCGGACGGCGTCGCGCGCAGCGCCACCGGCGCGGCGTCAACGCTGGCCGGGCTACGCGGGTACAGCGTGCTGGCGTCGCCCAGCACCGGGGTGAACCGGCTCGGCGTGCCCACGCTCTGCGCCATCGCGGGCAGGGTGGCCAGCGCACAGGCGAGCAGGCTCAGGCGGGGCAGCCGGTGCAGTACGGGGGCGCGGCTCATGGCTGGCCCTCCGTCGCGGTGCCGGCAGCGGGCGGGTTGGCTCGGGGTTGCACGATCGGTCTCTGGTTGGCCGTGTCGGTCGCTTGTTGCGGCGCCCGCGCGGGTTTGCTTTCAAAGCGCAGCGGCGCCTGGCCCGGTTCGGTTTCCGGTGCGCGCACCTCGCCCTGGGTGCGGCGGGCCTTGACCTGCTCCAGCACCGGGTTGGCACAGCTGCCCTCGATGAAGTCGGCGCGGTGCAGCTCACCGTTCTTCAGGTCCAGGAACAGGCTGTCGGCGTCGCCCAGGTTGCGGTTGCTGCTGGTGGTCAGGCGCGCGCCCACCGGCAGCGTGCTGGCGTCCACCTTCAGGGTGTGGCTCTGCGGCGGCAGGCCGCAGAAGCTGTACTTGCCTTCCGAATCGCTGATCACCCAGGTGCCGTCGGAGAAGTACAGGCGCACGCCCGGAATGCCGAGCTCTTCGCGGTCCTGCAGGTGGTTGTTGTTGCAGTCCATGAACACCTTGCCGAGCACGCAGGCCTGTTCGGTGAACACGCCACCGGTGACGCGCACGCGGTACTCGGCACGGTTGGAGGCCAGCGAACCGGGCAGCGGGGCGATCGCAGTGGTGTCGATGCAACCGCCGCTGATCGAACAGCCGAATGCCTGCGCGCGGTTGATGCCATCGCCCTGCTGCGCACCCACGCCCACGCGGACCCGGTAGGTCAGCACGATCTGGCCGCCGACGTTGATCGGGCCCAGCGCAAAGCCCAGCAGCGGGCCCGGGCGGCCGGCAGGATCGGGTAGCGCGCGTCCGTCGGCACGCGCGGTGCCGTCGATGTAGGTGAAGCCACGCGGCAGGCGGTCGACCACGTTCAACGCGCCAAGCGCGCTGCCGGCAGTCTGGCGCACGGTGATGGTGTACTGCACGGTGTCGCCGATCTCCGCGGTCTGGCGGTCGCCGGTCTTGGTGATCGCCAGGCCGGTGGCCACCGCGGTGTCCAGCGGCAGGTGGTTGTGCACGATCGCCGCCGTGGCCGAACCGGCAAACAGGGTCAGGTAGTACTCGGTCGCCGTGCCCACCGCGCCGGTTGGCGCCTGGGTATTGGCCTGCACCACATGGTTGGCGCCTGCCCCACCGGCCGGCGACAGCGCGCTGGCCTGCGGCGGGATCATGGTCGACACGAAGGTGTAGCCACCCGGCGGGGTCACCGTCAGCTGGAACTCGCAGCGGGCCGGCGCGCCCGGACCGAACGCGAACTGGTAGAAGCCTTCGCTGCCCACCGTCATCGCGATGCTGCTGCCTTCGATGCGGTAGCCGCCACCGGCCGCGTTGAGCACGCCGGTACGCGGGTCGTAGCCGCTGCACAGGCCCACCGGGGCCAGGGTCACGATCGAGCCCGGCACCGGGTCGCGGGTGGTGGCGTCGTACACCACGCCCGACGGGTCCACCGGCAGGCTCTGCTGCGGCAGGTGCTGGCCGGCGCGCAACACCACCTCCAGCTGGCTGGTGGCGTTGTCGGTGGTGACGCAGGCACTGACCCCACCGCGCGCGATGGCGGCCTCGGCATCGCAGGGTTCCTGCACGCCAGCGGCGGTTTCGCGGGTGACCGGGAACGGCCACAGCACGGTCGAACGTGGGTCGCGGAAGCGGATGTTCCACTTCACGCCGGGCACCACGTCACCGAAGCGGTAGCTGCCGTCGGCGGCGCTGGTGGTGCTCTTCACCACCTGGCCGTTGGCCGGGTCGACCAGCTCGACGGTCCAGGCCGACAGGCGACGGTCGCCGCCGTCGAGCAGCTGGTCGTCGCTGCCGATGTCGAACCACACCGTGCCGCCGACCGACGCGGCCAGCTGCACGCTGTTGGGCACGCGGCAGGCGTTGTGGATGATGCCGTCCACGCACGCTGGCAGGTCGCCGACCTCGCCGTCGAACGCGGCACGCTCGGCCGGCGTCGGGGCGCGGAACGGGTTCTCGCCGCCGCCTTCCACCAGCACTGCGTTGTTCACCGTGCCGGCCTCGGCCGCTGCGGCGCTGACGCGCACCTGCACCGCAATGGTGTCGGGCGAGATCGCACCGGCCGCCAGCACGCGCTGGCTGCTGCAGCTGAAGCGGGTGGCGCCGGCGTCGCCGGTGCAGGTCCAGCCGGTACCCACCGGCGTGCCGTCCAGGCTCAGCCCGGTCGGCAGGCGGTCGTGCACCACGTACTCGCCGCGGCTCGGCTGCTGCCCGGCGTTGCGCACCTGGATGGTGTAGCCGGCCACGTTGTTGACCGTGAAGCGGGTGCTGGTCGAGGCCTTGCGGACCATCAGGTCGGGCGAGTCGCCGATCTCACCGAAGTTGTACTCCAGCGCGTCCACGCCCAGCGGCAGCACGATCTGGCTGATCGCCGAGGGCACGCTGCTGCGGTCGGTGACCACGCCGACACTGGCACCGCTCACGGTGCCCGCGCTGGTGATGCCGTTGAGCGTCTGCGGCGGCTGGGTCGGCTCGGTCACCGTGTAGGTGCCCGGACGCAGGCCTTCGAAGCGGTAGCGGCCTTCAGCATCGGTGGTCAGGGTGGCGTTGACCGGCTGACCGAGGTCATCGGTGCCGGTGAGCACTACGCTGACGCCGGCAATGCCGCCTTCGCCGCTGTCGACCACGCCGTTGTCATTGCTGTCGTTGTAGACGCGGCCGGCAATGCTGGCGGTCGGAATCTCACCGAAGTTGTTGTTGATCGACTGCTGGTTGACGCCCAGCACCACCGCGCTGATCTGCGAGGGCGCGGTGCCCGGCGCGGTCACGCTGCCACCGGTGCTGCCGGCCACGGTGCGGCCGTCACGGGTGCCGGTCGGCTGCTCCGGCTCGGTCACCACATAGGTGCCGGGCGGCAGCTCGGCAAAGCTGTAGCTGCCGTCGGCGTCGGTCACGGTGTCGCGGCTGATCGCATTGCCGGCCAGGTCGGTGCCGGCCAGGGTGACGCGCACATTGGCCAGGCCGGTTTCACCCGGATCGACCACCCCGTCGTTGTTGCGGTCGGTCCAGACCTTGCCGCTGATGCCGCTGTTGAGCGGAATCTCACCGAACAGGTTGTCCACCGAGGCGCTGCCCGGGGTGGTCAGGTCGATGCTGCTGATCCGGCTGGGCACGCTGGTGATCGGCGTGGCGGTGCCACGGCTGACCCCCCCGACGGTGCCGGCGGTGGTGATGCCGTTGCTGGTACCGGCCGGCTGCTGAGGCTCGGTCACGGTGTAGGTGCCCGGGCGCAGCGTGTCGAAGGCGAAACGGCCATCGGCGTCGGTCTGCACGCTCAGGCTGACGCTGGCGCCGGTGTCGTCGGTGCCGGTGAGCTCGAGGGTCACGCTTTCGATGCCGGTCTCGGCAGCGCCGTTGCGCGCGCCGTCGTTGTCCACGTCGAAGAACACCGTGCCGGCGATCGACACCGGCAGGATTTCGGCGAAGTCCTGCTGTACCGCGTGCTTGCCGGCCGGCAGCACGATCGCGCTGATCGCACTGGGCACGGTGGCCACGGTCGACGCCACGCCCGCCGCGGCACCGTCGACGGTGCCAGCGTGGGTGATGCCGTTGATGGTTGCCGTGCCGTTGAACAGCGGCTGCGCGGCCTGCTCGGTCACCGTGTAGGTGCCGGCCAGCAGGTGTTCGAAGCTGTAGCGGCCGTCGGCGTCGGTCAGTGCGGTGGTCACCGCATTGCCCAGCGCATCCACGCTGCCGGCGGGAAGCTGCAGCTGCACGCCGGGCAGGCCGGGTTCGCCCGCGTCCTGCACACCGTTGTTGTTGCGGTCCAGGAACACCGTTCCCGACAGCGAACCGGCCAGTTCGCCGAAGTCGTTGCCGCTGGCGCCAGCCGCCGGCAGGTTGCTGATGGTGATGACGTTGCCCGGCTGTTCGCGGCCTTCGCCCAGCCCGGTCGGCTGGGTTTCAGTGATGCGGTAGTCCTGCCCCGCCACGGCGCCCGGGTAGGTGTACTGGCCGTCGCTGTTGGTGACCAGGGTCACCGTGGTGTCGTCCGGGGTGCCGAAGATGCCGTCGTTGCCGGCGCCCACGATCACGACCTGCGCGCCCGGAATGCCGATGTCACCGGCGTTGTTGTCGCCGTCATCGTTGCGGTCCAGGTACACAGTGCCGCTGATCGGCGCATTGGCCAGCTCGCCGAACAGGTAGCCGGTGGCGTCCTGGCCGGCGCTGATGACGATGCCCGAGATCACGTTGGCCACCGCAGTGGTGCCCGGGGTGGCGGCATTGCCCACCGTGTGCTTGCCGTCCAGGTAACCGGCCGGCTGGGTTTCGGTCAGCGTGTAGCTGCTGCCCGCCTGCGGCGGCAGCAGGTCGGCGAAGCGGTAGGCACCGCTGCCGTCGGTAGTGGTGGTCAGCGAGACCGGGTTGCCGAGTACGTCGGTGCCGGCCAGCGTTACGGTGACGTTGGCGATGGCATTCTCGCCCGCGTCCCGGCGGCCGTTGTTGTTGTTGGCCGCGACGTTGGAGAAGTCTTCATAGACCGAACCGCTGAGCGCACCCAGCGTCTCGCCGAAGTCATTGCCGGTGGAGCCGGTCAGCGCCAGCGCGTTGACCGTGATGCTGTTCGACGCGTTCTCGGCCGCGTTGGCATAGCCCTGCGGCTGGGTCTCGCTGATGCGGTAGTTCTGCCCGACCACCAGTGCATCGAATTCGTACCGGCCCTGTGCATCAGTCTGCACGGTGACCGGCGCAAGGTCGTCGCCGTTGCCGAACACGCCATCGGCGCCGGCTCCGGTGAGGGTGACGGTCACGCCCTGCAGGCCGCCGTTGGGCTGCGAGTTGCGGGTCCCCGCATCGCCGGCATCGAAATCGCCGTTGCCATTGCGGTCCAGGTACACGTGGCCGGAGATCGCGGTGATCGCGTCCTCGCCGAAGTTGAAGGCGGTGCCGTCGTCGCCGCGCGACAGGTCGATGTTGCTGATCCGGTCGGTGGTGGCGGCATCGCCCGAGGCACCGGTGGCGACCGTGCAGCCCACGCAGGCCGCGCCGCCCACCTGGCCCGGGTTGATCGCGCTCGGGCGGTTGCGGTAGCTGCCGGTCGGCAGCACCTCGCGCAGGGTGTATGCGGTCAGCGGGTCCAGCGCTGCGAAGCTGTAGCCGCCGTCGCTGCCGGTGGTGGCGGTCGCCAGCACCACGCCTGCGGCATCCAGCAGTTCCACCGTGGCATTGGCGATCGGCGCGTCACCGCTGTTGCGGGTGTTGCTGTAGTTGCTGTCCACGTACACGAAGCCGGACAGCGCCACGCGCCGCACTTCCGGGAAGTTGTAGCGCACCGCGTCCACGCCCGCGCCCAGCGCGATGCCGGTGTACAGCGAATTGGCACTGAGGACCGGGTCGACCACGGCAAACGTGCCACCGGCCGACGGGGCCAGTGCGCCGCTGGCTGGCGGTGCGACCGGGCCGTTGACGTAGGTGGTCGGCTGCACCTGGTTCACGGTGTAGCCGCTCGCACCGGCCGGGGCCAGGTTGTCGAAGCGGTACGCACCGTTCGTGTCGGTAGTGGTGGTCTGCGTCACCGTGTTGCCATAGGCATCCTGCCCGGACAGGCGCACTTCCACGCCCGGGATCGCCTGCTCGCCGGCCTGCTGGGTGCCGCCGTTGGCGCCGCTGCGGTCGCGGTCCTGGAACACCACGCCGGTGAGCGAGGAGCGCACCACGGTGTGGGTGCTGGTGCTCTCGTCATTGCCGGGGTTCGGGTCTACCTGGTCGCTGGTGGCGCGCGCGGTGTTGCTGCCGGCGCCGCTGGGCGGCAGCGAGGTCCAGCGCGCCGGCACCAGCACGCGGGTGCGGCCGGCCAGGGTGCAGTTGCCCATGCCATTGCTGACCACGCCGGCGTCGGCGGTGTTGCCGACCTTCTGCCAAGTGACGGCCTCGGCGCCGCCGATCACTTCCAGCTGCGCCGGCAGGGTGTCGGTGACCACGACGCCGTCGCCGCGCTGCGGGCTGTTGCCGCTGCGGTCGCGCGACAGGCTGTGGCCCGGGCCGTTGTTGACCACGTCCAGCACGTACCAGAACGGCTGGCGCAGGCTGATGCTGGTCGCGGCCGCCGGCAGCGGCTGGGTCGGGTCGGCGTTCGGCGCAGCCACCACGCTGGTCTTGGTCATGGCCAGGTCGGCGCGGGTGCGGATGCTGGTTTCCTGCACCGCCGTGTTGTTGCTGCTGTCGCGCTCGGTTTCGGCCGAACGCGCGGTGACCGAGTTCAGCAGCGTGGCGCCGGTCGCCGGCGGCGACGCCAGGTACTGGTAGACCAGGTACAGGTAGCTGGTCTGCCCCGCTGCGATCACGCCCTGTTCGGTGGTGGACACGCCGATGCTCGGCATGGTGCACGACAGCGTCTGCGGCGCCGTGGTCGGGTTGCTGCTGCCCGGGGCCACGGTGCAGCGGTCGCCCGGCGCTTCCAGCGTCCCCTGCGGCGTGGTGCTGGTGCCGGTGCGGCTGCCGACGAAGCGTACGTCGGCGCCGGCTGCCGGGGTGATGGTGTCTTCGATTAGGGTGCGGGTGGACAGCGACGGGCCGTCATTGCGCACGCTGACCTGATAGAGGATGTAGTTGTTGGCTTCCTGCCCCGGGCGCGAATCGAAGCCCAGCGGATCCACCGCGCCCACGAAGTTCTGGTCGATCTTGTTGACGATCAGGTCTACTTCACCGGCGGTGAAGTCGAGCACCGCATTGCGGGTGTCATCGCTGGTGGTGCTGTTGTAGTTGTAGCTGACCCCGTTGCCGAGCGTGCCGCTGGCCGGATCTTCGGTGCCGTCGTTGTTGAGATCGAAATGGAAGCTGCCGACGTTGGTGAACTGTCGGCCGGTGTTGCCGCTGTTGACGTTCGGGCGGATCACCACCGTCATGGTCTGGGTGGAATTGTTGGCCATGTCCAGCGGGGCGCAGGTCAGGCGCAGCGTGGCCGGCGCGCCGCCGGTGTTGAACCACGAGGTGCCGCCGGGTGCGGACGCCGAATTGATCGTGCCGTCCTGACGGGTCACGCTGCAGGCGGTGTTGCCGGTGCCGGTGCGTACCGCCGAGACCAGCACGAAGCCAGCGTCGTTGGCCGGCAGGGTGAAGGTGTCGTTGAACACCACGCCACGCGCCATCGACGGGCCGCGATTCTGGTAGGTGATGCGGTAGGTGGTGTTGACGCCGGCGCGGCCGGGGCTGCCCGAGGTGATGTCCTTGGCGGTGGTGGCGACGTTGGCCACCGGGTCGATCTGCACCCAGTCCTGGGCGCTGTTGTTGCTCGCGTCCGCTTCGCCGATCGAGCCGGAGACACTCGGGTCCACGCTCACGCCGGCGGTGTTGCAGAAGCGACCGGCCTGCAGCGGCTGCCCGGCGCAGGTGCCTGCAGCCTGGCTCTGGCTGTCGAACAGCCCGCGGTTGACGGTGAAGGCAATCGTGGCGGTGGCGTTGGTCGCCAGCGCGGTGCTGCCGGAGCGGCAGATCCAGGCGCTGCCGCTCAGGCCGCAGCTCCAGCCGGCCGGGGTGGTGATCGGGGTGACCGTGGTCGAACCGGTGACGAAGCCCGGGATCGGGTCGTTCATCACCACGCCGGTGGTGGCCGCGCCGCTGTTGGTGATCTGCAGGGTGTAGCTCACCGAGCCATCCGCATCGCGGACGATGTTGTCGGCGTCGCCAGCGGCGTTGGTGCGCTTGGTGATCGACAGGTCCGCACGCGCGTCCGTGGCGCGGCTGCTGCCCCCGGTGCAGTCGTTGGTGGTGTTCGGATCCAGGTTGATGGCGCCGGCAGTGGTCGGCTCGGCCGAACCGCCGCTGCCGCCGGTGCACGCGGTGTTGCCCAGCGTGCCCTGCAGGCGCGCCAGCGTGTACAGCGTGAGCGCAGCAGAATTGGCATTGACCGCAACCGGGTAGCCGCCGGTCTGGGTGCAGGTCACCACCTGGGAGGCCGTACCGTTCCAGGCGCGGTCGACGCTGCAGGTGAAGCCGCCTGCGGTGATCGGTGTGTTCGCCGCATACGGCTGACCCGTGGCATCCACCCACTCCTCGCCCACGGCGAGCGTGTCCACCAGTTGCAGGTTGCCGGTGACCGTGCGCGGCCCCAGGTTCTGCGCGCGCAGCGTGGAGGTCATCACGCTGTCGGTGCGCACGCCGGTGCCATTCCACACCGGCACCAGGGGCGGGGTCTTGTTCTTGCTCATGCGCAGGTCGGCGCCGTCGGGAATGACGGTCAGGCCGACGCTGCCGGTGTTGTTGGCGGGCACCGGGTCCGGCGTGGTGGCGCTGATCTGCGCGCTGTTGACCACCGTACCGCTGCTGTTGGTGCCGGTGGACGGCACCTGCGCGGTGATGGTGATGACGGCCTGCGCGCCCGGTGCGAAGTTGCCGGCCAAGGTGCAGGTGCGCACGTCGCTGGCCGCGTTGCTGGTGCAGGTCCAACCCGCCGGGGCATTGCCGCCGGTGATCGTGAAGCCTTCCGGCATCGGGTCGGTGATCGACACGCCGGTGGCCGGGCTCGGCCCGTCGTTGCGCGCGGTCAGCGTATAGGTCACCACCGAACCGGCGGCCGCCGGCGCCGGCGACACCGACTTGGAGAGCAGCAGGTCGGCACCGGCGGTCACCGCCGTGCTCACCTGCGCGGCGTTGTTGTCCGGAATTGCATCGGGCACGTTGCCGGCGTTGACCACCGCCGAATTGACGATGTTGCCGGTGCCCACGTTGACCTTGCCGCGGAACGAATAGCTGGTGCTGGCGCCCACCGCGAGGGTGCCGTTGTAGGTGCCGTTCTGCTGGGTGAACGACCAGTCCGCACCGGTCGGCACGCCGACCAGGGTGACGTTCGGCGGCAGCGTGTCGGCCACGCGGAAGCCGGTGGTCACGCTGGGGCCGTTGTTGCGCACGCTCAGGGTGTAGGTGATTTCGCCGCCGCCGATGACCGGGTTCGGGGTGCCGCTCTTGCTGAGCTCCAGATCGGCCGAGGCCTGGATGGTGGTGTTCTGGCTGGTGCGGTTGTTGGCAACGTTAGTGTCGCTGCCGAAGAACGGGTCGTTGCCCTGCAGGTTCTGGATCGGCGTGGTGTCCGGCGGCAGCGCGGCGGCAAAGCCGATCGCGGTGCGCACGGTGATGGTGGCCGGCTGCGACGCGGTGGTGGTCACCGGCAGCTTGAATTCGTACGGCGCGGTGGACGCGCTCAGGGTCGGGTTGGTGCAGCGCACGCGGGTGGTGCCGCTGGCGCCCGGGGAAGCGCTGCAGCCGGCCGGGGCGGTGCTGCCCAGCGCGGTACCGGCGGGCAGGTCGAACAGGGTCACGGTGCCGGTGGCGGTGTCGTTGGCGCCGTTCTCGACCTTGACGTTGTAGATCACCGTGGTGCCCGCCGGCACCGGGTCGTAGCCGGTGTCGGAGAAGTCGGTGATCTGCAGGTCGATCGCCAGCGCGGACAGCGGCGTTGCCAGCAGCAAAGCAGCTGCGCTGCGCTTCAGCACGGCGCGCCACGATGGCGCCTGCGCGCGCTCGAACGACGTCACCGCCGCGCAGCAGGCTGCGCGATCGCTATGGCTGGACATGTGTTTTCCCCTGTTCCGGTCGGTGCTGCGTTCACAGGGAACGAAGCACGATGCGCGTACAACGCAACCGGTACAGACGTCCCCTGTCTTATCGAACCCGAACCACAGGCGACAGACGTCGCCGGCGTATCCGGGCGGGGCGCATTGTGTTGGGCGCGGCCAGGCAAGTCAGTGCCGCCGGCTCACCCAGGCTCACACTTGCTCACATCCTGCGGGCGATCGACCGGCTCAGCCGGTCAGCAGGTAACCCTGGCCGCGCAGCGCGCGCAGCGGCAGTTCCACGCCGGTGGCGGCACGCACGCGGGCGCGCAGGCGGTGCACCAGCACGTCCAGCCGATGCGGATCGAAGTCCCACGGGGTGTCGGTGACGGATGCGATCAGCTGCTCGCGGGTGACCGCGGCGCCCGATGCTTCCACCAGCTGCTGCAGCAGGCCGCGCTCCATGGCGGTCAGCGGCAGCGTGGCGGCGGTGGGCGCATGCAGGGTCCAGCCATCGTCGGCCAGCTGCCAGCGCGCGGCGACCGTCGGAGGTGCTGGCGTGGCGGCGATTGAAGCAGCCGGCAGGCGCCGGCGCAGGCTGAGCAGGCCGGCGGCCAGCACGTCCATGTCCGGCGGCTTCACCAGGTAGAGGTCGGCGCCCTGGGTGAGACCCAGCGCCATGTCGCGCGCATCGCCGCGACCGGTGAGCATCACGATGCCGATGCTGGCCGAGGCGCGCAGGTGGCTGGCCACCGCGTAGCCGTCTTCGCCGGGCAGGCCCACGTCGAGCACCACGATGTCGCAGCGGTCGCTGAGCAGCGCACGGTACAAGGCTTCGGCACTGCCCAGGCCACGCACGCTGGCGCCCCGCCAGGCCAGGTCGTCCAGCAGCAGCGCCAGCAGCTCCGGGTCGTCTTCCACTACCCAGACCTGCAGTCCTTCCAGTTCCCGTGGTGCCGTCACGTGCCTTGTCGCAGTCCCCGTTTCAGACTGCAGTCTAGCCGCCGGTGTGGGATGAGCCAAATGCGACAAAAGCCGGCGTCCTTCATCAGGGCGGCCGTGAACGACACGCGAGCGTCGTCGTTGCCGCTTGTCCACGCCGGTCGTGGCGGTCAGCGTGCAGGCGAGCCTTTTCTGGAAACCGCCATGCCCGTCGCCACCGTCCCCGATGTGCTGAGTCCGTTGCTGTGCCAGCGCCTGGCCCATTCGTGGCCGCCGGAACATCACGCCGGTGTCTTCAGGGAGTTGGGCTTCCTGTTGGAGACGGTCCGCAACCTTCCGCCGGTCACCCTCACGCCGCCGCCGGTGGCCCCGAACAACCCCTGGGCGATGGCCCAGGTCTATCAACGGCTGGTTCTGCCGAAACATGGCTCGCCGTTCGGGCCGCTTACCAGCGACGAGGACCGCGCCGTCAGGGCGGTGCATTACCTGTACGAAGTCCAGGTGGCGCCGCCGTTGGAGGACACCGCCATGGCCGTTCCACTACGTCCACAGAGCGCCATCCATGCGCGCGTGTTGAATGAGGTCCGCCGCGAATTCTCGCTGCTGCCCTTCCCCAAGCCCGACGAGGGCTGGGAGCGGGCGGTCCACGACGTGGCCGCCCGACTGATGGAGAAGTCGATCCGGATGGGCGTGCAGCCCACCGAGGTCGTGGTGGTGGGCGCGCGGGAGATGCCGCCCAGGCCGGGCCGCCACATGGGCGGCGTGTCATTGCACCTGGCGGGCTGGAATGGTGCCGCCCCGCCGCCGGAGCACACGGCGGAAACGGCCAACCCGAACGTGTGGGATCCCAACAACCCGCTGGGCAACGAGCCCAACCTGCTGCGTGCCCCGCTGCAGCTGGACTGGATCGGGATCCGGTCCCTGCCCGCCAGGTAGGTGGTTGCCGGCCTTACTCCGCCGGTACGCCCATTTCCTTCAGCAGTTCCGGCGCCGGGTAGACCTTGGCCAGCAGCCAGCGCAGGTAGCGCATGTCCACGTGCACGGCGCGCTTGAAGCGCGGGTCGAACCACCAGCTGGCGCTCACCGATTCCCAGTTGCTGTCGAAGTTCAGCCCGATCAGTTCGCCGCGTGCGTTCAGCACCGGCGAGCCGGAGTTGCCGCCGGTGGTGTCCAGGTTGGTCAGGAAGTTCACCGTCTGGGTCTTCAGCACCGGGTCGGCGGTGCTGCCGAAGTCGCCCTTGGCGATCGCCGCCAGCAGCGGCTTGGGCGCGTCGAACGGGTAGGCGTTGGTGTTCTTCTCGACGATGCCCGCCACGGTGGTGACCGGGTCGAAGTGCACCGCGTCGCGCGGCGACAGGGCTTCCACCTTGCCGTAGCTGATGCGCAGGGTGCGATTGGCGTCCGGGTACACGGCGCGGCCCTGCTTGGCCCGCCACGCGAACAGGGCCTTCATGTAGGCCGGGCGCAGGCGCAGCTGTTCGCCTTCACGGGTCTTGCGCTCGTCCTCCAGGCGCAGCTGCACCGCCACCAGCGGGCCGGCCAGATCGATCAGCGGGTCGTGCGCGAGCGGCTTGCCGTCCTTCGCAGCGGCGAAGCGCGACAGGCGCTCGCTTTCCTCGCCCAGCCGGGTACCGGCGTACAGCGTGTCCAGGGCCTTGGCCAGCGCGGCCGGGGTACGGCCGAACGCGGCGTCGAACTCGGGCACGCGCTGCGCGTCGGGCAGCTGCTGGTAGCGGGTGAACAGGTCGGTCAGCAGGGCCTTTTCCACCTCGGGCGAATAGCGGCGCTGGACCTGCTTGAGGGTTCCCTCGATCAGCGCCAGGTCGCGCTGCTGGTAGCCGCTTTCGCGCTCGGCGTCGGGCTTGGCCGACTCGATACGCAGGCGCTCGAGCATCAGCGCCGAACGCAGCAGCTGGCTCTGGCTGGCGGCCTGTTCCAGCACGAAGTCGCGCTCGCCCATCGAGGCGCCCTGCGAGAGGGTGCCGAACAGGGCCTGGATGTCGGGGCGGTAGGCGGCGTCGGTGGCCTGCAGCATGGCGGCTTCGTCAGCCGCACGCTGGGCCTTGGCGTCGCTGCGCAGCAGGCCTTCGAGCTCGCCGGCGGCGCGCTTGCGATTGTTCTTCAGCGACTGCAGCTGCGCCGCGTAGCGGGTACGCGCCTGCGCGTCCTTGGCGGTGGCCGCTTCGATGGTGTCGATCAGCTGCTGGAACACGGCCACGCGGCGCGGCAGCACGGCGTCGATCTGGGCGGCGAATTCGGCGGCGGTGCGATGGCGATAGGTGATGCCCGGGTAGCCGGCGAGCATGGCGTAGTCGCCGGTCTTGGGACCGTCGATGGACATCTTCAGGTGCGCCGGCGGGTGGTACGGCACGTTGTCCGGACTGTAGGCGGCGGGCTTGCCGTCCTTGCCGACGTAGGCGCGGAGCAGGGTGAAGTCGCCGGTGTGGCGCGGCCACATGAAGTTGTCGATCTCATCGCCGTAGTTGCCGATGGCGCGCGGCGGTGCGTAGACCAGGCGTACGTCGCTCAGTTCGAGCTGGCGGATGCGGTAGAAGTCGGTGCCGTAGTACATGTCGGCAACGCTGCAGCGCACGTTGCCTTCGGCCTCGCACTCGGCCACGAGGCGCTTGCTGGCGCGGTCGACGGCGTCGAAGTAGGCACGGCCGGTCTTGCCGCGCGCGTCGCGCAGCACTTCATCGGTGACCTTGTCGAAGCCGGTGGTGACCAGCACGCGGAAGTCGGGGTTGGAGGGGCGCTCGTCGGCGCGACCCTGGGCGATGAAGCCGCCGTCGATCAGGTTGTGCTCGGCGGTGGTGTTGTACTGGATGACGCCCATGGCGACGTGGTGGTTGGTCAGCAGCAGGCCGTCGGCGGAGACGAACGAGCCGGTACCGCCACCGGCGCGAACCACGGCGCTCAGCGGCGGTGCGGTCACGTTGGCCAGGTCGGCGGGGTTGCCCTTGAAGCCGGCGGCCTTCAGCGGCTTGGCCAGGTCCGGCAGCTGGGTCGGCATCCACATGCCTTCGTCGGCATGGGCGGCGGCAGCGAGGGTGAGGCCAAGCGCCAGGGCGGCGCTGAGGGGCTTGCGTGCGGGCATGGGTGCATCCAGTACGGCGGAACGAGGGGGCACCTTAGCTACTGGGGGCGACTGGGGCAACGCCCGATGGTCAGGGATGGGCTCATTCCGGCTGGCTTGGAGCCGGGCTGCGCCCGGCTTCATGCATTTGGGTGAACAGCCGCCGTCTGCGCGGTTCCCCTGGTCAGGGCCGTCGGGTGCGGGTTTGTGGGGGACGCCGTAAATACATCCATGTAGGCTCATCGCCGCATCCATGCGGCTCGTGCCCCCTCAAACCCACCCCCGCCGACCCTTCGACAGGGCGTCGGTGGCCTGGGGAAAAGCCGGCGTGCCGACCTGCGGTCGACACGTATGCGTGCTGCGTGGCTTATGGGGGACACGCATGGCGTGTCGCTACGCGGCACCGAGTGATGCGGGTTCGGTAGGGTTGGTTCCCAAACAACCGCCGACTCTGTTCGCGATCGCTTTGACGCATGGGCCTGTGCAATCCCGTGCGTGTTGGAGGCTTGATGTCGATCGGTGCAATGCCGTTACCGGGCGCGGGGGTTGTTATCGGCAGTCGGCTGGGGCGCGACCCTACCAACAGCGTTGCCCGTGTTGGGTTGTGCCAGGGTGCTGATCACGCAGGGCCGGGCCGGAGCCCGGCCCACGGCATCATGCGTACCAGCCTGCGCGGCGGCAGGCTCTGCGCACGGTGGGCTTCAGGGTGCGGAGCAGCACGCAACCGGGTGCAACCTGGACGGTGAGCCGCGCGCCGGGTTCGATGCCCGCAGTGGCCAGCCACATGCCGCGAAGGTGGAGGGACGGGATCAGGATTTCGCCCGATTCGGGTTCGTGGTCGTCGTGGCGCACCGTGCCGACGAGCACGGTGCGGGGCGTGCGCCAGTGGTAGATGACGCGCGGTTGGGTGCCGGCGGATGAATCGCGTTCGTGGTCATGCATGGTAGGCATCTCCTGGATGTCTCCCTCGCCGGAATGGCGAGGGAGTCGGGAGGTTGATAGCCGTGTAACCAGTAACGGTGCGACGTATTTCCGCGAGGGTTTTGTATTTCGCCACCCACCCGACATATTGCATCCATCTTCTGGTTACGGAGCTATCAAACTCCTTGGGTCCACCATGCGGACGGGGCGAAGTTAGCTCAATTTGATTGTTTCTGTTGAAACGCGCAGATCGATTGACCGCTCCTAAGACGATGTCGGGAGTGAGCCAGATGCGAGCGCGAGGCGTTGTGGTGCATGCGCGTAGCAGAGTGTGATGCGCATCGCGGCGGATCGTTTCCACGGCGTTTTCAGTTGTGAAGCGCGATTTTTTACCTGCCGTTTTTGGCATGGATTGCGCGTGCGGATGCAGGCGGTTCCGATGTTTGCAATGCCCCATCGGATGTTGGGCAGTTATCGGCGGTCGGCTGGGGCGCGACCCTACCGGCGTTTGCAGATGTCATTCGCGGAGGCATCCGGGTGCCCCGTGGTAGGGTCGGTTCCCAAACGACCGCCGTGAAATCATCCGCGTTCGTTGACGCATGGAAATGATCGGCATCAACAGCCGGCCAACGGCCGGCACCCGCGTTTGCCGTGGCCACCGACGCACTGTCGGAGGGTCGGCGGGGGTGGGTTTGAGGGGGCACGAGCCGCATGGGTCGGGCGCATGCGCCCGACGGGTTGGGCAGGAGCCCAACCCCGGTCTTGCCGTGTGCGCAGGACAGCGCACACGTGCAAGCGGCGATGAGCCTACATGGATGTATTTACGGCGTCCCCCACAAACCCGCACCCGACGGCCCTGACCAGGGCAACCTTGCACCCTGCGGCTGTTCGGCTGAATCCAACAGCAGCCGGGCAGAGCCCGGCTCTACTTCTCCCTACGCCAATTGATGGAGCCACGGTTTTCCACCGTGCTGGATTCCACTTCAATGTCGAAGCCGCGCCGCAGCAGATATTTCAGCGTAATCACCGAACCACTGCCCACCAGCGAAACGCCGTAGCCCACGTACAGCTTCGGCGAAATGAACTTGCCGAAGCCGATCACCGAACCACCCAGCGCGCGCGACTGGCTGACACCCGCATCGTCCAGCCCGAGCTTCGCGCCCAGCTGCGACGCCAGCAGGCCACTGCCGGCCGAGAGCGCCGCCGAGGCCGCCGTGACCTGCTGCGTCTGGTCGCTGCTCGCGCCCGTGAGGCTGCGGCCCAACACCAGGAACGCCAGCGCTTCCGACTGCGACATCGCCGGGTCCGACCACACATCCACCCGCGGCGACTGCGCACGCCCGGTCACATCGATGCCCGCCGTGACATCGCCCACCCGGCGTTCCGCGCGGATGTTGATGCGCGGGTCGGAGACCGGATTGAAGTTCCAGTTGAGGTTGCCGCGCGTGATCGTCAGGTCCTGACCGTACGCCTTGTAGCGCCCGCTCACTTCCAGCGCACCGTTGGCCGTCATCTCACGACCCGGCCGCGACCACACCTGCATCTTCCCGCTCAGCCCGCCCTTCAGACCGAACCCCGCCATCCGCACGTTGTCGCCCAGGCTCACCGTCAGGTCCATGTCCAGCGGTGAGCTCGGCCCCTCTTCCGGGTCCGCCGGGTCCAGCACCACCACGTCTTCGGACACCGACGTGCCGCGATCCAGCCGCTCCAGGTCCAGGTCCGCTTCCGGCACGTGCACCGTACCGCGCAGCTTCATCGCCGCCGCTTCCAAGGTGAAGTCCAGGTTCGGATTGGCCACGATCCGCAGTTCCGGCGTGTTCGACAACAACACGTTCTCGCCATGGATATGCAGCTGCAACGGCTGCGCATCGCCGAACCACGACAGCCCGCCATCGATGAACAGCGTGCCCTTGCCCGAATTCGCCTGCGCCGTGATCTTGGCCGAACCGTCCGGCTGCGCCACGAAACTGCCGCTGCCCTGATCGAAGGTCAGGCCCAGCGCCGGGAACTCGCCCTTGAAGTTGCTCAGCTTCGCATCGCCACCCAGCGACGGCGTACCGCGCGTGCCACGCAGGCTCACATGGCCTTCGATCAAACCGGTGGGCCGCACGATGTCCGGCGAGAACAGCTCCAGCCAGTACAACCGCGACATGTTGAGGTACAGCTCGCCATTGAGCGGCGCGTTCGCGTCCCACCCTGTCTGCACCTTCGCATCAACGAAGCCGTTGCCCTGGAAGCCCACGCCCAGCTTCGCGTTGATCTGCGCCGGCGTCATCTCCAGCGTCGCCGAGAACTGGTCGTAGCGCACCAGCTCGCCGCGCGCGTTGTCGCCCAGCCGTATGCCGCCTTCCAGCGACGCGATCTTCGCACTGCCTTCCCACGCATTGCCACGCGGACGGATGCGCCCGTCCAGCGTGAGCTCGCCGCGCAGGTACAGGCGCCGCCCGGACTGCGGTGGCAGCCACGGCTGCACCAGCGCCAACGGCAATGCATCACCGCGCACCACCAGCCCATCGCGCGGCCAGTTTGCACTCGCACACAGCGCACCACCGGTGGCCGCGCCCAGGCAGGTATCGCTGAGGGTGAAATTGCTGCCCTGCACGCTGAACGTAGACGCCTCGCGCAGCGCCCACGCATCTCCCTTCACCGGCGCGATGCGCAGCGCCGAAAGATCGCCCCGCCATGCATTGCCCTGCTGTCGTACCCCACCCTGCAGCGCCACCGCGCCCAGTTCGTTCTTCGCCTGCGCATCCACGCGCAGGTTGGAGAGGCTGCCGCTGGCGTCCACGTTCAACGTGTCCAGCAGCATCCCCACCTGCACCTTCGTGCCCTGCACCGCCAGCGTCCCATTGCTGCCCTGCCATGGCAGGCGGCCGCGGATGCTCAGCGCTTCAGCACTCCAGTCGTTGTAACGCAGGCCACTGCCGACCAGGTCGGCCGTGATGTCCGGCGCGGTGCGCGGCCCGCGCACCTGCACCGTGCCGCGCAGCGTACCGGTACTGCCCGGCATCAGGTCGTCCAGCTGCACCGGCTCCAGCTGCGCCTGCACGTCCAGGCGATCACCGACGCTGCCGCGCGCAGTCAGCCGGCTGTTGCCCACCGCCAGGCGCACGTTGCCCTCGCCCTGCTGCCCGCGCAGCGCGAAGCGGCCCTGCGCGTCCACGTTGCGGTTGCGCAGCGTGCCCCGGATCCCCGGCACGTCCACCGTCGCCTCATAGCTCGCCGCAGTACCGGCCGGGCTGCCCGCCGGCACCGGCAGCTGGCGGCCCTTCGAGGCCACCGAGCCCGACAGGCGCCCGTCCCAGCCCGGCACGAAATAGCCCGGGTCGAATGCGGCCAGGTTCGCCGCCACGTCCCAGTCCAGCTGCGGTGCCCACGCCACCTGGCCGGTGACGTCGAGCGCACCGCCCGGCGTCTTGGCCTGCAGGCGCTTGATCAACGCAGCCGTGTCGCTGCCACGCACGTCGAAGTCCAGGTTCGCCGACTGCTGCTCACGCGCGACCGAAGCCGTACCGACCGCTGCCCAGCCCTTGAGCGTGCCAGCCAGCCCCATCCGCGCTTCCTTCAACGTCACCGGCACCGGCTTGGCCGCGCCGGGCGTGGTGGTGTCCGCTTCCGGTACGAAGGTCAGGTCGTGCGCCACGATCGAGAAACGCAGGCTGGCGTTTTCGCGGTCGGTGAAATCGGCCGTGCCCTGCAGGCGCGCCTGGCCACCAAAGCCTTTCACCACCAGCGGCGACACGGTCAGCACCTGGTCGGCCAGGCCCACGTTCGACGGCGCCAGTTCCACCGCCAGGTCGCCCTGCTGGACGCGCCCCTGCAGGTTGGCCTGCCCGCCCTTGCCGGTCGCGGTGAAGTCCAGCGACAGCGGCACGCTCGCCGGGTCCATGCCCGGCACCAGCAGCGCCAGGTCCAGTTCCTTGCTGCGCGCACTGGCCTTCCACATCGGCTCGTCGCGGCCTTCGAACACCAGGCTGGCCTGCAGCGGTGCCGGCGCATGCCCGGCCACGGCGATTTCCATGCGGCCCAGGTTGCCACGCGCGACCAGCCCCAGCTTGGCCGGGGTACGCCCGCGCGGCGCCGGCAGCGAGGCGCCGATGGTGATGTCGGTGGTGTAGTCGTTGCCGGGCAGGTAATGCCCGTCAATGCGGAAGTCGCCCAGGTTGCTGTCGACCTTGAGCTGGCGCGCACGGAATTCGCCGTTGGCGATTTCCAGGCCACCGCGCAGCTTTGCGATGTCGATCACCGGTTCCTGCGCCTGGGTGACGCGGAAGCCGTCGATGATGATGGTGTCGGCCTGGATCGCCAGCGGCATCTCGATCTGCGGCAGCGACTCCGGCCACGACGGCATCTCGAACGGCTCATCGCTCTTGGCCAGGTTCAACGTGGCGTTCTTGATCTGCAGCGCGTCCAGCTGCAGCTTGCGGCCGAGCAGCGGGCGGATGTCCGGGTCCAGGTAGGCGCGCTCGGCGGTGAAGTGGATGTCGTCGTAACGGAAATCCAGGTCGTGCAGCACCAGCGGTCCGGACACCGGGCCCTCGATCCGGCTCCAGGTCAGCGTGGCGCCGGCAGGCAGCCGCGCCACCACCTGGGCCAGCAGCACGTCGCGCCCCGCCACGGTCTGCAGCAGCCAGTACACCAGCATCAGCGCCAGCAGCACCAGGCCCAGCACGGTGAAGCCCGACCACGCCCAGAAGCGGCGCTTGCGGTAGAAACGCACGCGCGGCGGCGGCGGGGTGGCGGGGGTCGGTGTCGGCGTGCTCACAGGTCCGCTCCGATGCTCAGGTACAGCTGGAACTGCGAGTCGGGGTTGTTCAGGCCGTGCGCGATATCCACGCGCACCGGGCCCACCGGCGACTTCCAGCGCACGCCGAAGCCCACGCCGGTATGCAGGTCGATGGTGTTGTCGAACGCGCTGCCGGTGTCGACGAACACCGCACCGCCCCACGGACCGCCCTTGAAGTAATGCTCGTACTCGGCCGAGGCGGTCACCACGTTCTTGGCGCCCAGCGCGAACTTGTCCGGCGGCGGCGTGCGCGGTCCGACTTCACGGAAGGCGTAACCGCGGATGCTGCGGTCGCCACCGGCGAAGAAGCGCAGGCTGGGTGGCATCGCCACCAGGTCGCTGGTCCAGGTGGTGCCGGCTTCGCCGCGCAGGATCAGGCGGTCGGCCTCGCCTACCGGAATGAACCAGCGCGCCATCACGTTGGCCTGCACGAAGCTGGTGTCCGAGCCCACGCCTTCAATGCCACCGCGCATCGTGGCGGTGCCGCTGATGCCGCTGCGTGGCGCCAGCCGGTCGTCGACGTTGACGTAGTCGGCCACCAGCTGCGGGTACACCAGCGTGGACGTGTTGTAGATGGCGTCGGTGAACTCGGTGCCCGAGGCATAGCGCCAGCGCTCGCGCAGCGCGTTGATCGAGGCGATCGCAGTCCAGTGTTCGTTGATCTCGCCACTGCGGCTGGCGATCAGCTTGAAGTTGCGCAGGTCGATGTAGTCGGTCTGCTCGTCGTAGGCGCTGGCGGTAAAGCCATACCAGCCGTCCAGCCACTTGAACGCCGGAATCCGGTAGGTGGTGACGAGGCTCTTGCGCTTCTGCGCATAGTCGAGCTGGGTGTTCATCTTGTGGCCGCGGCTGTTCATGAAGCGCCGCTCCAGGCCACCGCGCACACCGAATCCGCTTTCGCTGCCGTAGCTCACACCGGCGGTGTAGATGGTGCGCTTGGCGCGGGTCAGGTTGATGTCCACCGGCACGTTGCCGTTTTCATCGGCCTGGTCCGGCTGCGGCTGGATGTCGATCACGCTGAAATAATCGAGCTTGGTCAACGACTCGCGCAGGCGGTCGAGCTTGCCTTCATGGAAGTAGCTGCCTTTTTCCCAGTACACCAGCGGGTCGAACAGGCGTTCCACGAAGTAATCCTGGTGGAAACGGATGTCGCCCATGTTGTAGCGGCGGCCGCTGTCCCAGGTGAGGTCGATGTCGGCGGCGTTCTCGGCGCCGGTGATTTCCACCCGGCGCTGGGTGAAGTCCGCATCGAAATAGCCGCGCTCGGCCAGGCGCCGGGTGATGGTCACGCGGCTGGCGTCGTAGCGGGTGTGTTCGAAGCGCTGCCCCTTGCGCGGACGGAAGTTCTCGATGTCTTCCTGCAGGTACTGGTCCAGCTGCGCCGGTCCGGTGATGTCGATGTTCTCGCGGCGCACCAGGGTCGGCGGGCCGCGCTCGACATGGATGGTCACGTGCAGGTTGTCGCCTTCGCGCGGGCTCTCCACCTTGATCACCGGGTTGTAGTAGCCGAACGGCTCCAGCGCGCGGCGGGTCTGGCGCTCGGCCTGCGAGAGCAGGTATTCCAGCCGCGACTCGCCCTGCGGCGTGCCGATGGTGTCGTACAGCGACAGCGAGACTTCGATGTTCTCGATGATCTCGGCGTCGTCGCTCCTGTCCAGCCCGGTGATGTCGACTTTCTCGATGGTGCCGCGCGCGTGCGCGGCCTTGGCGAGGGCCAGCGACAGGAGCAGGAGGGGCAGGAGGTGTTTCAAAGGCGGCATGGGACACAGGATAGCGGGAACGGGCTGAAAACGAAGCCTGTATCTACCCCATCCGGGGTGTCGGGCATCACGCGATATTCACGCTAGCGACCGTTTGCGTTGTCCGCCCATCACTCGAACTGGTCGAGAAACGCCTGCCAGCTGCACGGCGGTGACACGAAGATCTCGTACATGCCTGTGCGCCGGCCGGACTCGATGCAGAGGGTAAAGAAGCAGGGAGGGCCCTCAACGTCATCCCGATCCGGCCGGCAGACGAAGTAGCTGTCTGCGCCCCCATCGGTATTGCGCATGCCGATCACCTGCGCGTCCGGCTCGAGGGTCAGGTTGGTGGTATCCCAGGCGACGCCTTCGGGCGAGGTCGCTTCGTGCCACATCAGCGTTACCGGCCCGGCCCTGTAGCTGTCATCCGGTAGCCAGCCCTGCGTGAGGTAGCCCCCCACGCCTGTCAGGTCGTTGGTCAACGCGCGCCTGGCATGAGGGTCGAAAATCAAGTCCCGATCGCGTAGTGCCAGGAGCGCCTGTTCCTGCGCAGGGCTGAGCAGCGATCTGGCCGGCGCTTCCGCGTCCGGCCGGTCGCCCGGTCGTGGGTGATCCGATGGATGCAGCGGCACGCCGGGTCCATTGCCTTTGATCTCCATGTTCTGCTCCTCGCCGTGCTGCTTCCAATGTGCGGGCAATGCCCGGTGGCAGCGCTACCTCCGGGCCCGGGCCAGCCGAGGGCTCTAGAAGATTTCCACCTCCTCAGCGGTCGGCATCCACAGCCGCGGCACGGGGAGGTCGCTGGCCACGGGAGGATGATGCAGCAGATCTGCCTCGGCAGCTTCCCTGCGTTGTGGATGGGCCTTGTCCAGCAACGCGGCTCGGATGCTGGCGCGTGCCGCTTCCAGCTCACTTTCCGTCGCTTTCCATTGCGGGCGGGTTCGTTCCAGCTCCCGGGTGATCATGAGGTTGAGTCGCCATTCGGTACGTTCGGGGTTGTCCAGGAAATGGAAGAACACGCGCAGCTTCACCTGCTTCAGCACGTTGGTCAGGGCGGTCAGGCGCCGGTCGCAACTGGTGGCGCAGGGATGCATGTCGGAGATCATCACCATCTCCCCGCTCAATCCCTCCACGGGTGTGTTGCTGGCCGCCCGAAGCGGCGCTGCCAGCTCGGGCTTCGCTGCGATCAACGCAGCAAACCAGCTGTCCAACGCCTTGCCTTCACTGCAGGATCGGATCTCGAACACCCGGTAGTTGCCGGGTTCGAGGTCGCGTACATTCGATGGCAGGAAGCGTGCGTCGCCGAGTAGTTTCTGCAGCGTTTCAGGAAGCGCATGCCGCGGCAGTGCTTCCAACTGCGCATCGGCCAGGTCGGCGAGCCTGACCCATCCGGGCGCTCCGTCGGCTCCATTGGGCCCCACGCGCGCGCGCAGGTCATCGTCCGTCAACGTCACCAGTCCAGAGCTGCGTGCCCGCTCGCTGCTGGTGGTCAGCAGGTCGGCACCCATCGCGTAGTCGGTACGGAAGCGATCGATGGGAGGAATCGGTGCTGCTGTGCGTTGTTTGCCTTTTCCCTTGTAGCTTTTCTCGACAAGTTCATCGGCAACGAAGACACGGCGGATCGGCGTGCTGCCCACGTAGTCGGGGCTACTCATCCATGCCACTGGCGGGCCACTGTAGGCGACGCCCTGGGAGGGGAAGTTTTGGAGCACAACGGGTTCGCCGTTGAGTCGCAGATCCTGGAGGTCGTAGGCGACGAAGTTCTTGAGGCGGAAGTTGCGCTCATGCATCAGGTCCTTGCCGCCCAGTTCAGCCACGCGCGCCAGCTTGGCGTCCGGGAGTTCCAGGCCCTGCGCCTGCAGCGCGCGCTTTTCGAGTCTCAGCGCCTCAAGCTCGTTCTGCAGATCCCGGATGCCGGCGTACTCCTGCTCGGCGCGGGTGTGCACCTGGAACAGCCGCGCGTTGACTGCATCACGCGTAGCAACTTCCTCCGGACTCAGCGATACGCTCGCCGGCGGATCGCACCCGTCTACACCCCGCTTTACCCTGCCACCGGGCGAGCGCGGCATCGAACAGACCCGCATCAGCGGGGTCCGCTTCATGTGATTCACGACCGCGCGTCGCAGCGCGCTCGGGTCGGAAAGCGCGTTCCGCTCGGTCGCTGTCAGTTGTGAGAAGACACCCTCCTGCCAGCTCTTGATGTCACCGCGGGCACCGCTGCCACCCGGGATGTAGGGATGACCGTCAGCGCCGAAGGCCAATTGGCCCACCACGCCTTCCTGTGACTGTCGCCGGAACACCAGCATGACGGCGTCGGTTGCGGTGTCGGCCGTGACCGTCCACACCCGCTCCGGAAGAACGTCCTGGAGATGGGCGCCGAGCTCCTGCACCTCCGAAAGCGAGCGGATGCGACCGCCCACCACCGCTTCGCGCTGCCTGCGCCGCGAGCGGTTGCCGAGCACTTCGGCCACCTTGCTGGCGGTCCGCTGGGGAAACAGCCACGCCTCGGCATGCTGTTTCAGCACGCGGTCGCTGCTGACCAGCGCTTCGGCCTCGGCGCGGGTCAGTTCGGGGTAGTGCTTGACCAGGTTGTCCGCTGCTGCGGGCAGGCGATGTTGCATGGCCGCCCAGCGCTGCCAGGTCTGCAGGCTCTGCGCAGGAGCAGCGGCGATGGTACGGCCCAGCTCGCGACGCACGGCTGCCATGAGCTCGGGCCGGCTGGCATCTTCGGCCAGGCCCAGTCGGTCGATCAATGCCAGCTCGTCGGCTGCGTCGACCAGGGCCTCCAGGCTGGGCAGTGTCCGCGCATCCTCGGTGCGGACATGCAGCCCCACCGGTCCCATTCCGAAGCGTGCCACGCGCGTCCAATCGCCGAAGTCCTCGGTGTAGGTTTCCACGCTGCGCCCGTTGCCGAGCGCAGGCGTGTCCGCCCACGCACGCAGGACCATCGCTTCGTCGCCGGGCAGGCCCAGGCTGTCGGGAGAATCGCAGAGCTGCTGGATCCGCGCCGTCATCGTCATCTCGCGGACGGTCTGCAGCAGGTCGGTGTCCGGCCGCTGCTTGAGCGTCATGAAGCCAAACACGGCTTCAAGCTGATCCAGCTTGTTCGGCGACAACACTTCCGCTTCCGGGACGCGCTTGATCCAGTCCGGCTTGGTCGGCGACGGCAACGGGGTGGTGGTGACCCGAACGGCCGCCCGTTGTTGCATGCGCCGCCACTGGCCATCCTTGAAGTGCACCGGCGCGCCGGCTGCGTCGCCGTCGCTTCGATCGCGCAGGCGGCGCACGCCGTTGCCGTCCACATAGCTCTCGACGAACTCACCGTTGCGCTGCAGGTACTCGCGGCCCTGCTGCAGGTACAGCGTGCCGCCGTCGGGAAGCGGGCGTGACAGCATCGGCGCCTGCTCCAGCGTGGCGCGTGGCTGCACCCATGCCGTGCCCAGCGTGCCGTCGGCAGCGAACGCCCGCGACTGCAGGCGCCAGTGGCGCAGGGCGTCGGCTGCGTCGGCGACGGTGTCCAGGCTGCGCCTGCCCACCTGGTACAGCAGCTCGCGGATCCGGTTGACCTGCGCGAAGTCGATCCCGTCGTACAGGGCTTCTGCCAAGGCCATCAGCGCGGCGTCACGGTCGCCACGTTCGAACTGCTCGAAGCCCTCCTCGATGCTTCGTCCCACCAACCCCAGGGTGCCTGCCAGACACAGCAGGGTGGCGGTGCCTCCGCTGGCCAGCGAGCACAGCGCGCCTACACCGACCGCGCCCATCAGGGTGAAGGTGTCTGCAAACCGCTCCAGCTGGCTGACGGTCATCTCGTCGACGTCGTCCACGCGCGCGGCGATCAGCGCCTCCGCTGCGGCGTCAGGGCCCTGCGTGGCCGCGAATCCCACCGGGATGGCGTAGCTGGCCGAGGTATGCGCGAACATCGCGGCCAGGTCGGGGTGGTGGCGGTACTGCGCGCGCGCGCGGATGTAGGCTTCCGCGCCCGGTTGGCGCAGCCATTGGCCGAATGCGCGCGCGTCCAGCAGCCGGTCGCCCTGCGCGGTGTCGGGCAGGAACACATAGGTGCCCGCGGTGCTGCGGATCGCCCACAGCCCGACCAGCGCATGGTCCTTGAGGGTGACCGCCTGCAGCGACGACGGCCGCGCGCCGTCGGGATCCAGCCGTGCGTGCGCGGCCTTCAACGCCGTGCGCGTGGCCACGTCGATCGCGCCATTCTGGTAGGCCACCTCGATCATCCACCCGGTGCGGGCCCGCAGCTGGTCGGCCAGGGCACCGGCGAATGCATTGCCGTCGGCACTGTGCGGCAGCGCCTGCAGGTGCTCGATGTAGGCATCGGCCAGCGCGTTGCTGTCGGCGTAGTCCTCCAGCACGCCGCACAGCGCGCGGCGCAGCGCCGGGTCCTGCAGCTGCGCGCCAAGCGAGGCGTCGATATCCGGTGTGCCGTATGCGCCGGCCTGGTAGGCCACCAGCTGCATCGCGTCGAGGGTGCGGTCGTCCAGCCAGGGCGCCGGCTCCAACCGTGCCTCGGGCATGCCGGCCGCGTCCGGCGACCAGTCGGGCAGGTTGGCCGGCATCGAGGGACGGCGCAGCCCGTGCCGCTGCCAACCGCTGGTGGCCCAGTCGGTCAGCGCCATCTCGTGGACGCCCACGCGCAGTCGCACCCGGTCCGGGTCGAAGCCGTCCAGCGATCCTTGCAGCCCGGCCATGCGCAGCGCGCCGGTCATCGCGTCGCAGACGCTGTCGTGTGCGTGCTGGCGCAGGCTCTGCAGCGCGGTGTCCTGCTGCAGGCGATAGGCGTTTTCCGCGTTGACGTTGGCAATCCCGAGCGGACTCCAGCGCAGCAGGTTGCGGTCCAGCTGCTGCTGCGCCAGTCCCTGCCCGTGCACGACCAGCGCGTCTGCCCACGCCTGGCGTTCGCCTGCCGGCGTATCCACCGGGGCGAAGTCGAGCCGGAAACTGTCGGCCGGGTTCCAGGCCTTGGCGCTGCGGTCGCCGCTCTGGTAGTGCGACCAGCGCGACTCCCAGGACTGCACGCGCTCGCGCAGCGCGGCGCGTTGTGCCGGCATGGCGGCCTGCACGATGTCGCCGGCCAGGGTGCCGTCGATCCTGCCATTGGCGGCGAACATGCCGATGCGGGCACGCTGGGCGTCCAGGAACTGGCGGAAGGCGCCTTCGTCGCCAAACGCCTGGAAGCTGGCCAGGTCGGAGCGGTACAGCACCACCTGGCCGCGCAGGCCCGGCTCGCCGGCACTGCGCAGCACCAGGTAATTGGGCACCTGCACGGAGATCGGCGTGCCATTGGGCAGGCGGTCGGTGTAGGTCAGGGTCGCGCGCTCCACCGCGCTCGTACCCTGCAGGAAGCCCAGTACCACGTCGGCGCCACGCCGGTGCGCGTTGCCGCTGCCCAGTGCGCCGTGCGCCTTGGCCTTCAGCGCGTCGATGGCCAGGCGCGCCTGCACCGCGCGACCCAGCGCCGGGCGCAGCTGCTCGACACGGGCGTTGATGTCGCCACGCAGGCGTCGCGCCTCGGCGCTGCGCACGAAGCGGGTCAGCTGGGCGCGTTCGGGGGTCGACACGGGTGTGCCGTTGCGCAGGAACACCGGCGTGCCCTGCGCATCACGGGCCAGGCAGAATTCGAGCAACGGCAGGCGGTCATCCACGGCCATGCCGGCCACGCGGGCGGACGGCAGGCGCACCTCGATGTCCTGCCAGTCGCCCTGCCAGCCCGCCGTGCGCAGGGCCGCACGCATCGACGCGCCGGCGCTGTCCTGCACGGCAGACAATGCGGGGCGCAGGCCACGCAGCGCCTGCCATTGGCCGACCAGCAGCTCCTGCTCGGTCGTCGGCAACTTCGCGACCCATTCCCAACCTGGACGCGTGGCGATGTCGTGTGCCATCGCCACCGACCAGCGGCGCATGCTCTGCACCTGCTGCAGCAGCTCCGGATCATCGCGCAGGGCGTCCAGCTGCGCGGCAGTCACGCCCTGCAGCTGTGCGGCGTAGTTGCGATGCGGTGGTGTGGGTGCGGCCGGGGAGGCCGATGCTGCGCGTCGGGTGCGACCGCTGCGCGCGGCGGGTTCGATATCGCCCAACACCAGATCCAGTGCAGTGCCCCAGTTGCCATCCGGCAGTTCCACCGGGGCGTTGGCGAGCTGGCTGGCCACCTCCGTGGTCGTCGCCGCAGCCGGCACGGCGGGCCACAACCACTGCTTCAGCCCCCACGCTGCGGCGCCGAGGCCACCGAGGCTGCCTGCAACGGCGCCATACAGCAGGCCGCGGCGCAGGCCGGGCGCGCTGCGGGTGGTCGCGGCCGCGGTTGCGCCCGCGCCGACCTGCACCGGCGCTGTTACCAGCGGCGTGCTGGCGGTCACTTCCTGGAGCGGCACCGCGCCCATGTCGGTCATTTCGATGGAGGGCGGCCCCTGCGGCACGGGTTGGAAGCCGCCGCGTCCCCACTGGCCCAAGGCGGTGAGGCCGGCACCCAACCAGGGAATCCATCCCACCTGCGGACGCGCGGCCGGCGATGCAGCGGCGTCCGACTCTGCGGCAGCTCCCTCAGATGCAAAGGGCGTTGCAACGCCTCCACCCGAATGAGGCAGTCCGGGCGCTTGCCAGACTTCCTGCCCGACATTCGCTACATCCCACGGCGGAATGATCGCCTCGCGCCGGTCCACCGCCTTCTGATGCGCAATGCGTTCCAGCTTCTGCGCAGGCGTCAGCGGGACCTTGGGTGCGGCGAGGTCTGCTCCCTGTGCCGATGCCACCGGCTCCAGCAGCGCGCCGCCCACGCCGTTGAGCACGGCGATGCGCTGCCAGTGGTTGGGCAGCTCCGCGACGAAACGGCCGATGCCCTGCAGCTGGCGGCTCGGCGGGGGCAGCGCGCGTTGCACCTGCCAGAGCAGCGCGGCCACCGCCAGCGCGGACAGCAGGTGGCCGCCGGCCAGGTTCGGGCGCAGCTGCGCGTCCGTTTCACTGATGCTGTCGTGCAGGCTGGCCAGGCCGGTGCGCACGGATTCGGGCAGCGACTGCAGCAGCGCATCGAACTCGGCATGGCTGCGCAGCGACGGCAGCACAGCGGCCAGTGAGGGCAGCACCCCCGCCAGGCTGCTCCAGCTGCCGCTGAACGCCGCACGCGCCACCTGGCCTGCGCTCATTGCGTTGTTGGCCCAGCTGGGCAGCGCCGCAAGCAGGGTGCTCCATGCGGCACGGTCGAGCACGGTGCCCAGCACGTTCAGGCCGAGATCGCGCACCACGTTGATCTCGTGGTCGCGCGCGGCCAGCGCCTTTTCCATATGGGCGGTAACCGCGTCCCGCTCGGCTTGCGTGGTCGCTGCGGCGAGATGGCGGTCCATGATGTCGGCCACCTTCCAGCTCTCGGGCGGGTAGGCCGCCCGGATCCTGCCGCGTACGTCGGCTTCGCGGTCGCTCAGCACCCGCGCCAGTGTTTCGGTTGCCAGCGTCGACGGCAGTGTCGCGTTGCCTACATGGTCCGGGCGGATGCTGTCCGCATCCTGCGCGGCGGGTGCGTTGGGGGTGGCCGTGTGCCGATCAAGGGTGGAGAGCAGCAGGGCGGCGCGATCTAGCGAGGGCATGGGTACTTCCGTACGACGTGGGGCGGCGCTGGACTATCACGCCGCCCCCGGAAGTACCGATTGCATGAATCTATCGTTTTTCGCGATTTGTGTAGATGCGCTCAATCAAGATTCAGACTGATTGCATTTTTCGTCGCAATCGAGCGGATGCACGGAAAAAGAAAGCGCCCGAACATGTCGGGCGCTTTCAGGGTGTCGCAGGAACGGGGCGTTGCCGTCAGCTGGACAGATGCTCGATCGCCGCCACGCTGCCCAGGCGGTCGCCCAGGCGCTTGAGCAGGGCCAGGCGGTTCGCACGCAGCTTCGGATCTTCCGCGTTGACCATCACCGCGTCGAAGAACGCATCCACCTGCGGGCGCAGGCGGGCCAGGCGCGCCAGCACGCTCATGTAGTCCTTCTGGTGCAGGCTCGCGTTGCTGTCATCGATGGCGGCTTCCACCGCTTCGGCCAACTCGCTTTCGGCAGGTTCCACCAGCAACGACGGGTCGACCATGCCGGGAATCTCGCCGTCCGCCTTGCGCAGGATGTTGCGGATGCGCTTGTTGGCCGCAGCCAACGCTTCGGCTTCCGGCAGCGCCGCAAACGTGCCGATCGCGTCGATGCGGCGGTCGAAGTCGTACAGCGACGCCGGCTTCAGCTCGGCCACCGCATTGAAGTGCGTGGCCGGCACGCCCTTGTCGGCGTAGTAGCCGCGCAGGCGGTCGAGGATGAAGTCGTACAGCTCCTGCGGCAACGCGTCGGTCTTGCGCTCCGCACTGGGCTGCACGGCGGCCGGCAGCCCGGCCAGCGCGCTGGCCAGCAGCGCGCGCAGGTCCAGGTCGAAGCCCGACTCGATGATCGTGCGTGCCAGGCCCAGCGCATTGCGGCGCAGGGCGAACGGGTCCTTGTTGCCGGTCGGCTTCAGGCCCGCGGCAAAGCCACCGGCCAGCGTGTCCAGGCGCTCGGCGATGGCCAGCACCTTGCCCAGTTCCGACAGTGCGATGTCGTCGCCACCGAAGCGCGGCTGGTAGGCCTCGTCGATCGCCAGCGCGACCTCGGGCGATTCGCCACCGGTCACCGCGTAATGACGGCCGGCGATGCCCTGCAGCTCCGGGAACTCGTTGACCATGCGCGATTGCAGGTCGTTCTTGGCCAGCAGCGCGGCGCGCTTGGCCAGCACCGGGTCGGCACCCACCTGCGGCGCGATCGCCCCGGCCAGCGCGACCACGCGCTGCACCTTGTCGGCCACCGAGCCCAGCTTGGCCTGGTAGGTCACGGTCTTCAGGCCGTCACCCATCGATTCCAGGCCCTGCTTGAGGTCTTCGTCGAAGAAGAACTTGGCGTCGGCGAAGCGCGGGCGGATCACCCGCTCGTAGCCCTTGGCCACTTCGGCCACGTTCTTCGACTCGATGTTGGCGATGCCGATGAACTTCTCGGTGAGCTTGCCGCTGGCGTCGAGCACCGGGAAGAACTTCTGGTTGATTTCCATGGTTTCGATCAGCGCTTCCTGCGGCACCGCCAGGAATTCGCGTTCGAAACTGCACAGCACCGGCGCCGGCCATTCGACCAGGTTGACCACCTGTTCCAGGTTGTCGTCGGTGATCCGCGCCTGGCCACCGGCCGACGCCGCTTCGGCATTCACGGCCTCGACAATGCGTGCACGGCGCGCGTCGGGGTCGACCAGCACGCAGGCGGCCTGCAGCGAGCTCACATAGTCGTCCGGCTGCGACAGCCACACGGTCTTGTCGTGCATGAAACGATGGCCACGGCTCATGCGGTCGGACTTCAGGCCCAGCACCTCGGCGTCGACCACATCCTTGCCGTGCAGCAGCACCAGCCAATGCACCGGACGGGCGAAGCCGTAGCTGTGGCTGCCCCAGCGCATCGGCTTGGGAATCGGCATGCCGGCCAGCGCCTCGGCCAGGATCTCCGGCAGCAGGCTGGCGGTGCGCGCGCCCGGGGTCACCGAACGGTGCACGAAGCGCTCGCCCTTGGCGTCGCTGGTCCGTTCCAGCGCGGTCCAGTCGATCCCGGCCTTCGCAGCGAAGCCCCGCAGCGCCTTGGTCGGCTGGCCGTCGGCGTCGAGCGCGATGTTCAGGTACGGGCCGAGCACTTCGCCCTTCTGCTCCGGCTGCTCCACCGCCACGCCAGGCAGCAGCACCGCAAGACGACGCGGGGTCGAAAGCGGCTTGGCCTCGCCCTTTTCAACGGCCACGCCACGCTTGGTCAGTCCATCCACAACACCATCGAAGAAGGCCTGGGCCAGGCCCGGCAGCGCCTTCACCGGCAGTTCTTCGGTACCCAGTTCGATCAACAGCGGCAGCATCGTGCTCATGCCTGCACCTCCTTGGCCGCCACCGCTTCGATGCGCTTGGCTTCATACAGTTTTGCCACCGCCTGGGCCAGCGCGCGCACGCGCAGGATGTAGCGCTGGCGCTCGGTCACGCTGATCGCGCGGCGCGCGTCCAGCAGGTTGAACGAATGGCTGGCCTTGCAGACCTGCTCATAGGCCGGCAGCGGCAGGCCCACCTCGACCAGCTTCTGCGCTTCCTTCTCGCAGGCGTCGAAGCGGTGGAACAGTTCGTCCACGTCGGCGTACTCGAAGTTGTAGGTGCTCTGCTCCACTTCGTTCTGCAGGTACACGTCGCCGTAGGTCACCGGCGTGCCGTCCGGACCGTAGGTCCAGACCAGGTCGTAGACGTTGTCGCAGTTCTGCAGGTACATGCACAGGCGCTCGAGACCGTAGGTGATCTCGCCCAGCACCGGCTTGCACTCCAGGCCACCGGCCTGCTGGAAGTAGGTGAACTGGGTCACTTCCATGCCGTTGAGCCACACTTCCCAGCCCAGGCCCCAGGCGCCCAGCGTCGGCGATTCCCAGTTGTCCTCGACGAAGCGCAGGTCGTGCACCAGCGGGTCGATGCCCAGCGCCTTGAGCGAATCCAGGTACAGCTGCTGGATGTTGTCCGGACTCGGCTTCATTGCCACCTGGTACTGGTAGTAGCGCTGCAGGCGGTTGGGGTTCTCGCCGTAGCGGCCGTCAGTGGGACGGCGCGAGGGCTGCACGTACGCCGCGTTCCAGCTTTCCGGACCGATCGAGCGCAGGAAGGTCGCCGGGTGGAAGGTGCCGGCACCGACCTCCAGGTCCAGCGGCTGGATCAGCACGCAGCCCTGCTGCGCCCAATACTGGTTGAGGGTCTGGATCAGGCCCTGGAAAGTGATCGGAACGTTCGGGTTCGCGGACATGCGGCGGATTCTTGCCTGCAAAGGGGGTGCGCTAGTATAGCGAGGGACCTGCAACCCCCGCTTCGAGGATTCTGGCGCCATGGAACACCGCTCACCGGCAACGCTCGCCCCCGCCCCGCAGCCCCTGCCGCCGGGCCGGCTGGTGTTCGAGCAGGTCGCGGCGGCCATGGTCGCCGACGGCCTGGTCGCGGCGCAGGACGTGGAGCGCATCCGCTTTACCGGCCAGGGCGCACGCAACGCCAGCGAAGTGCACCCGCTGGTGCTGCTGGCCAACCTGAAGCTGGCCGCGGCCGGCGGCGGCGAACTGGGCCTGGAGCGCCTGACCCAGTGGCTGGCCGAACGCACCGGCACCCGCTACCTGCGCATCGACCCGACCCGGGTGGACGTCTCGGCAGTGACCGCGCTGGTCTCGCACGCCTACGCCCGCCGCCACCGCTTCCTGCCGCTGGCGGTGGACAGCGAACGGCTGCTGGTGGCCACCAGCGAACCGCTGTCCCAGGAATGGCTGCTCGACCTGCAGCACCTGACCCGCCGCCGGATCGAGCTGGCGATGGTCAATCCGCTCGACCTGCACCGCTACACCATGGAGTTCTATGGGGTCACCCGCTCGGTGCGCGGCGCCCGCAACGACTCGCGCAGCGAGACCAACGGCACCCTGCCCAGCTTCGAGCAGCTGGTGGAGCTGGGCCGCGCCGGCGATGTGAACGCCGACGACCAGCACGTGGTGCACATCGTCGACTGGCTGCTGCAGTACGCCTTCGAACAGCGTGCCTCGGACATCCACCTGGAGCCCCGTCGCGACATGGGGCGCATGCGCTTCCGCATCGACGGCGTGCTGCACAAGGTGTTCGAGGTGCCGCCGGCGGTGATGACCGCCGTGGTGAGCCGCATCAAGGTGCTGGGCCGCATGGACCTGGCCGAGCGCCGCCGCCCGCAGGACGGGCGCATCAAGACCCGTTCACCGGGCGGGCGCGAGGTCGAAATGCGCCTCTCCACCATGCCTACCGCGTTCGGCGAGAAGTGCGTGATGCGCATCTTCGACCCCGACGCGGCCTTCAAGAGCATCGACCAGCTCGGCTTCAGCCCGCAGGAAGCGGCCGGCTGGACCACCCTGGTCGAGCGCCCGCACGGCATCGTGCTGGTCACCGGCCCCACCGGCTCGGGCAAGACCACCACCCTGTATTCCACCCTCAAGCGCCTGGCCACGCCCGACGTGAACGTGTGCACGGTGGAAGATCCGATCGAAATGATCGCCCCGGAATTCAACCAGATGCAGGTGCAGACCAACATCGACCTGGATTTCGCCGCCGGCGTGCGCACCCTGCTGCGGCAGGACCCGGACATCATCATGATCGGCGAAATCCGCGACCTGGAAACCGCGCAGATGGCGGTCCAGGCCTCGCTGACCGGCCACCTGGTGCTCTCCACCCTGCACACCAACGACGCGCCCTCGGCGATCACCCGCCTGCTCGACCTGGGCGTGCCGCATTACCTGCTGGCCAGCACCATCAACGGCGTGCTCGCCCAGCGCCTGGTGCGCACCCTGTGCCCGCACTGCAAGGTGCCCAAGCCGCTCACCGCCGCCCAATGGGCGGTCCTGGCTGATGCCGATGAAGCATTACCAGAGTCGGGCACGCCATATGCACCGGCCGGTTGCCTGGACTGCCGGCGCACCGGTTTCCTCGGCCGTGTCGGCCTGTATGAGTTGCTGCCATTGGGCCCGCGCCTGCGTGGGCTGATCCGCGCGGACATGGACCTGGCCGGTTTCAGCCAGGCCGCGCGTGCTGAAGGAGTGAGAACCCTGCGTCGCGCGGCACTTGAAAAGGTGGCAGCAGGGCTGACTACAATCGAGGAAGTCCTGACCGTACTGCCTCCGCGAGATGAACCGCACGCCCTTCCTGATTCTTGAAACCGGCCAACCGGTCGCCTCGCTGCGCCGCTACGGCCGTTTTCCGCACTGGATCCGGGTCGCCGCCGGCCTGGACGCCGACGAAACCGTGGTCGTCGACGTGGTCAAGGGCGACGAGCTGCCCGACCACCGCGACTTTGCCGGCGTCATCATCAGCGGCTCGGCCGCCTACGTCACCGACCGCGCCGACTGGAGCGAGCGCAGCGCGCACTGGCTGCGCGCCGCCGCCCATGAAAACCGCCCGGTGTTCGGCATCTGCTACGGCCACCAGCTGCTCGCGCACGCCCTCGGCGGCGAAGTGGCCTACAACCCCGCCGGGCGCGAGTCCGGCACCATCGAACTGGCGCTCGAACCCTCGGCCGTGGACGACCCCCTGTTCGCCGGCCTGCCGGCCCGCTTCCCGGCCCACGCCACCCACCTGCAAACCGTGCTGCGCGCCCCCGAAGGCGCCGCCATCCTGGCGCGCTCGGCGCAGGACAACTGCCACGCCTTCCGCTGGGGCCAGCAGGCCTGGGGCGTGCAGTTCCACCCCGAGTTCGCCACCCACCACATGCGCGGCTACGTCCGCGCCCGCGCCGAGTGCATCAGCCGCCATGGCGGCTGTGCGCGCAGCGTTGCCCGCGGCGTCAGCGCCGCCCCGCTGGCCCGCCAGCTGCTGCGCCGCTTCGTCCGCCAGGCCCGCAACAACTGAAAGCCAGGCGTCGAGCGCCTTTCCTTCAGGTGAGGCGCGCGGAAAACAGCCATAATCGATCCGATCCAGGGCGCACGCGCCCTTCCCCCTGTTCGGAATGGTATGAGCGAGATTCGCAAGCTGCCCGCCTCGGCGGGCGCCCAATGGCTGCTGGACGCGTTTTCCCTGTATCGCCGCGCACCGCTGCAACTGGCGGTCCTTGGCGTGATCGGCATGTTGGTCAGCTCGCTGATCCTCGTGCTCGCCCAGGCCCTGCCCAGCTGGCTCGGCGTCATCGGCCAGCTTCTTTCGGTCGCCGTCGGCCCGCTCGTCTTCGGCGGCATGCTCTGCGCCGTGCGCGAAGTCGACGACGGCCACCGCGCCACTCCCGTGCACCTGCTGCAGCCGATCCGCGACCGCCGCGTCAGCCACCTGCTGGTTCCGCTGGCCATCCAGCTGATCGCCATCATCGCGCTCGGTTCGCTGCTCTACCTGATGATGGGCAGCGAAGGCCTCACCGCCTCCGCCGAGATGTTCCGCAAGATGCAGGAACTGCAGCAGTCCGGCGCCACCCCCAGCAACGAACAAACCCTGGCCCTCATGGCCGGCGTCCCGGTGATGCGCATCCTGCTCTGGATCCTGCTCGCCTTCGCCACCTTCGTCGCGCTGAGCATGGCCATGTTCACCCAGCCCGCCCTGGTCGTGTTCGATCACCAGAGCGGCATGCACGCCCTGCGCATGAGCCTGCAGGGCTGCATCCGCAACTTCGGCGCCATGGCCGTGTTCATGCTGCTCGGCCTGATCGCCACGCTGTGCATCTACTTCCTCGTGGTCATCGCCATGCAGCTCGCCATGCTCGTCGCCGGCGTAGGCGCCGCCGCCTTCGTCATGCAGCTGGCCATGTCCACCGTCATCATGCCGCTCTACGTAGGCGCCGTGTACGCCGCCTGGAAGCAGATGTTCGACCACCGCGGCCGCACCACCCCGCCGCCAGTGCCGCCCAGCAACGGCCCGGGCAACATCTTCGCAGCATAAGTCGGAGCCGGGCAGAGCCCGGCTCTACTGTCCGCACACCGCAATCCATCGGGGGCGGCCGCCGGGTAGCCCCCGGAGGGACGCTAGAAAACATGGATGTTTTCTAGCAGCCCCCATGGACGGGTTCACGGCGTGTCCCGGAGCGGGGCTGCCCGGCGGCCGCCCCAGCACGTAAGAACTGAAACGCTGCTCTCAGCGCAATCTAGAAGCGAAGCGAATCACTGCGTCTGCTTCTCATCGCTTTTCGAAGGCACCAACCACCGCGAAGCGTGAATCCCAAGCTCATAGAGCAGCACCATCGGAATCGCCAGCATCAGCTGCGACACCACGTCCGGTGGCGTCAACACCGCCGCCAGCACGAAAATGCCCACGATCGCGTAACCCCGGCCTTCCTTGAACTGCTGCGGCGACACCCAGCCCAGCAGCGTCAGGATCACCATCGCCACCGGCAACTCGAAACTGCTGCCGAACGCAAAGAAGATCGCCAGCACGAAATCCAGGTACGCATTCGCGTCCGGCGTGATCGCAATCACATCCGGCCGGAACGTCGTCAGGAAATGGAACACCGCCGGCAGCACCAGGAAATACGCAAACGCACAGCCGATGTAGAACAGCAGCACCGACGTCGCCAGCAACGGCACCGCCAGCCGCTTCTCCCGCGCATACAGGCCTGGTGCCACGAACGCCCACAGCTGGTACAGCAGCCACGGCACCGCAATGAACAACGCCACGAAGAACGTCAGCTTCAGCGGCGCAAAGAACGCCCCCGCCGGATTGATCGCAATCATCGACTGCCCATTCGGCAGCTGCGAAATCAACGGGTGTGCCAGCCAGTTGTAGATCTGCCGCGAAAACGGCATCAACCCCAGCAGCACCACCCCCAACCCGATCAGCGCCCGCATCAACCGCGCCCGCAACTCGATCAGGTGTTCGATCAACCCGCTTTCCGGATTCTCATTGCCACTCATCGCGGCACCTCCGGCGCAGCAGGCGGCGGATCACGCGGCGCCTGCCCATCGATTCCCGGCGGCGCCATCGCATCGCGGGTTTCCTCCGCCACCACATGCTGCGCCACGCTCGCCGGCGAACCCGGCGCAGGCCCCGTCATCACCGGCTCCTCGCCTGGCGCGACCGCAGCGTCCGTCGCATGCACCTGCTGGCGCACCTGCTCCGCCTCGCGTCGCACCGCCTCACCGCTCGCGCGCAGCTGCGCTTCCGTGTCGCGCACCGACTCCTGCGCCTCACGGAACTGACGCTTGATCTCATCCGCGTGCAGCTCGCGCTCAAGCTCCTGCTTCACCGAATCCCACTGATTGCGCGCACGTCGCACCCACAGCCCCGCAAAGCGCGCCGCCTTCGGCAGCCGCTCCGGACCCAGCACGACCAGCGCGACGACCGCGATGACCAGCAGCTCACTGAAACCAATATCGAACACGGCATGCCGCCTTGATCAGCGACGGTCGCGGTCGTGCTCGTTCTGCGACGTCGTCGACGGATCCTGCGGACGCGACTCATCGCTCAAGTGCGCGGTCGGCTTGTCGTCGTCGTCGCGCATGCCCTTCTTGAATTCCTTGACCGCACTACCCAGGTCCTTGGCCCCACTGGTCAGCTTCTTGGTGCCGAACACCAGCAGCACGATGACCAGTACCACCACCCAATGCCAAATGCTGAAACTGCCCATGATGTTCTGCTCGCATTACCTGGAAACCAAGCCTTGAGCATAACGCACCGCCGGGAGGGCGGCGCGCGTGACGAAAGTCAGTTTCCGTCCAACGACTCGGTACGGACCTCACCCTCACCCACCGGCTGGAAGCCCTGCTGCGGTGCCGGCTGCGTTGGAACCGCCTGCAACGGCGCCGTGGTGGCGCCCGCATTGGCCTGTTCAGCTACCGCCGGGGCCGCCTGCTGCGGCTGCGGGCCTGCCGGCCGCGGCGCCGGCGCGCTGCTGGCCGTGCCCCGGTTCTGGCGGGCCGAGTAAGTTGCCTCTTCCAGGCGGTCGCGGAAGGCCACCACGTCCATCGACGGCTGCGCCGTGGTGCGACCCTCGATGATCATCCGCGCCGTGGTGTTGCTGCCATACGCGTCCAGGTTGGACTCGTCATCGATCTGCAGCACCGCCCCGTCCAGCGCCACACCCGCGAACAGCCCGCGCGCGCGCGACCAGGACCAGATCTCCGCCTTCAGCTGCCCGTCGGTGGCCGCTGCCGCGTTGCGCCCGACCGGACCGGCCGCCACGCCGGCATCGGCGCCCAGGGTGAACTTGCCGTTGACGATGTTGTCCAGGCTGCGATCGTTGCGGAACACCAGCACCACGTCCGACGACTGCACACCGGCCTGGAAGCCGATGCTGCCGCCGGTGAGCTTGATGAACGCCGGGCTCGACCAGCTGCCGTCCGGATTCTTGACCGACATCAGGCCATGCCCACGACGGCCGCCGATGACCAGACCCGCCTTGATCGTGTCGGGAATGACCACCACCGCCCGGGCTTCATCCAGCAGCTTGTCCGGGATGCCCTGTTCGGGGATCGCCTGGATCTCATTCAGCACGCGCACCGCATTGCGGGCGCGCTGGTCCTGCTCCGGCCCGGCGAATGCCGGGGTCGACAGCAGGCTGGCGGTGATCAGCAGTGCAAGGCTCAAACGGCGCATGGGTGCTCCAGAAAGGGGGGGAATCGAAATACGGACGATTCATAAAATAGATCGCTTCCCCGAAATTAGTGGGGTTCTTATGAATCCGCAATGAGTATGCACGCGCTGTCGCGCAGACCTGCGAGAATGTCCCCATGCTCGACGCACCCGACACCGCCGTGCTGGCGGTCAATCTAGGCACACCCGAGACGCCCACCGCCCCTGCGGTGCGGCGCTACCTGGCGGAATTCCTCAGCGACCCGCGCGTGGTCGCGATTCCGCCGTTGCTGTGGAAGCCGCTGCTGTACGGGCTGATCCTGCCCCTGCGCGGCGGCCGGTCCGCCGCCAAGTACGCCCAGGTCTGGCTGCCCGATGGCTCGCCGTTGATGGTGCACACCCGCCGCCTGGCCAAGGCCATGCAGCAGCTCATGCCCAACCTGCGCGTCCGCCACGCCATGCGCTACGGCGCCCCGGCGCTGACCGCAGAGCTGGACCGGCTCGCCGCCGAAGGCATGCGACGGATCGTGGTGCTGCCGCTGTATCCGCAGTACTCCACCACCACCACCGCCTCCATCGAAGACCAGGTGCGCGACTGGCAGCCGCGGCATCCGGGCGTCACCGTCACCCTGGTGCGCGACTACGCGGTCGACCCGGACTGGGTGGCCGCCGTGGCCGGCAGCATCCGCCACTGGTGGGCCGAACACGGGCGCGGCGAGCGCCTGGTGTTCTCCTTCCACGGCATTCCGCAACGCCTGGCCGACGCCGGCGATCCGTATCCGCAGCGCTGCGAAGCCAGCGCCAAGGCGATCGCGCAGGCGCTGGCGCTGGGCCCTGACGACTGGCAGCTCACCTACCAGTCGCGCTTCGGTCGCGAGAAATGGCTGCAACCGTATGCCGAGCCTACGCTGTGGGCGATGGCCGAGCGCGGGATCAAGAAGATCGACGTGGTCTGCCCCGGCTTTGCCACCGACTGCCTGGAAACCCTGGAAGAAGTGGCGATGGGGTTCACCGAGACGGTGGCCGAGCGCGGCGCGCAGATGCGCTACATCCCCTGCCTCAATGCCGATCCCGCGCATGCGCTGGCACTGTCGCGGCTGAGCATCGCGGCGCTGACATGAGGCTGGAACCGTTCACCCTGCCGGTCGACGGCAGCATCGTCGCCGGGCTGCGCTCGGCCGCCACCGAAGGTACGCGCGTTCTGGCGCTGCATGGTTGGCTCGACAACGCCGCCAGCTTCGTACCGCTGGCCGATGCGCTGCCGGACCTGCAGCTGGTGGCCATCGACCTTCCGGGTCACGGCCACAGTGCGCACCTGCCGCATGGCACCCAGTACAACACGCCTGGCGCGATCTGCCACGTTCTGGACGTGGCCGATGCATTGGGCTGGGATCGCTTCATCCTGCTCGGTCATTCCATGGGCGCCGGCATCGCCAGCCTCACCGCTGCGGCGGCGCCCGAACGCGTGGAACGCCTGGTCGCCATTGAAGCACTCGGCGGCCTGCGTGGCCCCGAAGATGAAACCGCGGAGCGCCTGCGCGAGCACGTGCGCGCCGCGCGTGCACTGCCCTCGAAGAAACTGCGCGTGTTTGCCGACCTGGCCGCGCCGGTACGCGCGCGGATGATGGCCAATCAGCTCAGCGAGCCGTGCGCACGCCTGCTGGTCGAGCGCGGGGTGATGGCGGTCGAAGGCGGCTACAGCTGGTGCAGCGACCAGCGCCTGATGCTGCCCACCGCGATGCGGATGAGCGAAGCGCAGATCGACAATCTGCTCGCCGCGATCGAATGCCCCACCCAGGTGATCTACGCCACCCCGGCGCAGTCGTACTACCCCGAACCGCTGCGCAGCGAGCGCATCAAACTGCTGCGCGATGGCCGCCTGGACGTATTCCCCGGCACCCATCACCTGCACATGGAGCACCCGCAGCTCGTAGCGGACGTGATCGCGCGATTCCTCGCGGAATAATTTCGGGTACAAAGAAAAAACCCCGCTGCATGAGCAGCGGGGTTTTTGGGGTGTAAACCCTGGCGATGACCTACTCTCGCATGGCTTGAGCCACACTACCATCGGCGCAGCTGCGTTTCACTTCCGAGTTCGGGATGGGATCGGGTGGTTCCACAGCGCTAATTTCACCAGGGAGACGGTTGGAGTGTCGCCACGAATCCGGTCGGATTTCGGGCGCCAGCCTCTCATAGGTCTTGTGACGTAGCGTGCACTTGGTATCCATCGACATGTCATGTCGGCCAAGGCAACTTGAGGTTATATGGTCAAGCCACACGGATCATTAGTATCAGTTAGCTCAATACATTGCTGTACTTACACACCTGACCTATCAACCACATAGTCTATATGGTTCCTTCAGGGGGCTTGTGCCCCGGGAGATCTCATCTTGAGGCGCGCTTCCCGCTTAGATGCTTTCAGCGGTTATCGCTTCCGAACATAGCTACCCGGCAATGCCACTGGCGTGACAACCGGAACACCAGAGGTTCGTCCACTCCGGTCCTCTCGTACTAGGAGCAGCCCCTCTCAAATCTCCAACGCCCATGGCAGATAGGGACCGAACTGTCTCACGACGTTCTGAACCCAGCTCGCGTACCACTTTAAATGGCGAACAGCCATACCCTTGGGACCGACTACAGCCCCAGGATGTGATGAGCCGACATCGAGGTGCCAAACACCGCCGTCGATATGAACTCTTGGGCGGTATCAGCCTGTTATCCCCGGAGTACCTTTTATCCGTTGAGCGATGGCCCTTCCATACAGAACCACCGGATCACTAAGTCCTAGTTTCCTACCTGCTTGATCCGTCGATCTTGCAGTCAAGCACGCTTATGCCTTTGCACACAGTGCGCGATGTCCGACCGCGCTGAGCGTACCTTCGAGCTCCTCCGTTACTCTTTAGGAGGAGACCGCCCCAGTCAAACTACCCACCATACACGGTCCCCGACCCAGATAATGGGCCCAGGTTAGAACGTCAAGCACGACAGGGTGGTATTTCAAGGATGGCTCCACTGCAGCTAGCGCCACAGTTTCATAGCCTCCCACCTATCCTACACAGACGAACTCAACGTTCAGTGTAAAGCTATAGTAAAGGTTCACGGGGTCTTTCCGTCTTGCCACGGGAACGCTGCATCTTCACAGCGATTTCAATTTCACTGAGTCTCGGGTGGAGACAGCGCCGCTGTCGTTACGCCATTCGTGCAGGTCGGAACTTACCCGACAAGGAATTTCGCTACCTTAGGACCGTTATAGTTACGGCCGCCGTTTACTGGGGCTTCGATCAAGAGCTTCGCCTTGCGGCTGACCCCATCAATTAACCTTCCAGCACCGGGCAGGCGTCACACCCTATACGTCCACTTTCGTGTTTGCAGAGTGCTGTGTTTTTGATAAACAGTCGCAGCGGCCTGGTTTCTGCGGCCCTCTTCAGCTATAGCTCGCATGAGCCACCAAAAAGGGCGCACCTTCTCCCGAAGTTACGGTGCCATGTTGCCTAGTTCCTTCACCCGAGTTCTCTCAAGCGCCTGAGAATTCTCATCCTACCCACCTGTGTCGGTTTACGGTACGGTCTGCGTAAGCTGAAGCTTAGGAGCTTTTCCTGGAAGCGTGGTATCAGTGACTTTGTCTTAAAGACTCGTCTCGGTGCTCGGTCTTAGAGGATCCCGGATTTGCCAAAGATCCAAACCTACCGCCTTTCCCCCGGACAACCAACGCCGGGTACACCTAACCTTCTCCGTCCCTCCATCGCACTTACGCGAGGTGCAGGAATATTAACCTGCTTCCCATCGACTACGACTTTCGTCCTCGCCTTAGGGGCCGACTCACCCTGCGCCGATTAACGTTGCGCAAGGAAACCTTGGGCTTTCGGCGTGCGGGTTTTTCACCCGCATTATCGTTACTCATGTCAGCATTCGCACTTCCGATACCTCCAGCAGACTTCTCAATCCACCTTCAACGGCTTACGGAACGCTCCTCTACCGCGTACATATAAATATGCACACCCCAAGCTTCGGTTCACTGCTTAGCCCCGTTAAATCTTCCCCGCAGACCGACTCGACCAGTGAGCTATTACGCTTTCTTTAAAGGGTGGCTGCTTCTAAGCCAACCTCCTGGCTGTCTGTGCCTTTCCACATGGTTTTCCACTTAGCAGTGAATTTGGGACCTTAGCTGTGGGTCTGGGTTGTTTCCCTTTTCACGACGGACGTTAGCACCCGCCGTGTGTCTCCCATACAGTCCGTCTCGGTATTCGGAGTTTGCAATGGTTTGGTAAGTCGCGATGACCCCCTAGCCATAACAGTGCTCTACCCCCGAGAGGATACATATGAGGCGCTACCTAAATAGCTTTCGAGGAGAACCAGCTATCTCCGGGTTCGATTAGCTTTTCACTCCTAATCACAGCTCATCCCCGTCTTTTGCAACAGACGTGGGTTCGGGCCTCCAGTACCTGTTACGGCACCTTCACCCTGGCCATGACTAGATCACCCGGTTT